>SCQF01000018.1 GCA_004321905.1 Verrucomicrobiota bacterium | reverse complement strand
CGATGTTGCAGAGGGCGTAGTCGTTGGGCCGGTTGGTCGAGTTGCTCCACGGATAGGGTTGACCGGAGCCGAGCGGATAGCAGTTGGTCAAGGCCAGTTCCCAGAGGCGGTCATAGAACGGCTTGGCGGTGTTCTTGAGTTGGCCGAGGTTGACCGGCAGATAGTTGTTTGTTGGCGAGAAGCGGCTGACCAAGGCTGCGATATTAGAACCCGCCCCACCGATGTGTTGCAGGTCTTCGTCCAGTTCCGCCGCCGCCCGCGTCGCCAGCCATTTGACCTGGCCTTGATTCACCGGCGCGAAGTCGTTGGGCGCGGCGTTGGTGTTCAGCACGTTCCGGTTCGTCCACCACGCCGGCGCTTGGGCGTGCGCCACGGCCATCGTCCACACCACGCCGGCCCATAGGCAGATGAGTTTGATGTGCGCCTTCAGCATAGATTACCTCGCTCTTAAATACACACCAGCGAAGCATGCCGCCTGAAATTCTTCAACGTTTATTTTTACCGTTTTTCAGGTAAAGAGCAGTCATGGAGCGGATAACTTCCAAGCCTTGGGAAAAAAGGGCGGGTTTTCCAAAGTTAGGAAAACTTAGTTTTTATCCCACTCCACCACGGCGGCCCCCCACGTGAAGCCGCCGCCGAAGGCGACCAGCACAATCTTGTCGCCCTGCTTGATGCGGTCTGACCGCACCGCTTCGTCGAGCGCGACGGGGATCGAAGCGGCGGAAATGTTGCCGTACTTTTCGATATTGATGAAATATTTTTCCGCCGGCGCACCGAGGCGGTGGCCGATGGCTTCGATGATCCGCAGGTTGGCTTGGTGCGGAATGATCAACGCGATGTCGTCAATCGTCAGCCCGGCTTTGGCAATCGCTTTCTGACAGGCCTCGATCATGCGCGTGACGGCGTGTTTGAAGACATCACGGCCGCTCATTTTCATATAGTGCAGGCGTTTTTCAATGGTCTCCGGCGAAGTCGGATTCCGGCTGCCGCCGCCGGGCAACATGAGCAACTCGGCCAGACGGCCATCGGAGCCGAGCGCCGTGGCACGGATGCCGTGCGGCGCGCCGCGCGCGCCCACGATGGCCGCCCCGGCAGCATCGCCAAAGAGCACGCAGGTCTGGCGATCCTGCCAGTCCACGACGCTGGTCAATTTTTCGGTGCCGATGATCAGCGCGGTATCCACCTGACCGGCACAGATCGCATTTTTGGCCAGCTCCAGTGCGTAGATAAAGCCGGAGCACGCGGCCGTGATGTCGAGGCAGAAAGCGTTGTGCGCGCCGATCAGCCGTTGCACGTAGCAGGCGGTGCTGGGAAACGGCATATCGGGCGTGATGCTCGCGCAGACGATCATGCCAATCTGATCGGCGGTGACGCCAGCGGATTCCATCGCCTGGCGCGCGGCGGCGGCGCCCATATCGGAGGCGGCCTCGTCGGGCCGCGCCTGATGGCGCTCCTTCATACCCGTACGCGAGACAATCCACTCGTCGTTGGTGTCCACGATCTTCGCCAAATCAGCGTTGGTGATGACCTTTTCGGGGATATAGGAACCGGTGCCAAGAATGGACACCGTACGCAGCGCGGTAGTACTCATGCCGTGATGGACTCCAGCTTCTTGCAGCCCTCGACGATTTGTTCGTTGAGGCGATGACTGACCCACTCGCCGGCGACGCGGATGCCGTTGCAAACTGCGCGGGCGTTGGAAACGCCATGGCCGATGATGCACACGCCGTTCGCGCCGAGCAAAGGCGCGCCGCCGTAGGTGCTGGGGTCGGATTTTTTCTTGATGGCGCCGATGGCGTTCCTGAGCAACATGGCGCCTAAAATGCGAATGGGGGTGCGGGTAAATTCTTCCTTGAGCCAGACTTTCATCGCGTGGGCCACCGACTCAATGCTCTTAAGCACAACGTTGCCGACAAAGCCGTCGCAAACGATCACATCCACCTTGCCCTCGAACAAGTCGTGACCTTCGACGTTACCGGCGAAATTCAGATGCGACTTTTCCAGGATTTGGAACGCTTCTTTCGTGAAACCACTACCCTTTGAATCTTCTGTGCCGACGCTGAGCAGGCCGATCTTTGGCTCGGCCACGCCGACGATTTCGCGCGCGTAGACGCTGCCCATCACCGCAAACTGTGCCAACCGCCGCGGTGAGCAATCCGGATTCGCGCCCGCGTCAATCAGGATGAAAGGCTTGGTCGGCGAGGGAATCACGGTGGCGATGGCCGGGCGTTCGACGCCTTCGAGCGTACGCAGTTTGAGCGTTGTGGCCGCGACCGCCGCCCCGGTGTTGCCGGCGGAAAAAACGGCATCGGCCTCGCCGTGCTTGACGAGATCCAAGGCCCGGCTGATCGAAGAATCCTTCTTGCGCCGCACCGCGTTGGCGGGCGACTCTTCCATACCGATGACCTCGGTGCAGTGGCGCACCTCAATCTTGGCGGAGATTTCGCCGTATTTGGCGAATTCTTTCCGAATGGCGGACTCGTCGCCGACGAGGAACAGCTTGCTGATGTTCGGCAAGGTCCGCGCGGCTTCGATCGTGCCAGCCACAATCTCCAGCGGAGCGTAGTCTCCGCCCATGGCGTCAACGGCGATACGCATGGCCGAAATTAATCTTCGTCCGACGCTTTGATCAGCACTTGCCGTCCGTTATAGCTGCCGCAAGCGGGGCAGACACGGTGCGCCAAGTGCGGCTCGCCACACTTCGGACACGGCTTGGCCGCCGGCATGGGTTGCTTCAGATGCGCCTTACGCATCCGGATACGACTTTTCGATTTTTTCCTTTTGGGAACCGCCATGACGCGCTCCTTTCAACAAGCTTCCGATCACTTCAACTTTAGCCCATCCAAGCCGGACCAGCGTAGATCCGCCGCCTGCGCCTTACAGTCACACGCGCCTTGGTTGAGGTTGCAACCGCACTGCGGGCATAACCCCTGGCAGTCCGGCTTGCACACCGGGTAGTGCGGCAGGTGCAACAGCACCTCCTCCCGGATGTCGTCCGTCAGGTCAACGATTTCTTGCCCGCCGGACAAATCAAAGGTGCGTAGGAAATCCGAAATCGCCATGTTTGTCGAGAACATTTCCGCGCAACGTCCGCAAGTCACTGCCAAATCTGCGGATAAACTCCCTCGTACAACCAACTCGTGGCCGAGGAGTTGGGCGAAAAAATCATATTGAATCGGCCCTTCCGCCCGGATTTGCTCCGGCACATCCAGCTGCAGTAATGCTGCCGGCTCAGCGCCGGTAAATTGCTCGCCCTCTGGCGCGAGTTTGGGAATTTCGATCTTCATAAAACTGAACCGCAGAATATCGAACAAAGGAATGATGAACGGCGAAGTCACCTCTGAACTTTCGCAGCCGTTTGTACACTCTTAACAAATATGGAAATCAATTCGTCAGTCTCTCTAATCACCGGATCAAGTTTCGTTTCCGGCTTGATGAGTCCAGCGCGAGCAATAATAAGCAGCCAAACCTTCGTTTCACGCAACTCTTTAAGCACAATTTTAACTTTATGTACAAAGTCCATCCGCAATTCGGCGCTCTGCGCTTCGCCATGATTGGGGGCCGGTGATGTTCCGCTCCGGACCAATTGCCCGCGTACGTGATTTCCGGTCACGGTACGCGGCAGGGCATCTGTTACGCGTAGAATGCGCACCGCAAAAGTAATCAACCGTTCTTCCAAATCAAAATTTCTGTCTTTCGACATTCGAACTTCCTTGTTCGGTATTCTACGGTTCTTTTTTGCCCCTCACTCATCCACCGCCAACTGCTGGCTCCGCCGCTTGCGCTCCGCCGTCTGAACTGCCGCCGCGCCCAGTTTCCGCTTTAGCGCGGTATGGACCACTGCCGGCACAAACTGCTCGGTATGTCCGCCCAATTCCGCCACTTCGCGCACCGTGCTGGAACTCAAGAAGCTATAATCTTCTTTCGTCATCAGAAAGACCGTTTCCACGTCCGGCGTCATCGCGCGATTGGTCAGCGCCATCTTGAATTCAAACTCGAAATCAGAAAACACGCGCAAACCGCGCACCAACACGTGCACGCCCTTGGCGCGCGCATAATTCACCAACAGGCCGGAAAAACGATCCACCTCGACGTTCGGCAGGTGCTTGACCACCGCGCGCGCCAAGGCCAGCCGTTCTTCCATGGAAAACAGCGGATTTTTCCGCGAATGTTCCGCCACTGCGACGATCAGGCGGTCGAAAATATGCGCCGCCCGTTCGATCAAATCCAAATGCCCGAGCGTCATCGGGTCAAATGTGCCCGCATAAATCGCCGCCCGTTTATTTTGTTTTTTCTTCATGGCCGTCATCCCGCCGGTACATCACCACCCGCGTCCCGCCATAGGTCCGATCCCAGATCAGCGTCCAACCCGCGCGCACCACCGGTTCTTCGCGGGCGCCAAACTCAAACACCAAAAAACCGCCGGGCCGCAGAATAGGCCCCGCCTCCAGCGCGGGCAAGGTCTTTTCCAGGCGGCGATATTCACCGAAACGGTCATACGGCGGATCGGCCAGCACCAGATCGAAAACGACCGCTGGCTCATGCTTGGGCCACGCTTCCAGAAACTTAAACACGTCCGTGCCGATGCATCTAGTCTTCGCGCCGGCGCCGGGGCAAAGCTGGCACAGATTTTCTTTCAGTACCGTCAGCGCACGCCGGTCTTCCTCCACCCAAACCACTGCGGCCGCGCCCCGGCTCCACGCCTCCAGTCCCAGCGCGCCGCTGCCGGCGAACAAATCCAGCACGCGCGCGCCGTCCGTAAAATCGCCCAGCGCCGAAAAAATTGCCTGCCGTACCTTGTCTTGGGTCGGCCGCGTGTCACCCGGCGGCGACTTCAACGTCCGTCCGCGTAATAATCCACTTGTGATGCGCATAAGTTGAGGAGCGTAACACGAAATCCGCCCGCAGCAAGGCGGTGATCTTAGTGCAACCGACTCAGTAGCGGCGCGCTCAGAATGAACGTTGAACGCTCTTCCTTCCGAACCTGTAAATAAAAAGGACAATTGCGGCAACTCGTCAGCTTGGCGGCAAACCGGCCTTGCACCTTTTCTTCACAGAGCGTACCGGCGACCACCCAGCAGACGCGTCCGCCATTTTTGCCGTCGTGCGCGCCATGCAGCCGTGTCTCCGTGGCCGCCGGGCATATGCCGAGTTCGGCCGCTTTCGCCCCGCCCGGCTCGCGGCCACAGGCCATAAACTCCCAACAGTTTTGTTTTGTCATAACCTCACCGCCTTGTACCGAAGACTAATGATTTGGTGGTCCAGAGCAAGCACAAAAATGCCGCGCGCGCCGAATTTTCCAAGCCTTGGAAAACGGAACCCGTGGTTTTTCCAAGGCTTGGAAAATCCCCGCCATGCGCTATGCTCCGCGCCGCGCGTGCCAAAGCGGGTACAAGATGAACAACCAAACTAACCGGAGAAAACTATGCATAAGGGTGTGTGGACTCGTTTCGGCCTGTTGGCGGTCGGCGTGATGCTGGCGGGTAATCTCATGGCAGCGGACGGCAAGCGGTGCGTGGTGGTTTGGTCGGAGGGTACCGCGCCAAAGAATGTGTATCCCCACGACATCAATGGCGCTGTGGCCAACGGCTTGAAAAGTCTCGACGGCTGGGAAGTTCTCGCCGCCAGCTTGAACGATCCCGATCAAGGTTTGCCGGATAGCTTGCTCAACCGCTGCGACGTGCTGGTCTGGTGGGGCCACAAAAAACACAAAGATGTAAACGATGCGCTCGTGCAGAAGATCGTCAAGCGCGTCAAAGAAGATGGCATGGGCTTCATCGCGCTGCACTCGGCGCACTTTGCCAAGCCAAACATCGCGCTGATGAGTCAGTCCGAAACTAAGCAGGAACTGCTGAATTCCGTCAAACCCAAGGGCCATGTCGCTGCGTGGGGCGCTTACGTCAACGACTGCACCAACCTCAAGGTGACGACGCTTGCCAAGGACCAGCCCATCGCCCAAGGTGTGCCGGCGGAATTCAACATCGTACATACCGAGCGCTACGACCAATCCCTACGCGGTGCCGACGCCGGAGCAGGTAATCTTCGACGGCGTCTACACGAAGAAGGACGGCGGCACAGTTCCTTCGCAGCTCGGCTTCGTGTGGCATATCGGCAAGGGCAAGATGTTTTACTTCCAGATCGGCCACGAGACGAACCCGGTCTATTTCGATCCGACCATCCAAAAGATCATCGCCAATGCGGTGGTCTGGGCGGCACCGGAAAAGAAATAGCCACAGAGAACACAGAGGTCGCAGAGCAATTCCGAACTCGGTGCTCTCTGTGACCTCTGTGGCAAAAATCAGGAAACGCCATGAACCAGATCAAAATCACTACGACACAGATGCTCGATGAACTGTGCACGCAGGCCGCCGCGGCGCCGCGGCGTCGCAAAAACCTCAACATCCATTACAGCGAACAGTCGCCCTGCAACCGCCTCTATAACGCCGGCGAGCCGGATACCTACATCCCGCCGCACTGCCATGCCGATCCCGTGAAGGATGAGACGATGATCATTATCCGCGGCAAAATGGGCGTTGTTTTCTTCGACGCGCAAGGCAACATCACCGAAACCACTTTACTCGCCGCTGGCGGCGAGAACCTTGCCGTGACGATTCCCGCCGGCATGTTCCATACCTCGGTGATGCTGGAACCCGGTTCAATGATCTTCGAGGCCAAGGCTGGCCCCTACGCGCCACTCCTATCGCACGAGAAAGTCGCCTGGGCTCCCGCCGAAGGCGCCCCCGAAGCCCCGGCCTTCCTTGCCAAGCTGAAGAAACTTTTCATGTAGGGGCGCAGCTTGCTCCGCCTGCGGGTGTCACCGGCGACGCCCCTATATGGCTTGGCGCAGGCGGGCGGCGAGCGTGGTGATGCGCTGCTTCACATCGGTGCGGTGGATGGCCATGCCGATGGCTTTCTTGGAGCCGACGAGCACAACGAGTTTGCGGCCACGGGTGATGGCGGTATAGAGCAGGTTGCGCTGGAGCAGGACGAAGTGCGAGGTATGCATCACCACCACGACGCACGGATACTCGCTGCCCTGGCTTTTGTGGATTGTGGTGGCGTAGGCGGGCAGCAACTCATCCAATTCCTCGAAATTATAAATCACGTCGTGCTCATCGAACACCACGCGCACTTCGTGTTCCTCGCGGTCAATCGCGCGAATGCGGCCGATATCGCCGTTGAAGATGTCCTTGTCGTAGTCGTTGACGATCTGCATCACCTTGTCGCCCACACGGAACGACCAGCCGAAGCGCTCGATCGCCTCGCCGTTGGGGTTGAGCGCGGCCTGTAGGTTGGCGTTCAGCGCGCGCGCCCCGAGACCGCCGCGCTGCATCGGCGTCAGCAGCTGGATATCGTCGAGCGGCTTGAAGCCAAAGCGGCGCGGAATGTTGTCGCGGATCAGTTTGACCAGCCGCTCGGCGGCTTGTTCGGGTTCGTCGGCTTCGACAAAGTAGAAGTCTGACGGTTTTGCCGGCGCAGCTTCGCCGTCTTCCTTTTTCTCGGGAAATTCCGGCATCATGCCTTGGTTGATGCGGTGCGCGTTGGTGATGATCGCGCTCTCGGCGGCCTGCCGGAAAACCTCGGTCAACCGCACGACGGGGATTACGCCGGACGCGATCAAATCGGCCAGCACACTGCCGGGACCGACGGACGGGAGTTGATCCACATCGCCGACGATGATGAGCGCGGCGCGCGACGGAATGGCGCGAATAAGCTGATACGCCAACTGGAGGTCCACCATGCTGGCCTCGTCCACGACGAACACATCGCCCTCCAGCGGGCGCTGCTGGTCGCGCTTGAAGCCGCCTTTGGCGGGATCATATTCCAGCAGCCGGTGAATCGTCTTGGCCTCGACGCCGGTAACCTCGCTCATACGTTTGGCCGCACGCCCGGTCGGCGCGCACAGCACAACGCGCATCTTCTTGATGCGGTAGATCCGCAGGATCGAATGCACCAACGTCGTCTTGCCGACGCCCGGCCCACCGGTGATGACCATGACCTTGGAACGCAGCGCCGTGCGGATCGCCTCGCGCTGCGCCGGCGCAAGTTCCAGCTTGGCTTGACCTTCGACCCACTCAATCGCTTTTTCCAACTGCTCAATCGGACACGGATGCGGCCCGTGCAGCAACCGCGCGAGCGAGGCCGCGAGCGCACACTCGGCAAAGTGCAGCGTAGCCAGATAAATCAACTCGCGCCCCTCGGCGTCGCGTTCCTGCACGAGCACGCCGGCCTTGACCTCGTCGGCGATGGCGGCATCCACAACCTTCAAATCCACGTCGAGGATGCGCGCAGCCTCGATGGCGAGCGCGTCACACGGAAAGGCGCAATGCCCGTCACCAATGAGTTCCTGCAGTGTGTATTCGACGCCGGCGCGGGCGCGCAGCGGCGAATCCTTGGCGACGCCCATTTTCGCGGCAATCTCGTCGGCGGTCTTGAAGCCGATGCCCCAGATGTCACGCGCCAAAATGTACGGGTTTTTCCGAATGCGCTCGATGGATTGCTGGCCGTAGGCTTTGTAGATGCGGAACGCGCGGCTCGTCGTCACGCCGTGACTGAACAGGAACGCCATGATTTCGCGGATGACGCGCTGCTGCTGCCACGCCTCCTTGATCGCGTGTCGCCGCTGTGGACCGACGCCTTCGACTTCCTCCAGCCGCGCGGAAAAATTCTCGATAATGTCGAAGACGTCCTTGCCAAACTTTGCGACCAGCTTCTTGGCATAGACCGGGCCGATGTTCTTGATCAGGCCGGAGCCGAGATATTTTTCGATGCCTTCGAGCGAATCGGGATGCGTCAACCGGACGTTCTCGGCCTTGAACTGCCGGCCGTGCGTCGGATCGGTAAACCAGCGGCCATCGGCATCGAGCCACTCGCCTGCGTTGACCTGCGGCGTCGTACCGATCAGCGTGACCGGCTCGCGCCAGCCCTTAACCTTGACGCGCAACACGGCGAAGCCCGTCTCCGTGCTATGAAATGTGACGCGCTCCACCGTGCCGGAGAGATGCTCCAGCGGCGTGATGGTCTGGTTGGGCGCAGGCATGGCGCACAGAATAGCGGCAACGTAGAATTTTCCAAGGTTTACCCGCCTTCGGCGGCGCCAAAGGCGACCAAGGCTTGGAAAACGTAACCGCGTTGTTTTCCAAACCTTGGAAAAGCAAGCGAACGGCACGCGATATGCTACAAAAAAACCGCCGCGGTGGCCCGTTTGCAAAGGCGGACAGCGAACGCTATAGTGTGCCGAGGCAATAGCGTATGAGCGAAGACCTGAACCATATTTTGCGCGACTGGGATTTTGACCCGCAGCGCGTGACGGCCCGCTGGGTGCGGACAGAGGACGGCTATGTGGCGGTGCAACTCCGGATGGATCTGGGTGTATTTCAGATGCAGCCTTCAGGGCGGCCGGATGGACAGAAACCGCACGGCGCGCCAACGCTGTTGCAACACTATCTGACGCTGGAGCAGACGTTGCCGGCCCATGATCCGGCGCTCCGCTTGGACGAAAAAAACTGTGGCGCGTTGCAACAGGAGGCGATGCAGTTCTATTACCGCTACATCGCCTGTTTCGCGTTGCGGGAGTTCGATTGCGTGATCCGCGATACGAACCACAATTTGAAAATCATCCAGTACGTCATTCGGCATGCGCCGGAAGAAATGCGGCGCGCCTTCCTGCCGTTCTATCCCTATGTGCGGATGATGAATGCCCGCGCCCGCGCGGAGAAAGCAATGTCCGGTCAGCGGTTCGATGAGGCGTTGGTGGCGCTCGATACGGCGCGCGCGGAGATTGAAACGTTTTGTACGGAACACGAATTGAGTGATCTGCCCGTGGCCGCGCCGGCGCTGGCCACGCTGCATGAACTGACCGAGCAAATCAGCAAGCGCCGCCCGCGGAGCAAAACGGAGCGCTTGCGCGAAGAACTGGATCGTGCGGTGGCGTCAGAAAATTATGAGCGCGCCGCGCTGCTGCGTGACCAACTCAGCGCGTTGACTTCCGCGGTACCGTCGCATAGTGAAGCCACAAGTTGATGCGTATTCTCCTCACTTCGGTATTGGCAACCCGCGGATGGCCCTTTACTATTCGCGCCGATGAATATCCCCTTACTCGATCTCAAAGCGCAGTATCGCGCCATTCAACCGGAAATTGATGCTGCGGTGGCCGAGGTGTTGGCCGCGCAGGTGTTCATTTTAGGCCCCACGGTGCTGGCCTTCGAGCAGGCCTGCGGCGCCTACTGCGGCGCGGCGCACGCCGTCGGCGTTTCGTCCGGGACGGATGCGTTGCTCATGGCGCTCATGGCGGAAGGGATCAGCGTCGGCGACGAAGTCATCACGTCGCCCTACACCTTTTTTGCCACGGCCGGTTGCATCGCCCGGTTGGGCGCACGGCCGGTATTTGTGGACATTGAACCGACTTCGTTCAATCTCGATCCGCACAAAATTGAACAAACGATAACGAAGCGAACGAAGGCGATCATGCCGGTGCATCTCTACGGCCGGATGGCGGAGATGACTCCCATCAACGCCATTGCCCGGAAGCATAAGCTGGTGGTGATTGAAGACGCCTGCCAGGCCATCGGGGCGGAATATCAAGGCTGCCGGGCGGGCGCGTGGGGTGATTACGGCTGTTTTTCGTTTTTCCCGTCCAAGAATCTCGGTGGCGCGGGCGATGGCGGCCTGCTCACCACCGGCGACGCCGCACGCGCGGCCAAACTTGTTGCGTTGCGGAATCACGGCATGGAGCCGAAGTATTACCACAAGATCATCGGCGGCAATTTCCGTCTCGATGCGCTTCAAGCTGCCGTGTTGCACGTGAAGCTGCGCCACCTCGACGCGTGGACGGCGGCGCGGCGACGCAACGCCACCCGCTACAATCAACTGTTCCGTACCGCTGGTTTGGCTCCCGACGTCGTCACGCTGCCCACCACGCCCTGCGCTGAAGCGGGCCGCGCCGATGGCGAGCCATGCCACTGCCACGTCTTCAATCAATACGTGATCCGCACGCCGCGGCGTGATGCGTTGCGCGCGTTTCTTGCCGAACGTGGTGTGGGTTCAGAAGTCTATTATCCCGTGCCGCTCCATTTGCAGGAATGTTTCCGCGTGCTGGGTCACCGTGCCGGCGATTTTCCGGAAAGTGAACGCGCGGCGAACGAGACGCTGGCCTTGCCGATTTACCCGGAACTTTCGGACGCACAAGCAGAATGTGTGGTGGCGTCCATCCGTGAATTTTTCAAGCAGTGAACATCACCAGCAGGCGATGGGCAATGATGTTCCCATCAAGTGATTCCAACGAATACGAATCATGGTAGTCGTGTTGGTCGGAACTGAATTGGTGATGGGCGAAATGGCACTGGTCCCATAGATACTGCTGAAAAAATCAGGCTCCGCCCACGTGCCGTTCATCGTCGCGGTGGAGCCGCTTCCGCTCAAATTACCGTTCACCGTCACTTTGGCGCCGGCCGTCGTCGCGCCGCTCAGCGTAAACGTCGCGCGGGAACTCACCACGTCGCCCAGGGTGCCCTGAAAGAGAATCCCGTTGTTATCCACGGCATTCAGTTGGTTGCCAAACTGGGTGACACTGAGCGAGGTCACCGCATTGCCGCTGTTACGCGCCACCATGGCGCCGCCACCGGGGTTCGTATAATTGCCGGAAAAATTGCCGCCCGAAACGGGCACCACGTTGTCGGGGTTACCCACTTCGCAGCCCGGCAGCAGCCCGACCGCCAAGACGCTCATCAGCAGCACCGGCACGATTAGCAGCCACGTTTTTGCCTTCATCAAGGTCTCCTTCGCTATACCGCACGCGGCACTTTAGCCGCGTGCGTGCCACGCGACAAGCCGCGAATTTCGCCGTTTTCCAAGCCTTGGAAAAGAACGCGCGACTACGCCGGAAATTTCACGGCACGTAGCCGAGGCGCTTCAAAACCCAGAAATTTTTCTGCCAGTTCTTCTCCACGCGAATCCAGAGTTCGAGCTTGATCGGCAGGCCGTACATTTCCGCCAAATCTTTTTCCGCCGCGGCAACAACGCGTTTGAACATCCGGCCCTTCGTGCCCAGCAGGATCGGCTTCTGCGACGGCTTCTCGACCATGATCGCGCCCTGGGCCAGCCAACCGTCCGGTTTTTCTTCGAGTTCCTCGATCTCCACCGCCAGCGTATGCGGCAGTTCGGCGCGCAATTCGTGGAAATATTTTTCACGAACCACGTCGGCGATGGCCAGCTTGCGCGGATAGTCGCTCAGGATATCTTCGGGGAACAGTTGCTCGCCAAGCGGAGCGAGCGCGAACAGTTTGGTAACTAGCTCCGAGATGCCCTCGCCGGTGACGGCGGAGCTACGTAACCAATCGGCTTGCTTCGTAGAGTTTTTTTCCTTCGCGACGCTGGCCCAGCGCTGCTGATAGGCGGCGGTGTGATCTTCCTTTTCGTCGCATTTGTTCACCAGCGCAACAACCGGGGCCGGGTGAAACAGCAGGCGGCGCATCCAGCCCTCGTCTTCGGCGCGCGGCGTGGTGGTGCCGTCGAGCACGAGCAACACGACATCCACGCCTTCGACCGCGGCGCGCGCCGTGCGATTCATCACGTGTCCGAGATCGTAGCTGGCCTGATGCACGCCGGGGGTATCGAGGAACACGAGCTGGCCGCGCGGTTCGTTCAAAATGCCGCGCACCAGATTGCGCGTGGTTTGCGCCACAGGGCTGACGATGCTGACTTTTTCGCCGAGCAGGCGGTTGATCAGCGTGGATTTGCCAACATTGGCACGTCCGACGATGGCGATCATACCGGCGCGCCGGCTCGGTTTATTATTTTCTGCGTTCAAAGCTCCACACTTTCTCCGGTTGGGGGTTCGAGCACGGGCGCGGCTTGCATACCGCGCAACCTCGTGGCCAAGGCGGCGCGGATTTTCGGCTCGCCGTGGACGAGCGCAATTTTGCGCGGCTGGACTTGGCGGACATAACTCACCAGCTCATCGCGGTCGGCGTGCGCGCTGAACGCATTGAGCGTGACGACTTCGGCGCGGCGCGTGAAATCATCGCCGAAAATCTTTACGTGTTGCGTGCCCTCGACCAGCCGCCGGCCAAGCGTATTTTCTGCCTGAAAGCCGACGATCAAAATCGTGTTCTTCGGATTTTCGATGCCATGTTTGAGATGATGCAGGATGCGACCATGTTCGCACATCCCATTGGGCGCGATGACCACGCACGGCACGGTGCTGGCGGTGATGTTCTTCGATTCCTCGACCGTCGCGGCGAAATGCACCCAGTCGGGCCGCATGATGCCGCCAAGCCGATCGAACAGGGCCTGCGTCTCGGCATCGAAGTAGTCGCGGTGCCGGGCGAAGATACGCGTCAGTTCGACCGTCATCGGGCTATCCACATAGACCGGCACTTTTTTCACCCGGCCGGCGGCGAAAAGATTGGCGAGGTGATAGAGGATTTCCTGCGCCCGCTCCAGCGCGAACGACGGGATCAGCACCTTGCCGCCGCGCGCCAGCGTCCGATTGATGGCCGCGGCGAGTTCATCCTCAGCGCGCGCCACATCGTCGTGCAACCGATCGCCATAGGTGCTTTCCAGCACCAGCAGGTCAAGATCGCGCATGGTTTCCGGGTCGCGAATGATCGGCAAATCCTTGCGCCCAAGGTCCAACGCAAAGCCAACGCGCGCTTTCTTGCCGTTCTCCGCCAACTCGAACACGTTGAGCGCCGAACCAAGGATGTGACCCGCATCCTGAAATAAAATTTTGATGCCCGGTGCCGGCTCGATGGTCTCACCGTAGCGATGGCCCTGAAAAAGTTTGATCGCCGCCTCGGCATCGGCGCTAGTGTAGAGCGGCTCAACAGCAGGGATGCCGCGGCGATTGGTCTTCTGATTCAAATAGGCAGCGTCCTGTTCCTGAATGCGCGCGGCATCGCGCAGCATCACCGCCGCCAACTCGACCGTGGCGGTGGTCGCGTGAATCGGCCTGGTATAGCCACCGCGCGCCAGCATCGGCAGATTGCCGCAGTGGTCAATGTGCGCGTGGGAAAGGACCACCGCGTCGAGCGTGTTCGGCGGACAGCGCAGCGTCGTATTGATTTTCCGCGCCTCGTCACGCCGGCCTTGGAACAACCCGCAGTCGCGCAAGACGCGCCGCCCGCCCGCCTCAATGAGGTGCTGCGAGCCGGTGACCGTTTCCACGCCGCCGAGAAATTGAATCCGCATGGCCGGATGCTACGCGAATTTCCGCTGTGCAGTAAGTCTTTTCGCTGTGAAGGCCGGGGTCAGCGACCCCGGCTACAGAAAGCGCTCGTTTTGTTGTAACCGGGATCGGTGATCCCGGTGGTTGGACTATTTTTTATCAGCGGCGGCGAGAAGCGCTTGTTCGGCACGCTTGGTCCAGAGGCCGTTTTCCAAGGCTTGGAAAACTTGCGGCTGCGTTTTTCCAAGGCTTGGAAGTGGCGTCAGGCCAAGGCCTTTGCACGCGGGATAGACCAAAATTTTTCCCGGAATTTGCTGCTTCTCCACCGCGCGGATGCCTTCGATCGCGCCTTCGAGGCCGCTGATCGCGGCGACGGAAACGTTGGTATCGAGCTGGCCGTTTTCGACCTTGCGCTTGAGCGCGAGCATATCGTCGAGCGTTGAGCCGCTGGTGCCGACGAAATAGCAACCTTTGGCGCAGTAGAGATCGAGGTCTATCGGTCCGCTGACGGTCGCCGGAATACCGGCGAAAATGTTGATGATGCCGCGCGTGGCCGCTTGGGCGAGAGCGGCGGCGACGAGCGCGGGCACGGGCGCCATGACGGCGGCGTAGTTGAAGGTGACGCCGGCGGGCGCGCTGGTCTTCGCGTTGTAGGGGTGATAGCCAAGGTTGTTCTTCTGGGCAATCGGATCGGCAATCGCGGTCAGCGCGGCAAGGCGCTCATCGCTCAAGTCGCCGGCATAGATGCTGACGCCGGGCACGCCTTGGCACAAATTGCGGACGACGTGCATCACACCCATCGGGCCACCGGCGCCGATCACGTTGATCTTGTCGCCCTTGCGAATCTCGCCGGTCGGCGGAATGCTACGGAGCGCGTCGGACGGCTCGCTGCCCGGCGTACCGACGATGCGGATGCCGCCGTAGTGGACGCGCCCGACGGCGGTGGTCACCGGGCGGCCGAACTTCATCCCGCATTGGCAAATGACCAGCAGGCCGTGACCCGTGAGCTTGGCGAACAGTTTTTCCACTGTGTCGGCGTTCGCGCCGAAGTAGAGGATGTCGTCAAACGTGTTTTCCGGTACCGCGGCGAGGTCGCTGAATTTTTCCGGCTGCATCGTCAGGGCGGCAGGCGGCGGCGGGAAACTGCTGACACAGGCGAATTGTTGCGGTGCGGTCGCTTTGAGCAATTTATCCACGATGCACGCATCGGGCTTGGCGTCGGCCACGATCAACAACCGTCCGCCGGTCTTCAACGTCTGCCGTTCGGTCACCACATAGGCGTCTTCGACGCACGCCCACGGCTCGCAGAGCGCAAGCGCGGAGGACGATTTGTCGCTCGTGATCGGAATCATCATGGATTGGCCGTCGGGTGCCACATAGACGCGCTCATCGAGCAGCACATATTCCTGCAGCGCGCCTTCAAGGTTATACCCGAACGCGCCGTTGGAATTGGCGGTACGGAGCCAGCGGTAGTCGGTCTGCACGAGGTAGCGCCCACCGACCTTGCAGTGTGTGACGCCCGGCCCGGCAGCGACGACGGTGACGACGGCTTCATGGCCCGGTACGGTGGGCGCTTCGTTGGGGACGTAGGAGGCGATTTCTTTGAGCGCGGATTCAGCGATGCCGCTCAAAATCGGCGTTTTACGGACGTGCGCCGAGAATTGCTTGAGCAGCTTGAGGTCGGAGAAACACAGCCCGCAGACATCTACGCGACACAAAATCTGGTGCGGCCCCGGCTGGTGTACGGCCTTGGCCTTGTTGAGTTGGAGTTGATCTGGTCCGACCAATTGAACCGCCTGCTGTGTGCTTGGAATCTGCATTGTATATCCTTTCGATTTTCGTCGCGCGGAATATAGCGTCGCCATCGCGAACACGCAAGAAAAGGCCGGTCAAATTTTGCCGGTTCGTGTTTTTTGTGCCGCTTTACGGCTAATGGTTCAACGCTTCGGCGACCTCGGCCAGCGGCAGGCCGACGACGTTGGTGTAGGAACCGCGGATTTCCGTGACCAGGTGCGCGGCATGGCCCTGGATGCCGTAGGCGCCGGCTTTGTCGAACGGCTCGCCGGTGGTGATATAGGTCTCGATCTCGGCATCGCTCAACGCACGGAATGTGACGGCGGTGCGGACGGCACTGCACTTCTCGCCGGCGGCCGTGAGCAGCGCGAGACCGGTGATGACTTCGTGCGTGCGGTCCGACAGCGCACGGAGCATGGCGCGGGCGTGCGCGGCATCGCGCGGCTTTTCAAGGATGCGCTCGTCGAGTACGACGATGGTATCGGCGCCGATGATGAGAAAGTTGGTCGTACCGGCGTGATGGCGGACGGACCGCGCCTTTTCGCGGGCGTTGCGCACTGCGTAATCGGCGGCGTGTTCGCCCGGCAGTCGCTGCTCTGCGTGTGTCGGTTCGACGATGCGGAATGTCCGGCCGAGCAGGCCCAACAAGTCGCGGCGGCGCGGTGAGCGGCTGGCCAAAATGATGTCGAAATTTTCCGGCATGGCGGCGGCACTATAACGGCAAAGACGGCGGTTTCCAAGGCTTGGAAACTCCATAATGGTCTTTTTCCAAGCCCTGGTCGCCTTCGGTGCCGCCGAAGGCGGGTAAACCTTGGAAAACCGCCGCCGTCGCGTATAATCCGCCGCGAAACGGAGCCGCCATGCACAAAAGCAAGTTTTACGTCACGACGCCGATCTATTACGTCAACGACCAGCCGCACGTGGGCCACGCCTACACGACGGTGCTGGCCGATGTGCTCGCGCGTTATCACCGGCTGCTCGGCACGCCGACGTTTTTCCTGACCGGCACCGACGAGCACGGGCAGAAGGTGGCCAAAGCCGCCGCCGCCGCCGGGCTGACGCCGCAGGAGCAGGCGGATAAGACCGTCGTGCGCTTCCAGCAGCTTTGGAAAAAACTCGGCATCACGAACGACGACTTCCTCCGCACGACCGAGGCGCGGCACAAGACCGTGGTGCAGCAGATGCTGGCGGATTTGTATAAGCGCGGCGAAATCTATCGCGCCGAATACGACGGCTGGTATTGCGTGCCGTGCGAACGATTCTTCACCGAGAAGGACTTGATCGAGGGCACCTGTCCCGACTGCCGGCGGCCGGTGGAGAAGATCAAGGAAGCCAACTACTTTTTTCGGATGGGCAAATATCAGCAGTGGTTGATTGAGTACATCCAGGACCATCCGAAGTTCATCCAGCCGGATTTCCGGCGTAACGAGACGCTGGGCTTTTTGCGTCAGCCGCTCAACGACCTCTGCATCTCGCGCCCGAAAAGCCGGCTGCCGTGGGGCATCGAGCTGCCGTTCGACGCCGACTATGTGTGCTACGTCTGGTTCGATGCGCTGGTGAATTACATCAGCGCCATCGGCTACCGCGCGGACGACGCCACATTCAAAAAGTGGTGGCCCGCCTCGGTGCAACTGATCGGCAAGGACATTCTGACGACGCACACGGTGTATTGGCCGACGATGCTCAAGGCGTGCGCTGTGCCGTTGCCGGAGATGGTCTTCGCGCATGGCTGGTGGCTCACCGGCGGCAGTAAGATGTCCAAGACCACGGGCAACGTGGTGGACCCGATGGACATGATCGAGCGTTTTGGCGTGGATGCGTTTCGTTACTTTCTAATCGCAGAGATGGTGATGGGGCAGGACGCGTCGTTCACCGAAGATAGCTTCGTGCGGCGCTTCAACGCCGATCTCGCGAACGATCTCGGTAATTTGCTCAGCCGCCTCGTCAACATGACCACGCGTTATTTCGAGGGCAAGCTGCCCGCGCCGGCGGAGGATGCGCTCAAGGGCGGGGAGGAAAAAACGGTGTGGGACACGGTGCAAGCCGCCGTGACCACGCTGGAGCGTTCCGTGGTTGATCTGCGGCTGCACGAAGGCGCGGGCGCGGCCATCGTCGCGGTCAAGGCGATCAACCGCTACCTCGAACTCAAGCAGCCGTGGACGATGGCGAAGCAACCGGACAAAGCGCCACTCGCGACGACGCTGTTCACCGCTGCTGAATGCCTGCGCGTTGCCGCCGGCCTGCTCTATCCGGTGATGCCGGAGAAAATGATGGTCGTGTTGTCCTCGTTGGGTCAGACGGACACCACGCCGAAACTCGATGAACTCCGCGCGTGGGGTGTGCTCCAGCCCGGCGCACCGCTCAAGGATTTCGGTCCGCTGTTTCCGCGGGTGGAGAAAACGGAAGAGGCCAGCGGTCAGAAGTCAGAGGTCAGTCAGAAGAAAGCCCAACCAGCGGCTAAGCCTGCGCCGGAGAAGACGAACGTAGTGGAGTTGCTCGACTACGATCACTTCGCCAAGCTTGATCTGCGTACGGCCAAGATCATCAACGCCGCGAAAATCGAGGGCGCGGACAAGCTGCTTAAGCTGGAGGTCTTTGTCGGCGAAGAACGCCGGCAGATCGTTGCGGGCATTGCGCTCTACTACGCACCGGAAAAACTCATCGGCAAGATGGTGGTCATCGTTGCCAATCTCAAGCCCGCCAAAATCCGCGGCGTCGAGTCACAAGGCATGTTGCTCGCGGCCTCCAAGGGCGAGAAGCTGGTCCTCGTTACGCTTGACGGCGAACTTTCCAGCGGCGCGAAAGTGAAGTGATGTGGAGTGCGGCAGCTTGCTGCCGCTTTGCTTTGCGAAGCTTGCTTCGCGGAAGGGGAATGAACATGTGGCATCATCGGCCAGCACATTTATTTCTGCCCAACCAACTTTACAGGGTGACGGCAGGCACGCATCACAAGGAACATTTCTTTCGTAGTGACGATCGTTTACGTCTGTTACAAGAAACTTTTTTTGCGTGTATTCGGCGGTCGGGTTGGGAACTGCAAAGCTGGGCCATTTTTTCCAACCATTATCACTTCATAGCTCAAGCACCGGTACAAGCCGAGACACTCAAGCCGATGTTGCAGCGTTTGCACTCGCTGACCGCGCGCGAAATCAACCGGCTAGACCAAACAGCAGGGCGTAAAGTTTGGTTCCAATATTGGGACACTTGTTTGACCTATGAGAAGAGCTATCTAGCGCGGTTACACTATGTGAATCATAACCCCGTACATCACGGTCTTGTTGCTGTGGCAACGCAGTATCCATTCTGTTCCGCTGCGTGGTTTGCAGAGCGGGCGGAACCTACTTTTCGGCGCAAGGTTGAATCGTTTACTTGCAACCATATCACTGTCGTGGATGATTTTGAGGGGTTGTCGCAGCAAGCTGCGGTGGAACAAAGCGCAAGCAAGCTTGCGCACTCCACAACAGGCGCTTGACTTTTGCGGGGTGGCCCGGCTCTATGACGCGCAAATAAGGAAAACCATGAACCAACTACCGGAACAATTCGAGAACGTCACCGCCGTTTGCAAGGCCAACGTTTATTTCGATGGCAAGGTGGTCAGCCACACGATCAAGTTCGCCGACGGCAGCCGCAAGACGTTAGGTTTAATCTATCCGGGCGAATTCAAGTTCAACACCGGCGCGCCGGAGAAAATGGAAATCACCGCTGGTACCTGCCATGTGAAACTCGCCGGCGAAGCTGTCTGGCGCGATTATGCGACGGGAACTTTCTTCCGCGTGCCGGGCAACAGCGCGTTCGAGATCGCCGTCGCCACCGGCGTCACGCAATACATCTGCTCGTTCGAGTGAGGCTTCCAAGCCTTGGAAAACCCGCATCAAACCGCGAACCAACACTCGACGCGCGGCGCGCGCGCGGTGGCCGCACCAGCCGGAATCGTCAGCGGCGCATGGAGCAGCCGGTCGCGCATCGCCTGTTTTTCTGCGCCGGCGACGACAAAAATCAGTCGCTCGAATTTCTCCAATAAATCCACCGTCACCGAGATGCGGTTGGGCGGCGCGGGTCGCGTGACGGGCTGCGCCAGCGCGCCGTGACCGCGTGCGACGTCGTCGAGCGTGAACAGCGACGCGGTATGGCCATCGGCGCCCAAGCCGAGCAGGCCGAGCGATGGTCTGCCTCCGCGCGCAATAAAATTGCTCAACTGTGTGTGCCACGCTTGCGCAGCTTCTGCGAGCGGCAACGCGGTGTTTGGAAACAGTGTACGTTCCTGCGGCAGACGCAGCGCGCGCAGCAGCGGGGCGAGTTGCCCGGCATTGTGCTCCGGCGAAGCGGGCGGTACGGCGCGCTCGTCGCTCACGCACAGATGCAGGTGCGCCTCCGCCGTCACGCCGCGCGCGGCCAGTTGCGCGTAGGCGGCGAGCGGGGTTTTGCCGCCGGAGAGCATGACGAGGCGCGGCGTGGGTGTGACGCGCGTGAATTCGGCGGCGAGCAAATCCACGAGCGCGGTGTTGAGTTTTTCCAAGGTCTGGAAACGCGTCGCCTTCACGCGCCGGTCTCCAGCTCAATGCCATGCCGTTCGGCGAGGTGCGCCACACTGCGCGGGCCGCGGCTGCCATAGGCATAGAACTCCGGCTCGCGTGGATGCGTTTCGAGATCATGCAACACGTGATCGAACACATCCCACGAGGCGGCGAGTTCATCGGCGCGGATGAACAAGCTTTTGTCGCCCTTGACCACATCGAGCAGCAGCGATTCGTAGGCCTCCGGGATGACGCCGGCAAAGGCTGCGCGGTAGCGCAGATTGAGTTCGGTGGGCGCGAGCTTCATGCCGAGGCCGGGCACTTTGTTGTTGATGCGCAGGAAAATGGCTTCGTCGGGCTGGACACGAATGACCAATTCGTTGGGCGACAAGGTTGGCGTGCCGGGATGGAACAGGTTGCCCACTTCATCGCGAAAGCGGAGCCGGATTTCCGCGAGGGTCCCGTTCAGCGCCTTGCCGCATTCCACCAGGAACGGCACGCCGCGCCAGCGGTCATTCTTCACGCGCAACACGGCGGCGGCGTAGGTCGGCGTGCGCGATGTGGGCGGCACGCCCGGCTCACCCCGATAGGCAGGGCGGCCACCCGCGCCTTGTTCGGCGGCGGCATATTGGCCCACGACAAGGTCTTCGGGGGCCAGCGGCTGGATGGCGCGCAAAACGTGCACTTTTTCGTCGCGGACATGGTGGGCATCGAGCTTGTCGGGCCGGCCCATTGCGGTGAGCGCGAGCATTTGCAGAATGTGATTCTGCATCACGTCGCGGATGATGCCAAAATCATCGAAGTAGCCGGCGCGCCCGCCGATGCCGATATCCTCTTTCCAGGTGATCCGCACGTCGCTGACGAACTCGCGGCTCCAGAGCGGCTCAAAAATGCAGTTGGCGAAGCGCAGGACGAGCAGGTTCTGGATGATCTCCTTGCCGAGATAGTGGTCGATGCGATAGGTCTGTTCATCGGTGAACACCTGGCCGAGCGCGGTGACGAGTTCATCGGACGAGGCGCGGTCGTGGCCGAAGGGTTTTTCGATCACCACGCGGGTCCAGCCCTTGTGGCTGTCGTGGCTCACCAACCCGGACGTATTCAACGCGTGCGCCGCATCGAGAAAGACCGAGGGCGGAATGGCCAGATAGAACAGCCGATTGACGTTCAGCGTACCGAATTCACCGCGCAAGACATCCGCCAAATGGCGGAAAGCATCGCTCGAACCGTAGTCACCGCCGACATAGTGACAGCGCGCCAAAAATTGTTCCATGAGCGTCGCGCATTCACGCGCCTCCGGCGTGTAACGGCACATGAGCCGCTCCGTGGCGCGCGCGCGGAACGCGGCATCGGTCATCTCCGACCGCGCGAAGCCGAATACGTGAAAATTTTCCGGCAGGAGTTTTTGTGCATAGAGCGAGAAGAGCGCCGGCAGTAGCTTCCGCTGCGCCAAATCGCCCGACGCGCCCAAAATGATGATGGCCAAAGGTTCTTTTATCATACGCATTCCCCTTATTCGATTGACTACCATACCAGCCTGCGCGTCGGTTTCCAGTCCGATATCGTCGCCCGCCGTGTACCGATTGATGACTTGACGGGCACAAGGTCTATTGTAGATTATCTCTGTTCGGAAAAAAATAAAGAAGGAGAGTACGTCATGAGAAAGTATCTGTGGTTGTTTGCGGTAGTTGCCGTTGGTGCGGTGGCGTGGTTGAGCGTGGGATGCTGTTGCCCGTACAAGAAGTGCAAGGCGCCCGCCGCGGCGGTCGCGCCGCAGGAAATCTGCGCGAAGTGCGGTGAGATCAAGGGTAGCGCCAAGTGCTGCCAGCCGGGCGCGGAAAAATGCGCCAAGTGTGGACTGGATAAAGGTTCGCCGGGCTGCAAAGCCAAGTGCGGCAACTGAGCGCTGCGACAATCAAACGGCCCGTCGGAATAAATCTCCGCGCGGGCCGTCGTGTTTTCCAAGGCTTGGAAAATGCGGTATAGTGGCGGCATGAAAACACGATGCGGGTGGTGGGCGGTGTGTTGGCTGGCGGTGGTGGCTGTTGCAGCGACTAACGAGGTGCGAACGCTCAAGATTTATCCCTTCGATCCGAACAACGCGGCGGTGATCGAAACCGTTCGTGCGTTGGTTGGCGCGGATGGCTTGGTGACGCCGGATCGCGCGAACTCGCGGGTGCTGGTGATTACGACGGTGGAGCATCATCGGCAGCTCGGCCAAGCGTTGCCGGCGCTGACCGTCACGCCGCGCAACGTCCAAGTGGAAGTGCGTTTTCGGCAGGCTGGGCGCGCGCAGCAGCGAGGCGCATCGTTGGAGGGGAGCCGGTTGGTGCTGGAACCTAATCCGCTGAATAAAGGTTCGTTCAAAGTGCGCGGGGTGGTGACAAGCCGCGTGACGACGACCACCGACGATACCACGCAACTACTGACGGTCTCCAGCGGGCGTGAGGCGGCGCTGTTCGTGGGGCAGGAAGTGCCGTATCTTGATTTTTTACAGGATTATTTGGTTTATCAGCGCGTGCTGGTCGAACGCGTCTCGTGGGAAAAGGTCGGCGCGCAGTTGCTCGTGCAGCCGACGATCATTGGCGATGGGCCGCACATCAACATCCGATTGATTCCACAACTTAGCGGACTGGTGGAAGGCAAGCCGTACATGAAAAAGCTCACGGAGTTGGCGACGGAAGTCGAGGTGGCCGACGGGCGGACGTTGCAAATTGGCGGGCTGGGCCAACACGCCGAGTTCTATGACCGGTTCCTCGTCGGATTTAATCAGGATGGCTCGACGCAATCCTTGAACATTACGCTGACGCCGCATATTTTGCCGGCCGCGGGTGGCGTGCGTTGACCGTAACGCGCAAGCGGCTTGAGGGCAACCCGCTCCACCTTTGGGAGCGGGTTAAACTTTTTCCAGCATGGCACGGGCGTGGGCCAGCGTGACGTTGGTCAGGTCGCGCCCGCCGAGCATGCGCGCGAGTTCGTTCACGCGGCCGCGTTCATCGAGCTGTTTGACTTCCGTGAAGGTGCGGCCTTCGCGTACGCTTTTGGTCACCGCGAGATGCGTCTGACCGTGCGCCGCGACCTGCGGCAAGTGCGTGATGCAGATCACTTGGTGATTGCCGGCAACTTCCGCGAGCTTCTTGCCGACGGCGTTGCCGGTTTCGCCGCCGATGTTCGCGTCAATTTCGTCGAAGATCAGCACCGGAATGCGGTCGTGTTGGGCGAGTACGCATTTGATGGCCAGCATGACGCGCGCGATTTCGCCGCTGGAGGCGATCGCGCGCAACGGGTGCATCGGCTCGCCGATGTTGGGCGCAAAACCGAAGTCAATGGCGTCCAAGCCCGCCGGCTGCGGTTCGGCGGGTTGCAACTCGACGGCAAAAATGCCGCCGACAAAACCGAGCGCGCGCAATTCCTTGGTGACCACAACGCCCAGTTTTTTTCCGGCGCTCTCACGCTGCGCGGTCAATTCCGCGCCAAGCTCCCGGACGGCAATCAGGGCGAGTGAGCTTTCTTTGCGGAGCCGCTCCAGTTGCTCGTCACGATTTTGCAAATCATGGAGGCGGTCCTTGGAGCGGACGAGCAGGGCCAGGATTTCCGGGACGGTGGGCGCGTATTTTTTGCGTAAGCGCTGATAGGTGGCCAAGCGCTCGTCAAGCCAGTCGAGTCGCTGGGGATCGGCTTCGGTTTTTTCAGCCAGATTATGCAAGCCGCCGTTGATGTCTTGAAGTTGCGCGTTGATGCCGCGGAGCTGCTCCAGCCACTCGCCGGCTTCGGGCGTGAGCCGCGCCAGCTCCTCGACAGCTTTTTGCCCGGCCACCACCGCGTTGAAGGCCGCCGTCTCGCCTTCCGCCAGCGCGTCCGCGGCGCCGTTGCACAATTCCTGCACGCGTTGTGCCTGGCCGAGCAGCCGTTGTTCCTGTGCCACGGTTTCCTCTTCGCCGGCGACCGGCGCGGCAGCCTCAATGTCTTTGATGATAAATTCCAACCGGTCAATTTCGACGGCGGGATCGGCGGTTTCGTGGATGAGTTGGGCGATGCGGTCTTCGATGCCGCGCCAACGGAGATAGGCGGCCTCATAGGTTTCGCGCGCTTCCCAGATGTGGCCAAACGCATCGAGCAGATCGAGTTGAAAGGCCGGATTGAGCAGCGACTGGTGGTCATAGGGCCCGTGCATATCCACCAACAATTCGCCGAGTTGCTTGAGTAATTGGAGTGTGGCGGGCTGGTCGTTGACGACAATCTGGTTGGCGCCTTCGGCTTTGAGAATACGCCGCACAATGAGTTGCCCGTCCGCGCAGGGTTCGAGACCGGCGGCTTCGAGCAATGCATTGATGGCGTCGGCCTCGGTCAATTGGAAGACGGCCTCGGCGCCGCAGGCCTCGGCCCCGGCGCGAATCAAACGTTTATCGGCGCGTTCGCCGAGCACGAGACTCAACGCACCGATCAGGATGCTCTTGCCGGTGCCGGTTTCGCCGGTGATGACGTTCAGGCCCGGCCGGAAATCGGCGTTCACCCGTTCCACCAGCGCCAGATTTTTTACACGCAATGTCGTCAGCATGGCAGCCAAAGCCTCGCGGTTCTCCTAGCAGGTTTGGTCGCCGCCGACAAGCCTCGTGCAATCATTCGACGGTGATGACCAACGTCGTGGCGGTGGATTTCTTTTTCGGCACGGTGGGCACTTGGAAATAGCAATTGAAACCGGCATAGGCATAGCTCTGGCCGCCGCGCTTGTAGGGGTGCAAAAACCCCTCGCCCGAGCCGCTGGTGCGGAGCACGATTTTACGCGCGCCCCACGGCCCAAAGTTCTCCAGAAATTGCGCTTCCCTCTTGAATTTCAACTGATCCCAATAATTATAGGTGCACTTCTTGAAGGACTTGTCCTTGATTCCTTTCTCGGACGTCTTGAGGTACCACCCCTCCATTTGTTTCTTGCGGTCCGCTATTTCGATGTTGGGTGCGAAATGATGTGTGCTCGCAAACTCGGTCTCGAATTGTATGGGCGTGGCGTGACCGCCGGCAGGGGCGCTGCGAATCCAGCACGAAATTTGGATGCTGGCGCCGCTGAACTTATACTTCACGCCAAACCGCGCGTTGTTGCTGAGCTTGCCTTCCACATTCAATTCATCGGGTTGTTTTTTGGCCGGGGGCAGTTCGGTGAATTCGGTGATGGTGGGCTCGTCTTCGTCCTGGCCTCTGGTGTCGAATAAGGCGAACTGCGGTTCGCTCACCTGGATGACCGGACCTTTGTACGCGCCCTTATCTTTTGGAGAAATCGTAAGGCGCAGCTGACGGTCCATCACTAACTTGAAGTTCTCGTGCGTATAAACGGCAAAGGCGTTGGCTTCGGGGCTATTCGTCAACGCGGGCAGCAGCGGGCCAGTCTCCGCGGCTTGCGGCTTGGCCGCCGCTGATTCTGCTCTCCATACCGCGAGCAGAACCACGCCGCCGAAGACAATATTCCAGCCCGTCGAACACAAACGCATGAAGCCACTTTTTCATTGTGGACAGCCAAAATCAAGCCGCAATCGGGCGCTTTCCAAACCTTGGAAAAGCAACGCGGCGGTTTTTCCAAGGTTTGGAAAAACCACCGCGTCTCGTTGTGGCTGGACTCAAACGGAAGGCGGCGTGCCGCCCTGTTGACCTTGTGGCGGTCCCGGCTTCGGCCCGAAAGCGCCTTGGTGTTTTTCGCGCAGGGCCTTGAAGTCGGCCTCCATCGTCTCGCGGAGCTTCTTCATGGCTTCGTGCTTTTGCGCTTCGCTCAGCGATGTGTCGCTCGTGATTTTTTCACGCGCGGCCTGGGCCTTCTCGCGGAGTTGCCGCATGTGATCCAGAATTTCCTTTTTCTGGTCGGCCGTGAGGTTCGGGTTCTGCTCGATACGCTCTTTCATCTTATCGCCCAGCTTCTCATGGAATTTCTTCATCGCCTCCTGCCGCTGTTCCGGCGTCATGTCTTTGAGTTTCTCGCGCATTTTTTCCATCTCCGCGCGATGTTGCTCCACGAACTCACCGCCGCCTGCGCCCTGGCCTTGGCCATGCCGATGACCGTGGCCCTTGTGTTCGGGCGGCGTGGTGGACGTCGTTGAGGTGCTATTCGTGTCCTGCGCGCGGGCGACGAACCCTAACGCGAGGCACGCACCAGCCACCAGCCCCAAGGTTCTCGTCATCTTCTCAATGGCTTTCATAGTACTTCCTTTCTGCTGACTCGGACCCCATGTCCGTTAAGCACATAACGAGCGAGACTCCGGTTTTATTTTGATTTATTTTCGATCCCGAAAAAGACTTGTTTTCTACCCGCCGGCGAGAGAAGTTGCGCCCATGCATCCGATTGCTTTTGAACTTTTGGGACGGCCGATTTATTGGTTCGGTGTGATGATGGCGCTGGGCTTCCTGGCCGCCATCGCCATCTGGAACTGGCTCGCCCCGCGTACGGGCCGGCCCGCCGGCTATGGCTCCGAGCTTGGTTTCTGGGTCATGATCAGCGGCGTTGTTGGCGCGCGTGTGGTGGAGGTCTTGACGAATTGGACGCATTACCGGGCGCAGCCGTGGGAAATTCTCCGCGTGGATCATGGCGGACTGGTGTTCTACGGTGGCTTCATCGGGGCGTGTCTCGCGGTGATCGTCTTCGCGCGCCTTCGCCGGGACCCGTTGTGGACGCTCGCCGATTTCGCGGTCATCGGCCTGCCGCTCGGCCATGTCCTTGGGCGCATCGGCTGCTTTCTTAATGGCTGCTGCTACGGTGTCCCATCGAATTTGCCGTGGGCCGTCTGCTTTCCGCCCGACCACGAAAGCCATGGCGTGCCGGTGCACCCGACGGAACTCTATGAATCCGCCTTCAACCTGCTGCTCTTCGGCCTGTTGCTGACTTTCTTTCTGCGTCGCCGCCCGCCCGCGGGCCGCGTCTTCGCGCTCTACCTGCTGATCTATCCGCCGTTCCGCTTGCTCGTCGAATGCATCCGCGAAGAACCGCATGGCGCTTTCGGCCTGACCGTGGGACAACAGACCAGCATCCCACTTTTTTGGGTGGGCCTCGCTTTGTGGTGGTGGAGCGGAAGAAACCATGGATCAGTTCACCGTCCAACCTGAGGCTGCCGGGACGCGGCTCGATCTGTTCCTCGCCGCGCAGCGTCCGGAACACTCCCGCGCGCGTTGGCAACAGCTCATTCGCGAAGGTCGCGTCCGCGTCGGTGGACAAGCCCGCAAGGCCAGCCACGAAGTTCGCACCGGCGAAGAAGTTGCCTTTGAAGTTCCGCCGCCGGAGCCAGCGGGGCTGGTGCCGCAGGAAATTCCGCTAAACATTTTATTCGAGGATGCGGACCTCATCGTCATCAACAAGCCACCCGATCTGGTTGTTCACCCGGCTGCCGGCCACGCCACCGGTACGCTGGTCAACGCGCTGCTGCACCACTGCGCCGACCTTGCCGGCATCGGTGGTGAACTCCGCCCCGGCATCGTCCATCGCCTCGATAAAGACACCAGCGGTGCGCTGGTCGTCGCCAAAAACGAACGCGCGATGAGCGGACTGGTCCACCAGTTCAAGGAAGGGCTGGTCCAAAAAGAATATCTCGCGCTTGTCTGGGGCCACGTCGAACCGCGCACCGGCCAGATCGAAACGTTGATCGGTCGCAGTACGCACAACCGCAAAAAAATGTCCGCGCAGCCGGAAACTGGCCGCCGCGCGCTGACCGACTACGAAGTCATGGAGCAGTTTTCCACCGCCGCCGTGCTGCGTGTCCGCATCCATACCGGACGTACGCATCAAATTCGCGTGCACCTCGCGCACATCGGCCACTCCGTGATCGGCGATGTTGTCTATGGCCGCGCGCGGCGCGATGAATTGCCCGCGCCCGCTCTCCGCCAAATGCTGCACGCGCACCAGCTCGCGTTCGCGCATCCGCGCACCGGCGTGCCACTTGCCTTCACCGCGCCGGTACCGGAAGATTTTCGTACGCTCTGGCGTGCGTTCCGGGAAAGCGATAAACTGCGCGGCACATGACCACGAACCGCAAAAAACTCGCCGCCGCCGTGGGACAACTCGAAGGCCATCTGGCGTGGCTCAAGGAGGAAGGCGTGCAAAAACTCGCCGCCGATCCGAAAATTTTGGCCGCCGCGCCGCCGGTCTTATCCACCGGAACCGTGGCGAAGACGGATTCCAAGCCTTGGAAAAAAGAAACGCCCACTTTCCAACCCTTGGAAAAGTCTCTTGTAGGCGGGAGCTCCAGCTCCCGCGTGCAGGCGCGGGAGCTGGAGCTCCCGCCCACAACCAGCACCAATCCGGCGCTCGCCGAAATCGCGCAGCGCGTCGCCGCGTGTCAGAAATGCGTGCTCGGCAAAACCCGTACACGCACCGTGCCGGGCCAAGGTAATCCGCAGCCGGAGATCATGTTCGTCGGCGAAGGGCCGGGCGAGGACGAAGATCGCCAAGGCTTGGCGTTCGTCGGGCGCGCCGGCCAACTGCTGACGCGGATGATTATTCGCATGGGCCTGACGCGCGACGAGGTGTTCATCGGGAATATCGTCAAGTGCCGCCCGCCGGGCAACCGCGCGCCGCTGCCCGACGAGATGGCGGCGTGTTTGCCCTATCTGCGCGAACAAATTGCGATGCTCAAGCCGAAGGTGATCGTCTGTCTCGGTGCGACGGCGGTGAAGGGCTTGCTCAACAATCAGCTTGGCATCACCAAGCTGCGCGGTCACTGGCAGAAGTATGAGGGCGTGGACGTGATGCCGACCTTCCACCCCTCGTTCTTGCTGCGCGGCGGTGGCGAGGACAAGGCGCGCTGGTGGGAAGTTTGGGAAGACCTCGTCGCCGTGCTCAAAAAAGTGGGGCGCGAACCGCCGCCGCAAAAAACCAGCGCCGGCTAAGTTTTTCCCGGCTCGGTGCCGGCGGAAAAGGAAGCCTTCGCGGAATCATCAGCCAAGCCAACACGATCATTTGAAGCAGGTGCAATGTGGTGTAGTGTCCGCACTATGATTACGGATGAGTCCCCAGCGAATGGCGCGAATAGGGCGCACGAACTGACGGAAGAAATGTTGCTGGGAAGCCCGATCCTGTTGCGTGCGATCACCGAAAGCACGCCTGATGCTGTCTATGTGAAAGATACCCAGGGCCGTTATCGGTTGCTCAATTCTCCGGCGGCCCGATTCTTGGGCAAACCTACGCAGGAAATACTCGGCAAAGACGACCGAGCCTTTTTCCCCGTAGATGATGCACGCCGGATCATGGAAGACGACCGCCATATCTTGGATGCGGGGATCACGCAAACCTGTGAGGAGAGTTTTATCACGGCGGTTGGACCGCGTACGTTTCTTGTCACCAAAGGGCCCCTTCATAATGAGCAAGGTGAGATCATTGGCCTGTTCGGCATGGCCCGCAACATCACCACGCACCATTGATTACTCAAGCTGTATCGTCGGTGAGGATTTTTCTGTTGCTACATTTCACGGGGAATTGGTGGAGCCGGCGGAGGGACTTGAACCCCCGACCAGCGGTTTACAAAACCGCCAGCCATTTTTCACAAAACACAATGTTTACAATGGTATTATCGTTGTGTAGTTTTATTGCGTGACGCCCAAGTGACACCCAAACGGGAAATAACCCTAACAACGAGGGAGCCATGAGAAGGAAAAGCACGGTCGTTCGCTATGCGGGATGCACCATCCGAAAGCGCACCTATGCCAGCGGAGCCATCGCTTGGCAGCTTGACGTTCCCTTGGGCGGGCGTGGTAAACGTGAGCGCACCACGTATCCGACCATTGAGGCGGCGAAGGCCGTGGCGGATGCCAAGTCTGTGGAACTACGCAACCGAGGTAATGTGGCTTTCACCCTGACCGATAGCCAGCGGATTGATGCCGTGGCCGCTGTCGCGCTATTGAAGGGCGCGGCGAGCCTAGAGGAGGCCGCCAAACACTGGTTGCGCTACAACCGCCAAGCCGACAAGGGCCAGACATTCGCGGCAATGGTAGATGCCTATCTTGCCGACATGGGAAAACGCGAACTCCGCCCGGCTTCGATCAATGACGCCCGCAAGCGGCTTTCCAAAATGGTGAAGGACATGGGCCAGCTTCCCGCCATTCGGATTGCTCCCGCCGACTTGGAAAATTGGCTAGAGGCGCAAAGCGTCAAAGCGCAAAACCGGCGCAACTTTGTGACCGTCATGCGTGGCTTGTTCAACTGGGCCATTGAACGCAGCGAGCTTGAATTAAACCCTGCTGACAAGTTGAAGCTACCCAAAGCCAAAAAGGATTTGCCCGCGATTTTGAATCCGGCCACGGTCGCCAAGATCATGCACGCGGCGGAGAAAGTCGCGCCGGATTGTGTCGCCTATCTCGCCTTGTGCTTTTTTGCGGGATTGCGACCGATGAACGAGGCCGGACGCGCCACATGGGAAAGTGTGGATTTCGATAACGGCACGCTGCGCGTTATTCCCGACGTTGCCAAGACCCGCCGCGCCCGATTGGTGACTATTCCGGCGAACTTGCGCGATTGGTTGCAACACTACCGGCTGGCAAACAAGGGGGCGCAGATCGCTCCCGCGCCTATGACGTTGCGTCGCCATATGTGTGCCGTGAAAGAAACGGCTGGCCTGACAAACTGGCCTCCAGACGTGGCCCGGCATTGCTTCGCATCCGCGCATCTAGCCTTGCACGGCGACATTCAAAAGACGTGCCTTGAACTCGGCCACACTTCGCCGCAAATGCTGTTCACGCACTACCGCAATTTAATGAGCGCCAAGCAAGCGGCGGACTATTTTGCTATCCGCCCGCAAGGTGTGGCGGCAGTGGTGAACAAGGCGGCGACGGCATGAAGCCCTGCCGATTAGATTTTGACAGAGCTTTTTTAGATGCTATACTTGATACTGAAAAAAGAACCATACGGAGCCTGCTATGAACATGATTGCAGCACAGGAAATCAAACGGCGTGGCGTCGCCGCCCTCGACACCCTGCTTGACCAAGGGCCGGTGCGGATTGTCAAAAACAACCGCCCGCGCTATGTGGTTATGCGTGAAGCGGAGTTTGAATTGATGATGAACGACCTTGCCGAAGCCCGCCTTGCTGCTTCCGAAGCCGACTTCAAGGCCGGTCGCATCCGCAAAGGCACGGCGGCGGACTTGATGGCGGAACTGCGGAAGGGAGGTTGACATGCCCGCCGATAATCCCCGGCGTTTCGGTTTGGTGTGGACGGAAAGTTTTGCACGCACGGCCCGCAAGTTTTTGCGCCGTCATCCTGACCTTGTCGGTCTCTTTGAGGACGTACTCAAACAACTCGAAACTGATCCCCATGCTCCCCGATTGCGCCTGCATCCCTTACAAGGCAAGCATCGTGGCAAACAGGCCGTGAGCTTGACCTATCAATATCGCATCGCGCTGATTTTACGCATCACAGCCAAAGAGATTGTACTGCTCGACGTAGGTTCACACGATGAAGTGTACTGAAAAGACAACGCGACCGTTCCAAACTAAACGCATCAAAAAGCTGGTGCATCCGGGCGAAATCCTGATGGAAGATTTCTTGAAGCCGTTGCGTGTGTCGCAGTACCGGCTGGCGAAGGATATTGGCGTCCCACCCCGCCGTATCAATGAGATCGTGCTGGGCAAGCGTGGTATCTCTGCCGATACCGCCTTGCGGCTGGCCCGCTACTTCCGCACGTCGCAAGAAGTGTGGATGAATCTGCAAATGCGCTATGAACTGGAAACGGCGCGGCTGGCGGAAGGCAAACAGATCGAAAAACTGATTCATCCGCTGCCCATGCCGGAATTGCTTGCGGCTACCGCATGAGCTTTCGATTTACCCGCGACTAGCTATCGCGGAAAGTCCTGCTGCCGTCTGGCCCTATTCCAGCGGCGGCAGGCAATCGAATAGGGCGATCGAATATGAAAACTACTATTGCAATAGACGGCAAGTGGCAGACCGCTGATGTTGAAATCATAAACGCTACAAAAACCATCCGTGCTAGAGCTGGCCTAAAAATGTTTGTCCTTTCGCAACTAACGAACGCAACAAAAAAGATGGTGAAACTGGTAGCGTTAAAGTTTAAGGGCGTGCAAGGGCGGATGATAGATGGCAAGCTGGAAAAGGGATGCTTTGTAACTACCGAGGATGAACAAGGGAATGGATGCTTACACCTTGCCTATGACGTGAAAATTGAGGGGCGCAAAGTTGGGCCGGGGCGCAAGCCGGGATATACGGCAAAAGAATTGAAACGTGTTGCCACCATGCGCGAACAAGGCTTGCCAGCGGTAGAGATCGCCAGACATCTTAACCGAAAGCCAGACGAAGTTAGCAGGATGATAGACGCCCACCGCAAACGAGAATCCCGCCGCGCAAATAGTCAATAGTGCTTTTGTTTTTTCCGTCCGAATCAGCACCGCAACGACTGGCCCGCTATCCGTGCGGGCCGTCTTGCTTTTATGGCCTTGTGAAATAGCCCGCGCTCAATTTGTCCGAATTTGTCCGTCCGAAACCGCCAAGAACATCCCACACGCGGGCAATAAGCGTGTGTGCGCGAGTTGATTCTCCCGCCATAGATGGCGAGCACTTTACAAGCCCGCCTACAGTGAGCAGGGCAAAATTTTTTTGCCAAAAAATGAGAATACTAGAATTGAGGTGCATATGGCTAAAGATATTCGGCTAAAGATTGCGCGGATGGAACGCGGATTGAGACAGGCGGACTTGGCCGCACTGGTGAACATTCCAGAAAGTCACTACGCCAAGATTGAGCAACATCGCACAGTACCGCCGCACGAGCTTCAGGAACAAATTGCGCGGGCCGTGGGCAAAGCGCGGTACGAGGTGTTCCAATGAACAACACCACGCCAAACCAATTCCCGCCCGTGGCTATGAAGACCGGGCAAGCGGCCCGCTACTTGGGCTTGTCGCGCCGCCACTTGCACACCCTGACCGCACAGGGCCGTTTGCCCTTCGTGCGGATTGGCCCGCGCTGCCATTTGTTCAAACGTAGCGACCTTGACCAATTCCTAGACCGCTTCACCGTGAAGGCGCGAGGTGCGGCATGAAACTCACTCCCCAAACCGCTTCCCCAAGTGAGTTCATCGCCCATAAACGCGCTGAACGGCTTCAGCAGGTGGCGACAGACGCGCCGAGTAAGCTAAACCTTTTCAAGCGCGTGTATGCGGGCACGGCAAGCCCCCGGCTTTGCGTCAAAGCGTTCTGCATTGAGTGTGTCGGATACAACGAAGCTGCTGTCCGCGAATGCACCGCCCCGGCCTGTCCGCTGTGGAATTTGCGGCCCTTTCAAAAATCAGCCGGTGAAACGGAAGGCGGTGCGGCATGAGCACGCCGGACAAATTGCCGCCCTTTAGCGAGGAAGCCGAGCGCGGAGTGTTGGGTAGCATCATCTTGGAACCGGCCCGCGTGCTGCCGTTATGCGCTGCCGCCGGTATCACTGGCGAGAGTTTCTACATGCCAGCGCACCAAGTTGTGTTTGCTGCACTCACGGCGATGGACTCGAAGTCCGTTGACCTTTTGACTATCGGTGAACATCTAAAGGCACAGGGCCAGCTTGAAAAAATTGGCGGGCCGCAATTCTTGGAACAACTGATTACCGCGACGCCGACAGCGGCACACGCGGAATACTACGCTAAAATCGTTGCCGATAAATTCGCGCTGCGAGAAATTCTTGCCACGTCGCAAAGGACGACGGAGAAGGCTTACTCCGCTGACGCCAAGCCTTGCGAACTCGCCGCTGCCACTGCTACCGAACTTCAACGGATGGCAGATAATGTGGCGGATAATTTGAGCGCACAAGATGCCAGCGCATGGATTGCCGAGACGCCGCCGTCAGTTGACCCGGTGTTAGAGAACACTTTTGATGCTGGCGACAAAGTGCCAATAATCGGCAGCAGTAAGGCGCGCAAGAGCTTTTTTGTTTTGCAGCTATGCCTTGCGATTGCCAGCGGAAAAAATGTTCTACGGTGGCACATACCACAGGTGCGTCGCGTTCTACTCATTCAATTTGAACTGAAGGCCACCCACTATTGGCGGCGCGTTCACAATCTTGCGGGTACTCTTGGAATTGCACCGGAAGAAATCGCCGGACGGTTGCATGTCGCCAGTTTGCGCGGCCATGATGTTACGCCGGAAAAAATCATGGTACTGGCCAGCAAGCATCACGCCGAGGTGATCGTGATTGATCCGCTCTACAAATTGGCAGACGGCGACGAAAATTTGGCGCGGGATATGAAGCTTGTCTTGGCGATGTTTGACAGTCTGGCAGAGGAAACCGGCGCGGCGATTCTTTACGTTCACCACAACCCCAAAGGAACAGCGGGCGACCGAGACGCGCGCGACCGAGGCGCGGGTAGTGGCGTGATCGCCAGAGACTTCGATGCTTGCATCTACCTCACCGACCACAAAGAGGATGGCTTGCTTGTTTGCGAAACCCTGCTCCGAAATTACCCGCCGCAAGAGGCTTTCACTATCAAATGGCAAGAAGGCCATTTTGTGGTTTGCGATGATGTCGCCGCCATAGTCCGCACGTCCGCGAACAGGAATAAAGCAGGCAGCACTGGGCCACAACTTACGAAGACTGACGCACTAGGCGTTGTTGCGGTAAAGGCACTACCCGCGAAAGCCTTTATTGAAGCACTACGGCAACTCGGCTTTACCGTGCGGCAGGCTGAAGCTATGCGCGACAATCTACTAGACGACGGCACGCTAAAACAATTTACGCCGCCAGTGTTCCCGCGCAAAAACTTTGTAGGTATGCCCGACCAGATCGCCGCCATGAAAAAAGATTACGAAAACCCAAAGTTAAAGGTTTGAACTATGATTACCGCCCCCCCCTGTCGCCACTGTCGAAACGCCGCCCTGTTGCAACAGTGTCAACAGCCTGTCGAAACACACACCACACTTATAGTGTGTGTGTAGCTACAGGCAGGAACACAGAGGCCAAGAATCCAAGCCTTGGAAAAACCGCTGCTATCGTTTCCAAGCCTTGCACCGGACAAGCTGGCATGGTTCCCCCTAGAGCAATGGCCAAGCGTGGGCTACTTGCACTTTTCTTATTCTCGCGTGAGTAAAAAATTGAAACGATAATTCAACACCATGCCGCGCCTAGGTTCCTTCCGGGCCAAGCAACGCGGAACACCACAGAGCACGCAATCGTGAAAATAGTATGAGTAAGCCAAAAAAGCGAAAGATCACCGCAGAAAGGCGTCGCCAATCCCGCGATTCAAAGCGCTTACTGCTTTCCCGCGACAACGATTCGCACATTGATTACTACGACATGTCGCCGCGCCGGAAAAAATGTGCGAATGATTTTTCGCTTTTCTGTTAGTCAATAATTTTTCATGATTGCGTGCCCTGTGGTGCTCCGGCAATAAACCACCAGAAAGAACCTATGCTTTTCATACTTGCTGGCCACTCTAAAGGGTACCTGTGAGCCAAAGGCACGGGGTTAAACCCGCCAATTCCTGCCGGACGGTACAACACTAGGGCCGGGACAAGATCGTGGTTTTAACGGCACACTAGACCGGGTTTTTCTTGCGCCAAGTGACGCCCGCGTGACGCCCACGCTTGCGCGGGTAGAGGTTTTTTGCCCCCGAAAATTTCGCGTGACGCCCAAGTGACACCCAAAATAGAAACAAGGCAAACAACTAGGCTCTTTTTTCACTTTCGGGATTGTGTGCGTTTTTGCCAATAAAAACGCGTATTACATTGATTTCATTGGTGAAAACGATGGAGCCGGCGGAGGGACTTGAACCCCCGACCAGCGGTTTACAAAACCGCTGCTCTACCACTGAGCTACGCCGGCCTGGCAGCGCAGTTTTCCAAGGGTTGGAAAAAGCGCAACGGACTTTTTCCAATCCTTGGAAAATATGCAAGCTTCATCTGTCGCGGCCGGCGCGGTCGAGGGCGCGGTTTAGCCACGCGACGTAGGGGTGCATCGTTGCAAAATAGTCCGCCGTTATTTTGACAAGGTTGCGTGAGAGCACACGGCGGTCGGGCAGGTCGCGATAAACCTCGTAACTTTTGAGGCGCAACAAATCGAGGTCGGGATGGTCCTTGGGCACATCGCGCGGCGCGATTTTCAGATGCGCACCGGGCAACTTCTTGCCGAACGCGGCGACGAAGGATTTTTTGCCAAGGAGTTGGCGCAACGCGGGGGCATCCGCAAGGATGGCGCGGCGGATGGCGTGCAATTCGACTGCGGGCGGCATGTAGAGGCCGCCCGCCACGAGGCACGCGCCCGGTTCAAGGTGAAAATAATAACCGGCGCGCGTCACCTTGCGGCCGCGGTCGGTGATGAACGCGCCGAAGTGGGTTTTGTAAGGTTCTTTGTGGTGCGCGAAACGCGTGTCGTGGTTGATGCGGAAGACGCAGTCGGCGGGATCGAGTTCGAGCAGGCGCGGGTCGTGATGGGCGATGCCGGCGATGAATGCATCCACGAGCTGGATGAACTCGGCGCGCGCGGCCTCGTAACGCTTGCGGTTCGCGGCGAACCACGCCCGGTTATTGTTCGTTTTCAGATCGGTCAGGAACGCCAACGTCGCCGAAGTGAGCACGGGCGCCTTCTGTTTCTTTACCGTGTGTTGGACTCGCGAAATCATGCGCTATTTTCCTGTCTGGCCGGCGAGAGTCAAGTCCGTCATGGCCATGCTTTTTTGCAACCGCGGCGAAATCAGCACGCGGCCGGCCTCGGTCACCAAAACACATTCGAGGTCGGGTGTCGTGGCGACCAGCTTCAGCGCGCGTTCGGCGCCGAGCACGAACAGCGCGGTGGAATAGGCATCGGCCAGCGTGGGGTCAGGTGTGATCGCGGTGGCGCTGATGAGGCCGTGGGCGGGATAACCGGTCTTCGGATCGAAAATGTGATGATAGCGGACGCCAGCTTTGATGAAGTAGCGCTCATAATCGCCCGAGGTGGCCATGGACCTGTCGGTAAGTTTCATTCCACCGAAAACCCCTGTACCGCGCGGTTCACGAATGCCCACGTGCCAAGGTTTGCCGTAGCGCGTGCCGAGCATATAGAGGTCGCCGCCGGCATCCACCAGCGCTGAACGAATACCGCAGTTCTTCAGCACTTTGACGGCCTCGCCCACGCCATAACCTTTGGCGATTGCGCCGAAATCGAGGGCCATATCGGGACGGTGCTTGATGAGTTTACCGCCCTCGATGGCCAAGTTTTTCCAGCCCACGTGTTTTAGGCATGCTTGAATTTTTCCGTCACCCGGAAGGTGCGGAGTACTCCCGTAGAAACCCCAGAGATCCACCAACGGAAACACCGTGATGTCGAGCGCACCATCGGACTTGGCGCTGACGTCGAGCGCCGTCTGAACCAAGCCAACGATTTCAGGATCGGTGATGGGACTATTTTCGTGATTGAACCGATAGACGGGACTCGTCGGATTCAAGGCGTTGAACTTCTTATCTATCTCTTCGAGTCGGTCAAAGGCTTGCGTCATGCTATCGCGGACACTGGCGTCGCCGGGGACCTGCATGATGCAATAGGTGTCCATCAAAAAACGCGTCATCTTTTGAATCGGTTCCTGCGGATGTCGGGCGGACATGAATCGCTGCGTGATAAATAGCACGCCGCCACAAACGACCAGCGCCGGTATCCAGCCCAGTATTTTTTTCACGGCAAACGCCCCTTGGCATCTGCGCCTGATGCCAGTGTTGTGCTATAGAGAGTGGCCATCACCACGGCCAGCGCCGGCAGCCATTCTCGAATTCCTTTGCTGCGTAAGTTTTGCGCTTTGATTGTCCGCCGTGATTGCTCCCAGACGATGGGTAGCGCCGATAGTGAATAGGCGATAATCGCGGCGGTACGCTCGGTCCGTACGCCGCAGTATTTTAACGGAGAGAGGCAGGCCCTCAGACCCGCCACTAGTTCTCCGGGCGCAGGCGTGATGAGCGAGGCAGCGCTCAGCATGAGCAGCAAGATTCGGCTCGCGGATACACCACTGGCGATAAAGGCATCGCGTGTGATAATCACCGGGCCCATGTGAAACAGGGGTGCGCCAGTGTGGATGAAACAACAAGGAATGATAAAGGAAAACAGTAACAGGGGGATCAAGCCGCGGAACGTACGGAGCAAACGCCGGGCGGGTACTCCAGCCAAGCTGGTCAGTGCCACCAAAAAAGCAAAGAGCGTCGCAAAAGACCAGAGGTTTTTCGCCAGTAATATGACCACGGCGAGAACCAGCACGACTATAATTTTGATCAGCGGAGCCAGCGTTTGCTGCGGCGGCTTCGGAGAAGCCGCCCTACCAAAAAATCGGACTGGTAGGGCGCGTTCTCCGAACGCGCCGAAAACTTGGTTTCTATAGCCTGCGGGGTCGGGTGCGGCGTGCAGCTTCCGACATACTTGGGCGGTGACGAGGCCGGTGATCCAACCTGTGGCCACCGCACCGATGATGAGCCACGGCAGCAACACGAAAACGCCCGGATGGCGGATCAACAGCAGAAAAACGAGGGCGATCTGTGCCAGGCAGTGTGCCACAGCGCCGGCTACGCTAATGCCGACGAGACTCAACCCAGCCGGTGCTGCCAGCCGGTACAACAGACCCATCACCAGCGTGCTCGCCAGCGCGCCCACAAAACTCAGCAGGAAGCCGGAACTCAGAAAAGTCCCCCAGACCAGCGAGGCGATCAAGGTGCGCAACAAAGCTATTTCAAGTGCCGTCCGAAAGCCCAGCTTGACCAAGGCCAGCAGCGTGATCATATTGGCCAAACCGAGTTTCAGGCCGGGCAGAGGTTGCGGGAAACTGTTCTCGGCAAGCTGCAAGCCGGTGGCAAACGCGATCAACAGCGCGACTTGTCGAATCTCTTTGTTTTCCGTGGGGTTCATGATGTGGCTAGTGGCTCACGGCGTCGTAGTCGGAGTGGCCGGACTGGGCGGTCACCTCAATCAGAATTTTGTTGGGTACGCAGACAATCATTTCGCCGGGGCGCGAAATCCAGCCCGTATGTTGACACAACTTTTGAGGACAGGTGATCTCGCGTACGCGAATGCGTCCGGTGTTGATCTCAAATTCTGCCATGTGTCCGGCGACGAGATTCGTCACCATCCGATCCGTCGCTAAATCCAATTCTTGTACCGGTGCTGTGCCAACATGGATGAGCGCGCGCGCCTCGGCGTCGGCTGGACGATGCAAGGTTGCCGCAATGGCGGTGATGGCCAGCGCCAAAACCGCCCCCGCCAGCACATAGTCACCCCGTGAGATCGTATAGAGGTTTTTATCCGGCGGAACATTCATGCCGCATGTTTGATACACCACGCACCCACCAAACTCAACACCGGGCACACCAATCCATGCGTTCGTTAGGCGCTCCTATTCTGGCTCGGCAAGGGAGCTTTCTAAGCACGGGAATTTTAGACGGGATAACCGGGATTGTCAGGATGTTGCCCGGCAATCATGCAAATCCTGTTGATCCCGTCCAAGTTTCCATCTGGTTTTCCAGACCTTGGAAAATTTAACCTTGTGCTTTTCCCTACTTTGGAAAGAATGCCACTGGATAACGTCGCCAATCCCACGAATGCGCAGGATGTCGCCACCAAGAGTTATGTGGATGGTGTATTGACCGATATCCCCGAACAGGGTGGTCTAGGGATGGGCAGCTTCACCAATCAGCCGGGGCTGTGAAAAAAGGAAGCGCGCGGCGAACCACGGAGCACACGGAATGTACGGAAGATGTTTTAGACAGGATCGAGAAAACGCAAAAATCCAAGGGCGGAGAAATCGAAGCGGAGCAGTAATATGAAAAATAATCCTGTAATCCCGTCTAAACTCTCTTTCCATCCGTATTCCCGCGATGTTCATCTGTGGCTGATTGGTCTGGCCCTTGTCTTGACAGGGTCAACTTTCGTTGTCCACGCCCAAGCGCCGGCGTGGTGGACGAACCGGAACGTGCTGAACACCAACGCCGTGCCTAACGACTTCGCGGCGGTGAATCAGGGCCAGGTCAAATGGCTGGCGACGCAGGCGGCGGCGGAACTGGACGAAGACCTGCAACACATCGGCGGGGCGGGTTCTAATATCGCGGCGTTGGTCAGCCGCTTCTCGCCAACAAACAACTATCTGCCGGTCAACCTCGGCCAGAT
>SCQF01000070.1 GCA_004321905.1 Verrucomicrobiota bacterium | reverse complement strand
GCCAGGACGGTGTTCGTCAGTGGCAAGCTGCGCCGCGAATTGGAGCGCTTTATGTTGTCCATCACGGCAACGGATCGCGCCGCGCCGTTCCTCGTAACGCAAAAGGCCACGGCGTTTTCGGCCAACACGCTCTGTCAGCTGTTCGGTCAGATTTACGAACTGGCTGGAATTGATGGCGCGAGCAGCCACAGCGGGCGGCGGTGGTTTATCACGCAATTGGCTCACAGCGGCGTGTCCGCGAAGGTGATCATGACGCTGGCTGGGCATAGGCACATGAGTACGACGCAGCGCTATATCGAGGTCAACGACCAGATGATGAAAGTCGCTGTCGAAATTTTGTAGAGACCGCTTTGTTTAGCCTACAGCCAATAAGGATTAGGCAAGCTTGATCTTCGCCAATGCTGATTCGGGGGTCTCGCTCTTGAACGCTGCGACAAGCTGATCGACCAGCCCCTCTTTGGCCGCCACGATCTCATTTGAGCGCCGATATACGTGCCGCAGAAACATTTCCATACTGATAAACATATACGACAGGTAGCCCACAGGGGACAGCCGTCCGCTTGAGTTATCATCAAAGTTAACCAGCTCGAAAACCATGTCGAGGCTCATGTGGAAATTCAGCGTTGACGTGCCGAACATCTCGATCATTTGGTATATGCGGTCGGTCAAGCATGGGCCGCATAGCGGGTTGGATTCAGAGCAATTTGTACGACAGTCTTTGCCACAGGTAGGCTGGAACCATCGAGCAGTCAAAACCTTCCGCGTTGCAATTTTATCTCGGGCGTCTGTGTAATATGTACCAGCCTTGCCAACAGCAAAGGTCGCGTTGGACGAGTCGCAGCTTATAGTGAACTGATCATCCGCGAGCACCTTGCGCAAAGCCCGTTGAAGCAGAGTAAATGTAGCCACTCTTTCATACGAGGTTACGCCGAGAAAGTGTATCCAGCGATGATTTGAATTTTTACTCAACAAGCCATCTTGCAGCATCCGACTAATGAGGGGCAAAGCAGCCTTCGTGTCGCGTGCAAATCCACCAAACGACCAGCCATCAAATGCGTTGTCGCCCCATATGCTTCGGTCGGAAAAGGATTTAACTTCATCATACCAGCGCATAACGCCATTTTTGCCACTTACGCTGAGGCCCTGAACAACATTCAGCATCCGTGATTTTGCTGGATGGCGATTTTTAACCTGCCATTCAAAATTATTTTTTGACCAATCAAGGGCTTCGTCAAATGTTTCAATGGATTTAGCTTTTTCGCTACCGACGCAGCCCGTCGGCACGTCCATAGCAATTGCGACGTCACCAATTTCTTCTTGCCATGCCAGAATTTGGTGACGCTTTTCGTAGTACTCTTTAGGACTCCAAATACCCTGTATCACCTGAAATCCACCACTATCGGTGAGCAGGGTAGTATCTTTCCTTCGATCCCAAATTCCAGGGGTTTGCTTCTTTGACTTTTCAATATCGAGTTCGGCTCCGCCAGCGCTGTATAGAGCCGCGTCATAAAGATAAAGTCCATCTTCACAAAGGAAATTAAATGAGCCAAATGCGCGATACCCAAGCTCTATTAGCTTGGAATTTACATCAGGCTTTCCCGAATAATTCATATAGCTGCTGTGAATGGCTGGCAGCACCAGCGCCGAATTTTCAAACCAATTGCGATAATCGGGGCGGTTGGATGCGCTTACATTCCAGTTGTCATCATTCATGGCACAACTCCATATGAGCCATCCGCCATTATTATTCACACCAGGTTAGGACGCAGCCATTCTCGCCGTCTTCACTAACATCAATTTCTACAGAGCGGCCAGGATAGCGCTTAACTATATGTCCATATAATTCCTCTGCCATCGTCTCACAGCTACGGCCATCCAGTTGTAGAACATCTTGGTCGTAGAGGCTTTCAAGCCAGTCCTGAAATATGTGGAATTCAATATCTCGTTCGGAATGTTGAACTTCGATGGAGACTTTGAACCAGAAAGTATGCCGATGCTCACTGGCAAGGTATGCAACCTGATTGGGGGCATTGGGGAAATGATGTAGACCTCGCTTGCGGAACGTCACGTAAATCATTCGTTTTGGCATTATGACCCCACCAAATTGCGGTAAAGAGGCTCAGCTGTGAGAAAGCGCGCCTTCAATACGCGGTCTTGATCCTTGATCGCTTGTTGGACTTTTGGAGTGGCGTATTCGTCTATCAATTTGACAATGACCGTCACCAGCTCGCTCTTATGGGCTAAATACGCATCCCAGCTTTCCGTCCATTCGCTGGGATACAGGAATGGACGGTCATACTGCTCGGTATAAGAAAGGCGGTCGGGAGATAAGGGTATCGCCCCAGCGATGATGGCCTCTCCTTGTGCAATGCCAAGCGTTTCCTGCAATGCTGCACTGAAGGAGAGTTTTGCTCGTCCAAGCATCTCATGATATTGGGGCTTGGTAAGGAACTGCTCTTGGCAAACGACCCACTCGTATTGGGGAAGCGTACCCGCCAAATCCTTGAAAATCTCAAGCTGCTTTTCAGGGGCGAGCCTGTGAGGAAATAGGATCAGATTTGGTCGCTTATCTGGCGGAATGCTGTAGCGCGGAAGCTCATCCCACAGATAGTCGCATGGGTGGCCGCTCAAGACGGCCTTGTCGCCAAGGTTTGTTTCAATGCCCAATGCGGTGTTGAACAGTGACCAGTGGAAAGTGGATGCAAAATAGTTACGGTCGATGGTCGCAAACAGTGCTTGTTCAGTCGCATAGGACCACTTCTTGTCCACTATATTTCGGCCAAGAAAATCCCATGGGTCATATGAGCCAGCGTGCCAAAGAGCCGATATTTCAAATTTGATGCCCAGAAGATCGCGCATATAGGCAAGTTGGAAAATTCCTGAGTGCCATGCGTCTGCAACCCAAACTTTATCGCCATCGCGGACCAAGCCAGCGCCGATCAGCCCGATAAATCGGTTTACCTGATCATTCTTCCATAAATTGGTGGTAGCGAAGTTGAGAAAGGCCCCTACGCTGGCCTTCTGTGGCCTCCCATCGCCAGGAATGTTGACGATATTAAGCGCCCCAGAGGCGATGTCGCTGGCGGCAAACTCGCTGGCGTCCATGAAGACGCGAGCAGGAGTTCCACGCTTTTCAGCAAATGCCGCTATCTGCCTCGGAACGCCTTCATACCACTGCGCGGTGTAGCGAGTTTCAATCGGCTCAAGCGAAAAAATCCATACAGTGTGCAAGCTCCGCCTCCGCGAATGCTCGAAGTTATCGTTTGTTGCGGGGCACGAGACAGCGAGCCATGCCTTCTCCGCTGCGTCGTGCTACTTCAACGGGGCCAAGAACTCGGTATAAGCCTCGTAACGTCCCCCGTCGCCAATG
>SCQF01000017.1 GCA_004321905.1 Verrucomicrobiota bacterium | reverse complement strand
AAGGGGCATGCCGACGTGCTCTCCTCGCCGCGCGTCACGACCAAGAATAGTGAACAGGCGGTCATCAAGGTCATCAAGGAAATCCGCTATCCGCAGGCCTATGAGGCCAACCAAATCCAAGTGGCGAATAATTCTGCTGGTGGCGGTGTGGCGGTTGCCTCAACGCTCAACGTCACCGTGTTCACGCCGGCTGATTTCCAAACGCGCGAAGTGGGTGTGTTGCTTACGGTCACGCCGACGATTGGCCCGGATGGTTATACGATTGATCTCACGCTCGTCCCGGAGGTTTCCGAGCTGATCGAATGGCATCAATATGGCGCACAGACTGGTGGTACCTCGAACTTCAACGCGTCGCAGCCGTTCTTCCAAACCCGGACGGTCACCAGCAAACTGGTGGTCTGGGACGGCGAGACCGTGGTGCTGGGCGGCTTGATTCGCGAGGAATTGAAGGACTTCAACGATAAAATTCCTGTGCTGGGCGATATTCCGCTGCTCGGCAAGCTGTTTCAAAGCAAAGGTTCCAATTCTACGAAGAAAAATTTGATGATCTTTATCACCTCCCGCATCGTGGACTCTTCGGGTCGGCCCATCCATCGCAAGGAGCGGCCGACGCTGACGAGCCGTGGCACGGCCAAGGCGCAGACTGAGACGGCGCCGGCGACGCCATAAATTGATCGTCGCACGGGATGAGTGGTGATATTTTCCAAACCTTGGAAAACGAAAAGGATGTTTTTTCCAGGGTTTGGAAAACACGAGTAAGCCGCGCCGTAGACGCGTAGAATTTTTTGTTTCCCCAGCATGTCTGCCAAAACCCTACTTTTGATGGATGGCGCGGCCATGGCGTATCGGGCGTTTTATGCCATCCAAAACCTGTCCACACAGGCGGGCCAGCCGACCAACGCGGTATTCGGCTTCATCCGCATGGCGCGGCAACTCGCTGTCCGCTGGAAACCCACGCACTGGGCCGTGGTCTTCGATGCCGGCCTGCCCGCCACGCGCATGAACCTTCTGCCCAGCTACAAACAACAGCGCGAAAAAATGCCCGACGCGCTCCGTAGTCAATTCCCGCTGATCGAAGAATTTCTGCAACGCTCGCATATTGCCGCGTTTCGTGTCGAAGGACAGGAAGCCGACGACGCGATGGCCTCGCTCGCGGCGCATGCCGAAGATGCCGAGGCTCTGCTGGCCACCAGCGACAAGGACTTGTTCCAGATCGTATCCGACCACGTTGCCATTGTCTCGCCCACCGCCGCCGGTGGCCGAATGGGACCGGCCGAAGTACACGAGAAAATGGGTGTGCCACCCCATCGCATCGTGGAGTTGCTCGCGCTGACGGGCGATGCGGTGGACAACATTCCCGGCGTACCCGGCGTTGGCCCGAAAACCGCCGCCAAGTTGCTGATGGAATTTGAGTCGCTCGCCGGTCTTTGGTCGCATCTGGCGGCCGTGACGGGCGAGAAGACGCGCGCCGCGCTGGCGGCGCATCGCGCCGATGTCGAGCGCAATGTGCAACTGATCCAACTGCGCACCGATTTGGTCGAGCGCGTGGACTGGGCTGCGCTCTGCCTCCAGCCGCCGGACACGGCTGCGCTGCGCGAATATTTCCAAACCTTGGAACTGCACTCCATGGCACGCGAATTGGAGGAGGCGCCGCCGCCACCACCCAAACCCGCGCCGCCCAAGTCTGATGTACAGATGAACCTTTTCTGAAAGCCGTGGCTGCAAAAATTAAAATATTTTCCGTGGTCCTGGCGCTGCTGGCCGTTTTTGCCGCTGGTCTGACGCTGCGTCGCTACGTGCTCGACGCGCAACGACCATTGGCCGATGGCGAATTGCCGTTCACGCTTGAAGGTGCGATCCATTTTCATCGTGTTCAACAGGTGCTGGCGCACGGTCATCTGCCGGTGGTGGATCATGGCCTCGAATTTCCGCACGGCATTCGCGTGCGCGAGACCGATACCGTGACGGACACCTATCTCACCGCCTTTCTGGCCAAGCTGTTGCCCGCGTCCCTCTCGCTGGCCGAACGGCTGCGGTGGATCGAAGTGTTTTGGTTTTGCCTCGGCATCCCGTTGCTCGCGTGGTGGGTACGGCTTGGTACGCGGTCGTGGTGGGGCGGGATTGTCGCCGCCGCGTTTTACGCGGTCGCGCTGTCTAACGTGATCCGCTCGACAGGTCAGGAAATTTCGCACGAGAATTTTGCGCTGCCTGTGCTCATCGCCAGTTTCGTGGCGACGGGCTTGGCCACCCGCCGCGCCTTCTGGCTGAACTCGGCACTGGCCGCGGTGTTGCTCGCGCTGGCGTTGATGACGTGGGATTTGATCCAATTTTACATTTTCATTTGGGCGCTGTGGCTCGGCGCACGTGTGATTTTTGTGCGTACGCCGCTCGCGCCACGCGAGCAAGGCGCAGCGTGGTTGCAGGTGCTCGCGTTGGTGGCGGCGGGCATGTGGAATCCGTATCTGCGCGCGCACGGATTTTTGCTGTCACCGCCGTTACTGCTCGCCATTGGCGCGGTGGTGGTGGCGGGTGCGCGGCGGATTTTCCAAGGGTTGGCCGCCCAAGACTGCCCGTCTCGCAAAACTCGGCTGGAAAACGAAAACACCGGTTTTTCCAAACCTTGGAAAACGTGCGGCGGCTGGCTGTTTTTGGCTCTGTTGCCGTTGGCGCTCGGCCTGCTCGCGGCCAAAACCTACGGCGCGGCCTACGGTCACTTCGGCGAGCTGCTGCTGGCCAAGCTGCGGTTCCTCAACATCAAGCCCGATGATCCGGCGCTGCTGACGTTCAATCAGCGGATTCTCTGGGTGCCGGCGCTGCATTCGGCGACATGGCGTTTGACATTCGCACTATTCCCCGCCATAGTAACCACGAGCTGCGTTGCATTGACTTGTCTGGCTCTCCGCAAAAACGAGGATCAAGCTTCCAATCTGTCGCTGGTGATAACCTGTTTGGTGGTGGCTTGTGTCGGGTATTGGTTTTTCGTGCGGTTGCATGTTTTCGTAATCCTGTTTATGGCGGCGGTGCTGGGCTGGTGGGCGGCGTGGTCGGTGCGCCGCGCGTGGTGGGTGGGCGTGGTGGTGGCGATTTTTCTGCTGCTGACGTTGGCCATGGAGACCGCGAACACCATCCAAGCGCCGGAGCAACAGGGCCGGTTGAATGTGTCGTACCGCGAGCTGACCGGGTTGACCGATTGGTTGCGGAAAAATGTGGCGCCGGAGCCGGTGTTGGCCAATTTTGGCGTGAGCGCCTCGATTCTGGCCTATGGAGATTGTCCGATTCTCCTGCATCCAAAGTTTGAGTCGCCAACGATTCGTGAGCGGGTGCACGCCTACGGCGAGGTTCTTTTCAAAGGCACCGAAGAGCAATTTCGCGACTGGGCGGAGCGCGCGGGCGCGCTGTATTACGTTCATGCGCTGGGCGAGTATGGCACCATCGGCGTCAATCAGCAGATGCGCTACATGGTCAACGCACTGCCGCCGCGGACGGACGCACCGGCGTGGCTGTTCGAGCGCGCGCCCAAGCAACTGCGGCTCTTCACGCTGGTGTGGGGCAATGCGAAGTATCGCGTGTTCCGCATCCACTGCCGGGCTGATGCGCAGATCGCGGCCGATCAGGTGGAGACGGCGGATCAGGCGTTGCAGCACGGGCAACTCGACCGCGCCGAGCGATGTGCGCTGGAAGCGCTCGCGCGTGCGCCGGAGAATCTGAAGGCGCAGCGCGTGTTGCGACATGTGTTGGCGTTGCGTGACCAAGGCTTCGGTGCGGGCCACGATGAAAAAAAGTGAGTCCAAACAGCGCGCGCTGCGGATCGCGGTGACCGGCGGCATCGGCTGCGGCAAGACCGAGGTGGCGCGGCTGCTGCAGAAGCGCGGCGCGGTGGTGTGGGATGCCGATGAATCGGTGCACCGGCTTTTACGGCGCGGGACGCCCGCCCACGCGCGGATCGTACGGGTTTTCGGGCCGGCGGTGGTGCGATCGGACGGCGGAATTTGTCGTGTAGCGCTGGCGCAGGCGGTGTTCGCCGATCCCATGCAGCGCCGGAAGTTGGAAAAGATTTTGCATCCCGCGGTGATCCGCGAGATGCGGGCGTGGCTGGTTGCGCAGCGTCAAGCCGAACGCGATGCGGTGGGCGTAGTGCCGCTGCTGTTCGAGGTGGGGCTGACGCGCGGCTGGGATGCCATCTGGTGCATTGCGGCTGATGAAAAGATCGCATTGCGCCGCTTGGAACGTCGCGGTGTGCATACCGCCGATGCGCGCTGCCGGATGCGGGCGCAGTGGCCGCTGGGTCGCAAGGTGCGGCGGGCGGATGTGGTGATTTGGAATAATGGAACGCGGCGCGCCCTGGCCGCACAAGTGAAAAAACTTTGGGCAATGTGCAAGAAGGAGCAGTGACATCATGATGGAAGAAAAACCAATGCGTCGTCGGGGTCGTCCGCCGCGTCAGGCCGCGCCGTTACCGGAAATCTCTGAACAACCGCAGGCCACACCGGTAGCCGCGCCCCCGCCGCCCGAGATTATGAACGCGCCTCTACCCGCCGCGCCGGTAACGCAGGTTTCCATGGAGCCACAGGCCGCGCCCCCGACCGTTACCGTGTCGCAGCCCATGCCGCCCGCGCCCTCTGCGACCGCGGCCCAAGCGCAGAACACCCGTCCACGGGGCCGGCGACTGGATTTGTTCGAGCTTCAGCAGCAACAGGTGCCGGAACTCAAGGTGTTGGCCGAGAGCTACGGCCTTGTGGAACTCGGCGCGTTGCGCAAGCACGAGCTGATTTTTGAAATCCTGCGCTGCAACGCCCGCTATAACGGCACGATGTTCGGTCGCGGCGTGGTCGAAATTCTGCCCGACGGCTTCGGCTTCCTGCGCTCGCCGCACTACAACTATCTGCCCTGTCCGGAAGACATCTACGTCTCGCCGTCGCAAATCCGCCGCTTCGCGCTGCGTACCGGCGATCTCGTTGAGGGCGAAATCCGCGCGCCGAAGGAGAAAGAGCGTTTCTTCGCATTGCTGCGCGTGGACCGCATCAACGACCAAGACCCTGAAAAACAGCGCAACAAGATTCCGTTCGAAAACCTGACGCCGCTCTTCCCAAACCGGCGGCTGGTGCTCGAAACCGTGCCCGGCGAAATTTCCATGCGCGTCATGGATTTGCTCACGCCGATCGGCATGGGCCAGCGCGGCCTGATCGTCGCGCCGCCGCGTACCGGCAAAACCGTGCTGATGCAGAAAATCGCCAACAGCATCAGCGCCAACAATCCCAAGGTGAAACTCATCATTCTGCTGATTGACGAGCGCCCGGAAGAAGTCACCGATATGGAGCGCACCACCAAGGCCGAGGTGTTGGCTTCGACCTTCGATGAACCGCCCGAACGGCATGTGCAGGTGGCGGAAATCGTCATCGAAATGGCCAAGCGCCGTGTGGAATGTGGTCAGGACGTGGTGATCTTGCTCGACTCGATCACGCGTCTCGCCCGCGCCTATAACACGCTCCAGCCGCACTCCGGCAAGATTCTCTCCGGCGGTGTGGATGCGAACGCGCTGCACAAGCCAAAGCGCTTTTTCGGCGCGGCGCGCAACATCGAGGGCGGCGGCAGTCTGACGATTCTAGCGACCGCGCTCGTGGATACCGGCAGCCGTATGGACGAAGTGATCTTCGAAGAGTTCAAGGGCACCGGCAACATGGAAATCGGACTCGACCGCCGGTTGGTGGATAAGCGTATCTTCCCGGCGATGAACATCGAGCAATCCGGTACACGCAAAGAGGAGTTGCTCCTGCACGCGGACGAACTGGCAAAAATCTGGATTCTCCGCAAGGCGCTCAACGGCGTCCCGCCGGTCGAGGGCATGGAGTTGCTCATCAACCGTCTCAAGAAAACCGGCACGAACGTTGAATTCTTGATGGCGCTGCAAGGTTGATTTCCAAGACTTGGGAAAGTTGCCGCCTTTGAGCTTGGTATAGGTTGGGGTAGGGCGCTCGCGCCGTCCCTACCTAACGACAAGACAATTACGCATATTGGGAGAACTCAATAAGCCCATGGCAACGGTCGGCCAACCTACGGAGCTCGCGGCGTTCTTCGTCTGCTTGCAGCGTTCCGTGGCCGAGCATTCGCTCGTCAAACTGGTGCTGGGCAAATATCGCGGTGACGAACCCGGCCTGCGGAACATCGTCATCCGCGCGCTGAGCATCAAGGGACAGGAATGCCTGTCGTTCGTTTATCGTCACCGCACGAAGGACATCACCAAAAACTTCCCGGTGGCGGCAGGTTTGGATACCGTTCGCGCGCTGCTCGGCGGCGACTTCAAGAGCGGTCATCTCTTTACCACGACGGAAAACATCCAGATCGAATTCAGCAAAAAGGGCAAGTGCATGGTGAGGCGCAACACGGCCACAGCCGCAGTCGTGCCGGACGCGGAGCACGACCGCGAGAAGCAGCGACTGCTTGACCCGCGCCGTCCGTTTTTGCAGGCGCTGGGCGTCACCAATGCGCAGTATCAGGTGTTGCCCTCGATGTCCCGCAAGTGGAAACAGATCAACGTCTTTCTTGATATCCTGCGCCACGCTTTGCTGGCCTCACCGCTCGCCGCCGCGCCGCGCGTGGAGGTGGTGGATTTCGGTTCCGGCAAGGGCTATCTGACCTTCGCCACGCATGACTTTTTGCGGAACAACTTGGGCCGCGAGGCGGTGGTGACCGGCGTCGAGGTACGCGCCGATCTCGTCCGCTTTTGCAATGACGTGGTCGGCAAGCTCGGCATGGTGCCGCTCTCGTTCCGCGAGGGCAGCGTGGAGAGCTATGCGCCCGCGGCGATTCAGATCATGATTGCGCTGCACGCCTGCGATGTTGCCACCGATCTGGCGATCCATCAGGGCATCCGTGCCGGGGCCGCGATCATCATGTGCGCGCCGTGCTGCCACAAGGAACTGCGCCCGCAGCTCCAGATGCCGCCGGTGCTCCAGCCGCTCCTCCGGTTTGGCGTACATCTGGGGCAGGAAGCCGAGATGCTGACCGATACGCTGCGCGCGCTCTGGCTGGAGGCCGCCGGCTATGAAACACAGGTATTCGAGTTCATCGCCCTCGAGCATACGAGCAAGAATAAGATGATCCTCGCGGTCAAACGTCCCGGTGCGCCGCGTCGCGAACAGGCGTTGGCGCAGATCAAGGCGCTGAAAGATTTTTACGGCATCCGCGAGCATCGCCTCGAAACCTTGCTCGCCGCCGATGGCTTGGCCGCGCGCCATAGAACAGCGGCGCGTTCGGAGAACGCGCCCCACCTTGCAGATTTTCGGTAGGGCGGCTTCTCCGAAGTCGCCCCCCCCGTTTTTTCCAAGTCTGAGACCTCTGCAAAAGGCGGCAACGTCCCGTGCCACCCGTGGGCGCGTAGCCGCTGGCGAAACCGCACCAGGGTCGTTTCGTCCGGCACCGCGGCCTGCCAGCCCAGTCCCACGAACCGCCGCCAGCTGCAGCGGTCGCGGACCAGTTCTTCGCACGGCGGATCGGACAACCCGTAGCCGTGCTATGGCAGGCTCATCTTGAATACCACCAGCGGCGCGATACAGCGCTGGCAACGCCTCCTCAATGGAGCACCAGTCCAGGCTGTGTTCGAGCTTTTCGAGAAAGTCATTGCGAGGGGCGGACGGCAGCAGGCTATCGAGCAAGCCCAGCTGGGGTCAACGTAGTTTTCATACCCGTTTGTACCCAACCCACGGCTGCCTTCAAAAAGTTTTGCAGAGATCTCAGGGTTGGAAAAAAGGCTATGACCGCCGGTGCTCTCTGTGGTTAAATCCCAACACATGCGTACGATGGAGTCCAAAATTTTGCCGCGCGCGGCGCTCGCCGCCGAATGCGCGCGGCTGCGGCAGACCGGCAAGAAAATCGTCTTCACCAATGGCAGCTTCGATCTGTTGCACGACGGTCACGTGACCTATCTCCAGTTCGCCCGCGAGCAGGGCGATCTCCTGATCGTCGGGGTGAACTCCGACGCGTCCGTCCGCCGCTACAAAGGGCCACAGCGCCCGATTCTCGAACAAGCGCACCGCGCGCGGATGCTCGCGGCGCTGGAAATGGTGGACTATGTCTGTATCTTCGACGAGGACGAGCCGCGCGACCTGATCGCCGCGCTGTTGCCCGACGTGCTGGTGAAGGCCGAGGACTGGGCGCATTACGTCAGCGGGCGCGACGTGGTCGAGGCACACGGCGGTAAGGTTGTGCTCGCCAAAATGGTCGCCGGCCTCTCGACGAGCGAGGTGATTCGTCGCGTAGTGGCTGCTTACGGCAACGATCGTCCGACAACGTAGGCGCAGCGCGCTCGTGCGGCGCGGAGAAATGGAGCGGTCATGCGTGGATCTGTTGCTCTGCGGCATCTTGAGCGGTGGTCGCGCTGGCTCGGTCTGGGGCTAAGCGTCGCGGGTGGTTTAGTGGTGTCCGCACAGCCCGCGTTCTCGCCCGACCTGCGCGGCCCCACGCTGGAGTTGGCCGAGGAGAACGACTGGTTTGCCGGCACGGATCGGCATTACACCCAAGGCTTCCGCGCCGTGTATCTCGGCGCCGAACGCAGCCCGTCCCACGGGATCAAGGGTTTTGCCGCGTATGGTCTGCGTGCGGACACGTGGCGTTGGGGATTCGAAATCGGGCAAAGCATTTTTACGCCCGGAGACCTCACCGTAAAATATCTTTTGCCCGACGATCGGCCTTATGCCGGCTGGCTCTATGCGGGGCCGGTCCTCCAGCGTCGTGGTGTGCTGCCCGGCTCCGGCCTCCCGGTTCTGGAAAACATCCAACTGCAAGTTGGCGTGGTTGGGCCGGGAGCCTTGGCTAAAGAGGAGCAAAACACCGCACACTTTGCAGGCGGCTTTGCGCAGGCGGCAGGTTGGCATAACCAGTTGGGTAACGAGCCCGGTTGCGCTCTGAAATATCAGCGCACTTGGCGTTGGTCCCCGAGTCAGTCGCGTGACTGGAACATCGAGCTCCTACCACATACGGGCGCCAGTTTGGGCAATGTGGACACCTCGGCACGCATGGGTGCCACCTTTCGCGCGGGCTGGCGTCTCCCCGACGACTTTGGTATCCAGACCATTGACTCCTTGGGGGTGACGGATGGCGGACGCACCTCGGGCGCGTCGGCGCAGCGACCGGGTTTCTATATTTTCGGCCGTGTGGAGGAGCGGGCCGTGGCCCGCAATGAATTCCTTGATGGCAGCCTGTTTCGGCAAAACAGCCCGTACGTTGATCGGCGTCCGTTGGTCTGCGAACTGCAAGGCGGTGCGGTGTGGGTCATGGCGCGTTTGGATTTGGTGTTCATGATGGTCTATCGCACCAAGGAGTTCGAGGGTCAATCGTGCGAGGACGCCTTTGGCGCGCTCGCAGCGCACATCAAATTCTAAGCTCACGCCCACGCTTGTCCGAAAATCTTGCCAAGCCGGAGGATTCCGGTATCGTTGCGGCGGCACGAGGAAAGGACCAAGGTTTCATGGGCAAATATATTGTCACCGGCGGCGCGGGATTCATCGGCAGCAACGTGATCGCAACGCTGAACGCGCGCGGCGAAGACGATATTCTCGTGGTGGATGTACTCGGTTCCGACGAGAAATGGAAAAACCTCGTCGGCCTGAAATTCGCCGATTATTGGGAGGCCGATAATTTCCGGTTTCACCTGGGCAACGATACGTTGGGCGCAGTGGACGCCGTCATCCACCTCGGCGCGTGCAGCGCGACGACCGAGCGCAACGCGAGCTATCTGGCCGACAACAACTACCGCTTCACGCGCGAACTTTGCGAGTGGTGTCTGCACCACAACATTCGCTTCGTCTACGCCTCCAGCGCCGCGACCTACGGCGACGGCACGCTCGGCTACAGCGACGACCTCGACAAAGTGTCGGACTTGACGCCGCTGAACATGTACGGCTATTCCAAGCACCTGTTCGACCTCTGGGCGCTGCGGCAAAACCTGTTCGACCGGATTGTCGGTCTGAAATATTTTAACGTCTACGGCCCGCGCGAGGCGCACAAAGACGATATGCGCTCGGTCGTTCACAAAGCGTGGGGCCAGATCAAAAAAGACGGCGTCGTCAAACTTTTCAAATCCAATCATCCTGAATTTAAGGATGGCGAGCAACTCCGTGACTTCATTTATGTGAAGGACGCGGTGGATGCGACGCTGTTTTTTGCCGATAATCCGGGCGCTGGCGGGCTGTTCAACGTCGGCACCGGCCAGGCGCGGACGTGGCTCGACCTGACGAAAGCGGTCTTTGCTGCGTTGGGCCGCGAACCGAAGATCGAGTTCATTGAGATGCCGGAAACCTTGCGCGACAAATATCAAAACCGCACGCAGGCCGAGGTGGCCAACTTGCGCGGTGCCGGTTATCGCGCCAACTTCACCAGCCTTGAGGACGGTATCCGCGATTACGTCCCATGGTTGGAAAAACACGGCTGAATTTTTTCCAAGCCTTGGAAGATTATTTTGCAGCATCCCATTCGCCGGCGGATTCGATCAGCGGCTGGCAGCGCAGAAACGCTTCCACCACATCGGGATCGAATTGCGTACCGGTGTGCCGTCGAATTTCGGCGAGGGCGTCGGCGGGCTTCATGCCTTTGCGGTAGGAGCGCGTGGAGCGCATGGCATCGTAGGCATCCACGACGGAGAAAATGCGCGCGCCCAGCGGAATTTCTTTACCGCGCAAGCCGCGTGGATAACCGTTGCCATCGAAGCGCTCGTGGTGCGAGAGCACGACCTCGGCGGCTTTGCTCAAAAAGGGCGTGGCGCTGATGATGTTATAGCCGATCTCGGCGTGGCGCTCCATGATCTGCTTTTGTTCAGGATTGAGCGCGTTGGCGTTGAGTAAAATTTTGTCGGGGATGCCGGTCTTGCCGATATCGTGCAGCAGGGCGCCGCGCCCAATTTCCTCCAACTCTCCCGGCGGCAGGCCCAGTTTGCGCGCCAACAGCAGTGTGAATTTGCGCGCGCGCTGGCTGTGCTGGCCGGTGGTGTGTTCGCGCGCGTCGAGCATGGCGGCCAACGCTTCGAGGGTGAAGTCGTAGGATTGCTTGACCTCGGTGAGTGCGCCGGACAGCGCGGCGCTCTTCTCGCGCACCATGTCTTCGAGATGGAGTTGATAACGCGCGTTTTCCTGTAGCAGCCTCCGGTAGGTCAACGCGCGTTCCACCAGCGCGAGCAGTTGCGTGGGGACGAGCGGTTTTTGCACGAAATCATAGGCGCCGTGCCGCAAACTTTCGACGGCGTTTTCCACGGAGGCGTAGCCGGTGATGATGATTTTGGTGAGATAGCTGTCCTTGGATTGCAGAAAGTCCAGCACCTGCAGGCCCTTTTCCGGGCCGAGCACCAAATCCACGAGGGCGACATCGAAGCAGCCGGGATTTTCATCCACGCGTTGGCGCGCGGCGGCGGCCGTCAGTTCGTAGGCGACTTCATAACCTTTGGGTTCCAAAACGCGCTGGACGAAGTGACAGATCAGTTCGTCGTCATCCACCACGAGGATACGGCCTTTGCTGGTCGGCGCGGCAGGCGTTTGCTCGGCGGCCGTGGCGGATTTTGCACCGGCCTCCTGCGGCTTGGCCATCGCCGGCGACCAGACGGCGTAACTGTTGCGGCCCGCGCGCTTGGCGGCATAGAGCGCGTAGTCGGCCTGTTGCAGGATTTGACGCGTATCGCGGGCGGCGTCGGGGCCTTGCGTCGTGGCGATGCCCAGCGAGCAGTTGACGTGCAACTTTAGCGTGGATTCGCAGAACACATGCTGGCGTACGGCGCGCAGGATGCGCTCGCCAAAAGCGCCGGCGGCATTACCTTCAATTTTGGAGAGAATCACGACGAACTCATCGCCGCCGTAGCGCCCGATGATGTCCGAAGAACGTGCGACGCGTTGCAGGACTTGGGCAAACTCGCGCAGAATCTGATCGCCCGCAAGATGGCCAAAGGTATCGTTGCTCTGCTTGAAATGATCTACGTCGAGAAGCGCCACGCCCATCTTGTGGCCGTAGCGCTCGGCCAGCTTCCAGGCGTGTTCCAATTGATCTTCGAGATGACGGCGGTTGAAGACGTCCGTCAGGCCGTCGCGGGTCGCCAGTTCGCGCGCACGGTTGAGTGCGGCCAGCACGGTGGAAAGTTGGTTTTGGATGCGATCCGGCGCGTCCGGCTCCGGCGCAGAAATCAGCGCGTGCTTGTCCCTGGCTTCGTCCTGTACCTGCTGGAGCAGCGCGCTCAAGTCCACCGGCTTTTCCACCGAGCGGTGGATATTCATCGTCGCCAACTGGGCCAGTATTTCGGGATCCAAAAAACCCGACATGATCACGACGCCCAGCCACGGCCAGATTTTTAGCGCTTCTTTGAGAAACGCCACGCCATCCATACCCTGCATGTGCAAATCCACCACCATCACATCGAACTCCCGTTGCAGCAGGATTTGCAGGCCTTGCCGGCCATCGGCGACCGTTTCCACGGTGCAGCCGGCGCCGGTCAATACGCGCCTGGCCAGTGTCCGCACCATCTCTTCGTCGTCCAGCACCAGCACGCGAATGGGGTTGCCGGCGCTGCGCGCGGGCGGTGGGATGGGGTTGGCGGCAGGACTATGTTCGCGTGTATCGTCCACGATGCTTCTCACGGTCAATGCGTCACAGCATAAGAGAAAAGACCTCGAAGTCAACGTTCGTTGCGCGCAGTTTTCCAAGGCTTGGAAAAGTGAACCGGCGGTTTTTCCAAGCCTTGGAAAACTACGTTTGGCCTGCTAGGTTCCGCGCGTGAAAAATGTGCGCCCCGCCAAAGCTGTGCTGCTGGCCGCCGGTTTCGGCACGCGTCTGTTGCCGCTGACGCGCGAAGTGCCCAAGCCGCTACTGCCGCTGTGGGGCCGCACGCTGCTCGACCGCGCGCTCGACCTGCTCGCCAGTTTCGGCGTGCGTGAAGTGCTGATCAATCTGCACCACGGCGCGGAGGCCATCCGCGCGCATCTCGAAAAAAATCCACGGAACGATCTGCAGGTTCAATTTTCATTCGAGCCGAAAATCCTCGGCACCGGCGGCGCACTGGTGCGCGCGAAAAATTTTCTGCCGGACGACGCGCCGTTCTGGCTGTTCAACGCCGATGTCGCCGCTGATCTCGATCCGCAACCATTGCTGGATGATTTCGCGCAGCATCAACCCCTGGCGGCGCTCTGGCTGGTGCGCGATATCGGCCCGCGAACAGTGGAAATTAAAAAAGGCCAGGTGGTCAACCTGACCAGTCCGCGCGCCGGCCAACCGGACTTGTTCACGTTTTCCGGTTTACACCTGCTCTCCAAACGCATTTTGGATTTCCTGCCGCGCAAAGCGGTCTTTGCTCCGATCACGCCCGTCTATACCAAGGCCATGCAACACGGCGCGGTGGTGCGCGGCGTGGTGTTGCAGGATAGTTTTTGGTTTGACGTGGGCACGCCGGCCAATTATCTCGCTGCGCACAACGTCGTCAGTATGTTGCACGGGCAGCAGCGCCGCGGCGGACGGCTGTTCGATCCTGCGGTGGCGGGTGTGCGGGGACGTGATTTCGTGGCGTTCGGCGCAGACGTGCGGGTGGGGCGGGGTGCGCAGTTGCGCCAATGTGTGGTTTGTGATGGCGCGCAGATCGCTGCCGGTGTAACGGTGCGTGGTGCAGTCATCGGTCGTGACACCGTGGTACGGCACGATGTGCAAGGGTTGGTGGGGCGCGCCGATCGCTGGCTCGACGCGGTGGAACAAAAAACCATCCGCAAAATTGGTTTTGCGCCGGAGGCGACGGTCGTCAGCACGCCCGGCCCGCGCGGTTCGCAACGCGTGTTCATGCGGCTGCAATGTGGTGAGCAAAGCGCGATGCTGATGCGCTATGACCCGGCGCGCGTGGAGAACACGCTGTTCGTCCGGCACGCGCGTTTCCTCAAAAAAGTCGGCGTGTCCGGACCGGAAATTCTGCTTGATTTGCCGCGGTACAACCTGTGCCTCGTGGAAGATTTGGGCGACGTGAATCTACTGGATTTGCAGCGTGGCATTACGCGCGAGCGGTTGATCGCGCTTTATGAGGTGGTGCTGGGCGTGGTGATGCAGTTGCACGTCGCAGGCGGGTTGGCCGTGCCGCGCACACGACTGCGGCGTATGCCGGATTTTGGTCCCGACCTCTACCGCTGGGAGCGCGACTACTTTGCCGAGCACATGCTCGCGCGCCGGTGCGCTGTGCCGCCGGCGACCATCACGAAAATCAAGCAGGAGCTGGCGCAGATTGCTTGGCGGCTGGATCGCCCGACGCAAGTGCTCCTCCACCGCGATCTGCAATCGAGCAATGTGCTGTGGCACAAAAAACGGCTGCATCTGATTGATTTTCAGGGCCTGCGTTTTGGCCCGGCGGCCTATGATCTCGCCTCGCTCTTGTGCGATCCTTATGCGGATTTGCCGAAAACCGTCCAGCAGCAGTTGCTCACGTTTTATGAGCGCAACGTCGGATATGATCTACAACTCGGGCTGTTCTGGTGGGCCGCGGTGCAGCGGTTGGCGCAGGCACTCGGTGCTTACGCGAAACTCGCCGCACAGCCGGAGACAGGACACTTTGCCGATCATATCCCCGCTGCGTTGCGGCAGCTGCACCGCGCGCTCGGCGAGCTGCCCGGATTTCCGGTGCTGCGCGACTGGGTAAACACCGAACTGGGCCGCAACAAATGACGCTGTTCAATCCATTGCCGTCGCTGCCGAACCCGCGCCCGTTTCGCGTGGGCGTCACCTCCTATATTTTCCCGGCGGACATCCTGCCCAACGTCGAGGCGCTGTCCGGCAATGTGGACGACGTCGAGCTGCTGCTGTTCGAGTCCGAAAACGTTTCCAATCTGCCGTCGCCGGAGGTTTTCGCGCGGCTTGCGGAGTTGGGCCGACGGAACAACATGACTTATACCGTCCATCTGCCCTTTGATCGTGCGTTGGGCAGTCCAGACACGACGGAACGCACGGCGCACCGCAAACAAATCGAACGCATCCTGCGCCTGACCAAGGAACTGCCGGTACACGGCTATATCCTGCATCTCGAAGGCGTGAAACCCGGCGATTCCGCCGAGCGTGTGCAAGTTTGGCAGCGCGACGTCGCCGTGGAGTTGCGTCAGCTTTTCGCCGTACCCGACATGCCCGCACCGGATCAGTTTTGCGTCGAGAGTCTGTCTTATCCGTTCGCGTGGTGCGATCCGCTGCTGGATGAATTCGGCTTGAGCGTATGCATGGACGTGGGCCATCTCTGGCGCTACGGCGCTTCGGTGCCTGATTTTATCCAGCGTTATCTGCCGCGCACACGTGTTGTGCATTTTCATGGTGAGCGCGACGGCAAAGATCATCAGCCCTTGACGGCGCTGACGCCGGAGCGGATGCAGCTTTGCCTACAGGCGTTGCGCTATTTTCCGGGAGTGGTCACGCTCGAAGTCTTCGAGTACGATGCCGCGCGGCTTTCCCTCGAAAGGCTGACCGAATGGCTGGAAAACGAAAAGCACGATTGATTCTCGTCCTTGGCGGCGCACGCAGCGGCAAAAGCCGTTATGCCCAACAGCTCGCCGAGCAGCAGTGGCCGCATCCGGTTTATCTGGCGACGGCGGAAGTCACTGACGACGAAATGGCCGCGCGTATTGCCCAGCATCGCGCCGCTCGTGGTGCGCGCTGGCAATGCAGCGAAGAACCGCTCGATCTCGCTGGCGCGCTGAACCGCGCTGCCGCACAAGGCGACGGCGTATTAGTGGAATGCCTCACCGTCTGGTTGGCCAATGTCCTGGTGAAAGAAGGCGCGCGCGGCGTCGAAGCGCGTCAAAAAGTGCTGTTGGAAACGCTGCGCCAACGCCAAGACGACGTTATCTTGGTCAGCAACGAAGTCGGCCTTGGCATCGTCCCCGAATATCCGTTGGGCCGGCAGTTCCGCGACCTCGCCGGCTGGCTGAATCAAGCCGTTGCCGCCGAAGCCGACACCGTGGTCTTCATCGCCGCCGGCCTGCCGCTCATGCTGAAGGGCGAAATGGTGTGATTTTCCAAGCCTTGGAAGCCCGCCACAAAAAGGCGCAAAATTCACAAGATTTTTTTGTGCTGTTTGCGCTTCTTTGTGGCTAACTCTTGACGTTGGCTCTGGCGCGTGCTAAGTCACGGCGCGTTGATGTGATTCGCGCGGCGACAATCCGGAACACGGTGCGATTCCGTGGCGGTCCCGCCGCTGTAATCGGGGACGTAGGCTGCGTTGCTCGCAAGAGCGCGTCACTGTGGCCGGCATGACCGGCGCGGGAAGACGGTAGCCGACGGTTGATCCGAAAGCCAGAAGACCTGTTGGCGCGCGAAAGAATAGCGGAATCTGATGGCAAAGGGTTCCGATCTGTTAACGGTAGTTTGGTAGGGCGGAACAGCCTGTTCCGCCGCGGATGGACTGGTAGTCCGTCCCTACCTGCCCGTTGATGGATCGGAACCCTTTTTGTTTATTGAGGTAGGGCGGCCACGCCGTTGGCCGCCATGAAACGGCGCTCGCGGCGCGAGCGCCCTACCACAAACGAAAAAAAGAAAAATAGACATGCAACGATTGAATGCAACGCTGGAAAAAATTCGGCCCGTCCCGGTGGCGCGTGTCGAGGAAGCCTATGAGCGTCTCGACAATCTGACCAAGCCGCGGCGCAGTCTTGGCTATCTGGAAGAACTGGCCGCGCGCTATGTGGCGATCTGCGGGGAGGAGCGGCCCAAGATTGGCGGCAAGCGCGTCTGCGTCTTTGCAGGCGATCACAAGGTCACGGCGGAGGGCGTTAGCGCCTATCCTTCGGTGGTGACGCAACTGATGGTGAAAAATTTTATCGGCGGCGGCGCGGGAATCAACGTGCTCGCGCGGCGTGCCGGTGCATCGGTGGAAGTGTTGGATATTGGCGTGGATGGCGATTTGGGTGATTTGCCCGGTTTAGTGAAGTGCAAGGTCAAAAACGGTGCGGACAACATTGCCAAGGGAATGGCGATGGCGTTGGACGAGTGTCGGCAGGCGGTGGAAGTTGGCATTGAGCGCGCGACGCTGGCGGCGCGCGACGGCGTGACGCTGCTGGGCACCGGCGAGATGGGCATCGGCAATACGACGCCCGCCGCTGCGCTGTTCGCCGCATTTCTCAACTTGCCGCCGCAGGAAGTTACCGGCCCCGGTACGGGCCTTGATGCCGGTGCTGTGGCGGCCAAGGTGGGTGTAATTGAGCGTGCGTTGCAAGCCAACCGCGAGCATTGCGTGAATCCCTTGGCGACGCTCGCCGCGCTCGGTGGTTTGGAAATCGCCGGGCTGTGCGGCCTATGCCTTGGCGCGGCGGCGAACAAAATCGCCATTGTCGTGGATGGTTTCATCTCCAGCGCGGCGGCGCTAGCCGCGATACGGATTTGTCCGGCGGCAAAGGATTATATGTTTTTCGCCCACATGAGCGCCGAACCGGGACATCGGAAATTCTTCGCCAGCGAAGGCCTGCGTCCGATCGTGGACCTCGGCATGCGGCTGGGTGAGGGGACGGGTGCAGCGATCGCCATGCAGATCATCGAGGATGCCGTGGCGATCTATAACGAGATGGCGACCTTCGCCGAAATGGGCATCACGCCCGGCGCTTAAGAAATTAAGCCACGGATGAACACGGATGAAACACGGATTGGGCAAACATGGCGCGGTTTTGTCAGCGCGGTGCGGACGCTGACGGTGCTGCGCGTGCCAGGGCGCGATGCGGATGCGATGGCCTCCACGCTGCCGTGGTTTTCGCTGGTCGGCGCGCTGATTAGCATTTTTGTTGCCGCGGTCTTTTGGTTGCTGCGCGATGTGTTTGCCTGGCCGGAAGGCGCGGCGGTGTTGGCCATCGTCATGGCGGCGGTGCTCACCGGTGGACTGCACCTTGATGGCTTCGCCGACACAGTAGATGGCTGGCGCGGCGGCAAGACGCGTGAGCGGCGGCTGGAAATCATGAAAGACTCGCGCATTGGCGCGATGGGTGGCATTGGCTTGGTGCTCGTGCTGCTGTTGCAATATGTCGCTTTGGCGCGACTCGCCGATGCGCCGGGCGGCATGTGGCTTCTGCCGCTCGCCTATATTCTTTCGCGTCTGGCGATGACGCAACTCGCCGTCAGCTTGCCCTACGCTCGTGCCGAAGGCGGCACGGCGGAATTGTTCGTCAAAGGCGCACGCGGCGGACATTTTATCGCCGCGCTCTTGTTGGCGGCGGCGTTGTGCAGTGCAGTCGGTGGCGCGGTCGGTTTGCTCGCCCTGATTTTCACGGTGCTCTTGACGCTTAGCCTGCGCCGTTGGATGCGCCTCATCTTCGGCGGTGTCACCGGCGATCTGCTCGGTTTTGCGTGCGTCGTCGTGGAAACCGCGCTGCTGCTCGTGCTCGCCACTGTCGCACGTTGATTTTTCCAAGAATGAAGCGCCGGGTTCCCCATGGCTTGCCACGGGGAGGAAGGCGCTCCTTAGCGGAGGAGTTCAGGGGAGGCGGCAGCCTCCCTTGATGAAAGGCCCTTGCGGGCTGTGGTATAGAGGGTGCATGACACTCCAGCGAACG
>SCQF01000016.1 GCA_004321905.1 Verrucomicrobiota bacterium | reverse complement strand
TGGCTACCACATCGCCGGGTTGCGCTTGCGCATAGGTTACTGATACTGGAATCTTTTCATGTACCTGCACCGTCACCCGCGGGAAGAGACCGATGGCATTGGGGGCTAAATCTTGCGCGCTTTGATTGGGAGGACAAATCCGAGCAATTACTGGGGCAGAAGCTCCCGTGCCCTCCGCGGTTACATCCCCAGAAGAGTGGGGAGCGCCCCGTGAGGAACGGCGAAATACTTTTTGCACAGATGGATCGTGACTGGTTGATTCGTGAATGGGACGCCCATCGAACTTCGCCGTCGCTTGCGGAAGGTTGTTGCCCATAGTAGGAGCAGTTACTTGCGCACGCTCTCCAGCAGTGGCTGTCAAGCTATGCTTCCAGCCCAAGCGCGCTGTTCCGCTGGTTTGGCCTTTCTGTTCTGTTGCACCCGTCTCATTATCTTGCGAGGTATTATCCGAGCGTAGAGAAAGAAATGCCCATCCCGCGCCCAAAATCACCGCCACTATGATTAGCCATCGCATCTTCATCGCGTGTGTTCTCTCTTCCTCGCGAAAAGGCGAGCGAAAAAACCGTGCCGCCCATAAATTAACAATTTTTACCTTTTTCCAAGAGGTGCTTCCGGGGGTAATTTTAGCCGTTAAAGTTTAAGGGGGATTATGGTGAGATGAAAATATGATTAGATTTTGAACGATGGTTTTATGCAATGTATCCTTCCCCATGTGGGTAGGAAATGAGTATAGATATCCTATTCAAACCCATTTCCGTTGAAAAGGATTCGTATCCTGCCTGGTAAGTTCCACCAGTTTTCAGCCCGCTTGCACTACCCAGAAGATGCCGTATGTTTCCGCACAAAGGATGTGCCTATGACAGACAAAACACCGGCGGACAGCGTTGATGGTGTGCTGCAAAAAATTCGCGACGCTTACAAAAAAATCGGCGCGAACGCCGATGGTGGTTGTGGCGATAGTTGCAGTTGCGGCGACGATTCCCCGGCGAGTGGTGCATCCTGTTGCTCGACACCAGCGGAAGAGACCAGCAAGGGGTACGGCCCGGATTGCCACTGCAAATCATAATGGGCCGAGGGCCAGACCGGTCAACAGCCAAACCGCCTTACTTCGCGGAAGGATTGCCTTCCGTGAGTTCCTTCAGACGACGCTCAACAATGGTGTCGCGGTTGGCTTTGCTTTGCTCCGCGTCCTTTTTGAGGTGCGTCAGTTGATTTTCAATACGCTGAATCATTTCCTGTCGTGTTTTTTCACGCCAATCAAAACTCTCGTTGATGTGCTTCTTTAGCTCCGCTTGCAGTTTTTTCTTGTCCTCTGGCGTCGCCGTTTTATAGCTGGCGGCGAGCTCGCGGATTTCCTGCTCATATTTGTTGTCATCCGTCCGCTGTTCGCGCGACTTGCCGGCGCCCGGCTCGTGAATCCGCGGGCTGGCGGCCTTACCCACATCAAGCGACAACGCACCAGCCTTGTTACTACGAATTCGCTCCAGCCGGTCTTTCATCGCCTTCTGAAAAGCCGCCGGATCCTCCTCGCGCAGTTGGGTCAGACGTTCATATTCCGCCGGATTGCGCGCCTGCAGATGTTTGAGCCATTGCTCCACGGCGCCCGCAGACGACCGCGGCCCTTCCGGCGCCGGCGACACCGCGCCCTCCACCGCCGACGTCTGGGCGCGCAGCCCACCGACGGCCAAACCCAACACACCGCTCATCACCCACATCATGCGCCACAGCTTCATGTGTTCACCCTTCGACGGCCAGTAATTGGGTGGCCATGCTTTCTTCGTCGCTGCCGCCGGGATGATTACCCTCCAAGTCCTGCGCCAGCGAAGCGATGTTGTTTTCCAACCGCTCGATCTGCTGATCCACGCCATCGTCCCACGCCACACGCAGGCCGGCATGGCGCTGCACCAACGCCACAGTGCCGGTGAGCAACAGCAGCACCACCGCGGTGGTCACCGCCGCCAAGCGCAGTCCGAAGGACGGCGTTTCCAAGGGTTGGAAAAAAGCGCGCAAGGTTTTTCCAAGGCTTGGAACTTCCCGCCGCGCCTGAACGCGCCGCGCCTCGTTCAGCAATATTTGCATGGCAAAACGATCCACCGCCGGCTGCGGCGTCATGACCGTTGTCTCGGCGATCTGGCGCAGATCAAAGCGAAAATGCCGACATTCCGCGCACTGCTCCACATGTCGCTTCATCAGCGACCGCTGCCACCGGACCAATTCCCCGGCGTCTTCCTTCAATATCCACTTTTGTACTTGTTCGCATTTCATGTTCGTATCCCCGCTAACTCAGCGTAATCGCTTTTCAAGTCCTGACGCAGTTTGTTCAGTGCGTACTGCATCCGGGCCAGCGCGGTGTTGATCGAAACCTTCTGGATGCGGGCGATTTCTTTGAAGGGCAAATCGCCCTCCATCCGCATCAAAAACACCGCACGTTGCTCGGGCGGCAGCTTGGCGACCGCCGCCGCAATCCGCGGACCGACGTCGCGCATCGCCATCTGCCGATCCGGCGCCGTGCTGCGCGTGTCCGGGATCCGGTCTTCCCACCGCGTTGACGTGGTGGAAAACCCCGTATCCGGGAACGACACGACCGGCTTCTGACGGCGGACACGGTCAATCACCAAGTTGTGCGCGATCCGAAACAGCCAACTGAGAAAGTTCTTCTCATGATAGCTATCCATGTGCCGGATCGCCCGCAGCCAGACCTCCTGAAAAACGTCTTCCGCGTCCGTCACCGACTCCGTCATTCTGACAATGAACCCATAGAGCGGGCGGCGAAAGTGCTCCACCAAGAGGCTCAACGCCTCTACGCGGCCCTTGCGATACTCCGCAATCCATTTCCGCTCCGGATGGTCCATGCGCTCACCGAGGCCGCACGCTCCATCCACGGGTGATAACGGAGTAGCGGCGGGATTATTGTATCCACTCGCCGGCGGAGCGCAACCACGGGGCGCAGGACGTTTAATCAAGATGGCGGGCCTCCAGCTCGGCCTCGTCCAGACCGAGAAAATGGCCCAGCTCGTGCAGCACGGTTTTCCGTACCTCCCGGCAGAAAATCTGCGCGTCGGCCTCAGAAAAATCCCACAGATTACCCACAAACAGAAGAATTTGCGCCGGCAAAGCCTCGCCGCCCGTCCAACCATGAGCGAACTCCTCGCCGACAAACAAACCCAGGGTGTCCGGTGCGATACCATCCGCGACCATTGCCGGCGTCGGCTCGACCTCGAACGTCACGGGGATGGTTTGGGCCTGTTTCCGCAAGTCCGCGGGTAGTGACGCCAACAGGCGCTCCACCGCCAACGCCGCCAGTTCTTCTGGCGTCACTTGCCGATTTCTACGTTGGAGGCGTTTGTTCATTTCGGGAGATTTTAACCACGGAATACACGGAGCATACGGAAGCTCGTCGTTCCCCTTTTCCGTGTGCTTCGTATTCTGTGGTTTGCTGTTTCCAAGGGTTGGAAACTCACCGCGTTTTGCGTTTGCCGCCCGCGAGTTCCAGGCCGAACTGCGTGACAATATACGTCCGATTCGCCGCGTCGCGGCTGAGTTCGACCACGCCAGCACGCTCGGCATCTTCCAGCAGGCGGCTAAAACTCTTGTAACCATAGGCGGCTTCGTTAAATGATGGCCGTTTTCGCTTGATCGTGGTTTTGATGAGGCTGGACCAGAGCACATCGCGATTCTCGCGTCGCAACGCCTGGAGTGATTCCAGCAGAATGCGAAAGGCCTCGCGCTGCTTCTCGTCCGCCGCATGTACGGCCGGCTCCTCGACGGCCTCGGCTTCGAGGTCTTCGTAGAAGATAAACTCATCGCAGTTATCGCGCAGCAGCACGGACGTGGATTCTTTCATGCCCAACCCGATCACCTGCTTGTTGTTCTCGCGCAGCTTGGAGACCAACGGCGAGAAATCGCTATCGCCGGATACGATGACGAACGTGTCAATGTGCGGCTTGGAATAGCTCATATCCATCGCGTCCACGCAGAGGCGCATGTCGGCGGAATTCTTACCGGTCAGCCGGCGGGCGGGGATTTCGATCAACTCAATGCCGGCCTCGTGCATACCGCCGGTAAAGTCGTTGAAGCGCTTCCAATCCGCGTAGGCGCGCTTGACCACAATGTTGCCCTTCTCCACCAAGCGCGCCAACACGCGCTCGATCTCGAACCGGCCGCGCCGGTCTTTGAAGCCCAGCGCCAAGTTCTCAAAATCTATGAACACGGCCAAAATATTCTGCGGTATGTCTTTCATCTCTTTCATGGCTTTTCCCTCCACCGAAGGCATCATAGCCCACCCGCCCCCGCCGTGTCCATCCGCACCATGCTCGTATCCCCGTGGCGACTTTGCGCCTTGGCGTGAATTTTCTTATCCGTGGCTATCCGTGGCTAAAACTTTCCGAGGTCCTCGATCCGATCCAGAATCCGTTCCGCCACGTCTCGCTTGGCCAGCAGCGGCCACTGCTCTTCGCTCTGCGCATCGAAAATCGTCACACAATTGGTCTCCACCTCGAAGCCTGCGCCGGGCACGGTGACGTCGTTGGCCACAATCAGGTCGAGATTCTTCTCGCGCAGCTTGCGCTTGGCTTCGGCACGCAGATTGTGCGTCTCGGCGGCAAACCCGACGAAGATGCGTCGGCCTTTGAGCTTGCCGATGGACTTGAGAATGTCCGGCGTCGGCTGGAGTTCCAGCGTCAGGCGCTGCGCCCCACCCTTCTTCATCTTCCGCTTGCCAACGCGCGCGGGTCGCCAGTCAGCGACGGCGGCGGCCATGATGAGTACATCGCACTTCTTCAGATGCAATTTGACTGCGGCGAGCATGTCAGCGGCAGTGACGACGCGAACCACCTGCGCATTCTTTGGCGGCTGGAGCGCGACCGGCCCGGAAATCAGCGTTACTTCGTGCCCACGCGCCGCCGCCTCCTCGGCCAGCGCATAGCCCATCTTCCCCGACGACCGGTTGCTCAAAAACCGCACCGGATCAAGCGGCTCCCGCGTCGGCCCGGCGGTAATCAAAAGTTTCATAGGTCTCGCGTCAGCAGTGCTGAAATCATGACAGGGGCAGGCGGCGGATGCGGATTTGATGTTCCTGCACGGAAACCACGGCACCCGCTTCCAAATCATGCGTGCATTGCATGATCACACCTTGCAATAGCGCGGCGAACTCAGGTGCACGCAAGCCTTCGATCCGTACACGAATTACCGAGGGGTGGCTGGCTTGGGTCAAGGCGAGATGCGCATGGAAATCAGCGTCTAACGTCACGACCACGCGCTGCTCCGTAGCGGCGCGATGCAAAATCTCCACATCCGCAGCCTCGGCCATACCAATTTCGCCCGTGTGGACGGTGTCAAATCCGGACCGCCGTAAAATCACGGCCATGGAACGCGGAGCGCCTTGATCCAGCAATAATTTCATGCCCATCACACGGCAGGGGCTAATTCAATCACCTTGTCATCCAACTGGGCGGCGGCGTACGCCAACGCCTCACGAATATCCGCTTCTTCCAACTCCGGATATTCGCGTTTCAAGTCCTCCCGGTTGGGATACAAGGCAACCGCTTCTACGACACGCCGCACCGTCAGACGCAACTGGCGAATGCACGGCTGACCATTCATCCGGTGTGGATCACAAGTTATACGTTCGAATTGCATGTCATTATCTTACCATCGCACGCCCAATGTGACAACGCCTCTTACTTGGGGAACGTACGCGCCCTCGCGTGCTCCGCGCTGCGCCCTCGCAGCGCGGCAGAGTAGAGCGGTCGGCGAAGGCGCCAACCGCCACACGCGAGGCGCGTGTGCTCCCCAACCGAGAAAAGCCCGCGCTGGCCGCGGCCAGCGCATAGCCCATCTTCCCCGACGACCGGTTGCTCAAAAACCGCACCGGATCAAGCGGCTCCCGCGTCGGCCCGGCGGTAATCAAGATTTTCATGATTCAAGCCCACCTTTATGTTCCAAGGCTTGGAAAACTGGAATGGTCATTTTCCAATCCTTGGAAACGGCTACGGCGCGAGCACGGCAAGGGCCGTGGCAATGTTGCCCATCGGCGCGCTGACTTGGAGGCCGGCGAGACGGTGGCGAATTTTGGCAACCATCTCGCGGGCGATTTCGATGCCGACCTTGCGCTGGTCGTCGCGACTTTCCACGGCGCCCATGCGGGTCAGAAGTTCATCCGGCACGACGACGCCGGGAACTTCGTTCTTCATGAATTGCGCGTTGCGGAAACTGGCGAGCGGCCAGACGCCGGCGAGCACCGGCAATTTCAAATCAGCAACGGCGTCGAGGAACCGGAACAGCGGCTCGGCGGCGAACACGGGCTGCGTGATGGCGAATTCAGCACCGGCCTCGACCTTCTCGCGGAAACGGCGGACTTCGCGGTCGAAGTCGAGCGCGTTCGGGTCCGCACCGACGCCGATGACGGCGCGGGTCTGCGGGTCAATCCCCTGTCCGCCCAAGTCCAGGCCACGGTTGAGTCGTGCCTGCAAACGGACGAGGCCGATGGAATCCACATCGAAGACGCCGCTGGCCGAGGGATAGGGGCCAAGTTTCGGCGGATCGCCGGTGATGAACAACAGATTCTGCAACCCTACCGCGGCGCAGCCAAGCAGGTCGGCCTGGAGACTGATGATGTTGCGGTCGCGCGCGCAGACGTGAAGCATGGCCTCAATGCCGGCTTTTTGCTGGATTTCGAGCGCGGTGACGAGCGGCGAGATACGCGCCGAGGCGCGCGGGCCATCGGGGATGTTGATCGCGTCCACGCCAGCGGCTTTGCACTGCGCGGCTTTGGCGACAACATCGGCGAGATTATAGCCACGCGGCGGCACAAGCTCGATGCTCGTCACCCACGCACCACGCGCGAGCTTGGCGCTGAATTTTGTTTTCTCGACCAGCGGTACGGCAGGCTTGAGTGCGGTGGCCTCGCCGGGCACGGCCTTGATTTCGATCCTCTGCTGCGCGAGCGGACGCAAGGCGCGGGCGATTTCGCGGATGTGGTCGGGCGTCGTACCGCAGCAGCCGCCGATACCACGCGCGCCGAGGTCGAGGTAGCGCTTGGCGTAGGTCGCCAGATATTCCGGCGAGCAAAGCGTGATACGACGGTTATCAACTTCCTTGGGCATACCGGCGTTGGGCTGCACAATCACCGGCGTGCGTGTGTGATGCACGGCGCGCTCGACGGCGCCGAGCAATCCATCCGGGCCAAGGCCGCAGTTCAAGCCCCAGGCGGCGGGCGCGAGCGAACCAAACGGCAATAACAATCGCTCAACCGGTTCGCCGACCGACGACTCGCCCTGTTCATTTACCGCAAAGGAGACGATAAACGGTAGCGTCACGGCGGCGGCTTGCAACGCGGCGACGGCATCTTCGGCCAGCGCACGTGTGGGCAAGGTCTCGAAGATCAGGCAGTCCACGCCGCCCGCGGCAAGCGCGGCAATTTGCTCGGTCAGCAACTCAATACGCCGCACACGGACAAGGCCCGGAACGGAAATGGGGCCGACGGAGCCAGCGACGAACACTTGTCGCTTGGCATCCTTAACCACGCCGCGCGCCAGTTCAGCGGCAGCCTTGTTGATCGCCACTGTCCGTTCCGCAAAGCCGAAGCGCGCGAGTGCGTCGCGATTCACGCCGTAGGAGTTGGTCGTCAGCACATCCGCGCCCGCTTCGACATAATCCTTGTGAATCTGCCGGATCAGCGTCGGTTCGGAAACAGAAAGTTCTTCAAAATTTCGGTTGATATAAACATGTCGCCGGTAAATCTCCGTACCCATTGCGCCGTCGAACACCAGCACGCGTTCTTGGAGCGCGGCGACAAAATCTACTTTCCCTGCCTTCGTCATCCTCAACCTTTCTTCATCGTCTGCGCCACCACTGCAACGATGTTTTCCAACTCCGTCAGCCGGCCCGCGCCAACTTCGCCACAGGCCAGTTCACCTTCGCCCACGTCGAGCACGAGCACACCGCGGTCCTTGAGTGTTTTCACATTTGCCTGCGTCGCAGGATGTTGCCACATCCGCGTGTTCATCGCCGGTGCAACGACCACTGGGCCAGCGGCTGCTAATACCGTCGCACTGACAACATCATCGGCCAAGCCGTGTGCGATCTTCGCCAATACGTTGGCCGTACACGGTGCGATGACCACCACGCCCGCGCGTCCGGAAAGATCGAGGTGTTGATAGGTGGAACTCTCGACGGCCTCGCATTTGCCCACCGCCACAGGATGCTGCGTGAGCGCCTGGAAGGTCAGCGGCCCGACATATTTCGCCGCCGCCTCGGTCATCATCACCCACACGTCCCAGCCTTGCTGCTGCATCCGGCGCACAAGCTCCGCCGCCTTATAGGCCGCGATGGAACCGGTCACGCCGAGCACGATGGTTTTGGCTTTCGTCGTCATGCTGCACTCCTTACTTCCGAATCCGGGCGCGTTCTGCGATCACAATCGCGCGAATCTGGTCATGGGCGGTTTTGAGATCGTCGTTGATGACGAGATAGCGGTATTCCCGCCAGCGCGCCATTTCGGCGGACGATTGCTGGAGTCGCCGTTCGATCACCTCGGCACTGTCCTGCCCGCGGTGAGTCAGGCGCGAACGCAGTGCATCCAACGAAGGCGGCGCGACGAAAATATCCACCAGCGGCGGTGCATTTTTTGTTTGCGCCAGCGCGGCGCGCACGCTCGCCGCGCCCTGTACATCCACGTTCATCAACACGTCCTGCCCTTTTTCCAAGGCTTGGAAAACCTGCTCACGCGGCGAGCCGTAGCTATTGCCGTGCACCGTGGCGTGCTCCAAAAAACCACCCGCCTGCACGCGCCGCGCGAACTCCTGCGGCGTCAGGAAGAAATAACTCTGGCTCTCGACCTCACCCGGACGCATCGGACGCGTTGTGGCCGTGACAAGCGTGTAGAGCGAATCGCCGAATTCCTTCTTAAGCATCTCGCAAAGGGTCGTCTTGCCTGCGCCCGATGGCGCAGAGACCAGGAAGATGATTGGCTGACGTTTCTCACGTTGCATACCGTTTACTCGATATTTTGCACCTGTTCGCGAATACGCTCCAGTTCCGCTTTGAAATCAACCACAACATGACTGATCGCCGTGGCGTTCGCCTTGGAACCGATCGTGTTGATCTCTCGGAACATTTCCTGCGCGAGAAAATCCAGCGCACGCCCCGGGGGTTCATTGCCGCGCAACAATTCACGGGCCTGTCCGAAGTGGCTACGCAACCGGGTCAGTTCCTCGGTGATATCGGCCTTGTCGGCAAACAATACGACTTCGCGTACGACGCGTTCATCGGCGGCGAGGTCACCCTGCCCCGCTTCGCGCAGGCGCGTGAGTAAATTTTCGCGATAGCGGTGACTGACTTCCGGCGCGAACGCTGCGATTTTGGCAACGCGCTTCTCCAATCCGGCCAGTCGCATCTCGATGTCGCGGCGCAACGCCGAGCCTTCACGCGTCCGCATGGCCACCAGCGCCTTGAGCGCCGCCGCTAGTGCGCGCTGCGCCACGGTCCAAACGCGTTCCAACTCCTGTGCGGGTGGCGCAAGTTGCACGACCTCCGGCAAACTCATCAAAAAAGTCGCGTCCAAGTTTTCGCGCAGACCAAGACGCTTGGCCGCTTTTTGCAGCGCGGATTGATAGGCGGTGGCGAGGTCCTCATCCACACGCACTTCCTGCCGGCGCACGGCAGCACTGCGCGTCACGTCAATCAGGAGCGTGATGCGCCCCCGACTGATGTTGCCGCGCACCGCGGCCTGCAGACGCGATTCCAGTTCGGCAAACTCGCGGGCGAGGTTCACCTGCACGTCGAGTTGCTTGCGGTTGATGGAGGTCGCACGCACCTCGACGCGCAAGCCACCCGCCGCCGCCACACCCCGGCCATATCCCGTCATGCTGCGTACTGGCATAGTTCAACTCTTTCTGTGTTTCGCTTCCCACGCCGCGATCTGCTGCACATCTTTATCGCCGCGCCCAGAAAGGTTGATGATGACCACGTCCTTCTTCGTCCAGCGGCGGCGCGCGTGCTTGATGACCCACGCGACGGCATGGATGCTTTCGAGCGCGGCGAGGATACCCTCCCAGCGCGCGAGTTTATGGAATGCGTCAATCGCTTCGTCGTCGGTGATGTAGCTATATTCGGCGCGTTCGGTGTCGTGCAGCCACGCGTGTTCCGGGCCGACAGCGGCATAGTCAAGGCCGGCGCTGACCGAATGCGTCAGCCGAATCTGGCCTTCGTCGTCCTGCAAAACGTAGGTGCGCGTACCTTGCAACACACCGACGCGGCCTTCCGCAAAACGTGCCGCGTGCTGGCCGCTGCGGATGCCGAGACCGCCCGCCTCGACGCCGATCATTCCCACGCCGCGGTCCTTCATGAACGCATGAAATAGGCCGATGGAATTGCTGCCGCCGCCAACGCACGCAACAAGCGCCGTCGGCAGCCGCCCTTCCTGTGCGAGAATCTGCCGCCGCGCTTCTTTGCCAATGACGCTCTGGAAATCTCGCACCATCTCGGGATAGGGATGCGCGCCATAGGCGGTGCCAAGCACGTAGTGCGTGTGGCGGACGTTCGCCACCCAGTCGCGCATCGCCTCGCTGATCGCTTCCTTGAGCGTCTGCTGACCAGCGGTAACGCTCACAACCTCGGCGCCGAGCGCCTTCATACGAAAAACGTTGAGCGCCTGCCGCTCCATGTCCACCTTGCCCATATAAACGACGCACTCCAGCCCGAACAGCGCCGCGCAGGTCGCCGTGGCCACGCCGTGCTGGCCCGCCCCGGTCTCGGCGATGACACGCTGCTTGCCCATGCGCTTCGCGAGCAGGCACTGCGCGAGGCTGTTGTTGATCTTGTGCGCCCCGGTATGGCAAAGGTCTTCCCGCTTGAGATAAATTTTCGGACCGAGCGCCGCGCTCATCCGCGCCGCATGATAGAGCGGCGTCGGCCGGCCCACGTACTGCTTCAGCAGGCCGTCGAGCTCACGCCGGAACTTAGGATCGCGCGCCGCGGCGCGCCACTCGCGTTCCAGTTCGCGCAGCGGCTCCATCAGAATTTCGGGGACAAACATTCCACCGTAGGGTCCAAACCGGCCCGGCTGCTCTGCTGTTTTTTTCAGTTTGCGCGACATAATTCGATAAACCTTTTCACCGCATCCAGATTCTTTTTGCCCGGCTGCGCCTCAACGCCGGAACTGACATCCACACCCCACGGCTGTACCACGCGAATCGCCTCCGCTACATTTTCCGGGCGTAGCCCACCGGCCAGCAATACTTTGGTCGTACTTGCCGCGACGAACGCGCGCGCCGCCGTCCAATCCAACGTCTGCCCCGTACCGCCGGGCGTGGCCGGACTATAACTATCGAGCACCACAGCGTCAACGAACGCCGGCGCCGGCTCGCGATCAAGCCGGACGACCGTCCAAACCCTGATCGCCTCTGGCGCCGCCGCAGGCGGGTAAACCTTGGAAACGCCGGATAGCGTTTTTTCCAAGGCTTGGAAAAACGTGGTGTAGGATTTTCCAAGCTTTGGAAAACCGTGCCACTGAACCACATCGAGCCGCGCGATTTCCACCGCGCGCCGGATCGCGTCGGCATCGGGATCCACAAACACGCCAATCTTGAGCAGGCCCGGCGGCAAGTCGCGTGTCCACTCGGCGATTTGTTCGGGCCGTACGGCGCGCGGCGACTTCGGCCAAAGCACGAAGCCCAACGCATCCGGCTTCAGCGCCGCCACCGCAGCGAGATCCGCCGCGTTCGCCAATCCGCAGATTTTTATAAAGACACTCACGGGTGACGAATGATAATCCAGCGGGACACCGAGCAAAAGCGATTTCGCGGCTTAGGCTTGAGCCGCGGGCGGAGTTGGCTACACTGGCGGCATGAGCAGCGATTCCCAGGCGGTGATTGAGGCGCAGGCGGTAACAAAGGTCTTCCGTGATTTTTGGCGGCGGCCGAAAGTGCGCGCGGTGGACGGCGTTTCGTTTGAAGTGCGGCGCGGCGAGGTCTTCGGCTTGCTGGGGCCCAACGGTTCCGGTAAAAGCACCACCTTGAAAATGATCCTCGGCCTGCTGCACCCGACCCACGGCCAACTGATGGTGCTGGGCCAATCGCCACGCGAGGTGCAGACCAAAGCGCGGCTCGGTTATTTGCCGGAGGAATCCTATCTCTATCCCTATTTGACGCCGGACGAAACGCTGGATTTTTATGGGCGGCTGTTTGGTCTGAGCGCGCCGGAGCGTAAACAGCGCACGGTACAACTGCTCGAAATGTTGGGCCTGCAACACGCGCGGCGGCGGACGGTCGGCGAATTTTCCAAAGGCATGGCGCGGCGCATCGGCCTCGCGCAGGCACTGATCAACGATCCCGATTTGATCGTGCTCGACGAACCGACTTCCGGCCTCGATCCGCTTGGCTGCCGGCAGGTCAAGGATTTGATCGTCGCGCTCGCCCGGCGCGGCAAAACAATTTTGGTTTCGTCGCACCAGCTTGCTGATGTCGAAGACGTCTGCGAGCGCATAGCCATTCTCTACAACGGACGTATCCAGGCGATGGGCTCCATTCCGAGCTTGCTGGAAGACATGCACCAATGCCGCGTGACTTTCCCCGATCTGCCGGCCGAAAAAATGCAGCGACTGCTCGCCGCCCTACGCGGAGTTTTGGGCACGGAACCGGGCGTGGAGCATCCGCGACGCGATTTGGAACAGTTCTTCCTCGACGTGGTCGAGCAGGCGCAACGCGGCGGCGACGAAAGTTCCGGCGCAGCGCCAACGCAGGGCGTCGCCGACTATCTCAAGTCAGAAAGCGCAAAATGAGATCGGTCTGGGCCATCGCGTTGATTTCGTTGCGGAACGCGATCCGCTCGCGTGTGGTGGCGTTATTGCTGACGATCTTGGTCGTCGGCATCATCGCCATTCCGCTGACGGTGAAAAGCGACGGCACCCTCACCGGCTACGTCCAAATTCTCGTCCGCTACACGCTCGGTTTTTCCATCGGTATCCTGATGATGGCCACGGTTTGGGCCGGCTGCGCGGCGGTCTCCCTGGAAATCCAACTCAAGCAAATCCATTTGCTTGTCACGAAACCGGTCAGTGCCATGCAACTCTGGCTGGGCAAGTGGCTGGGGTTGGTCATTTTGAACAGCGCTGCGTTGCTGGTCTGTGCGGGGACCACCTATGGACTGCTACGCTGGAACACACGCGCCCAGCACCTCGGCGCGGCGGACCAACAGAAGCTGGCCAGCGAAATCATGGTGGCGCGCGTCCGCCTCGCGCCCTTGCCGTTCGCGCTGGAAGAACGCGTTCGCGCCCGGTTCGCCGAATTAGCGGCGCACGGCGAAGTACCCACAAATATGCCGGTCACCGCTGTGCTCGCGGCGCTGCAAGAATCGGCGCAGATGGAGGCCCACACCGTAGCGCCCCGCGGCAACCTGACGTGGCGTTTCGTGTTGCCGGCAGCGCTCACGCACACCGCGGCTTTTCAACTGCGCTACAAACTTGCCTCGTCTTTTCTCGCCCCCTTGACGATGCAGGGCCGCTGGATTGTGGGCCGCGAACAGGGCGGCCAGCCTTATGAAAGCACACAGGCGCATCCTTCCAACGGACAACATAGCCTGACGATACCGGGTACGGCGCTGCGCGGCACAGGTGCTCTGCTGGTGACCTATAGCAACGTGAACCAGACGCCGGTCACGTTGATTTTCGGCCCGGAAAAAGCGCTCGAACTGCTGGCACCGGTGGGCGGCTGGTTGCCAAACTTCGCCCGCGCTTTGCTGATCAGCGCCTGTTTGCTCGCGCTGATCGCCGCGCTCGGCGTTACCGCCGGCAGTCTATTTTCGATGCCGGTCGCCGCCTTCGTGGTATTTCAAGCGCTCGTACTGATCAGCACCGCCGGTATGATTCACTCGCTGGCCGCGCGCGAGGTCAACTTCACTTCGCTGCTGCCCGGCCACCTCACGTCGGCGGCTTGGCTGGATCAAACGATGGTCTGGTTTTATCGTGTGCTGGAAATACTGGTGATGCCGATGCGCAGCGCCGATCCGATGGCCTTGGTGGCCGCCGGCGAATGGGTTTCCTGGCCGATGGTCGCGTGGGCCTTTCTCCAACAGATCGTGCTGGCTTCCGGCGTCTTGCTGTTGCTGGCCGTGGCGGCGCTACGCCGCCGGGAACTCGCGTTACCCGCGGATTGATATGCGCCGCTTCACTTCCATTTTCATAGTGTTCGTCGCAGCGGCTGCGCTGGCGAGCGCGGTCCGGCTCAACCCGCGCCTGACCACGCGCCGCGTCGAGCAACACCTTGTGCCCGCCGCGCCGACGGAAACGATGCCGCCACTGCTCGCCTTCACCACCGTCACCTTCGGCGGCTTCCGCGGATTGGCGGCCGACCTGCTTTGGCTGCGCGCCACCGACCTGCAGGAGCGCGGCGAATATTTTGAGCTCGTGCAAATCGCCGACTGGATCACCAAGCTCGAACCGCGCTTCACCTCCGTCTGGGCTTTTCAGGCGTGGAACATGGCGTACAACATCAGCGTCCTGCTCAACGATCCCGCCGAGCGCTGGCGCTGGGTGCGGGCGGGCGTTTCCTTGCTGCGCGACAACGGTCTGCGCTACAACCCCGGCAGCGCCGGCCTCCACTACGAACTCGCCTGGCTGTTTTTCCACAAGCTCGGCCAAGGCTATGATCAAGCGCACCTTTTCTATAAACGCGCCTGGGCGGAAGAAATGACCGCACTGTTCGGCGGCGCGCAGCCGGATTACGCGCGCCTGCTCGCCGACCCGGAGCGGCTGCGCGTCCTGCGCGAAGTCTACAAACTCGACCCCACCGCCATGCAGCGCGTGGACGCCGCCTATGGCCCGCTCGACTGGCGCTTGCCCGATGCACACGCGATTTATTGGGCCGTCCAAGGCAAATCGTACGCCAAGGCCTTCGACGACGCCCGGCTCGACCGCATGATCTTCCAAGCGCTGGCCGATGCCTTCAAACACGGCCGCCTGCTGACCAAGTTGAACGAAGCCGAGTTCACCATTGGACCGAACCTGGATTTGCTACCGCGCGTGGACGCCCAATATCTGGCGACCGCACGCGCCTATCCCAACGACGATACGATTAAAACTTCGCACGCCAATTTTCTCAAAGAAGCCGTCGTCATGCTGTATCGGAGCCATCGCCATCAAGCTGCCGGTGCGTGCCTCACGGAACTCGCCAAGCTCTATCCCGCCACCGTCAAAACCAACAACCTCGACGCATTCGTCGCCGAGGTCCTTGCCGCGCAAGCTAGGGCCGGACTGCCAGTCCGTCCGTGACTTTCCAAGGCTTGGAAAAATGAACCGCCGGTTTTTCAAAGCCTTGGAAACTCTGCCGGTTTGCATCTTTTCACCAAAGCTGATAGCTAGAGCGTTTCCATAAGTGATGTGGCAGGCTGAAGCCCCGGCGTAGATGCGGACTCCGTCCGCATCAGGAAAAGCGACCGGAGGTCGCTTCTACGTGGCGCGTGGCCAACATCACGTTTGGTTCGCAGCAGCTGCGCTACATGATTG
>SCQF01000002.1 GCA_004321905.1 Verrucomicrobiota bacterium | reverse complement strand
AAAGCAGGGGATGGAGCACATGAGTGCGCCTACAGCCGATAACGAAAATCTACTGGTCACCAGTTATTTCAAAACCCAAGCAGTGCCATACTATGGTGAATACATTTTCAATTCCTTCAGGTGGGCAGTAAGTCGGTGGCAATTTGAACTGGGGGATGGCGGGCTGGAGCAGAGGCTGGAAAAAGGCCTGCAATCTGTTGGCGATGGTGTTGTGCCAGTATGGAGTCAAGAAGGTCGTTCCGGACCGGGCAGTGATCCTGACATCATGTACGGAGCTTACAATGCAATTCGGCCTCTAATTTTCGGGAAAACCACGGACCCCAATCAGTTTGCGGACTGGGTTCATTTTCATAAAGGAGAAACAGAGATTGAGGCTGCCCTCTTAAAGTCGTTGTGTGGGGCGGTTTACACTGATTCAAATGTGAATCCGAATTCGCATGGAGAAAATTTTTCAAAATATCTCTCGTTGCAAGATTGGCTCTCTTCGGGTGGTGAATGGTCAACCATCGTCCACTCCGACGAGCCGGGCCTCCGGGATTTAATTTTACTATGCGAGACCGGAGCCCACGACAATCCCTTTGTCATTCCTGCACTCAATACGTGGGATACGGATGGTTATTCGCCACCGCAGAATATGTATACAGATCGGACGAATTTGATAGACCATCAGATTATTGGTGGTGCCGGAGCCCAGTTGCGGGTGATAGGAATGACCGGGGCTAAGAATTGTGCCGAGACACCGTTTGGCAGCGCTTCTGATGGGGAGTATAATTATTACTGGGCAAAAGACGGCAATGAATATCTACCCGCCAGTTTAGGGATACAGTTTACCCATGATTCCCAAGCCGATATCAATGCCGCTCCGATTCAAAATTTTCAGTCAGGTCTGGTTGATTCCTGCTTGACGATCTTGGACGGAAAGGGTGCACCGCACCATCAATATGGTCTGTTCGATCAGATCCTTGGCGATATTTCCCTCAATCAATCTTCTGCCCCCATCTATTTTTTTGCCCAAGGAAAAAACCTCGCGGCCCTAAATACACCCATTACCGAACGAGGTTTTGAGGTGCCGGTGAGTTCGGCTGATCTGAAATGGATCATGTGCGCGATCAATGAGCGGGAAAAAGCGGCGGGTTTGGAGCCCACGCACTGGACACAATGGGTTACGGAATGGGTTGATGTGCCGGCAGGCGCAGAGAGTTTCACGCTGAACTTTTTCCCAACATGGAACCCGAACGAGTACGGATTGGACCTTGAAGATGCGTTCACAAAAGCCGGGTATTACGATTGGACAGACTACGATGAGAGCAGCGGTACATTCACGATCCCCGCATCCGATGCGCCACGGTGTCTGAAAGTGGACTATCAAGCCTATCTCGGTGGCTTGGACAGCTTTATGACCAATTATGACGGCAGCAGCGCCGGCTTCACGGTTCCGGCGCTTGATGATGCGGATGCTAATATCTTGGCGGGGGTTCCGGTGGATGCGAATTTGATTGGACGGTTGCAAAGAGCTTGTGAGGGTTTGCTCTCCTATTATGCCGACCATGAAAAGGCGGGCGGTGGTGCATTCACGCAGGGCTATATTCCGGTGTGGGGCACGGCGAATAGGTACGATTCCAGCACACCGCCAAAACAAACCGTTTTTAGTATCTTTGAGGCGGCCGTGCCCGGTGCCGCTGGTGATGCGGGAGACACGTGGCGGCGCAAGGGCGCAGCGGATACCGCGTTCCACTATGGCAGCGCTCAACCGGACGACCGCATCGGCCCGTGGTGCTGTGAGGATTTGAAAAAAGTGCTCTTATTGTTGCGCTGGAGCATGCTTAGCTTAAATATGAATCTCACCTCGGCGCAGGGCCATGGGGAGGGTCGCGGTGTCTCAAATGACTGCACGGCTGCCGTGGCACAATATCCCAATGGAACACTATATGGCCTTCTTTATCCGACCTATGGGATGCTCGGTGCGTTTGTTGACGCTGGGTATGACAGCCGATATTACCAAGAAACCTTGGGAGACCTCGACTTTTATGAGATATACCGCTCATACGGAGTTATTTCTTCTAATCTACCCAAACTACATGGTTCGGTAGGCTTGGATGTGTATTTTTATGTTGCTGAAGACGCTCTACTGAACGGAGACGACTTCAAAAAAGGATTTCACAGACAGAAGACGATTTTATACAACGGGAGTGGTTCGCCTCCTAATGATGTTTTGGGTGACGCCGCTCTTGCTATTCCAGAGCATCCAACCTTCCCTGATGGTTGGGGATTTTTGGGATACTACGTTCTCCCTGACGATTTTATTTATGTCCTGAAAGCCTACGATGCTTTTAGGTATAGATGAATGGAAATAGTCATTATCGCAAATGATACTCCCCAAGATCGGGGTTCCAGGGCAATGCCACCGGCCCAGTCTTTGTGCCAGACACAGCCTTTACAGCATCGAGATGCTTTGTGCCATGCTTCTTGTCGGGTTCCACGTAACTGCCTTCGACCCACTCGTTCCAGGAGTTGAGGGTGAGAATATTGTGGCTCTCAGGATGCTGATCCGGCCAGGCTTTTGTCTGACGCAAAAATCGCTCCCATTTCTCCGGTGTATTGTTGACCACGATGCCAGCATCGGCCACCGCGTCAATCAAGCGCGCCATGTCGCGGAAGCCACCTTGACACAGCGGGGGCGGTATGGTTAACGCTCCGCCGAATCCTTGCATCACTTGATCCTGACCGACCCCTTTCAGCCGGCGCGCCCCTCCTGAACGCACACGCAGCCGGAAGACAACATGGAACGGCCGCCACGGGCCTTTGCGCCTCGCAGAATTTTTCCAAGGCTTGGAAACCTCGTCACGGCGGGGCGGCGGCATGCGCGCGGATTTCCCCGGGGGAAAGGGCACGATCATAGAGGCGGACGTCGTCGAGCAGACCGACGAAGTGACTGGCGCAGCCCACATCGTAGTTGCCGAGAATGAGGTGCATGTGGTTGGGCTTGATGGGACCGGAGCGGTCGAGGCTGCCCTGCTCGACGCCATCCACATAGAGGCGCATCGTATGCTTGTCGAACGTGCCGGCAAGATGCACCCAGCGGCCGAGCGGCAGCGGCGCGGACGCAGCGAGGCTATGGCTCCAATTCGTCTGCGGAATTTCCAGACAGGGCCGGCCGCCCACCAAGCCGAGTCGGTAGCCCGTGTTCGCGCAGCCGCCGAAGACGCGGTTGATCATCCACCAATTGTTTTGCCCGGCAACATCGGTCTTCACCCAGCATTCGATAGTCAAACCATTGGTCGGCGACAACTCCGGATGTTCCGGCACCACGACGCTGCCACCATCACACACGAGCGCGCTACCCGAGCGGCCCGGCGCGCGCGTGGTCTGCACTTGCAACGCGCCGCCATGCCGGTGACCGGAATAATCCAAGGCCACGGCGTCGCTCGCGGCTTCGTCAAATGTCCACCAGCCGACCAGTCCGGCGGGCACGCCGGACGTGACGACTTTTTGCGCGAGTATTTTGTTGAAGCGCGCGCGGTCGGCGTAGTGCTGGCGCATCGCGGTGTCGTAGGGGCCCAAGCCGACGTCTTCCGGCAGCAGATCTTCGTGCTGCGGCGGCGCGGAGGCGAAGACGTTGCGCACGGCATCGAGATAACCAAAACCATACTCGCGGTAGGGAGCGATGTAATGGCCCTCGCCCCACTCGTTCCAGTTGTCGAGCAACAGCATCCGGCTACCGAGTTCTGCCTTGGGCAGCGTGGCGGTGAAATCTTTCGCCTGGCGCAACAGTCGCTCGAAGTCCGCCGGCGGAATTTTCCAGATGGAGCCTTCGTCACGCCAACCGCTCCACGCCTGCGAGACGGTAACGACCTGCGGGAGGATGCGCAGCTCCTGCGTTTTGCGGATGTACTCCATCTGCTTCTGGATCGCCTCTTCCGGCGTCGGGTTGTTCGCGATACCCCAGCAATAGGCAAAGGTGTAGTCGAGGCCGAGCCGCTTCATCAGCTTCAGATGTTTCGGGTCGAGACCGCGATATTCGCCAAGGATGTAAAGGCCGGCGAAGCCTGCGTCCCGGCACGCCTGCCGCATTTTGTCGAGAGCCTTGACCACGTTGGTTTCGCCGCCGAGGTCCTGTATCAGAAACTCGGGGCGGTAGATGAAAAGCACGGGTTTGCCATCCACCTTCAGATAACCCGGCTGCATGAAATAGTTCTCCAACCAGAACGGCAAAAGGTTCTGCATCAGGTCTTGTTCGTTGGAAACGCCTGCTTGACCACGGCTCTGGTTTTCCCACATGATGGTGTATTTCATTTTACCGGCGAAACGCGACTTGAAGAGCGCCTTGTGGATGCCGCTGCCATAGTGCAGCTGCACGGGCCCGCCTTGGTTGGCGCGATACCAGCAATAGATGAAAAACGAGACGCCGTGTTCCACCGCCCACTTGGTTTCCCAGTCGGCGACCTCAGGATTTTCCTGCGCGTAGAAGCCGAGGGCGGGTGTACGCTCGGGATGTTTGAGGAGCTGCAGCCACATATTGGGCTTGTCGGTTTCCCAGAGCGGGCAGTTGTGCGCACCGACAAGCAGGGAGGTGGGCACCGGTTCTGGATCGGGAATATAGGGCAGCTTGCGCGGTACGACGGCAGGCAGGAACTGCATACGGAGCGACTGCTGCGCGACGACTTTGCTCCCGGCCAGCAATTCCAAACGCAACACGCCGGCCTGCGCCGTGGCGCTTTCCACCTCCCACGTCAGCAGGGCTTCCGAGTCGCCGCGCGCCAGCTTGATGGGCTGATCCGCGTTGGTGCGGAGCACGCGCACACCGTCGGGCAGCGTCAACTTGGCGGCGACCTCGGCGGGTTCATCGCCGGTGTTGAGCACGATGGAGGAGAGCAGCACCGCCTGCTGCGCGCGGCTCATCGGACGCACCGGCAAGAAATCGTGCAACTCGATCTGCGTGGCCTTAATTTCGGCAGAGGAGACCAACAGCGGCGTTATAACGAGGAAAACATAAACGGCGCAAAAGAGTTTTTTTTTCATAGGATGCCTGCTTACTAGTGTCGTGGTTGGTTTACTTTTCCAAGGTGGCAAGCGCAAGGACCAAGTATTACATGAGTATGGATTATCACAAACGGCATTCGGTGGCCAGCGCGCTGGATGAGGCTGGCCTGGCGGTCTTGGAACTCTGGTTGGAACATCAAGCCGGCGCACCGGTGTTTCGGCATTATTTTGCGGCTAATAATACGGCTTTGCCAAAATTTGCCCCCGATGTTGCAGCGGGACGCCTGCGGCGGCCAAGGCTTGGAAAAATTTGCATTCGCTCTTTCCAAACTTTGGAAAACTGCCTAAGCTCCGCCGGAAAATTTCCGTAACGAGGTGAAAAATGAAGACAGCGATTCTGTTTCCGGGACAAGGCGCGCAAGCGGTCGGTATGGGCAAGGATTTGGCCACAGCGTTTCCGGTGGCCAAGGCGGTTTTTGACCGCGCGAATGCGGTGCTCGGCTATGACCTTGCGCAAATCTGTTTTGAAGGGCCGGTCGAGAAGCTGACGCAGAGCTGCCACGCCCAGCCGGGCATTTTCGTCGTCAGTGTAGCCGCGCTGGAGGCACTCAAGCAGGTCAAGCCGGGTGTGACGTTCGCCGCGGCGGCGGGCCTGAGTTCCGGCGAATGGACGGCGCTCTACCTCGCGGGTGTGGTCAGTTTTGAGGATGCGCTGAAAGTTTTGGAGGTACGCGGCCAGGCGATGCAGGCAGCGTGCATAGAACAGCCGGGCACGATGATGAGCGTCATCGGCGCCGATCCGACGCTACTGGCGAAGGTCGCGCAGGAGGCGGGTGTTGGGCAGGCGAACTTCAATTCACCGGAGCAGACCGTGCTTTCCGGCACAAAAGCCGGCATTGATGCCGCCGAGGCGGCACTCAAGGCGGCGGGTGCGCGCAAAGTGATCCGGCTGAACGTGGCGGGTGCGTTTCATTCACCGCTGATGGCGGCGGCGGCCCAAAAGCTGGAAGCGGCGCTGGCGGGCATCACGTTCCACACGCCGCAACTGCCAGTAGTTTCCAACGTTACCGGCCAATTTCACACAACACCGGACGAAATTCGCAAGCTAATGGTGCAACAAGTGACCGGTTCGGTTCAATGGGTGGCCGATATCCAATGCCTTCAAGCGGAAGGTGTTGGCGCCTATGTGGAATGCGGGCCGGGCAAGGTGCTGACGGGCCTTGTCAAACGTATTGACAAACAGGCCGCGCTCTATAACATCTCCGACCGCTCCAGTCTGGAGGCCGTGGCAGGCAGCCTCGCTTCCTGACGGGATTTTATTTTATGGGTCAATTAAACGGAAAAATCGCATTGGTGACCGGCGCCGCGCGCGGCATCGGTCAGGCCATCGCCATGAAACTTGCCGCCGAGGGTGCAGATATCGCGTTGTGCGATCTTCAAGCCGACTGGCTGGCGGAAACCGCAGGCAAAGTGCAAACGCTGGGTCGCCGGGCGCAGTGCTACACTGCGGATGTCAGCAACGGCGAGCAGGTACAGGCCGTCGTGGCGGCGGTCGAGAAGGATTTCGGCAAGATTGATATCCTCGTCAACAACGCCGGCATCACCAAAGACACATTTTTGATTCGCATGACCGAGGCGGACTGGGATGCCGTCCTGAACATCAATCTCAAGGGCACGTTCCTCTTCTCCAAAGCCGTGGCCCGTCCGATGATGAAGCAGCGCAGCGGCGCGATTGTCAACGTCGCCTCGATCATTGGCTTGATTGGCAACGCCGGGCAGTGTAACTATGCCGCTTCCAAAGCGGGTGTGATCGCCCTGACGAAGTCCGTGGCCAAGGAATTGGCCGGACGCGGGATTCGCGCGAACGCGGTGGCGCCGGGTTTCATCAAGACGAAGATGACCGAAAAATTGCCGGAAGATATTCAGAAAAAGATGTTGGAGGCCATTCCGTTGGCGCGCTTCGGCGAGCCGGAAGATGTGGCCAACGTAGTGTTGTTCCTGGCCAGTGACGCCGCCGCCTATGTCACCGGTCAGGTCGTGACGGTCTGCGGCGGCATGGTGACAGCATAACAGCCATAAACAGGAGGAACGAACATGGCACTGGAAGATAAAGTCAAGGAGATCATCGTCGAGCAGCTCGGCGTTAACCCCGAGCAGGTGACCCCCGAGGCCTCCTTCATCGAGGATTTGGGCGCGGACTCGCTGGATACGGTCGAGTTGGTGATGGCCTTCGAGGAGGCCTTCGGCGCAGAAATCCCCGATCAAGATGCCGAGAAGCTGACCACGGTTGGCGCGGTCATCAGCTACCTCAAGGAAAAAGGCTTCGACAAAGCCTGATCCGTGCGGAGTTTGGCCGGGGATGAAGGGTGCCGCGGGCGCCATCCTCCCCGGTTTTTTTTATGCGGCCTGTTGTGGGGCTGGAAGGAGTTTGTATGCAACGACATCGTGTGGTCGTCACCGGCTTGGGCGTGGTTTCACCTCTCGGTTGCGAGATCGAGAAATTTTGGCAGCGGTTGACCGCCGGTCAATCGGGTGTCCGGCGTATGACGCGGTTCGATTGCAGCCGCTATACCTCCCAGATCGCCGGCGAAGTCGTCGAATTCAACCTCGACCAGTTCGTCGGTAAAAAAGAGCAACGGCGGATGGATCCCTTCAGCCACTACGGCATCGCCGCCTCCAAGCTCGCCATGACCGATTCCGGCCTGAACATGGCGGCCGAAAACCCCGAACGCATCGGCTGTATCGTCAGCTCCGGCGTCGGCGGTTTGCAGGTGCTCGAGGAGCAGCATACGATTTTCATGACGAAAGGCCCCTCGCGCTTTTCGCCGTTCATGATTCCCCAGATGATCAGCAATATGGCCGCGGGCTTGATTGCGATCGAACTCAACCTCCAAGGCCCGAATTTCTGTATCGTCAGCGCCTGTGCGTCCGCCACGCACTCGCTCGGCGAGGCGCTCCGCCGCATTCAATGGGGCGAGGCCGATGCGATGTTTGCCGGCGGCACGGAAGCGCCGCTCTGCGATCTCGGCGTCGGCGGCTTCTGCGCCTTGCGCGCGCTCAGCACACGCAACGATGCGCCCGAAAAGGCCTCGCGTCCATTCGACAAAGGCCGCGACGGCTTCGTCATTGGCGAAGGCGCGGGTGTACTCGTCGTCGAAGAACTCGAACATGCCCAAAAGCGTGGGGCAAAGATTTATTGCGAACTGGCCGGCTACGGCGCCACCTGCGACGCCTACCACATGACCGCGCCGGATGAATCCGGTAAGGGTGCCGCACGCGGTATGCGCATCGCCATGGAAGACGCCGGGCTGACGCCCGCCGATATTGATTACGTCAACGCCCACGGCACCAGCACCGAACTGAACGACAAATGCGAGACCGCGGCGATCAAGCAGTGCCTCGGCGTCGAGCGCGCCAGGCAAATCATGGTCAGCTCCACCAAATCCATGACCGGCCACTTACTCGGCGCGGCGGGTGGCGTCGAGTCGGCGGCGGTGGCGCTCGCACTCCAGCATGGCGTGGTCCCGCCGACCATCAATTACGAAACGCCCGATCCGAACTGCGACCTCGACTATGTGCCGAACGTCGCGCGTCAGGCCAAAATCCGTGCCGTGCTCAAAAACTCGCTCGGCTTCGGCGGGCACAACGCCACGTTGTGCTTCAAGGCTTTCGCCTAAAACGATGCCGCGCGGCGCATTTTTCCAAACCTTGGAAAACCAACCGTTCACTTTTTCCAACCCTTGGAAACACGAGCATGTCCAACGGCAATGGCAACGGAAAAAATGGTCACGCTGCGCCGCTGACACCGCGGCTGGCGGCGCTGAAAGCGGTTTTGCCGGAGCACGGGCGCGTGTTGCTCATCCCGCACGACTATCCCGATCCCGACGCGCTGGCCTCGGCGGCGGCGATGCACCTGTTGCTCAAGGAAAAATTCGGCGTCGCCAGCCGGATCGTTTTTTCCGGCATGGTCAACCGCGCGGAAAACCGCGAGATGCTCAAGCATTGCCGCTATGGCTATACGTTGGCCGCCCGGCTGCAACTCGGCCGCAAACGGCCCGCGGCGCTCGTGCTTGATGGCGTACCGTGGTCGGGTCGCGTGACGATCCCGCCCGGCGTGCGCATCGTCGGCGTCATTGACCACCACCCGCAGACCCGCGCCAAAAAAGGCTTCGACGGCCTGATGGATTTCCGCCCCGGCACGGGCGCGACCGCGAGCATCATGTATGAATATCTCAAGGAAGCGGAGATCGCCGTGCCGTCGTGGTTGGCCGCGCTGCTGCTCTATGCGATTGCGACTGAAACGCTGGATTTCTCGCGGCGCTTCACGCCGCTCGACATCGAGGCCTATACCGCGCTGCTACCGCACGCGAACATGAAAATCCTCGGCGCAATCCGCCACGCCGCCTTGCCGCGCTCCTATTTTGCGCTGTTGCGCGACGCAATGGATCATGCGCAGCTCTATGGGCGCGTGGCGTGGAGTCATCTCGATGCGGTCGCGCATCCCGAAATTGTCCCGGAAATCGCCGATTTATTGAGTCGGATCGAACGTGTCACGTGGACGTTCTGTACCGCATGGCGCGACGACGAGATGTTGATTTCGATGCGTTCCAGCCAACCGGGCGCGCGTTGCGGGCAGTTATTGCGCGCCGTCATCGGGGCGCGCGGCAACGCGGGCGGCCACTTCAACATGGCCGCGGGGCAGCTTGACCTCACGGGCAAGACACCGACCGAACGCGAGGAATTGCGCGAGGAAATCGTCCGTGATCTGATCGGCTGGATCGAGCGCCGGAGCGCTGATTCCGAGGAGCCGTTCGACACACAAGCCCATCCGCTCGTCGAGCATCCGGCCGCGCCGCAAAAATAAAATCCGGCCGGCCGCTTTTCCCAGCCTTGGAAAAGTTTTCGCAACCAGCTTTACAGCTTCGCGCCGATACGCTACTTTTCGGCAACTTTTGCGAAGGCATAGGGTGATGAGCTCGGCTTTGCAGACTCCGGTGCTGGTCTTGAACCGGCTGTGGCAGGCAGTTCACGTTTGCTCCGTCGAACGTGCGCTGACCCTCCTGTGCACCGGTCACGCCCAGGTGGTGGTCGCCGCCAACGACGGCGAATGCCGTACCTTCTCGTTCCGCCAGTGGTGCGATTTTTCCGAGGCCGCCGCGCCCGCCGCCGAGGCCGAAACGGTGCGCACCGTTTCGCTACGCATCCGCATCCCGCGGATCATTCTGCTGCTGTTCTTCGACCGCTTCCCGAACAAGGAAGTGAAGTTCACGCGCCACAACATTTTTGAGCGCGACCGCAACACCTGCCAATACTGCGGCAAAAAATTCGACCGCAAGGACCTCAACATTGACCATATCCTGCCGCGGATGCGCGGCGGGCTGACGAACTGGACCAACGTCGTGTGCAGTTGCATCGAGTGTAACCGCCGCAAGGGCAGCCGCTCGCCGGAGGAGGCGGGGATGCGACTGATCCGCAAGCCGAAGAAACCGCGCTGGCGGCCCTTCGTGGAGGTCCAGTTCGCGGTGGCGGCGGATCATAGTTGGCGACATTTTCTGGATTTGGCCTATTGGAATGTGGAATTGGGCGCGGAATGACGCGTCGCGGGAGGGCAGCTCACATGCCGATGGATTTGGAAGAGGAAAACAACGTCTTCGGAATGAACGAAGGTTGCCCGGAACACGGCGCGGAACACATGGCTGAATGCACGGCGTGCGGCGAAGAATTCTGCGCGCTATGCTTCCCGCGTTCCGCCGTCTGCGCCGACTGCGCTGAAAGCAGCAGCCTGGACGACGACGCGCGCACCGAGGAATTTGACGACGTGGAAAAAATCGACAAACTGCTCGACGATCAAGAAGCGCCGCCCGGCGCCGAGGAAGAAAGCCCCTAAGTTCACCGTCATTTTCATCCGATTTCCAAAGCTTGGAAAAAGGAAGCGGTGGTTTTCCCAAGGTTTGGAAAACGCGATCACGCAAAGGAATATCATGAAAATTACACTCGGTTTGGTTTTGCTCTCGGCGGTTTTGGCGACGGGCGCTTCGGCCTTGGAGGTTGGGCGCCTGCGTTGTGAATACCGGGTGGACCCGCTCGGCATTGACGTGACACAGCCGCGATTGAGTTGGATGTTGCAGTCCGATGAGCGCGGCGAGCGACAGACGGCCTATCACGTGTTGGTCGCCAGCAGCGAAAAGTCGCTCAAGAAGAACGTCGGCGATCTCTGGGATTCCGGCGTGGTCAAAAGCGATGACACAATCTCCGTCGTTTATCAGGGGAAAGCACTGCCGTCCGGGCAGTCCTGTTTCTGGAAGGTCAAGGTTTGGGATCGGGACGGCAAAGATTCGGGGTGGAGTAAGCCGGCGCTTTGGACGATGGGGTTGCTCAAACCCGAAGATTGGAAAGCGGAGTGGATTGGTTTCGACAAGCCGCGCGAAGTCGAGCCGGCTGATGCGCCGGTGACGGGTGCACAGTGGATTTGGTATGCCGACGATCCGCAGCCGAATCCGCCCGTCGGTCATCGTGTGTTTTTGAAAACGATGGCATTGCCGGCGACGAAGGAAATTGAGACGGCGGAGTTGCTTGTTACGGGCGACGACACGTTTTCGGTCAATCTCAATGGCGCACACGTGGCGGTCCGCGACGCGAAGACCAAAGGCCCGCGGGTGGTGGTCCGGCGTAATGTGCGGCTATACCTGAAAGACGGTCAAAATGAAATCCGTGCCACCGTGGATAAGGCGACGCCAAGTCCCGCGGGTTTTCTGGCGCAACTGATCGTGAAAACAAAAACGGGCCAAACGATCACTGTGGTCAGCGATTCCTCGTGGTTGGCCAGTAAAAAGATGTCGGCCGAGGCCGCCGATCATCAGGCGTGGTCACCCTGTCGCGTGTTGGGTGCCTACGGCATGGCCCCGTGGGGCCAACTCAAAGTTACCGATGTGGTCACGCCACCGGCGGTCTATCTGCGCACAGCATTTTCCACGGCCCAAGCCGTGGTACGGGCCACGCTCTATGCGACCGCTTTGGGTTGGTTCGATCTCCATCTCAACGGCCAGCGGGTGAATGCAAGTTGCTTCGATCCCGGGTGGACTGATTATGCCAAGCGCCTCTATTACCGCACCTATGACGTGACGCCGTTGGTGCGGCGCGGTGCGAACGCGTTGGGCGCCGTGCTGTCCGATGGTTGGTTCAGCGGTTACATCGGTTGGGGTGGCGTGCGCGATCATTATGGAGAGCGACCGCGTGTATTGATGCAGCTGGTGCTCGAATACGCCGATGGCTCGCGTGAAAGCGTGGTTTCCGGCCCGCAGTGGAAAGCCAGTACCGGACCAATTCTTGGCGCCGATATTCTAATGGGCGAAACGTATGATGCGCGTAAAGAGTTGATCGGCTGGGATCGAACCGGTTTCAACGACCAGCCGTGGAGCGCTGTAAGCATCGGCGCGGAACTCAAGCCCGTTATCGAAGCGCATCCCGGTCCGGCGGTCATGGCCATTCAGGAATTTCGTGCTCAAAAAATCACCGCGCCGCAACCCGGCGTCTATGTGCTTGATCTGGGACAGAATTTTGCCGGTGTCGTACGTTTGAAGGTGCGCGGCGCGCCGGGCCAGAAGATCACGCTGCGGCACGGTGAGCGGCTCAATCCCGATGGTACGCTTTATACCATCAATCTCCGCAGCGCCCAGGCGACCGACACCTATATCTGCAAAGGTGCAGGCACAGAAGTCTGGTCGCCGCGTTTCACCTTCCACGGCTTCCAATATGTCGAAGTTACCGGGCTGACCAAGCCGCCGACGCCGGACACCATCGTCGGCCTCGCTTTGAGCAGTGCCACGCCTGTTGTCGGCAGTTTCACCTGCTCCGATGAGCTGTTGAACAAGCTGCACAGCAACATCTATTGGACGCAGCGGATGAATTTCATTGATATTCCCACCGATTGTCCACAGCGCGACGAACGGCTCGGTTGGACCGGCGATGCGCAGGTCTATATCCGCACCGCCACGCTCAACTGCGACGCGCAGGCGTTCTACACCAAATGGTTGGTGGATCTTTGCGAGGATAGTCAGCGCGCCGATGGCCAGTTCCCGATGATTGCGCCGCTCAAGGTTTCCGGACCTGATGGCGGACCCGCGTGGGCCGATGCCGGCGTGATCTGCCCGTGGACGGTCTATGCCGTCTATGGCGACACGCGCATTTTGGAACAGCACTACGCCGCGATGGCGCGCTTCATTGACTTCTGCAAGAATCGCTGCACACCGGAGCTGTTGCCGCCGAAGCAATATCACTGCTTCGGCGACTGGCTGAACATCAAAGCCGATACACCCAAGGACGTCATCTTCATGGCCTACTTTGCCAACTGCACCCGGTTGATGGCGCAAGTCGCCGCCGCACTCGGCAAGGTGGCGGATGTGCCGAAATACAACGTGCTTTTCGAACAACTCAAAGCCGCCTTCAACAAGGCCTATGTCGCGTCCGATGGCCGCATCAAGGGCGACACACAGGCGGACTACGTACTTGCGCTCGTCAACGACCTCGTCGAGGGCGAACAAGCCCAGCGCGCGGCGAAATATCTCGTTGAAAACATCGAAGCGCGCGGCAACCACCTCTCGACCGGCTTTGTTGGCACCAAAGACCTGATGCTCGCGCTGGCGAAGATCGGGCGGAACGACGTGGCCTATCGCCTGATCCACAACGACACCTTCCCGTCGTGGGGCTTCTCCATCAAACACGGCGCGACGACGATCTGGGAGCGCTGGAATGGCTGGACGCCGGAGGAAGGCTTCGGCAATCCCGGGATGAACAGCTTCGCGCACTATAGCTTCGGCGCCGTCTATCAGTGGATGGTCGAAAATATCGGCGGCATTCGCGCCGCGCTGCCGGCCTACAAGCACATCATCATCGCGCCACAGCCCGGCGGCAAGCTGACTTCGGCGGCGACCAGCTATGACAGCGTTCGCGGCCGCATCGCCACCGCTTGGCAGCTGAACGACGGCAAGCTCACGCTCGCGGTCACCATTCCGCCGAACACCACCGCGACCGTCTTCATGCCGGCCAAAAGCGCCGAACAAGTGAACGAAAATGGCAAGGCCCTGGCCAAGGCCAGAGGTGTGAAATTCCTGGGTTTGGAAAAGGATTGCGCGGTGCTCGCGGTAGAATCCGGAAATTATCGCTTCCAAAATTGACCTTTTCCAAGGCTTGGAAAACAGAAGGCGTGGTTTTTCCAACCATGGGAAAACAATCTTCACCCAATAGGTTTTGATGATGAAAAAACTGATATGGCGTGGAGGGTTGTTACTGATCGCCGTGAATGTGGCCTGGGGGGCCGCGCATCAGCCGGAGCCAACGCCACAACTTTCCGCCACCGAGCTGGCTGCGTTGGAAAAATTCAGTGGTGTTCATCCACGCCTCTTCCTCACCGCGCAAAAACGTGAGGACCTCCGCACCGCGATCAAAACAACACACGCCAACTTGTGGGTTTATCTGAAGGAATATGCCGATTCCGCCGTGCGACACGGTCCGCCGAAATATCGCGCCGAGGACGAAGGCAGCGGCGATGAACAGCTCTGGCAGCGCGAGGTCGGCAACGCGCTGCCATCGCTGGCGCTGACGTGGGAACTGACCGGCGATAAGAAATATCTCGACGCCGTGCGTGCGTGGGCACTGGCTTCGTGCAGTTATCCAACGTGGGGCCTCGGCAAGCGCGATGGCCACGACCTTGCCGCGGGCCACCAGCTTTTCGGCCTCGCGCTGGTCTATGACTGGTGTTACGCCGATCTTGACGCCGAGACGTGCCGCACCATCCGCACCACCCTCGAACGACGCGGTGCGGCCATGGCGGCGGTGACACCCGCCCGCCAGAATTTTTTGCAAAACCATCTGTGGGTGGCTGCTTGTGGCCTGGCCGCAGCAGGGCTGGCCCTCCACGATGAGTTTCCGGCGGCGCGCGGCTGGGTTGCCATGACGCTCGACAAGTGGCGGCACACGCACACAGCGCTTGGCCCTGACGGCGCGAGTCATGAAGGCGCCGGTTATTGGAGCTATGGCGTGGAATATTTGCTCAAATTCATGTGGCTCGCGCGCGAACAACTCGGTGTGAATTTCTATGACCACCCGTGGTGGCGCAACACCAGCGATTACCGACTCTACCTCGCCCTGCCACGCCAGGCGTGGTCGCAACAAAATATGGTCGTAGATATTGCCGACTGCACGCGCGGCTCTTGGTCGTATGGCCCGGATTATCTTTTGCGCGCGTTGGCCAACGAATATCGCAATGGCCACGCGCAGTGGCTCGCGGCCGAGCTGAATGCCAGTGGGATCCATGGCTCCGCCGCGCCGTGGTTGAACCTTATCTGGTTCGATCCGACGCTCCCGCCGCGTCCGCCAAACGATCTGCCGACGTTGCGGCACTTCACCGACATGGACATCGTCTCGGCGCGCACCGATTGGTCAGGCGATGCCGCGCTCGTCGTGTTCAAGTGCGGCCCGTTCATCGGGCACAAGGCGATGCAGTTGTTCGCGCGCGATCCCGGTGGTGGCCACGTCCATCCCGACGCCAATCACTTTGTTGTGTTTGGCAACGGTGAGTGGCTGCTCCGTGACGACGGCTACCGCACCAAGCAAACCTCGCAGCACAACACGCTGTTGATTGATGGTCACGGCCAAATCGGTGAAGGCGAACCGTGGTTTCAAGGCGGACAGGCGCTCGCGGTCAAAGCGCGTCCGCGTATCCTGGGCGCCGACGCGACGCCCGCGTTCGATCACCTCATGGGCGACGCGACCGAGGCCTACGCACGTGCTAACGGTTTGAAACATTTCGTGCGTCATCTGTTCTTCCTCAAACCCAACGTGCTGATCGTCGCCGACGACATCGCGCTCGACTCCGCCCGCCTGCTTGAACTGCGTTTCCATCCCGAAAATAAAACCACGCGTGCCGCCGATGGCGCGTTTGGCTGTGTCGGCAAGAACGCCGCACTGCGCATCGAACCGCTAACGCCCGGCGGCGTTGAGGTGACGACCGGCGAGGACGCCATGTTCGGCGAACGTGGCAAATCCGCGCCGGCTATGTTTTCGATCCGACTGCGCAACAACACCGCCGCATGGCGTAATGCCGTCGCCATCTCGTGGTCGGCGGCGCCGGCCCAGCCGGCGAAAGTTCAACTGAAGCAACAGGACGATCACTGGATCTTTTCGTGTGCCGGCCAGACGCTGACGCTCGACTGGGCCACCGGCATCGCCCATCTTTCGAAATAAATCGGCACGTTTTCCAAGGCGTGGAAAAACAAGCTCGCATTTTTTCCAAACCTTGGAAAACTTGCCGCCCTGACGCATGAGCGAAGCCACAACACCTTTGATGGGTCAATATCGCAAGCTGAAGGGCGAGCTGCCGCCGGGCACGTTGCTCTTCTTCCGGCTCGGCGATTTCTACGAGATGTTCTATGACGACGCGATCGAGGCCTCGCGTCTGCTCGATCTCACGCTGACCAAACGCCAGCAGGTGCCGATGTGCGGCGTACCGCACCACGCGGCGGAGCTATACCTCGCCAAGCTGATCAAGGCCGGCAAAAAGGTCGCGATCAGCGAGCAGATGGAAGAGCCCTCCGCGGGCAAAGGCCTTGTACGGCGCGACGTGGTCCGTATCGTCACGCCCGGCACCGTGCTTGAGGAGCAGGTGCTCGACGCGCACCTGCACAACTACCTCGCCGGCCTGTGCTGCGCCGACGGCGTCTTCGGCCTCGCGATGCTCGACCTCTCCACCGGCGAATTCTGGATCGAGCAGTTCACCTCGGCTGCCGCGCTCGGCGATGCGCTCGCGCGCGGCGCGCCGAGCGAGTGCGTGGTGCCGGAGAGCCTGCGCGAGAACGCGGAACTCGCCGCGCTGTTTCCCGCCGGCGGGCCGACGCTACTTTCCGTGCGCGAGGACTGGACGTTCGAGCCGGACTTCGTCGCCGATCTGCTGCTCCGCCACTTCAAGGTGTACTCACTCGATGGCTTCGGCTGCGCGGGCCAGCAGCTCGCCGTCCGCGCCGCGGGCGCGGTACTGCACTACGTCACCGATGAACTCCGCCGCAACGCCAGCCACGTCCGCGCGCTGCACGTGAAGACTTCGGCGGATTTCCTCGTGATAGACGAAGGCACCGTGGCGCACCTCGACCTTGTACCGACGCGCTCCGCCGCCGCCGGCGCGCCGACGCTGCTCGGCGTGCTCGACAAGACCGTGACACCGATGGGTGGACGGTTGCTGCGCGACTGGCTGCTGCGCCCGCTCGCACGGCGCGCTGCGATCGTCGCGCGTCAGGATACGATCGAGGCGCTGACGCGCGATCGCGCGCTACTCCATGACCTGACCGCGCAGCTTGCGGAAATCCGCGACCTCGAACGCGTGATTGCGCGGCTCGGCGTGGGCGGCGGCAACGCGCGCGAGTTGCAGGCACTGGCGCGTTCGCTCGCCGCGCTGCCCGGACTGCGCGCGCTGCTCGCAGCCCAGCCCGCGGGCGGGCTGCTGGCCGAAAACGCGGGCGCGATTACGCCGCTGCCGGAGTTGGTGGATTTAATTTCCCGCGCCATCGTGGATGAACCGCCCCTCGCAATTAAAGAAGGCGGCATGATCCGCCGCGGCTATCATCCCGAGTTGGACGAACTCCTCACGCTCGCCACCGCGGGCCGCCAATGGCTGGCCGATTTCCAGGCGCGCGAGCAGGAACGCACCGGCATCAAGAGCCTCAAGGTCCGGCACAACAACATCTTCGGCTACTACATCGAGATCACCAAGAGCAACCTCGCGGCGACGCCCACCGACTACATCCGTAAGCAGACGATGGTCAACGCCGAGCGCTTCATCACGCCGGAGCTGAAGGAATACGAGAACAAGATCGTCGGCGCGCAGGACCGCGCGACGGCGCTCGAATACGAATTATTTGTGCAGGTGCGCGACGCCGCCGTGTTGCAGACCGCCGCGATCCAGCGCAGCGCCGCTGCCATCGCGCAGCTCGACGTGCTCGGCGCGCTCGCCGAACGTGCGCTGGCGTTGGGCTATGTTCGTCCACGCATCACCGAGGGCGATGCGATCCTCATCCGCGACGGCCGCCACCCGGTGGTCGAACAGCTTGCCGAGGCCGAGCGCTTCGTGCCGAACGATGTGCTGCTCGATGGTACCGCCAACCAGCTCATCATCATCACCGGCCCGAACATGGCCGGCAAATCCACCTATATCCGGCAGGTCGCGTTGCTCGTGGTCATGGCGCAGATGGGCGCATTCATCCCGGCGGCGGAGGCGGAGATCGGCGTCGTGGACCGCGTCTTCACGCGCGTCGGCGCGAGCGACGACCTCGCGCGCGGCCGCAGCACGTTCATGGTGGAGATGCAGGAGACGGCGAATATCTTGCACAACGCCACCGCCAAGAGCCTGATCGTCCTCGACGAAATCGGACGCGGCACGAGCACCTTCGACGGCATCTCCATCGCGTGGGCCGTGGCCGAGCACCTGCACAACCAGGTGAAGGCCAAGACCCTTTTCGCCACGCACTACCACGAACTGACCGATCTTGCGCTGACGCTTCGGGGGGTGAAGAACTACAACGTCCTCGTCCGCGAAAGCGGCGACCGCATCGCCTTCCTGCGCCGCATCGTTCCCGGGGCCGCCGATAAGAGCTACGGCATCCATGTGGCGCGGCTCGCCGGCCTGCCCGATGGCGTCATCGGTCGCGCCAAGGAAATTCTCGCCAACCTCGAAGAAGGCGAATTCGGCGACCAAGGCCAACCCAAGCTCGCCCGCCCCCGCAAAGGCAAAGCCGGCGACAGTAAAAACCAGCTCGCGTTTTTCTGATTGGTAGGGCTGGACTGCCAGTCCAGCCGTGGCGCGACAGGCTGTCGCGCTCTACCGCCTGTGCCTGGCTAGGGCTGATCCTTGCCGGCTTGCAGGCTTCAGGCTGGCTTACCCGGCAGGTGAAGGAGTTCTGGAGCTAGTCAGCGGCAGCTGCAGTTCGTAGAAGCGACCTCCGGTCGCTTTACAATGCGGCCAGAGGCCGCATCTACGCGGTGAGGCAAGCCTGACCAGACGTCTGAGCAAGACGTGCCTCTGCGAAGGCCCCTGTGTTCCTTGTGCCTTTTTGTGGCTAACTCCCTCATTCCTCCTCCGAAAATCTGTGCATCTGCGAAATCTGTGGAAGGTTTTTCTGTTGGGGTTCGCGGGGCTGGAAGCCCCGCCCACAAGAAATCGGGATCGGGTTGCTGGCTGGCGGCGCTCGCGGCGCGAGCGCCCTACCGCACCCGGCCCTTTTCCAAAGCTTGGAAATGGTAGGGGCGCGGCAGGCGATTCAAAGCTGCGTGATCTTCAGCTTGCGGAATTCCAGTGCGCCGGCTTTTTCGCCGGTGGGGCCGCCGGAATCGCCGCCGAGGCCGAAAGAGACTTTTTCTTCCGCGATGCACGGGTGTTGGGCGGTAAGCTTTTGCTCATCCACCATCGCGGTCAGATTCTCGCCACGGAATTCAATCCTCACGCGATGCCATGTGCCGGTGGCTAGCTGCGCCGGTTGTTTGGCCGGTTCGAGCGTCTTACCTTTTTGCGGATGCGCCAGCAGACGGAGTTCATCTTTGCCCGCGACCACGTGGAATAGGTGACCGCGTTCCTGCGAGCCGTTGAAGATCACGCCCACGAACGTTGCCTTGCCTTCCAACCGGAATTCGCACTCCACCACGGCATCCTTGAGCGCGCACTTGTGCATCTTGACGGGACCGTGCCGCCGCGGGCCGGACTCGAATCCGCGCAAGACGCCATCCTGCGTCGTCCAGGTGCCAAGCCCCCAGAACCAGTTCGTGGAAAGCGGGCCAGAGAAGTTTTCTTCGAGCACCACCGGTGCGGCCCATGTCGTGAGGGCCAGCGCGCCAGAGAGCAAAAGGATGAATCGTTTCACGGGCTTCTTCTGCTGCATCGTCCGCGCCGCGTCAATCTTTTCCAAGCCTTGGAAACGCGTGGCCGCGGTTGGCGGGTTTTCGGTTGGCAACCCTTTACCGATTGACAAACCTTTGATCCTGCCGTTTTACTGGCGCAATGAATACGCTCGATTCGCAATCTACCGCGGCGCCGATGCCACGCTGGTCAGTGTTGATTTTGATATTGGATATTCTTTTTTTTACGGCCCTGTTCTACTTGCCTTACGCTTGGCTATCCGAGCCGCGCTGGTGGCACATCGGCTGGCTGCACCTCTCGATCTCGTTGAGTTGGAAGAAGACGACGGTCGCGCTGCTCGTTCTGCTTCCATTACGCTTCTGGCTCCGTAGTCGCGGCGCACCGGGTCGGGGTCTCTTGGAACGGCCGTTTTTTCAGAAGATCACCCTCGCGCTGGGCGCGGTTTATATCTTTATCGCCGCCTGCGAAGGTTTGCTGGCGGTGGCCGGCTTCAAGGCGGATAATCTGCCGCCCGTCATCTTCAAAGGCATGGACGAACGCAACCGCGAGTCCGTGGTGCAAACCCTGCCCGACCCGGAGTTGCTCTGGCGTTTTGAGCCGGGCGGTATGTTCCAAGGCGTACGCGTCAACACGTTGGGTTTTCGGGACCGCGAAGTGAATCCCGTCAAAGCGCCCGGCACGCGGCGGGTGATCTGCCTCGGCTGTTCGGTCACGGCCCAAGGTCTGCCGGGCTATCCACAGTATCTCCACGAAAAGCTGCAAGCCGCGCCGCCCACGCCGGAGCACTGGGAGGCGCTGAACCTCGGCGTACACGGCTACTCCTCCTTGCAAGGGCTGCGGCTGTTTCAGCGCATGAATCCGGTGCTCAAGCCGGACGTGGTCACCATTTTCTTCGGGTGGAACGATCACTGGCTGGCGACCGAATCGGATCGCTCCCAAATGGCCGTCCGCATGGGGCCGCGGCTGGGGCGACTTTATGGTCACTTGCGGAGCAAGCGTATTTTTGCGTTTCTCTCATCTGTTCTGAATCCATCGCTGCGCTGGAAAGCGGGACCCGGTAATCGCGGGACCCGCGTGCCGCCGGAAGCCTATCGCGAGACGCTCGAACAACTCATTTCGGCCGTGCGGACATCCGGCGCCGTGCCGGTGCTCATCACGGCTCCGCGCCGGGGGCAATCCACCGAGTTATTCAAAAAAACCTATGCCTGGTCCATTGCCGAAGCCGAACAAATTCACGACCGCTATATCGAAATTACACGGGACGTGGCGCGGCAGCAGCGCGTGACCTTGCTGGACTTGGCAACCTTGTTCGCCGGGCCGGAATGCGATGGCTACTTTGCGCCTGACGGCATCCATTTCGATCTCTACCCGAAGGAACAAGCGCTCCATCAAATGGTGCCGCCCGCGTGGCAACCGGGACTGAGCCGCGTGGCCACGGAATTGCATCGCACGCTGCAACAGATGGTCGGCGGCGCCGAATGGAAAAACAAAGTGCGGCAGGAAAGCGGCGGTAAAAATTTCCAAGGCTTGGAAAAGTGAGCGCTTGGTTTTTCCAAACCTTGGAAGAAGTTCATCGCACGCTTGATGGCTTCAATTCCCGTGCGCGCCAGATGAAGAAAAGCGCGGGATAGACCAGCAATTCCATCAAGGTCGAGGTGACCACGCCGCCAACCATCGGCGTGGCGATGCGCTTCATCACATCGGCCCCGGCGCCGTGGCTCCAGAGAATTGGCGCGAGGCCGGCGATGATCACCGCTGCCGTCATCGCCTTGGGTCGGACGCGTTTGACGGCACCGTGATAAATCGCGTCGCGCAGGTCGGCGAGAGAACGGAGGCGGCCGGAATTTTTCCACTCGGCGTGGGCCAGATCGAGGTAGAGCAGCATGACGACACCGGTCTCGGCGTCGAGCCCGGCGAGCGCGATGATGCCGACCCAGACCGCGACGCTCAAGTTGTAGCCGAGCAGCCACAGCACCGCGAACGCGCCGACCAGTGAGAACGGCACCGCGAGCAACACGATGGCGGTTTTGATCAGCGAACGAGTATTGAGGTAGATGATGAAGACGATGATCAGCAGCGTCAGCGGGATGACGATCAGCAGGCGCTGCTGGGCACGTTGCATATATTCATATTGGCCGCTCCAGAAAAGATTATAGCCGGGCGGTAGCGTGAGCCGGCCGCGCGCGATGGCGTCGGCCACAGTGCGCTTGGCGGCTTGCACGTAAGTGCCAATGTCCACGCCTTTCACATCCACATAGACCCACGCATTCGGCACGGCGGCTTCGCTCTTGATGCCCATCGGCGCGCGGACAAGTTCGAGCCGCGCGAGCTGGCCGAGCGGCACTTGTGCACCGCCGGGCGTCGGGATGGCGATGTTGCGGAGCGCCTCAAGATTTTCGCGGAAGTCGCGGTTGTAGCGCAGCGTGATCGCGTAGCGTTCGAGACCCTCGACGGTGGTCGTCAGCGGCATGCCACCAAGCGCAACGGCGAGCACATCCTGCACATCGGCAACGTGCAGGCCATAGCGGGCGATGGCGTCGCGATCCATGCGGAACTCAATGTAGTTGCCGCCCATGACGCGCTCCGCGTAGGCGCTGGCAGTGCCGGGGACGGTGCGGATGACGGCTTCGATCTGCGCGCCGATGCGCTCCAGCGTGGCGAGGTCGGCGCCAGCCACCTTGATGCCGATGGGCGTCTTGATGCCGGTGGCGAGCATGTCAATGCGCGTCTTGATCGGCATCGTCCACGCGTTATTCAATCCGGGGATTTGGACGGCGGCGTTGAGCGCGTCCACGAGTTCTTCGGGCGTGCGGCGACGATGCGCGACGACGCGACCGGTGGCGTCGCGGATATCCACGACGGGCCAGTTCTTTTCGTCCTTGAGCATGATCGTGGTTTCGAGCATGTCGAACGGCGCGGGATCGGTCGCGGTCTCGGCGCGCCCAGCCTTGCCGAAGACATGCTCCACTTCCGGGAAGCGGCGGATGAGTTTATCGGTGGTTTGCAGGATTTCACGTGCCTTGGTCGGCGAGATGCCGGGGAAGGTCGTCGGCATATAAAGCAGGTCTCCTTCGTAGAGCGGCGGCATAAACTCGGAGCCGATGTTCTGCCACGGGAAAATTTTACCGACGCGCGCCACCGCGTCCTTGAGCGGCCCGGCGGGCAGGTGGTCGGTGACCAGTGCGTTCCACGGCAGAAAAACCCACGCGATCAACGCGGCGGCGGTGCCGATGACCACGCGACGGTGGCGGATGACGAAGTCAATCGCCGGATGATAAAGCCAAACCAGCAGTCGGTTGAGCGGGTTGCGGTCTTCGTGTGGAATGCGCCCGCGGATGAACCAACCCATCAGCACTGGCGCTAACGTGATCGAGAGCAACGCGGCGGCGGCCATGGAATAAGTTTTGGTGAACGCCAGCGGCTTGAACAGCCGGCCTTCCTGCTCCTGCAGCGTGAAGACCGGCAGAAACGAAACGGTGATGACTAACAGCGAATAGAAGAGCGTCGGGCCGACCTCGACCGCAGCGTCGCGGATGATCTCCCAGTGCGGTTTGCGTCCGCGGTCGCGCTCCAAATGCTTGTGCGCGTTTTCGATCATGATGATGACCGCATCCACCATCGCGCCGATAGCGATGGCAATGCCGCCGAGGCTCATGATGTTCGAGCTGATGCCTTGCCCGAACATGACGAGAAACGAGGCGAGCACGGCGATGGGCAAAATGATGATGGCGACCAGCGCGCTACGCAGGTGCAGCAGGAAGGCGAGGCAAACCAGCGCGACGACGAGACTTTCTTCCAATAGCTTTTCCTCCAGCGTTTTCACCGCGCGCTGAATCAGTGCGCTACGGTCATAAACAATCGTCGCCTTGACATCCGGCGGCAGACTCTGCATCGCTTGGTCGAGCTTCTTTTTGACGTCGAGGATCACCTGCCGCGCGTTCGCGCCGTAGCGCACGACGACGATGCCGCCGACGGTTTCGCCCTCGCCGTTGAACTCGGCGATGCCGCGCCGCATGTCGGAACCGAGTTGCACATCGGCAACCTGTCCGAGCAGAATCGGCACGCCCTTCTCGCCGACGCCGACGGCGATCTTCTTCAAATCGTCCAAGCTTTGGACGTAGCCGCGGACGCGCAGAATGAATTCCTTCTCCGCCATCTCCAGCGAGCGCCCGCCAACCTCGCCGTTGCTGCGCTGGATCGCCATCGCGACGTCGTTCAGCGCGAGGTTGTAGGCGCGCAACCGGTTCGGGTCCACGCTCACCTGATATTGCTTCACGAAACCACCGACGGAGGCAACCTCGGCGACGCCTTCGACCGAGGCGAGCTGATAGCGCAAGTACCAATCCTGCATCGAACGCAGTTCGGCGAGATCACGGTTGGTCGAGTTGAGCGAATACATGAACGCCCAGCCAACACCGGTCGCATCCGGGCCGAGCACCGGCGCGACGCCCTTGGGCAAGCGGTCGCCCATGCCGCTCAAGTATTCCAGCACGCGGCTGCGCGCCCAATAGGGATCGGTGCCGTCCTCGAAGATCACATAGACGAAGGAAAAGCCGTAGAACGAATAACCGCGCACGACCTTCGCCTTCGGCACCGAAAGCATCTTGGTCGTCAGCGGATACGTGACCTGATCTTGTACGATCTGCGGCGCCTGGCCGGGCCACTCGGAATAGACGATCACCTGTACGTCGGAGAGGTCGGGGATGGCGTCAAGCGGAATATTCCGTACGGCGTAGGTGCCGCCGATCACGAGCGCAACGGTCGCCAGCACAACGATGAATTTATTGCGCAGCGAGAAATCTATGATGTGGCTAAGCATGATTCTCCTTCATGGGTAGGGACAGCGCGCCGCGCTGTCCGCGGCGGTCGCGGCGCGACCGCCCTACCTTTCCAAACCTTGGAAAAGAAAAAGGGGGAATTTCCAAGCCTTGGAAAAACACGGCCGTTAGCTGCGCCTGCCACATTATTTCTTCTCCGTTGGATGCTGCTTGCGCCACGCCGCTTCCGCCTGCTTGCCGTGCGCCACGGTACTGGTGGGCACGAGGTCCATCCCGCACTTCGGACACGGCCCGGGTTTGTCGTTGACGACCTCGGCGTGCTCCACCATCGGACAGGTGTAAAGCGTCGTCATCTTTTTTGCCGTCGGGGCGGCGGCGTTATCGGGCTTGAGCATCTTCTGGATCGCTTCGCGTAACTGGCTCTCGGAATCGAGCATGAACTGGCCGGAGGTTACGATCCGCTCGCCTTCGTTCAGTCCGTCGAGAATTTGGATCATGTCGTTTCCTGTCGTCGCACCCAGCTTCACGGTGCGCGGCTCAAAACGACCGCCATCCAGCACGACGAACACGGTGTTCTGCTCGCCGCTGCGCAGTACGGCCATATCTGGCACCAGCAGAGCGGCTGACTCCAGTTCAGCGACGAGTTGCACTTCGGTAAACATGCCGGGTTTAAGGAAGAGATCGGGATTGCCAAGTTCCAGCCGCACGCGCACCGTCCGTGTTTTCTCATCCACGTTCGGATAGACATAGGCCACGCGCCCGCGGAACTCGCGGCCGGGTAAGTAGGACAACGTTACGGCGGCCTCCTGGCCGACTTTGACGAACGCAAGGTCGCGTTCATAAATTTGCGCCTGCACCCAAACCGAATCGAGATTGGCGAGTTGATAAATCCGCATTCCAGCTTCAACCATTTGTCCTGCGACAGCCATCTTCTCGATGACGAAGCCATCGGCGGGTGCGTAGACCCGCACCGTTTTTTGCGGTTGTCGCGTCTGCTCCAACTCGGCGATTTGCGCGTCGGTGAAATCGAAGAACTTCAACTTGCGCGTTGCGCTCTGCCGCAGAGCTTCATCATGGACGTTGAGTGTCAGCAGATATTCCGTCTGCGCGCTGAAAAGCTCTGGAGAATAGATATCGAACAGCGGCTCGCCGCGGCGTACCTGCTGGCCGGTGGTGTCCACATAGAGTTTTTCGATCCAGCCTTTGAACTTGGTGGTCACATCGGTGAGGGCATTCTCGCGTGTTTCGATATTGCCGACCGCACGAATGACGCGGCGCAACGGGCCGCGTGTGACGAGCGCCGTGCGGATGCCCATGTTTTGCACCGTCACCGGATCAATGATGATGGCGTTGGCGTCCGCCGCCGTGTTCGCGCCATTTTCCTGTTTGCGAATCGGCGTCAGCTTCATGCCGCAAATCGGGCAATTGCCGGGATGATCTTGCACAATCTGCGGATGCATACCGCAGGTATAGAGCGTTTTTTCCGCCGCGGCAGTCGCCATCGTTGCCGTTCCTGTGTAGCGACTCAAGCCCCAGCCGAGCGCCACGCCCAGCAGCAAAATCACAGCCATCAACAAACGCGTTTTCATGGTTCATCTCTCATCTGATTTTACAGTGGGTGCGCCCGCCGGTTGTTCGCCGAGTACGAGTAATTCCAGTTCCGCCAACGCGAGTTCGCGCTGCGTGCGCGCCATGATGGCGTCCAGTTCTGCGGCGAGCGCCGCGCGCCAGGCATCGGCGAGATCCACGAACGAGCTTTGATTGGAAAGATAGCCCGCGCGTGCGGCTTCGAGCGCGAGCCGCGCCTTGGGCAGAATCGCATCCTGCGCCAGCGTCAGGTTACGATCGGCTTCGCGCAGCATAAACGCCTTCTCCGCCAGTTCCACCGCCAACATGATTTGTTCGCTGGAGAGTCGCGCTTGCGCCGCGCTTTTTTGCGCCTGCGCCTCGGCCAGTTGCGCGCGAATTTTGCCGCGCCAGATCGGCAACGTGACGCTGGCCTGCGGACGGTAGAGCAGCGGTGTCATTTTGAGGTCAGCCTCCAGCCCGGCGCTAAAATCCGGCACGCCCGCTTTCGCGGCCAGTTGCAACGCCGCCTCGGCGCGCTGTACCTCCGCCGCCATCACCTTGAGGCGCGGATTATGCGCATAGGCAGCCGCCAGCAGATTCGAGGACGCCATCGTCAGCGGCGTGGTCGCGAAGCGCACGGGCAGCGGCGGCTCCGGCGCGTCCGCCGGCAGTCCGAGCGCCGCCTTGAACTGCGCAGCCAACGGCAGGCTCGAATCTTCGAGGTTGGCGATTTCCGTCCGCAGCCGTTCTTGTTCCATCTGCGCACGCAATACGTCTTGCAGCGTCGCTTGATTCACCACGTTCCGCTGACGCGCCACCGCCTCGACGTCGGCGAGTACGCCAAGTGTCGTGCGATTGACCGCAACCTTTTCGGTCAAATAGTAAAGTTGATAGTAGGCTTTCTTGACGCCAAACGCCGTGGTGAGGACGCGCGCTTCAAACTCGTGATATTTTCCGGTGCTCTCCGCAACGGCGACGGCCACTTGTCCGCGCAATTTTCCAGGCCCCGGAAAATCAAACATCAGGCCAGGCATCAGCGAGGTGACCACGCTCTGGATATCGGCTTGGAAGGTCAAACGCGGATCGGGCGGCGCGCCGGCGCTCGTGATGCGCGCGACCGACGCGGCCCAGTCGAAGTAGGCTGTTTCGATATCCGGGTGATTGAGCAACGCGTATGTGAGAAAATCGCTTAACGGCGCATTCGTTGTGAGTTGAGGTAACGCCGGTTTTTCGCCATGCGGACGGTATTGCCCCGCCACCTGCTGCAGCCCGCGCTGCTCCGCTTTTTCCGCCGGCGTCGCGCAACCGGAAAGAAGCATAGCCACAAAGAGGCACAAAAGGCACAGGCCATGATGCGACCTTTGTGATCCTTGTGCTTCTTTGTGGCTGATCCGAAAACTTTTCCAAGGCTTGGAAAAGTCACTGGCTGATTTTTCCAAACCTTGGAACAAGCTGGAGCAAAACGCCATGGCTCCTCATTTCTTCGCATCGGCAGGCTTCGGTGCGGCATCCAGTTTGACGCCCTGCTGTTCGAGCTTGCGGATATATTTCGCCGGGTTCTGCTTCAGTTCCGGCAGACAGTCCGGACAGCAGACGTAGATGCGCTTACCCTCGGCATCCACGAACAGGTTGGTATTGATTTTGCCGCCCATGACGGGACAGACGGTTTGCTTCTGCGATTCCGCCGCGTTGATACGGCAGACGGCCAGAACCATCGCGACGATGGTGATGAGTTTCTTCATGGTCACTCCTTTGCTTGTGTTCCGTTGTTCATATTGCAGGTACCGCAGACGCAGCGTTCGATCAGTGCGTCGTAACGCGCCTGCTGGGCGGGCGTGAGCAGCGCGCGCACCTGCCGAATGTGCACCCACGTCAGCCGTTCGCTGTCCTCGTAGGCTTGGCCCATGGACTTGATCAGCGTTTCGGCGTTGGTGCTGCCGGCGAGTGCATTGCCCAGTTCGGCGCGGGCGGCACAATGACGGGCGCAGCACTCGGCCAGCTTCGTCGTCAGCGCTTCCTGCTGTTTGCCGACTTCCTGTGCTTGAGCAGGGTTCAATCCCAATTCCTGGGTCAGAAAGTTCGCATCTGCTAGACGTTCTTGTGCGACCGCACGCCGCCCGCAAAGCGTCCAATGCGTCGCGGCGGCCGCCAGCGCGGCGACGGCGATGATTGCCAGCCAAGCAAAGATCAGTTTGGTTTTCATCGTGATACTCCTGTTGCCATGGCGAGATAGGTGCTCGCCAAGGTTTGTCCATTCAAGGTGGGCGTGTTCATGGCCAGTTGGCTTCGTGGAGGTTGCGCCAACGCATTGGTTGAGCTGATGCCGACCGCCACTGCAATCAGTGCAGCGGCAGCGCTGGCCCACGCCGGCTGGAGGCCGAACCATTGCCGCAACATCTCGAACCACTCGCCGTTCGGCACCCGAATCGCCGCTACGCGCTGCCAAACCTCGGCTTCAAAACCTGCGCGTGGCTCAATGCCGCGCCACTGCCGCAATTGTTCGGTCAGTCGTTTATCTTCGCTTTGCGTATTCATGATCATCCTTTCCATTAAGTGAAACGCCGGTGGTGGCAAAATCCCTCGGAATTTTTACTACAGAGACAGGAGGCCTGGTTTCAACATTGGAGGAAACGCAAAGGCGCTAATGCCAGCGGAAGACGCGGAGTCGGAGCTTTGCGGCTTTGCGTTGACGTTTTCAGGCCAAGAGTGAGGCGAGGTGGTGGCGCAGGAATTGGCGGGCGCGGTAGAGGCGGGCTTCGACGGATTTCGTCGAGGTCTTCATGATCGCAGCGATTTCGGCGTGAGAGCGGTCTTCGTATTCGGAAAGGATGAGCGCGGTGCGCTGGTCTTCGGGCAATTCGGCGACGGCGGTGGCGATTTGCTCGTCCGTCTCCCGCGCGGCGATTTCCTGCGGCGCGGTTTTCCCAAGATCAGGCCTGTCGTCATATTCCGGCAGCGGCTCGGTCGGATGGCGTTTTTGATGGCGGAGATGATCGAGCGCCGCATTCCGCGCGATCTGGAAGAGCCATGTGGAAAATTCCGCCCGGCCGCGCCGGTAACCGCCGCTGGTCAGCGCGCGGTAGGCGCGGACGAACACGTCGAGCGCGAGGTCCTCGGCCTCGGCGGCGTCGCCAGTCAGACGATAAACGAAATTCAGAATTGGGCGTTTGTGGCGCGCCATCAGGGCGTCAAAGGCGCGGTCAGCGCCCGCCTGCACTTGCGCGACCAGCGCCGCATCTGAAATTTCCGTTTGCACACAGCCTTTTATTTCCGCGCCCGCACAGTAAGATGGGGCACGGCCAACAATTATCAATGTGACTTTAGCATGACATCAGCCACCACGAAAGCGCACATACCGGAAGCGCCCTTTCTCGCACCGCCGCTGACGTTGCGCGGCGTGGCGTTCGATCCGCCGCTGTTTTGTGCGCCGATGGCGGAAATTTCGCACAGCCCGTTCCGCCGGCTGGTCGCCGACTTCGGCGGCTACGGCGCGCTGTTCACCGAAATGCTCTCCGCCAAAATGCTACTCAAGGAGGACATGCCACGCTCGCCGTGGACCAAGCGCCGCGCGCAAGAAGGCCGCGTTATCTACCAGTTGCTTGTCGTGGATACGGAGAAGCTGCCGGAGATTCTCGACCGTCTCGCCGTCCTCGCGCCGGATGGTCTCGATTTGAACAGCTCGTGTCCGGCGCCAACCGTCCGCGCGATGGGTGGTGGCGCGGATTTGTTTGAGGACGCTGACCGGCTGCGCGAAATTCTGCGCGTGTTGCGTAAACATTTCTCCGGTCCGCTGACCGTGAAAATTCGGTTGGGCCGCGAAACCGAAGGCTGGCGCGAACGGCTCGGCGAACGACTGCGGCTACTCCGCGACGAAGGCGTGGACGGCCTGACGTTGCACCCGCGTTTTGCCGGCGACAAACTCAAGCGCGCGCCGCGTCACGAGCTTTATGCCGAACTTGTCACCGAGGCGCGCCTGCCGATCATTGCCAACGGCGACATCCTCGACCCGCACTACGTCCGCAGCCGCGCGGCGGATTTCGCACCGGCCGCCGGGCTGATGCTTGGCCGCATTGCCGCGGCGCGTCCGTGGGTCTTTGCGCAATGGTGCAACCCGGAGCTCGTGATGGATCACGCCGCCGTGTGGAATCGCCTGTGCGACTATGTGGAGGAGGATTTTGCGGCAGAGCGGGCGTTGGGACGCGTAAAAATCTTCACCGCCTACTTCGCGCGCAACTTCATGTTCGGTCACACGCTCTTTGCGGCGGTGCAATCCGCGCCAACCATCGCTGCCGCGAGGGAGCGCGCGACGCGATTTTTTGCGACTGCGCCGAAGTTGACGGCGCACATCAGCCTGGGTGGGATCTGATTTCCAAGCCTTGGAAATTAGGCGCGGCAGCGCAGCGGGTTAGCCCCACTTCTCGGTGCGCATCTGCTCTTTCGGTATGCCGAGTTCAAAAACCAAACCCTCGGAAAATTCCACAAACGTGTTCGGCCCGCAGGCATAAACGATGGTGTTGGCCGCATCGCTGATGTGCCGTTTTACCCACGCGGCGTCAATCCGTCCGTGGCGGCCCGGCCAATGGTGATCGCCATCATCGTGGCGCGTGCAGGTCACATCGAATTTGAAGTGCGGATTCTCCCGTTCCAGTTGCCGGAATTCGTCGTGAAACAGAATGTCTTGAGGGGTGCGGACGCTGTAGAGGATGGTGAGTTTCGTCATCACTTTGCGGCGCGCGGCTTCGCGCGCGAAGCCGCGAAAGGGCGCGACGCCCGAACCGCCGGCAAGGCAAATCAAGTGTTTGTGCGGTTCAAATACGGGCAAAAACCGGCCGGTTGGCGGGAACACCATCAACTGTTGCGCCGGTTTGATCCAGTCGAGCAGGCGCGTCCCCATTTTGCCTTCGCGCCGGATGGTGAATTCATAGAAGCCGCGGTCGAGTGCGCAGGACGAAAGCGAATAGGCGCGCTTGTGGCTCGGCTCGTCCGGCCAATAGCAGGTGATGAATTGGCCTGTCTTGAACGCCGCGTCATAACCCGCGGGCCAATCCAAGCGAATGGTCTTGGCTTGCGTGGCTTCAGGCGTGACCGCACCCACCGTCATGGCGATAGCTTCTCGGCTCATAAACCCTCGATAATTTCGCCAATAAACCCGATTTACGGGGTATGTCAAAAAAATTGTCACCCCGGAGGTGCGGCGTTAGTCCACAAATTGGAAGCGCGCTGCGGTCTCCGCGATTTCGCGGGCGCGACGTGCGGTGTCCCAGCCGAGTTCGCGCGCCATCAGATCGGCGCAGGCGGCGAGCGCGGCGGCACTGGGTTGGCCCTGGGTGCCGAGGTCGGTGCGCCGCAAAACAACATCTTCCAACTTGCGCGCGCTCTCGTTGCGGATGGCGTGGAGAATTTCGGCGACGATCACTTCCTCGGCGCCCGGCACGAGCGCGGCGGCGCCCGCTTCGCGCGCGGCGAGGTCGAGAACGAGTTGGTAGTCCGTGCCGTAGCTATGGGCGAGGTGGCGCATCGTGGTGCCGCTGATGCCGGCAGGCGCGGCGGCAAGTGTGGCGCGCTCGAAGTCCGCCCATACGCCTGTCTTGCCACCGGCCAGCGGCCGTTCCAGCGTGACACAGCGCGGCGAAGTTTTGCCGAGTTTCTGAAAAGTGGCGTCCACCACTTGCTCGGCGAGGAAGCGCGCCGTGGTATACTTGACGCCGATGACGCTCAACAGCCCGCCGATTTTCAAATCCTGCTCGTGGTCATAAATCTCGTATTTGCGCGCGACGGTCGAGCCGGTGTCTATGTTCTTCTCCGTGATCGGGCGCAATCCGCCGAACGCGAACGGCACCTGCTCGCGCGTGAGTTTGGCGCACGGCAGTGACTGGTTGATCTCGGCCACAAAATCACGAATGTCGCGGTCGGTGATGCGGAAAGCATCGGGATCGCCTTCATAAACCGTGTCGGTCGTGCCGATCAGCGAGGTGCCGCGCCACGGTGTGATGAAAAAATTGCGCGTACCGCGCGCGAGGACGGCGTCGGGGTCCACGTAGGCGCTGGGCACGGCGACGGCGACCTTGTCATAGAGCTGCGGCGCGACGATCTGAATGCCTTTCGAGCGCACGACGCGCCGCGGCGGATCGGGCCGCTCCAACAGGCCGAGGACGATATCCGACCACGGCCCGCTCATGTTCGCGGTGATGGTTGCGCGCACATCGAACTCCGCGCCGGTTTCGAGGTCGCGGCAGCGCGCGCCGGTCACATGCGCGCCCTTGCGCAGCAGGCGGATGGCGGCGACGTAGTTGGCAAGCTGTGCGCCCGCGGCAGAGGCAGAGAGCGCGAAGCTGAACGTCAGCCGCTCGGAGTTATACATCTGGCCGTCGTAGAAAATCACGCCGCCGGTCAATCCTTTTTCCGAAATGCCGGGCGCGAGGTCGAGCGTCGCACGCCGGGAAAGATAGTGGCCGGACGGCAGCCGCCGGTCGGGATCGGGCTGATCGCGGTTACGGTCACAACTGATCAGATCATTCATCAGCATCGCCGCCGCCATGACCTCCATACCTTGCATCAAGTGGCCGTAGGTCGGGACGAGAAACGGCATCGGACTGGCGAGGTGCGGCGCAAGGCGCAGCAGCGCGCTGCGTTCGCGGATGCTCTCGCGCATCCGGCGGAAGTCGAGGTGCTGGAGATAGCGCAGCCCGCCGTGAATGATTTTGAGCGTCGCCGACGAAGTTTGTCCGCCGAAATCACTTTTTTCAATGAGCGCCACCTTCAGCCCGCGCAAACTGGCATCCCATGCCGTTGCGAGACCGTTGATGCCGCCGCCGATGATGAGCAGGTCAAAAGTTTCGTCCGCCAGCCGTTTCAAATCGCGTTGCATGAAAAGCGGAATAGACGTTGGAGGTGGAAAATGCAACGCCAAAGCGTCGGTTTTCCAAGGCTTGGAAAAACGCGGGGTCACTTTTTCCAAGCCTTGGAAAATGATCGTTTCAGTGCTGCGGCGCGGTCTTTTCCAGGAAGTTGGTCACGACGCCATCGGTCCACGTCGCGCTAAAAACATCCGCTTTGCCGGCGCGCCAACGCAATATTTCGGGTCGCGCGGCGTTGGTTTGCGGCAGCGCGGCGAAATAGAGTTCGTCTGCGCCGCGCCACGCCGGCAGCGTACGATTCTTCAGGCCGTAGTTCGGACTGATCAACTCCACCGCTCCGGTTTTCAGCGTTATGAGCGCGATGGTGTCCGAGCCGGGTTCCGCCAGTGCGACGCGTTGACCGTCTGGACTAGGGACAAAATAGCTGGCATCCATCGGCAGCGCTTCCGGCGCGCACGGAACGGCGACTGGCGCGGCCTGCTCGCCGAGCGCCGGGTCCAGCACAAAGAGTTGTGTGCGCGGCAAATTTTGACCCGTCGTCGGCAACGTGACAGAAGCGCCGGCGAACAGCACACGCCCAGCGGGTAACCATGAGAACGCGGTCACTTCCGGGAGACCCGCAGCGGAGAGCGCGCCGTTGGTACTGCAAAAGCGCAACACTCCCTCCGCGAGTACCGCCGCTTGGTTGCCGTCGGGCGACCAAGCGATACGTTCCTCCAAATTACAGCCGGTCAGCACCACCAGACCGGCCAACGCGGCCAAGCGCATGATCCGTTGAATACATCGCTGCGTTGTCATCGTATTTCTCCGATCATAACCCTTGCCGCGTGACAGCGCTTCACTCCTTGACCTTGTTGAAGATCATCTCTTCATTGAAAAGATTGGGTTTGTCTTTGTTGGCCACGATGGCGGCGGCAAGTTCCTGCGATGTTTTTACGTCCTTCGATACTACGCTGGAATTGAGCATTCGTATACTCACGGTGTTACCGGTCACCACATAGGTGGCAAATTGGAACGCCCGGCCATCCTCGACCGTTTTTCCGCGCCCGTTGCCGATCCACTCCAACTGCATCAAGGTCCGCTCCGCAACGCGACAGAGGCAGGCGCGGGCGAACATGGAGTCCTTGGAACCCGCGGGGAACGAGACCAGATATTCCTGCGCGCCAAGCGGCAGCACCACCAAGCTCTCCACCTGCCCATCCGGTTTTGTCCGTTGCCACAACCCCACCAACGCGGGGTCGGTGTTCATTGACGGCGTTTTCACCAGCGGCACCGTGTATTCACAGCCGACCAATATTCCACAGGCCATCAATAGCAAGAGCTTCTTCATCGTCGTTCTCCTTTTGGTTTTCGTCCAGCCTTGCGCGAACTGTGGCGACGCAGGAAATAGAGCGAGAGCATCGCCTTCGTGTCGCCATATAACCGCGCCACTTTTTCCGCTGCCTCGGTCATCTGCCACCCTTTGTGCATGAAACCAACACATCACAGCATAGCATACCTTACCGCTTTCCATCACTACGTCGCCGGCGAACGCCAAAAAGTTCACCGCCGTGTCACTTTTCCCAAGGGTTGGAAAACCGGCGGTTTTGCTTTTCCAAGCCTTGGAAACTGGGTATGCTCGTGGCGAGGTATGTGAGTATGGTGTGGATTTTTAGCGCAGGGATGTGGTTGCTCCTGGCTGTGGCGCTGGCGCGCGCTTTCCGGGGTTTGGGCGACACCGGGACGCATGCGCGGCAGGCCGCGTTTGGTCTGCTCGCCATGTTGCTGCTGGCCATGCCGCTTTACTTTCGGCCGCACGAAGAAATTCAAGGCGGCGAAGATCCGGGTGCCTACGTCAATGCGGCGGCGACTTTCGCCCGCACCGGTCACTTGACGCACACCGATCCGTTGCTGTCCAAAATTCCCGAAGCCGATCGTGCCGCATTTCTCTATGGTCACGCGCTGTTCCATGAAACCAAGGACGCCTGTCTGTGGGTCAAGGACCTCCATACAGCGGAAATCGGCCCGTGGTTTCAGCCGGCCTATTCCGTGCTGCTGAGCCTGCCGCTCAAGTTTTTGCCGTCGTGGTGCGCGCTCTATGGTGCGCCATTTTTGACGCTGCTGGCAGCGGTGGCGTTGATGGCGGTGGGCACCCAAATGCTGGGCCGCCGGCGCGGCGGCGCCTTGGCCGTAATGTTTTTTTTACTCAATCCACTGGTGCTATGGAACGGGCGCAGTCCGCGCGCGGAATGGGGCGCGGTACTGTTCTTCTGGCTGGGGCTGGCACTGATCTTGCGCGCGTGGCGTTCGCCCGGCGAGCGGCGTATCGCTGATTTTACGTTCGGTGCGCTATGTATGATGGTCGCGCCTTTTTTTCATATCACGGCATGGTTCGGAGTGTTGCCCGTGGTGGTGGTGCTGCTGGTCAAGACCGCATTGGGGCGGCGGCTGTTTATGCTGATCGTCCCCATCCTTGCCGTCGGTCTCCTTGGTTTTTTGGTGCACGTGGAGCAGGTCACGGACTGTTATGGACTGTTGTCGAGCCTCAAGCCGCTGATGCAGCATCCCACGCTGATTGCCGTTATGGCCACGTTGTTGCTGCTGGCCTTGCTGGTGCAGTGCCGTCGGCTCGTCCCGGCGGCGGGCCCGGCGTTGCCGCTGGCCGACCGGGAACCCAACTGTTTTGCCGCCGCCTTGTGGCTGGCCCTGTTGGCGGCGGGTCTGGCCATTTGGGTGGGCCGCGACGCCCAGGGTCATCTGCCTTGGCTGCCTCATTATTTGGTAAATTATTTCAGTTTGACCAACCTGCGCGGCCTGGCCTTGCTGGTCTCGCGGACGGTCTTGTTGGTGGCGCTGGCCGGGTGGGCCGCGTGGTTGTTCCGGCGCGGCGCACATGCCGATCTCCGGCTTGGTCTGGCGGCGGCGCTCTTGCCTGGCCTGCTGCTGACCGGCTGGATGAACAACTATATGATGGAATCGCGCCGGATGTTGCTCTATCCCGCGCCGATCATCGCGCTCTGTTTGGCCGCGTTGGTGTTGTGGTTTTGGGAGCGGCGTGGTGTTGGGGGCCGCGCCGTGGCGGCGGCATTGAGCTTGTTCGTGCTGGGAGCGATGTGGCGTGGGCGCACGCATTTGGCGACGCAGGTGGATCAACGGGGCCTTTATCATGCGTGCGCGCAAATTGCCGCGCCAATCCAACGGGCGCACGGCTGGCTGCTGGGGGAATATTCCCAACTTAGCGCACCGCTGGAACATCTGTTCGGCATCCCCACCCTGGCTATGGACACCGATTACCACGCAGCACTTGCGCCCGTGGCCGAGCGCGCGTGGGCGCAACTCATGGCGACGAACCCGCGCCGCGCCTGCTTTTTCATGACGCCATTCCAACCACCGCACAGCGAGTATTTCACATTCACACTGGAGCAGCGCGTTCCGTATCGTGGACCGTTGCTCGTTCGTGAACTGGGCGAGCTGCCGCGGCGGATCAAAGACCAACGCGTAACCCTTTCGCTGTACCGCATGGCGCTGCGTAGCGCCGAACCGGCGGCCCGCGAACATCTTGAATTCCCGCACCTTTTTGCCCCCGACGCCGGCAATGTGGGTCTGCGCGGCTTTGCCAATCTGCGGGCAGAAAGTTGGCCCGTGCGCGGTCTGGCGCTACCGGCCAAAACCGGCGTACAAGTCGCCCTAGCGGGCGGCGCGCCCACGTTGACGGGCGATACGCTCTACTTCATTTTCAATGGCCCCTTTTTCCCCGGCAATCCGCCGCGCGTACATACTGGCACCGACGGTGTGGATCAAATCTCTTGGTTGTATTTGGCGGACAATTGGTGGGTGCTCCGCATTCATGGTCCGGCCATGCGGCTGGAGCGCTCCTTGCGCGTGTTTAGCCCGACCGACGCCGTGTTGACCGACGTGCTGCTCCATCGCAACGGAACCACCATCTCGCTGGCGACCGCCTGGCAGGCCAAGGATTTGATTAGCAAGCCGCTGGCGCCAGTCCGCGCGCGCTGGACGTTGCCGAGTGCCGCGTTCACCCTGCCCGCGCCGCGCACCGCAGAGGGTGAACTGTTTCTTTATGCCGCCGCGCCCGAAGCCGTCGGGCCGACCATGCCGGTACGCGTCACCGGCCGCGGCGCGACCAACGTTCCACCGGTGAACTTTGCGACGGGCGCGCCGCATTGGCAGATTTTCCGTGCCGCCGAAATCGGCTTCACGCCCACGAATCCGGTGGTGACGTTGACGACCGACCGACCGTGGCGTCACAAAATTCCCGGTTTTCCGCCGGAACTCGGCTTACTGCTGATTTACGCCGTCGCGACGGAGTGATTTTCCAAGGCTTGGAAAACCGGCGCGGCAATCTTTCCAACCCTTGGAAAAATTACGCGCCGATGATTTCGTCGAGCACGTCGGCCAGCGTGACGAGGCCGATAACTTCCATGCGCTCATCCACGACGAGCACCATCGGCTGGCGCGTGACGCGCATGCGCGGCATCACGTGATCCACCGGTGTGTGATCGGCGACGAGTTGCGGCTGGCGCATGTAGGCGCGCGCGGTTTTGCCGGCGGGCTGCTCGTCATAGAGGACGTCGTAGATGTTGACCACGCCAATGAAGGCGCCTTGCGGTTCGTCACGGACGGGCAGCCGCGTGACGCCTTTGGCGCGGGCGAGGTCAAGCAGTTGCTCCACCGACGTATCGGCGGCGACGTGGATGATTTGATCACGCGCGGTCATGACCTCGCGGCAGGTTTTCATCTTGAGCTCAAAGACGCCGTGGATCATGCGGTGTTCTTGGTCGGTCAGCACGCCGCTGGTTTGGCCTTCCGTGGTGAGGTGGAACAATTCTTCGCGCGTGATGAATGGCGCGCCTTTTTGCGCGGCGGGCAGCGGCGTCAGTAGTTTCACCACGCCCATCAATGGCACGCGGAGCGGCGTCAGCAGGATGCGCGAACCTTCGAGCAACCGCGCGAACGGCAAACAGCGGAGGGCCGGAAAACTCTGGAACCACGCCTTGGGAATATATTCGCAGGCCACGAGGATGACGAAGGTCAGGACGATGTCCGCCGCCACCTCGCCCAGCATGCCCGCGAGGCGGAGGCCGATGCTCGTTGCGAGTACGGCGGCGAGGGTCGTGCCGATGTTCAAGCCGACCAGCGTCGTGCCCAACAGCTCGTCGGGATGCTGGAGAAACTTTTGCAGGATGTCCGCGCCGGACACTTTGCGGCGCACGAGATGCCGCAGGCGCAGACGGTTGATCGAGATCAACCCAGTCTCGATGCCCGAGTAGAAGGCCGTCGTCAGCAGGCCGAGCACAATGATTAGCATTTGGAGGCCGTAGCTCATCCCAGCGCCTCCAGTTTTTCGATTTGCGCCAGTGTGACGCGTTGCTTCAGCGTCTGCAAGATGGTGACGCGGCAGCCGGGCGCTTCAACGGCGTCGCCTTGTTGCGGCACGTGACCAGCCTGCGCGGTGATCCAGCCGGCAAGCCGGTCGGCGCCTTCGGCTTCCAAGTGCAGGCGCAACTTGCGATTGATTTCCGCGAGGCTGATGTTCGCATCCACCAGCCAGCGGTGCGGGCCGGCGGCTTGGAACAGCGGGCGCGGCTTGTTGAGTTCGTTGTAAATTTCGCCGGTGATTTCCTCGAGCACGTCGCCGCGCGTAACCACGCCCGCCGTGCCGCCATATTCATCCACGACGACAGCGATGCGGCGCTTTTTGAATTGATCGAGCAACTGGCTGAGGGGACTGTTCTGCGGCACGAAAAACGGCGGCAGCCGCGCAGCGGTCAGCTCGTGCTGGGGATCAAGTAGAAAGCGGCGCACGTCCAGAAAACCTTCCACGTTGTCGAGATTACCGCGGTAGAGCAGCAGAAAATGGCGCTTGCTCTGCCGTACACGGGCGACGAACGTGGCCGGGTCTTCATCGAGGTCGAGGCCGATCAAATCCACGCGCGGCGTCATCACGTTGCCGGCGCGCAGGTCTTCCAGCCGGATGATCGCCTTGATCATCGCCAATTCGTCGGCGTTGAGGATGCCCTCCTCGTTGCTGATATCGAGGACGGTCTCGAATTCTTCCTGGCTCAGCGTGCGCCCGTGCGGCCGGAAAAACGGCTCCAGCGCGCGGGTCATCCGTTCCAAGAGCAACCGCAACGGTAGGAAGAGCCACTCCAGCGGCGTAATCACCAACGCATGGAGCGGCGCCAGTTGCACAGCGAACAACAACCCGATGCGCTTGGGCAGCGCGTCGCCAAAAATGACCAGGATGACCGTCACCACCACGATGGCAATGGATTCGCCGAAGCGGGGAAAGGCGCGCACCGCCAGCGCAAAACCCAGCGCCGCCAGCGCGACGTCCACGATCGTATTGCCGATCAGGAGCGTCGAAAGTAACCGGGTGGGCTGGGTCAAGATGGCGTGGACACGCGCGCTGGCCGCCGGTTGACGCTGGGCCAGCCGCCGGAGCGTCAGCGGGTCCAGCGAGAAAAACGCCGTCTCCGTGGCGGAGAAAAACGCCGACGCCGCCAGCAGGGCCAGCACCGCCACGATTTCGCTGATCGTCGTGAAATCCATTTCCGCTCCGCCGGATGGTTGAACCCGGCGCAAAAATTTCTATACTAGCCGCCGACACAATGAAAGTTTTATCTGGCGGCGGGCGCCGTTTCCAAGGGTTGGAAAAACCGGGCGCGCACTTTTCCAAGCCTTGGAAAACCCCGCGACATTTTCCGTGCGGCACCGCGGGCCGTACGCTATGATGCGCCCGTTTTTAGGAGAGCAAGCTGTGATGCGTACTTTGTTGGGGACGATGCTGGGCGGCGTGACGGTGATGCTGCTGGCCGGGTGCGGTGGCGCGCCCGGCGAACGCGAATTCAACGCCGGCGTGAAGGAATATGAACGCGGCAATTTCGTCCGCGCCAAATCGCATTTTGAAAAATCCATCCATCAGCCCGACGGCGCAACCGATGCCGTCGCTTGGAATTATCTCGGCTGCAGCGCCTGGCGTTTGCACCAACTGACCGACGCGCGCGACGCCTTCGAGGCCAGCCTGCGGCTCGAGGCCGGTTACACCGCCGCGCAATATAATTTGGCCGCGCTCAACGCCGCCGGCGGCAACATCAGCCAAGCCATCGCGCTGCTGTTGCAAGTGGGGGCGCGCGAACCGGCGCGAACCGAGCCGCTGGAAATGATGGGCCAGATTTATCTGAACCGGCAGACGTGGCTCGAAGCGCGGCACGTCCTGCTCGAAGCGCTGACGCGCACACCGCACGCGCCGCGCGTGCTGACCCGGCTGGCGCTGGCCGAACTCGGCACCGGCGATAGCCGCCGCGCGGTGGCGCTGCTCAATCAAGCGCTGGATGACGACGCGAAATATCCGCCTGCCCTCTTCAATTTGGCCATCATCTACCAGCAATTCTACCACGATAAAATTCAGGCGGCGGTTCTGCTCCGTCGTTTTCTCGAAGCCGCGCCGCAGGATGAAAACGCCGCACTGGCCCGTCAACTCCTTGCCGATTTAGGTGCGCCGTCCGCACCGCCGGCGGTGGCGCCGACCTCCAGCGTGCGTTCGCTGTTGCACGTGGTCACGCGCCGCGCCGCGCCGACCGTGACCGTGGCCCGGACGGAAACGGTTGCGCCGCGCACCGTGGAGAGCATCGCGCAAGAGGCCGTCGCCGAAGCCGAACACGGGCGTACGCCACAAGCAATGATTCTGTTTCTGGAGGCCGCCGGGCGCGCCGAACGCGAGCAAAATTCGGCGACGCAGGAGAAAGTACTCACGCTGGCTGCGCAGCATTGTTTTGATCAGGCGCGCATCCACGCCGCGCTAGGCCGCTTCCAACTGGATCACGGGCGCACCACCGCCGCGCTCAAAGCCTTCAAGCAGGCGCTGGTGTTGGACCCCAAACTCGTTCCGGCGCATCTGGGGCTGGCCGACGCCGCCGCGCGCACCGGCGAATATGACGCCGCGCTCGTCGCGCTCAAGGCCGCGGTACAATACGATCCGCAGAACGCCGATGCGCTCTGGCAACTGGCGCAACTCTATGATCGCGCGCTCGGCTCCACCGAACACGCTGCGACCAGTTACCGCCAATTTGCGCGGCTCTTTACCGGCGACCCGCGCGTACTCAAGGCGCAGGAACGGCTGGCCGCGCTGGAGCCTGGCACCGCGCGGCGGCAACTGCCCGCCACCAAAACCGAAAAACGTGTTGTCGCGCAGGAAACGGCGCCCGCCGCGGTCGCAGCCAACCCACTGGCTGCGGTGCAAGCCTATAATCGTGCACGTGAATTTCAGCAGCGGCAAGAATGGGACAGCGCCATCGGCTATTATCGCCGTGCCATCGCCAACAATCCGGGTATGGCGACCGCGTGGTTCAATCTGGGCGTCGTCAACGCCACCAAAGGTGACGCCGCCGGCGCGCGCGACGCCTATGAGCACGCCGTCAAAGTTCAGCCCGATATGATCGCCGCGCGTTACAACCTGGCGCTCCTACTCCGCGAAGCGCACGAGCGCGCCGCTGCGGTCGCCCAACTGCGGGAGATTCTGCGGCAGCAACCCGACGCCGCGGCGGCCTATTACGTCCTCGGCTATATTCACGCCGATGATCCGCTGAGCACCGAGCAGGCCAAGTCCGCCTACCGCAAATTCCTCGAACTCGCGCCGAACGATCCCAACGCCGCCAACGTCCGCGATTGGCTCACCCGGCACTGAAAGTGGCGTTTTTCCAAGCCTTGGAAAACTCACGCCTCTCTTTTTCCAAAGGGTGGAGCGCGTTGCCCTCAACGCGCTTCCAACGTGTTCGCAACTGCGGCTTGAGGACAAGCCGCACCACCTTTATGATGATTGCGTGCGAACATGGCCACAGCGTTTGTCTCACACGAGACCGCCTTGGGTGTCGGATGCCGCAATCTTTCATATCCGCATCCGCTGTGCCTCCGATAATCCCATGCCGTTGACCGACGCAACCATAGGTTCGGCAATCTTGGCTTCCGCTGCTGACTATGCCCAACGTGGGCAATGGGCCTGTTATTTGTTGCTGCTCATGCCGGATCATTTGCATGCGTTGCTGAGCTTTGGTCAGGGACGGGGCATGAGCGAGACGCTACGGAAGTGAAAGACCCCGCGGCAAGCCGCGGGGCATCTTCAGCGCAGCTTCACAGCAAGCTGCGCAGGCCCTTGCCCACGCACGGACTGGAACACGTTGTGTTCGCAAGGGCCTCTCATCAAGGG
>SCQF01000001.1 GCA_004321905.1 Verrucomicrobiota bacterium | reverse complement strand
GCGCATCGTCGTCCTCCGTTCGCTGGTGGTTTGTTAGTCCAAACACCATGCTACCGAAGATCAACGACCTTGCGCCTTCCTTTTCTCACATCCGTTGCACTTCAGATTAAAATCCGCAGGGTTGAAAAACGGGGACACCCCTGTTTCCAAGCCCGGGAAACAGGCCGTATGTAACGATTCCTTTTCATTTTCGCCGGTGGCGTGGCCGCGGCACGGCTTGAACAGCAGGTCGCATGAGGTTAAAATACTGTCTGTTTTGAGACGTAAGGAATTGTATGCAAACCAACACACGGTTTAGGACGGTTTTCCCGGTGGGACTTCTGTTGGAAAAGAAGGCCTGCCTGGTTGTTGGCAGCGGGAAAACGGCGCTACATAAGGTAAAACTTTTGTTGGAGGCCCAAGCGCACGTCACCGTGGTGGGGCCAGAGGCGGATGAGGAAATCGTGCGTCTCGCCGAAAACAAAGTTATTCACTACAGCCCGCGTAAGTTTGTTGACTCCGACGTGGAAGGTGTTTTTTTGGTCATAGCGGCCACCAATGATAATTCCGTTAATCGCCATGTGCGGGAGTATTGTGACGCACGGCATGTACTTTGCGGTTTGACGGATCGGAACTGGATCAGTGGCGACTTTATTACACCGGCGATCTTTCGCAAGGACGCTTTGACGGTGTCGGTGTCGTCCGGTGGACAGTCCTGCCGGCGTTCGCGATTGGTCAAAAACAATCTCGCACGGCACGTCGAAATGATGGAAACAGCTGACCTCATCGTGGTGGGCACGAGTCATCATCAGCTTCCCATTCAGCGCCGCGAACCCTTTCATCTTTTGGGCAAGCGCATGGATCAAACCGGGCAAATGATGATGCAAGTCTGGGGTATTCACGAGTTCATGCTGTTGAACACCTGCAATCGTGTTGAGTTGGTCGGAATCGTCGCCAGGGAAACCAACGTTGAAGCCTTGCTGAAGCGCATCATGGCTTTCTTCCACCTGAAGGAAGAGGAATATTACGTGAAGCGTGGTTTTGAAGCTTTTGATCATTTGGCGATTGTGTGTGCAGGTCTGCTCTCCCAATCGCCAGGCGAAAATCACATTGTCGCGCAGGTCAAAGAGGCGCTGGACTATGCCACGCAACGTGGGTGGTCTGGCAGCATGATGCAGGGTTGGGTTGGCTCCGCGCTGCATGTGTCGAAGGATATCCGCCGGGTGACCGGGCCGCTGTTACAGAACCGTGAAATCGAAGATCTTTGTGTGGATTATCTAAAAACGGAATGCAAAGAACTCAATCATAAACGGATCATGGTGCTGGGTACGGGCATGGTGGGGAACGGTTTGATTCATCGCCTGCTTGGCATGGGCCATGCCTGCGAATGGTGCTATCATGTCAATAAGCCCGAGCTGCAGGAGTCATGGAAAAAACACGTCGCCATTTCTACCTTTAACGATCTCCCCACGCAGTTGCCCAAAGTGGATGTCATTATTTGCACGGCAGCGAGTCCGGGGTACATCCTCCACAAAGGGCACGCTCCTTTTCTGGCGCAGGACAAGGAAATTCTGATTATTGATTTAGCGTTGCCGCGCAACGTGGAGCCGGCCTTGGACAACTTGACTCCGGCGCTCAAAGTCGTGGATTTGGATGGTCTGAAACGTTGGTATCATCACGAAATTCTGGACATGGCGAAGGTTTTTGAATTAAGCAAACAACTCGTGGTCGAGCACCGTGACTTGTATGAAAAAATTATTCAGGACTTTCAGAGCAAGCCTGTAGATGCGTAAACGCTGGCCATCACTCAGTTCGAGGAACCCTACACGCCAACCAACAGCATGGGCGATGCCAAGCTATGAAAATGAAGGCGGGGCAGCTTCCCGGCTATGAAGGCTCATCGTTGCCGACGACCGCTCGGCCGGGTGCGTCGGTCGCACGCTTGCACACCCGTGACCGACGTTCGCCCCCGCTGGCCGTTCGGGCTTATGGAGCCAAGTTCACCTACGTCAAACTGAATCCGCCAAGGGAAGGCAGAAGGGAATGAGGGTCACGTCTTCACGGCGTGTTGCCCAGAGACCTTTCTTGTGTTGGCGGACAAAAATGGCTATGGTCGTCTTTCCTGTGGTTGGGTTGTTTCCCTAACCACCAACTACCGGGAGCACGGCCATCCGGAAAATGCGAAAAGAATCGTACGTTATCCACCTCTTCTGTTGACAAGCCTTGAAAGAGAAAGACCGCGTGGTTTTCCAATGCTAGGAAAGCGGTGCATAGGCGTTTCCAAGGCTTGGAAATGTGAGTTTGCTTCAACCCATGTTGTCGGCGACCAGCTTGCCGAACTCGCTACACTTCACTTCCTGCGCGCCTTCCATCAGGCGGGCGAAGTCATAGGTCACGGTCTTGTTGGCGATGGTTTTCTCCAAACCCTTGATGATGAGGTCGGCGACCTCGGTCCAGCCCATATAGCGGAACATCATCTCGCCGGAGAGGATCACGCTGCCGGGATTGACCTTGTCGAGGTCGGCGTACTTCGGTGCGGTGCCGTGCGTCGCCTCGAAGACCGCGTGGCCGGTGTCATAGTTGATGTTCGCGCCGGGCGCGATGCCGATGCCGCCGACCTGCGCGGCGAGCGCGTCGGAAAGATAATCGCCGTTGAGGTTCATCGTCGCGATCACGTCGAACTCGGTCGCGCGCGTGATGGTCTGCTGGAAGACGATGTCGGCGATGACGTCCTTGATGACCATGCCGCCGGGCAGCTTGCACCATGGGCCGCCATCTATTTCCACCGCGCCGAACTCGCGCTTGGCGAGCGCGTAGCCCCACTTCATGAACGCGCCCTCGGTGTACTTCATGATGTTGCCTTTGTGGGCGAAGGTGACGCTCTTGCGGTGGTTCGCCAGCGCCCACGTGAGCGCCGCGCGCACGAGCCGCTCGGTGCCCTCGGCAGAGACCGGCTTGATGCCGATACCCACGGTGTCCGGGAAGCGGATCTTCTTGTATTCCTTGGGGAATTGTTCTTTGAGCAGGGCCTTGAATTTCTTGTTCTCCGCGGTGCCGTTTTCAAATTCGATCCCGGTGTAGATGTCCTCGGTATTCTCGCGGAAGATCACCATGTCCACATCTTGCGGACGCTTGACCGGCGAGGGGACGCCTGGGAACCAGCGCACCGGCCGCTGGCAGACGTAGAGATCGAGTTCCTTGCGGAGCGCCACGTTCAGGCTGCGCATGCCGCCGCCGATCGGCGTCGTCAGCGGGCCTTTGATGCCGACGAGATAGTTGCGGAAGGCGGTAAGCGTTTCTTCCGGCAGCCAGTTACCGGTCTGCTTGAACGCCTTTTCGCCCGCGAGCACTTCCACCCATTGGACGGAACGCTTGCCGCCGTAGGCCTTTTTCACCGCCGCGTCAAAAACACATACCGCCGCGCGCCAGATGTCGCGTCCGGTGCCGTCGCCTTCGATGAAGGGCAGTATCGGATGATTCGGAACCTGCAGTTTGCCGTCGGTGCCCATAATAATTTTTTCGTTTGCCATGATGTGTATCCTTTAATTGTGCGCCGGTGTCCCAGCAGAATGGGACGGGATGTGGCTAGTTGTCATTGTTCGGTTTCTTTTTTTTCTTCCCAGAGGGCGGCGCAGCAATTTCGCGGTTTTTTTCGCCCGGAATGCCGACGTCGTCGGTCACGGTCTTGCCGGCCAGTCCATCCTGAATTTTCTGTTTGGCTTCCTTGATCATTTCCTCGCCGAACGGCCCGGCGGGCGCATACGGGATGATCGCGTAAATTTTCTCGGCAGCGGCATCGGTTACCACCGTGCGTGGAATGGGACCTTTCGCCGCCTCGGAATCGAAGGCCGCGTCAATCTTCGGCAATACTTTGGCCAGTTTGGCGCGGTCGTTGGTGAAATCCACAAAGACGACGACGCACAGGCCGCGCATCTTTTGGATCAATTGTTGCGTCGCCCCAAGCACGAACGCATTGCCTTTGCCGCCGCCTTTGGGGGTCATTTCCGAAAGCGCGAACATCAACGCCTTCTTTTGCTGCCTGGCCTCCGCTTGGGCGTCCTTGATCCGCTCGATTCGGCGGACACCGGCAGGCAACTTGCTGATGTCCACGGCGGCGAAGGCCGTGCCAGCAAGCAACAGGGCCGTGACAAGTGGTAATCGGTGTTTCATTTTGTGTTCCTTTCCAGGGGTTGGAAAGCGGGGTGATCCTTTTTCCCAAGGGTTGGAAAACTTTCTAGCCATGGTTGGTCACCGCCGCCAGCAATTCCTCCGGACTGCACGTCGCCGTGCCGATTTTACCCACGACGACGCCGGCGGCGAAGTTGGCCAACTCGGCGGCTTCAATCGGTTCGGCTCCGGCGGCGAGCGCGAGCAGACACGTGGCGATGACGGTGTCGCCGGCGCCGGAAACATCAAACACCTCGCGCGCACGCGTTGGCACGTGGTGCGGCGGCGCCTCGGCACTGAGCAGCAGCAGGCCCTGCGGGCCGAGCGTAATGATGAGCATTTTGGGCAGCCACTTCGTCAGCAAGCGTTGACCGGCTTCGAGCAGCGCACGATCATGCAAGGGATCGGCGACCGGCGACGTCTCCGGTAAACCTGCGGCGGCAAAGGCTTCTTTGCGGTTCGGCGTGGCAATCGTCAGCCCGGCGAGATGCAGCGAATAGTCCTTGGGGTCAAGGCCAACGGGGATGTTGGACGATTTTGCGGCGGATAGCGCGACGTCTGCGACGCGCTGCTGCAAGACGCCTTTACCGTAGTCCTCCAGAATCGCACCGGTGGATTTTTTCAATTCAACGGCAATCCGTTTGCAAAAGCCATCGAGCGTCGGTTCGTCGAGGCGTGGTTTTTCTTCCCAGTCCACGCGGCACACCTGCTGGCGGTCGGCGATGATGCGGGTTTTGACGGTGGTGTGCAATTCCGGCAGGTCGAGGATGCCCTCGGTGATGACGCTATTTTTGATTAGAATTTCGCGCAGCTCGCGGCCCGCTGCGTCGCGGCCCAGCAAACCGCAGAGGGCGGCCTGGCCGCCAAGCGCGCGGATGTTGGCGGCCACGTTGCTCGCGCCGCCCGGCATGGCTTTTTCGCGTTGTACATGCACCACGGGCACCGGCGCTTCCGGTGAAATCCGATGCACATCGCCATAGATATAGCGATCCAGCATCAGGTCGCCGATGACGAGAATACGCTGCCGCTGAAATTGCTGGAGAATGTTTTGCACGCGTGTGCTGGTGATGCTCATGGCTTGCCTTTACTTTTGCGTACCGTTGGGGGCCGGCTCCGGCGGTTGCACCCAGAAATCCTGGCCCGGCCCGCTGACTCTGTCCAGTTCCACGTTGAAGCGCCCGGCGATGGGCACGGAAGCCACCATCTTGGTCAAGAACTGGCGCTTGTCGCGGGAGACCCAAAACCACGCGCGGCCTGTGCGGACAAACAGGCCGTTGAACGCGGCGATGGGTTCAACCTTGACGCTGGGCGTCGCGCCATAACGCTCAAGATCCACCTTTTCTCCTTTGATGACGTCCACCCAGAAATCATAAATTTTTTCGTCCGCCATGCAACGGTAGGTGGGCTTGGTGCCCGTGACGAACGGTTGCGTCCGCATGAAGTACATCATGGAAATGATATCGCGCGTGTCGGCATCAATCGGATAATCTTTTTTGTCGCCGGATTTTTTGGACTCATAGTGCGCCATGCGGTTTTTGTGATCGAAGGTCGTGATCTCGTGCGTCCAATAACGGCCTTCATGCGAAAGCTTCGTATAGCGCACCGGCAACAGGGTGGCTGGATCCACGATGCTTTCCATAAAATCATCCACGCGATAAATCTTGTCGGCGACGCCGCTGGTGCGCGCTGTGCTCCGAATGGCCAGCAACTTGCGCCCATCCAGTTCCGTCCACTCGAACTTGGCGGTCGCAGTGGCTACGCGCAGAAAGCTCCAATAGACATTGTAGGTCAGTTCCTCGCCCACGGGGAACGGCAGGTTTTCGTAACTCACGAGCAGCGGGGCGTTCGGCGTGGCGAGGGCGGGTGCCGGGTTGGTCTCCGCCGCCCGGCAGGCTGCGGTTGCCCAGAGCAGCAGGACGCCGCCCGCCAACGCGGAATGCGTCCACTTTGCGATTGGAACAGCGCCGGCAAACATGGCCGCAAGATACGGATTGAGCGTCCCGCGCGCAACCCCAAACCGCCAGCGTATTCCTTGTTGAAGGCGGGTGGGGGCTTTGTTACGCTACTCTTGATTTGAGGGTGCCGATGGCAGAACAAGAATCCATCGAAATTCTAGCGGATCGCGTCGAAAAGATTGCCTGCGCCAATTGCAAGCATCATCTTGATATTTCTTCGTTGCCGCTCTTTACGCTGTTCAACTGCCCGGAATGCCATGCCCAGCAGATGGTGCCCGGCAAGCTGGGCAATTTTATCCTGCTGGAAGAATTGGGCCGCGGCGGCATGGGCGCGGTCTATCGCGGTCAGGATATGGCGCTGGGGCGGCCCGTGGCCATCAAGGTCATGCATAAATCGCTCGGCGATGACCCGCAATTCCTGGAAACTTTCTTGCGCGAAGCCCGTGCCGCCGCCGCCATCAACCATAAAAACGTTGTCCAGATTTTTTCCTTTGGCCGCGAAAAGGGGCAGCCCTACCTGATCATGGAACTGGTGGACGGTGGTCGGCTCGATGCCTACATCGCGTCCAGTCAGACGCTCACCGAAATGCGCGCGCTGGAGGTCTGCCTCGATGTGGCCGAAGGCTTGAAAGCCGCGCACGATGTGGGCCTGATGCATGGCGACATCAAACCGGCCAACATTCTTTTTGACCAGAAGGGTATGGCCAAAGTGGCCGATTTTGGGTTGGCGAGCTTTATTCACGCGCAGAAAGCCGGCTCGCGCGACATTTGGGGCACGCCGTTTTATATCGCTCCGGAAAAAGCGCGGCGGCAGAAAGTGGATCAGCGGGCGGATATTTATAGTTTGGGCGCCACGATGTTCCACGCCATGACCATCAAGCCGCCGTTCGATGGCGATACGCCCACACACGTGGTGCTCGCGCGCTTGCAACTTCCGCCGCCTGATATCAGCACGATGCGTACCGCGTTGCACCCGGAAACCGTCCGCATCATCAACCGTATGCTGGCCCCCGATCCGGCGGTGCGTTATCCCAATTACGCCTCCCTCATTTCGGACTTGCAGGCGACCAAGGATAAACTGGCGGGTGCGAGCGCGCCGGCGGGCCAGCGGAAAGAAATCACACCCGGCCCGGGCAAGTTGGGGCTTTATCTCGCGGTGGGTGGCGTGGCCTTGTTGGCGCTTGTCGCGGGCGTATGGCTGTTCGCCGCCAAAGGTAAAAAAAAGGTAGCGCCGCCAACGCCGGCGGTCGTCGTCACTTCAACGGTTGCCGTGACTCCAGCCGTTGTGCCGGCCACAAAGATCGTCAGAGATGCCCTTAATCCCTTTAGCGCCGATGAGAGCCGCCTGATTGTCGAAGCCGTCCAACCGCTCGCACGCGGCGACGTGACGGTGGTGGTGGATCGGCTCGAACTCCTACGGCTCAACGTTTGTACCAATCAACTCCAGCAACAGTGGCTCCGGATCTTTCAAGCGATCGCGTGGCAGGTGGATCACCGGCAGACAGAAATTGAGCGGCTGCTTACGGCACTGCCTCTCCCGCCCCCTCCTGTGACCAACGTGACCAATGAAGTGGCGCGGCTGCCGTTGGTCACAGCGCAATTCTTGCTGCACAAACTGAACAAAGAAAGCTTGGAGGCCCTCCCGAACGAGGCACCTGCTTGGTGCCGGGCGTTCATCCAATTCCTGCAAGGCTGGCGGATATGGATTAGCGGTAATATGCGTGCCCACGCCGTTGAAAAGTTCAAAGTTTATTCACTGGCCGTCACAACCGAAGCCGGTTGGGCCTACGCGTTCAAGCCTTTAACGGATAACTGGGTCAAGCAGTGGGACGAGTTCAACCCGCTGGTAGGGAAAATACGGGATTTGACCCACTCCCAAAAATTTGCCGCAGTCCATAAGCTGTTGGATGATTTCCGCGTTCACTGTGTCCCCCTGCAGTATAATGTAACGGGGCCGTACCTACGTGCGCTGGATGCGGCGGAGAAGGCAGCGCAAAGGGGGGAGGTCCCGCCTGCGGATGAAACCACCGATACACCCGTTGTCGCGAAAAAGCCGGCGCCCCAACCGCAACCGGCCAAGCCGGCGCCCCAGCCGCAACCCAAACCGGAGCCGGTGATTCCGCCGGCCACGCTAACGGCTGCGTGGGCCTCTTCCGAGACCCAGGCGGAGCCCGCCCGCTTGGCGATGGATGGCAATTTCCAGACCCGTTGGGTATCGCAACTTCGCGATAATCAATGGCTCGCGGTGGATTTGGGCCAAGTCCGCAACGTGACCGGCGTCGTGCTCTATTGGGATGCCGCCCGCGCCGTAGATTACAAAATCCAAGTCTCGCGTGATCGAACCTTCTGGACCGATGCGTTGAAGGTGGCCAACAGCGACGGCGGGCGCGAAGTGAAAATTTTCAACGCCGCCGTGCCGGGTCGCTACGTGCGCATCTATTGCCTCATCCGCGAGTTCAAGCACCCTCATGTTGCGCTGTTCGAGGTGCAGGTGCTTGTGGACGGCCAAAAAGCGCCGCCGCCGCCGTGAGCCGAGTTTTCCAAGGCTTGGAAAAATCAACGGCGCGCTTGCTGCTGTAATGCGGCATCGGCCAGCACCAGCGCGGCCATCGCTTCCACAATCGGGACGGCGCGCGGCACGACGCACGGATCGTGCCGGCCTTTGCCTTCCAGCGTGGCCGATTGACCGGCAAAATCGGCGGTGGTCTGCGCTTGGCAGATCGTCGCTGGCGGCTTGAAGGCGATGCGAAAGATGATCGGCTCGCCGTTGGTGATCCCACCCTGAATGCCACCGCTGCGGTTGGTTGTCGTACCCAGCGCGCCGCGTTTGCTCACAAACGCATCGTTGTGCGCCGAGCCACGCTGGCGTGCGCCGGCAAAACCGGAACCGATCTCAAACCCCTTCGTCGCCGGCAGCGAAAGCATCGCTTGCGCGAGCACCGCTTCGAGTTTGTGGAACACCGGCTCGCCCCAGCCCGGCGGGGCGCCACGGCAGACGCAGGTGATGATGCCGCCAACGGAGTCGCCTGTCGCACGTGCCGCAAGAATTTCCTGCTCCATGCGTTGCGCTGCGGCGGCATCCGGGCAGCGTACGGCGTTGGCCTCCACCGCGGCGCGCGTTACGGCGGCGCCGGATAAATCGGGCGCATCCACCGCGCCGACGGCACTGACCCAGGCGACAATCTCGACAGCGAATTTTTGACGCAGCCACTTCTCCGCAATCGCGCCGGCGGCGACCCGCCCGATGGTCTCCCGCGCGCTGGACCGTCCACCGCCACTCGCGGCGCGCACGCCGTATTTCATTTGGTAGGTAAAATCTGCGTGCGAGGGCCGCGGCACGTTGGACATCGCCGCGTAGTCGCCGGGTTTCGTGTCGCGGTTGGCCACGAGCAGTGCGATGGGTGTGCCGAGCGTGACGCCGTTTTCTACGCCGGAGAGAATGCGTACCGCGTCCAATTCGCCACGGGGCGTCGTCAACGCGCTTTGACCCGGTCGGCGCCGATCCAGTTGCGGCTGGATGTCGGCCTCGGTCAGCGCGAGCAACGAAGGGCAGCCATCCACCACTGCGCCCACGCCGCCGCCGTGGCTCTCGCCGAAGGTTGTAACGCGAAATATGGTTCCGAAGGTGCTCGACATATTTTTACTCCGTGGTTGGCGCGGCGTGTTTGGTTCTGGCCGGCGCGCGCGGCACAGGGCCATGCACGCTACAACGCGCCGGTTGACCGCGCGATCCCAAAGTGTACGTTCCGCCGCTTTTGCACACCGGGGTATCCTTGATATAGGCGTTGGTGCCCACCAAATCCGTCAGCGAATGGGGTGCGGCATTAGCATGATCCAGCGCATACTGATCTTGCGCCGCATCAATGAGCCGCAGGTTGTTGTAGCACGCGTTTTGAACGGATTTGGTGCGCGCGTTCATAAAACTGGGCACCGCGATGGCAGCCATCAAGCCAACGGGCGCCACCGCCAAGCTCGCCAACATTTCGCGTCCGCCGATACCCGTCACGGCTTGGAGGGCGATGCCGTTGGGCTTGATGATCCGGACGGCTGCCACTTGATTGGTCTGCACCCAATTGGATAGAGAACGCGTCATGGCCAAGCCAACCTCTTCGGGTTGCGCCGCCGATATCGTGCGGAGTTGAAAGTCCTGTAGCGTCTGGCTGAATTTCGGATGCATATAAACCAAGCCGTTGATCGCCTGCCTCGGCAATTCGGCAAAAGCCTTGCGGAACTCTGGCGTCGTGGACAAACCCTCGCCCGTCCGCATCGCCGCCTGGGCCGCCGCCGCAACGTCCGGCAGCGTGGCGAAGAGCAGAAAATCGTCGCGGACAACAAAAACCGGCGCCAACGGAAACGACGTATTTTGTGCCGGCAGCATGGGTGTGGCATAGACCGGCGCGCCGTCCATGGGCTCCAGCGGACGGAGCAAGCCGCGCTGCGCCAAGGCCGCAAACTGCGCGCGTACAACCGCCGCGTCGCGTAACGCGAACGCAATCAACACCGCCGGTCGCGGATAGACCTGCAACCGCCCGCCCGTCGTGACCATGATGTTGGATGCCGACGAGAGCTGCACCGCCAGCAAGGCTTCATCGCCCAGCGCACCCATCAACGCCTGAACATTGATGCCGAGGTTGGTGCGTGTGGCTTCCAGTCCCGCATCCATGGCGGCCAACGCCGCCGCGCCACCGATCTGCCGAACGCCGTCACGCGCCAACTGCCACGCCGCCGCCAAGTCTATATTTTGCACGCTGGCCAGCACCGTATCGCGCGGCAGCAGGCGCACGCCTTGGAGCGTACGCGGCGCGCCGCCCGTGACGCGCCAGAGTGTGCCTGTCGCCGGTGTACGATGCAGGAAAAACCTGGCGGTATGGAGGCCATCGGCGCGCGGCACGGAACTGAAGGCCACGCCACGCACCGCATAGAGGCCAATGTTTCGTAGAAAACCATCCACGTTGTCCCACATGGCTTCCGCCTGTGTCGCGTTGGTGTTCGCCGGTGTGGCGGTCAGCACCGCGCTGGTCAACGCTTTGATCCGCGTCATGGCGTTTTGGAACAACTCATCGGTGTTGCAGAAAACCAGCACGTGCCCGCCGGTATCCACCTCGCGCAGCGTCTCGTTGAAGATGGCTTGCCGCCGCGCCGCGTCGTCCGCGCATACCGTTGTCGCAGTGAGCGCCAAGGTCAGGAGAGAAATTATCCGCCTCATTTTGTCCTCATCTCAACGCGACTTTATGGTTGTGTTCCGCCGCTAGCAAGCCCGGAGTTTGCGGCTGGGCCGCGGCCCGGTCCACTGCTGCAACAGACTCAAATCTGTGCGTTCCTGCCAGCCCGTATGCATCCAGAAGGCCTGCCCGCTGACGTTGGCGCGATAGACGAAAATATTGCACTTGGGAATCTGCTGCCGCGCCAGCGCGCGCCGGCAGCGCGCGACCAGCGCCTGACCAATGCCCTGCTTGCGGTGGGACTGAGCGACCGCGAGATGATGCAGCGTGCCACGCCGGCCATCGTGTCCGGAGAGCACCGCGCCGACGAGACGCACGCCGTCGCAGGCGACAAAGCTCAGGCCGGGATTACGCCGCAGATAACGGAGAATACCGGCCCGCGAATCATCGGTGGCGTGCAAACCCAAGCCGGGCGTGCTCCGCCACAACTGCATCACGGCGGCGTAGTCGCGCGGCGTCATCGGACGGATTTTAATTTTCATTTCCTGGCGCAGTTTATAGGCGGCCGGGCATGGTTTTCCAAGCCTTGGAAAGGTAGACGCCAGCCCTTGAATTCCATTGCAGTGGCTGGAAGTTCACTTTAGAATACGAGAAAATTTTGGCGTTTTTACCATGGCTGACAACAAAAACCCATTTGCGGTGCGCGTTCAGGATTTGGTCTATAATGTGGAACTCGGCCTTGGTCTCCGCTTGATTCAAGGCGCGCTTTATATTCTGGTGATCCTGCTGTTGATGGTCGGGTTCACCGCCAAACGTTTTGCCGGACTGAAGGAAGCCGAGGCGATGGACTATGCGCAACTCGGTCGCAACCTCATGGAGAAACACCGGCTGGTGACGCAGGATATCCGCCCAGCCTCGATGTGGTATCTGATCGAAAAATCGCACCAGCATAATCCGCAGATGGAGCAGCATCCGGACATCGTGCATCCGCCACTCTACCCGGCGTTACTGGCGCTGGGTTTCCGCGCCACGCGCGAATCGTTCGCCAACCCTCAAATTTCGGGCGTGTTCACGCCGGAACAATGGATCATTGTGCCGTTTGGACACCTGTGTACGTTGCTAAGCGGTCTGCTGGTTTATCTTTTTGGCCGCCGATTGTTCGACCACCGGCACGGTTTCTGGGCCATGACCACATTTTATCTCAGCGCCACAGCCTGGGAGTTGAGCGTCTCGGGACTAAACCTTTCGCTGCTGGTTCTACTGGCACTCGGTACGTGGTATTTTGCGCTATGGGCGGTGGAGCAGCGCCAAGAGAACCCCACGTCGCACCACTGGCTGGGGCTGTTGTTACTCTCACTGCTCTGCGCGGTGGCCGCGGTTTATACGCGGTATATCGGCGCGGTCATCGCGCCCGCGGTGGCGCTCTATGTGGGGTTGGCGTGGCGCAAGGAAAACGGCTGGCGCTGGGCGGTGGCCTATATCGTGTTGTTTGCCTTGGCGCTGCTGCCATGGGAAGTACGTAACGTTTTCATCAGCGGCGGCCCCTTCGGTTTGGCACCCTATCTCGCGCTAAACGATACCAAGCTGTTTGAAGGCGACACTTTTGAACGAATGCTGGCCCCTGTGTTGTCATTCAGCCGCGTCTTTCGAACCCTGACCGGCAAATGGATAACCAATTTTATTCAACTCTATGATCAGCCGGTGCGTCGGCTGGGCGATGGACTGTTCATTTGCTTTTTTCTAACCTCATTTTTCTTTCAATTCAGTCGGCCACAGGTAAATCTTTTTCGCTGGTGCGCAGGCGCGGGGCTGCTGTTGTTTCTGCTCGTCGCACCCCTGTTCGACGATACCACACAACGGGCTTTGGCCATCTTCTGGCCGCTGGCCATCGTCTACGGCATGGCCTTTTTCTTCGTACTGCTCCAGCGCATGCAGTTCCGCCTACGCCTTCTGAATCAAAGCATGATCGTGTTTTTTGTGTTTTTGGCTGCACTACCGCTGATCCTCACGCTGGTTCCGTCGCGCGTGGGACCACCCTACCCGCCCTATTATCCGCCGTTCATCAAACGCGTGAGCAACCTGATGCGGCCCAATGAACTCTTGTGCACCGATATGCCGTGGGCCACCGCTTGGTATGGCAACCGGGATTCACTCCAGTTGCCGACGACCATTGATGAGTTTTATGCCATCACCGATAACACGCGCGCCATTCGCGGCCTCTACTTCACCACGATTACCCGCGACAAAAAATATGTGCACGAACTACTCACCGGGCCTTATCGGAGCTGGTTCCCGCTGCTCGAAGGCCGCATCCCCGGCGACTTCCCGCTCAACCAGGGGTTTCCGCTGAACAACATGGATCAAGTTTTCCTCACGGATCGCACGCGCTGGGGTGACTAACGACCATGCTGCTCCCACCAACCAGTCATGACTCGCGATCATCGCGCCGATTCGGACGCCAACGCCGGCATCTCGGCAAACTCGCGCGCGTCGCGTTCTTGCTGGGTTCGTTGTGTGTTGTGGTCAGCCTGGCGTTTTTTATCTCCAGCCGACTGGAAAAAAAGAAGACCGCGCACAAACAACTGGTGACCAGCGCCGGCTTTCTGGTCGCTGCTCCACTTCTGTTGGGCTTGGGCCTCGGCCTAGGCTGGTGGAAACATCGGTTTTATGGCCGGGGGCGCCGCTCCCGTTCCAACACCAATGGCTCCCGCAGTGCAGCCGACGAGGATGGCCCAGCCGCCGGCCAAGGTCGCTCCGGCTCGACCTTGGTCATGGCCCTGATCCTCACTGCCGTCATCGCAGGGGTGGTACTACAGGTGCAATGGCGCGCACGGCGGGAGTTGGCCGGCACGCAACACGCTCTGACACAAACCACCCTGCACCAAGCCGCGGCCGAGGCCATCCGCGTTGCCTTGCAACGGTTGGCCGCCGATGACGACATCACCGTAGATCACGAACGCAAAGCATGGGCCATTCCGCAGCTCACGACCAACCCTGCCGGCATCGTCGTCGGCATCCGCATTACCGATGAAAACCGCAGCTTCGATTGGAATAATCTGGCCATCCCACCGGTGGGGCCGCAATCACGCAGTGCTTCCGATATCGCCATGGATTTGATGAACCTCGGCGGCGACTATGCGCCGCTGGATCGTCTGGCGGCGCTGACGGATTGGCTGGATGAGGATTCGCGCGGCCTCTGGGAAACACCTTTTTATCGCCAACAAATACCGCCCTATGAAGCGGCCAACCGCCCACTTTATACGTGGGGTGAACTTTTTTTTGTGCATGGTTTCAGCCGTGATTTTTTCCGCCCGCGGAAAACGGATAACGTTTTTGCGCACACAGCCAGCGCGTTGCTCGATAGTTTCACGGTGGTCCCCGTGGCGCGTGAGCGACCCGTTCGCGTCAACATCAACACCGCCGGTCGCGAGGTGCTGCTGGCGGTACTGGGCGTTGACCAGGGTTATGCGGTGCAGGCGCTACTTGCGCTGCGCGAAGGCGGCCCGATCCGTTCGTTGCGACCCATCCAGCGCGCGGTGGATCCGAACCTCCAAGATGTCGTTGAGCGTTATTTCGACATACGCAGCCTTTTTTTTCGGATCGAAGCCGAGGCCATGGCGGACGGCCAATCCACGCGCATTCGTGCAATCGCCCGGCGCGATGAAAGCAGCGCCATTGAGATCGTGCAGTGGCTTTTCTGATCCCAACTTGGTATAAAACCCGCCTCGTGGCCAGCATATCCATACCTCGCTGCCGTATCGCTTATGGCGCGGATTGCGGTCGCCACCAACTCGTCGTGGTGCGCGCCACGCGCAAGGCCAACACCACCACGCTCTGGCAGGATACGACGACCGGCGATGTTACACGGCTGAAAACCGTCACCACCGAAATTACCACCGCCGTGGCCGGTGGACACGCCTTGCTTTCCGCCGCACTACCCGCAACCGAAAGCTTCGCACGCTGGCTCGAAACACCACTCACGGCGCGCGACAAAGCGCTCAAAGTGCTGCCCGCGTTGCTCGATGTACAATTACCTTTCCCCCTCGAAATCTGTCTCCACGACTTCGCCTTCCCGCAAGCCGACGCCGCGGGTCGTTTTCGCGCGTTCGCCTATGCCGCCCGCCGGAGCGATGTCGAAGCGCGCCTCGAACAGCATCACGCACTCGGCTTGGATCCCGTCCTGTTGCAGCACGAAGGCGGCGTACTCTGGCAACAAGCGCTGACCGAAATTCCGCTGGCTCCCAGGGCGCTGCGCATCGTGGCCTACGTCGGCGACGCCCGCACCGCGCTGGCCGTAGGCAGCGGAGCGAACGGCGGCGAACTCATCAGCCTGCACGGCATCCGGCTGGGCGCGGATGAACTGGCCACGCCGGACGCGCCTGCGATACGGCAATGGGCCGGACGCGTCACCCAGATTTTACGCGCCTTGCCGGTTACCGACGCCGCCGAACCCATTCAATGGTTGTGGTGCGGTCCCGGCGCAGAATTGCATGCACCGTTGGAACCCGCGTTGGCCGCTGACGAGCGTGTACGCTTCAAAATGCTGGCGGAACCGGTCACCTTTTTGGCGCGCGCTTTGGCCCACGCCGCACTGCGCGGCGATGGCACGGGTAATCTGCGCAACGGCGATTTGACGCATACCGCGATCCTGGCTCATGGCGCGCGCACGCGCCGCAACGCCGCGTTGAATTTATTGTTGGCCGGACTCGCGCTCACCGGACTCAGCTTGGGCTGGCGCGCGTGGCTGGCCAACCGTGAAACGCGCGTCCAATCCGCGATTGTCGCCGCCGCCCAGCAACTCACCGGCGCCGCTCAAATTCCCTACGGCCAGGAAGTGGACCAAGTACAAAAGGCGCTGAAAAAACAGGCAACGGAATTACAACCGTTCCTCGACGCCTTCCAGCCTTCCGCCGCGCGCGATCTGGCCGAAGTGCTCGCCGCCGCCCGCGCCTGCCGCGTCACGCTCGATTCTCTCTCGCACAGCGGCAAGGCGCTGATTCTCCACGGCGCCACCGACGATTGGAACCGCTGCGATCCGCTCGCCGCCCGCCTGCGCGCGTTCGGCTACGCCGTCGAATTGTCCCGCGAGGAAGCCGGCGCTGATGAACTCGTGCGCTTTACCCTGAAGGGCGCACGCCGATGAGCCGCCCCACCCGACAACAGCTTTGGCTGGGCGCGGCGGCGCTCGCGGTGACGCTGGGCGTGGCGCTCGCGTTGCACGCGCTGAGTACGCTCTCCGATGATCTGCGCCGGATCGAGCGCAAAGCCGGCGACCTCGCCACGCTGCAAAAAATCGCCGCCGACTGGCGCGCCAATCAGCAAGCCGTGCAGCCGTTCGAGGCGCTAGCCAGCAAACAGCCCATGCCCTTGGCCGAACTCTTCGCCCAGCATGTGCCCGGTGTGACGCCGAGCATCCGGCAGCGCGAAGCCCGACCGGCGTTGGCCGGCTGGCAGGCGCGCCGTACCGAAGTGAAAGGCGAAGCGCCGCTCGCCGATCTCGTCCAATTTCTGCGCGCCGCCGCGGACGCCCGTCCACCGTGGCAGTTGGTGGAATTCGATCTCACCGCCGCCGAGCGTGCGCCGGGCGTCGCGCGCGTGACGCTGGTGCTGGAAGCGCTCGAAAAGAAATAATTCGTGCGGTTTTTCCAAGTTTGGAAAACACACCGCGCCCTTTTTCCAAGCCTTGGAAAACCGCCGCTGCTGCGCTATGCTTTTCCCCGGCGACAGCGGAGGCATCTATGAAACGGTGGCTGGTGGCAGGGTTGGTTGCGGTTATGAGCTTGCAGGTGGCGGTCGTCGCGCGACCGCACGGTGGTGGTGGCGCGTGAAGGAAATCAAAAGCTTCCCGGAAAGTATCGCGCCCGCCGCAACAGAAATCCAAGGCAAATTGCCGGCGATGATTTTTTCTAACCCCGAAACCGACGAAGTGCTCGCCAGCATCAAATTTGGCGGTAATCGCACCGACTGGGCGCACGATCTCCGCGAAGCAAAGAAAAAACTGAAGGGCGAAGACGCCCCCCCCCAAGGCAAGCCCGGCGAGCAACCCACCAAACCAGCAGCGAACAACACATGAGCGACATCATTGGCGTGATTCCGGCGCGGTGGGGCTCCACCCGCTTCCCCGGCAAAAGTCTTTTTCCCATCCTTGGAAAACCCTTGCTGCAATGGGTCGTGGAGCGTGCGCGACAAGCCGAGTCGCTCAACCGCCTGCTGGTGGCCACCGACGACGAACGTATTCGCGCCGCAGCACAAAAATTCGGCGCGGAGGTCGTGATGACCTCGCCAGAGCATCCCTCCGGCACCGACCGCATCGCCGAGGCCGTGCGTGGATTGAACGCGGACGTGGTCATCAATATTCAGGGCGACGAACCACTGATTGACCCGGCGCTGATTAATGCACTAGGCCAGACGCTCGCGAGTGACAATTCCTGGGACATGGCGACGGCAGCGACGCCGATCCGCGAGGAGCGTGACCGTGTGGCATCGTCGGTGGTGAAAGTCGTTCGGGCACGCGATGGCCGGGCGCTCTATTTTTCCCGCGCCACGATTCCGTTTATCCGCGAAAAGGATTCTGGCGGTGACGCGGCGGCGAATTTATATTGGCGGCACATCGGCATCTATGCCTACCGGCGCACATTTCTGGAGCGGCTGGTACAAGAAGCGCCGTGCGCGCTGGAACAGGCGGAAAAGTTGGAACAACTGCGCGCGCTTTGGCTCGGCTGCCGGATGAAGGTGCTGGAGACTAACGATGTGGGCCTCGGCGTGGATACGCCGGACGATGTGCCCCGGGCGGAGCAGGCATTACGCAAGGCAGGTTTGGCATGACGAAAAAAGTACAGGTTGGAAAAGTGAAGTTCGGCGGCGGCGCGCCGTTGGCGTTGATCGCCGGGCCGTGCGTCATCGAAAGTCGCGCGGGTTGTCTGGCGCTGGCCGAAAAGTTGGTGAAGTTGGCGCGCGCGGAAAAAATACCGTTCGTCTTCAAGGCGTCCTATGACAAAGCCAACCGCACGTCGCACAAAAGTTTTCGCGGGCCGGGTCTTGTCCAAGGCTTGGAAATTTTACAGGCGATCAAAGAGAAATTTGGCGTGCCGATTCTAACGGACGTGCACGACGTGGATGAAGTTGCCCTTGCGGCGCAAGTCGCGGATATTTTGCAAATCCCGGCGTTCCTGTGCCGTCAGACCGACTTGGTGCTGGCGGCGGCCAAGAGCGGGCGCGTGGTGAACATCAAAAAAGGCCAATTTCTCTCGCCGTGGGATATGCGCCACGTCATCGCCAAAATCGAAAGCGCGGGCAATCACCGCATCCTCCTCACCGAGCGCGGCGCGAGTTTCGGCTATAACAATCTCGTCGCGGACATGCGCAGCCTGTTGATTATGCGCGAATTGGGCTATCCGGTGATCTTTGACGCAACGCATAGCGTGCAGTTGCCGGGCGGCGCGGGCGATCAATCCGGCGGTGATGGCCGTTTTGCGCCGAATCTCGCGCGTGCCGCAGTGGCCACCGGCTGCGACGGCATTTTTCTGGAAACCCACGTGAATCCGGTTGAAGCATTGAGCGACAAGGCCAATGCGATCCCCTTGGCCGCGCTAAAAAAATTGTGGCGGCAACTGATCGCCATTGACGCGGTCGTGAAGCGGGGTTAGGTTTGCTCGGAAGCAAGAAGCCCAACTCATGATGGCGCGTACAAAACGAATGCTGGTGATCGGAACCTTGGCGGCAGGCGTATGGGCAGGTTCGGCACAAAATACCGATCAGCAGGTCATTACCGGTTTCCGCGTGCCGGAATATGACGACCAAGGCCGCCTGAAGAGTCAGTTGTTCGGCGACTATGCCAAAATCCCCACGGCCGGCCCCATCGAAGTGCATCAGCTCAAATACGAGTTCTACAACGAGAGCGGTACGCAAACCGATATGCGCATCACCGCGCCGCTTTGTTTCTATGACCGGGAACACGGCGAAGCCAATTCCGACGGTTCGGTGCGCATTGCGCGCGAGGATATGGTGATCACCGGCGTGGGCTTCAACTTCAGCCGGAACACCGAGCGCATGGTCATCCACAACCAAGTGAAGGTGGTGCTCAAGGGCATGCGCCGGCAGGAAGGATTCATTCCGTGAAAAAAATCGTTGTCATCGGCCTGGCCGGTTTGTTGCTGGCGAACGCCGTCGCTCGCGCCGCCGAAACAAAAAAAGCAGAGGGCGACGAAGAGGTCACCGTCATCACCTCCGACAAGTTGACCGCGGACTATAAACAGCATTTCGCGCTGTTCGAGGGCAACGTGGTCGTCACCGACCCGCAGATGCAATTGACCTCGGAAAAACTGAATGTCTCCTTCGACGCCAACAACAAAATCAAGGCAATCCGGGCCGAAGGCAAGGTCAACATCCGTCAGACCGACAAAGTGGCCAAGTCCGACGTGGCCACCTATGACCTCGACTCCGGTAAAATCGTGCTGGCCGGCAAACCGCGCGTGATGCGCGGCAAGGATATACTGGAAGGCGAAGTCATCACCATGTTCCGCAACGAGAGCCGGATACTGGTCTATCCACGGGCCCGGCTCGTGGTCTATCCCGAAAAAGGTGGAGCGCATGATCAATTCTTCAGCGCCGGCAAATAACGGCGCGCTGGCCGAAACCCGCGAACTGGTCAAGGCCTACCGCTCCCGCCGCGTGGTCAATGGCGTCAACCTCAACGTCCACCGCGGCGAAATCGTCGGCCTGCTCGGCCCGAACGGCGCGGGCAAGACGACCAGCTTCTATATGATCGTTGGCCTCATCCCGCCGACCGACGGCAGCGTGTTTTTCCAAGGTCAGGAAGTGACCAACGCGCCGATGTTCCGCCGCGCCCGCATGGGTATGGGCTATCTTTCCCAGGAACCGAGCATTTTCCGGCAATTGACGGTCGAAGAGAATGTGCTGGCGATTCTCGAAACGCTGCCGCTCTCCGCCCGCGAACGCCGCCAGCGGCTCGGCGAACTGCTCGACGAACTGAAGATCGGGCACCTCGCCAAGCAAAAAGCCTACACGCTTTCCGGCGGCGAGCGCCGCCGCCTCGAAATTACCCGCGCGTTGGTCACCAACCCGGCACTGATCTTGCTTGATGAACCGTTCAGCGGGGTGGACCCGCTGGCGGTCTATGACGTGCAACAGATCATCATCAGCCTGAAAGCGAAGGGACTGGGTATCCTGATCACCGATCACAACGTCCGGGAGACGCTTGCGGTCGTGGATCGCGCTTATCTAATTTGCGAAGGCAAGGTTTTGCGCGAAGGCACGAGTAACTTTTTGATTAACGACCCGATGAGCCGCGAGCTGTACCTCGGCCCGCGGTTCAGCATGTGAAACAAACAACAGAAACAGGAGGCAGATCATGCAGATATCCGTCACTGGTCGGCACATGGAAGTCACGGAATCCATCCGCGACTTTGCGCTGGAGCGCGTCGAGCACGAACTCGCTGATTTTCCGCGTATCCTGAACGCGCACGTGATTTTGGCGGTCGAGAAGCATCGCCAGATCGCCGAAGTCGTCGTTCAAGGTCCGCATCACCTGCGCGTCGAGGCCAAGGAAGAAGCCAACGACATGTACGCCTCCATCACCGCCGCCGTCGAGAAAGTCGCCCGACAGATCGAGCGCCAGATGGAGAAATGGCAGAACCACAAAGGCCAGGAAGCGCTCTCCCAAGTCGAAGTCCGCGCCGCCGAACTCGGCTGAAAAACAATCGGTAGGGCACCCCTCCCGTGGCCGCCGAAGCTCCGAGCGAAGGCGGCCGGGTGATCCACCCCATTTGGAGTGCGGCAGCTTGCTGCCGCTTTGTTATCGCGAAGCTAGCTTCGCGGCATAAAGGCGCAAGCAAGCTTGCGCACTCCATATCCAAACCTTGGACTTGCTCGCCTCTGGCGAGAGTCCGCCCCACCCGCTTTTCCAATCCTTGGAAGGTGGAGCTCGTTCACCGAACGCGCTCGAACGCGTCGGGCCGACGCGTTCCACCTTGACAGTACCCGTCACGAACTTGATGACCTCCGCAGGATGGTTGCAGAAGCCCGCTAAGTAGCATGTTGGCAGGAGAGCATGATGAGGAATATCCTAACATCCGCAGCGGTCGCCGTTGTAGCGGTCTCCATGGCGCTAACGTTTGGTTGTGCAAGTACGCGGACCAAAAAGCTGTCCGGAAGTGAGTTTTTGAAGCAAGCCGGACAGACCGACGTGCTCGGCAGTTTCGCTTGGATTAGCTATATCGGGAGCACCCAAGAAAGAGCGTACTTAGAGGATGGGCATCCGGCATTTATCGGCGGTGGCTTCCAAGTCACAGTGTATTGGACGCCCTTGTCGGAATTGCCAAGCAACATCGTGGCGCGACTAAAGGCGGGAGAGAGACCTTGGACAAACGCAATGGATCGGATCGGCCAACCACGCTTGTAAACTAACGTCGCTCCGCGCCGCAGTTTAAGGCGGCGCATTCACCTCACGCCGGCGGGCGGTCTTTGTGGCTGGAGGCGAGTGAGAAGATGACCGGGGCGCCGTCGAGGTCAAAGGCGCGGCGCAGGGCGCGGATCAGATAGGTTTCATAGGCGGGCGTCAGTCGCCGCGTTTGATTCACGAACAGTTTGATGCGTACGGGCTTGGTGCCCACTTGCGTGGCGTAGTAGAGCTTTAGCCGGTGGCCTTCGATCATCGGCGGCTGGACTTTTTGCATGGCGTCGCGCAAGACGCGGTTCATCACGCCGGTCGGCATCTTGAGTTGGACGGCGGCGGCGACGCGGTCAATCGCTTCGACGCTCTTGTGCATGTTTAGTCCGTCTTGCGCCGAGATGAAGAGCATCGGCACCGCCAGAAACGCCAGCACATCGCGTAGCGCCTTTTCGTAGTCCTCCATCTTCACCTTGCCGGCGGCGAGGTCCCATTTGTTGACGATCAGTACGCAGCCTTTGCGCGCCTCCTGAATCATCGCGGCGATGCGTTTATCGAAGGCGGTCGGCCCTTGTTCGGCGTCGAGCATCAGCACGACCACATCGGCGCGTTCGATGGTGCCCTCGGTGCGAAGCGAACTGAACTTTTCCACGACTTCGCGGATGCGGCCGGAGCGCCGGATGCCGGCGGTATCCACCAGCACATAGCGCCGCGCCTGCGGGCCTTGGCCGATGGTGAAAGGCGCTTCGATGCTGTCGCGCGTGGTGCCCGGCACGTTGGAGACGATGACGCGTTCCTGCCCCAGCAACCGGTTGATGAACGACGATTTCCCGACGTTGGGTCGCCCGACCACGGCGACCTTGAGTGCATCCTCCGCTTTCGGCGGCTCACCCGGCGGCAAATGACTGAAAGCCGTCGTCATCAAATCGTGTACACCGCGGTTATGCAGCACCGAGACCGGAAAAACTGGATAGCCGAATGCGCCGAACTCCGCCGCCTGGTTGTCGAGCCGCGCGGTGTCGGCCTTATTGGCTACGATCAGCACCGGTTTACCGCAGCGGTGGAGCAGCCGCCCGACCTCCTCATCGAGTGGCGCGACGCCGGCGGTGATGTCCACGACCCAGAGCATCACGGCAGCGTCCTCGATGGCCACTTCGACCTGCCGCCGCGTACCGGCGCGGATCACATGGTCGGCGCGTTGTTTGTCGAAGGTATCCAGCCCGCCGGTATCAATCAGTTCAAAGCGTTCGCCCTGCCAGTTGACCTCGCGCACCAACCGGTCGCGGGTCACACCCGCTTCCTCGTGGACAATCGCCGCGCGCTGCCCGAGCAGCCGGTTGAATAGCGCGCTCTTGCCGACGTTGGGCCGACCAACAATCGCGATCACGCGGCCCGGAGCCGCCGGAGTTTTGGTTTCTGTCTGCATCGTGTGCGGTGATTATAGCAGAACCTGATAAAAAAATTGCATGAGCCGCAACCCTTTGCGGCGATCACCTCATTTTTGCGGGCCGTGCTGGACGTGCGCGAGTTGCCGTGCGCCATCCACGACGTACTGAATCCACGAGAGCGCCGTCAGCACCGCCGCTGCGCCCAAGAACCAGTTGAATTGCCGTTCCGCGCCGCCAATGAGCACCCACATGATGGTGGCCATCTGGAAAACTGTGGCCAGCTTACCACTGAAGCGTGGGTGGACCCTGACCGCGCCCGCCAGCGCATGCACCAGCGTCGAGCCAAGAATCAACACCACGTCGCGGCTGATCACCAGCGCGGTGAACCAGATCGGGATATGCGGCGCGAGCGCCGGCAACGAAGGCCGCGTCAAGAGAATCAGGCCGGAGAGCAGCAGCGCCTTGTCGGCAATCGGGTCGAGCATCCGACCGAGGTCGGTCACTTCGTTGCGCGACCGCGCGAGGTAGCCATCCAACGCATCCGTCAGCGCCACCGCCGTGAAGACGACCAGCGCCAATATGCGCTCCAGCCAGATGTCTTCGCCACGCACCAAGCCGATCAGGTAGTAAATCAGCAGCACGATAAAGACCGGCACGCCCATGATGCGGACGATGGTGACTTTCGTCGCCAGCGTCAGCTTGGGCCGATGGAGATGCGTATTCATTCTTGTCCGACGTAGCTTTGGCGCAGGTGGATTCCAAGCCTTGGAAAAACCATGCCCCTATTGTTCCAAGGTTTGGAAAAAACTCAAGCCTGCGTCAGATAAACGCCTAACTTTGTCATTGAACTCGTGGCCGTGCCCCTCCTATGCTCGCACCCAAATCGAAACCAACGGAGAATGGAAATGAAAACATGGCTCAAGCTCTTCTGTGTTGCGGCAGCGTGGTGCTCCGGCGCAACGACGTTCGCTGCGGAGACCAAGGCCTACGATGTGGCCGCCTACATCTGGCCGTCGTACAGCGATTGCCCGGAGTTGCGCTGGGCGTGGCCGGAACGGATGGGCGAATGGGAGCGCGTGCGGCAAGCCCAGCCCAAGTTCCCCGGCCATAAGCTGCCGGGCCTTCCGCTCTGGGGCTATGTGAACGAGGCCGATCGCTACGTGATGGAAATGCAAATCAACGCCGCCGCCGACCACGGCGTCAACGTGTTCATCTATGACTGGTATTGGTACGACGATCGTCCGTTTTTGGAAAACTGCTTGACCAACGGTTACCTGAAGGCGCGCAACAACGACCGCGTGAAGTTCTATCTCATGTGGGCCAATCATGACGTGAAATATGGTTGGGACGTTCGCAACGCTTGGGATAGCGATACCGTGCTCTATCAGGGCGCGGTCAGCCGCGCGGGTTTCGAGAAGCTGGCGCATCATGTGATCCAGCGCTACCTCGGCCAGCCATCCTACTACAAGCTGGACGACAAGCCGGTCTTTGCGATTTATGACCTCAACCGGTTCGTGCAGGGACTGGGCGGCGTCGAGGGCGCGGCGGCCGCGCTCGCCTGGTTCCGGGCCGAGGCCGTGAAGGCTGGGTTAAACGGTGTACACCTGCAATGTATCTTGCGAGGCAATACGTACAATTTGTCGGGGTTCGATGACAGCAAGACGACGCTGCCCCAAGCCGAGGCGATCAAGCGGTTGAAATTCGACAGCATCACTCACTATCAGTTCTGTCATTTCTTGAACGTGAAGAATCCGATGGCGCAGGTGGTGGCCGACGCCGAGGCGGAGTGGGCCAAGCTGGCGGCGACGTACGATATTCCCTACTACCCGCATATTTCCGTCGGCTGGGACAGCAACGCCCGGTTCAAGGAACTCAAGCCCGCAATCATGACGGATAATGACCCGGCGCAGCTCGCCGCCGCACTTAAAAAAGCCAAGGCCTACGCGGATAGCAAGCCGAACCAACACCCACTGATCACCATCAACGCCTGGAACGAATGGACCGAGGGCAGCTATCTGGAGCCTTGCACGCGTTACGGCTATGGCTACCTCGAAGCCGTCCGCTCGGTGTTCCCGCCGAAGAAACCCTGATGCCGCATCTCCTTTTTATAAAAAGGGTGTCATTATGGTGGCTCGTGGTGAGCCTGTTCTTGCTCGGAACGGCAGCGAGTCATGCCGGCGCCACCAACAACCCTGCCCTGCCATCAGTGACGTGGCGCGCCGATGATCGCGTGCTCATTCTCGCCCCGCACCCGGACGACGAGGTACTGGCCTGTGGCGGCCTGATCCAACAGGCCGTGGCGCACAAACTACCGGTGCGCGTTATTTTTTTCACTTACGGCGATAACAATCAATGGTCGTTCACGCTCTATCGCAAACATCCGGTGCTGTTGCCCAGCGCCATGCGGCAGATGGGCGAAGTGCGGCACAACGAGGCGACGGCCGCGACGACGGCACTCGGACTGAACAAGGAACAACTGACTTTTCTAGGCTACCCGGATTTCGGCACCAGCAAAATTTGGAGTCGCGGGTGGGGCACCAACACGTTGTTTCACAGCATGTTGACACACGTCACCGCCGTCCCCTATCCCGACGCCTTCCGACCTGGTGCGCCGTATAAGGGCGAAGAAATTTTGGCCGATCTGACCCAGCTTATCCGCGCGTTCAAACCGACGAAAGTGTTCGTGTCGCATCCGGCGGACCAAAACGGCGATCATCGCGCGCTCTATCTTTTCACACGTGTGGCCCTTTGGAATCTGGAGCACGAAATCCAGCCGGAGCTACTACCCTATCTTGTGCACTTCAACCGCTGGCCGACCAAATCCGGCTGGCATCCCGACAGCGCGCTCCATCCGCCGGAGAGTCTTGCGGATCAGTTGCCGTGGCGCGCGATCACACTGAGCCTCGTTGAGTGCGCCGCAAAACGCAACGCGTTGCTTAAGCACGCTTCGCAAACCGGCTATGCGTCGCGTTACCTGTTTTCGTTCGTCCGTGCCAATGAGTTGTTCGGCGATTTCCCGGTGATTCATCCGAAAAACGAGGACACGGCAAAATATGAAGCCGCACTTCGTACGCGTACTGGTCCGACCACCGAGCCAGCAGACGAATTGACCGATGAGGAGCGCGCGCTGTTTGTCGGCGTTGTCTGGCGCTATATCTACCGCGACCAAGACGCCTTGGTGTTTGCGGTGGAGCTGTCGCGTCCGCTGGCCAAGACGGTGCAGGCTTCGTTCTCCGCTTTCGGCTGGCGGCACGATGCGGCCTTTGCCGCAATGCCGAAAATCCGCGTGGAGCTGGGCGAGTTTCATTACAACGTCTTCGACCAAACCCGGCAACTTCCCAGCGAAACGGTGACGTTGGAACGGCATGCGCGGGAAATCATGGTGCACATTCCGCTCAAGCTGCTGGGCGATCCGGAACGTGTGCTGGCCACGGCGCGCACCTATCTCGCGGACCTGCCATTGGACGCCGAGGCTTGGCGTGTACTGGACTTGCGTGCCACCGCGCCCACACCGATGTGATCAGGTCTGTGCGCTGTGCAACCGCATCGAACGCGCGTTGTGCCATATGTGCAATCGGCTGCCGTACGGTGGTCAACGCCAGCATCACGAGTTGGGCCAAATATTCAAGCCGTTCCTCGTGAGCCGGATGGACGCCGCCGAGAAACCCCACCGTCAACGTGACACCCTGCAAAGAGCCGTGGCCAAATTTCTTCATGCTTTGTTCGACGGCGGTCAGCACCGCCACCCGACCTGCGAGGTCAAACAAGTTGTCTTTCATCGATCAAACGGCATACGTCGTCGCCGCCGTCGTACCGCCGCGTCCGGTCCAGTTCGTGTGGAAAAACTGACCGCGCGGTTTATCCACACGTTCATAGGTGTGCGCGCCAAAGTAGTCACGCTGCGCTTGGAGCAGGTTCGCCGGCAGCCGCTCACAACGGTAGCCGTCGTAATAAGTCAACGCACTGGAAATCGCCGGTAGCGGAATACCGAGCTTGACGGCCATCGCCACCACCTTGCGCCACGAGGTTTGCGCCTTCTTCGCCGCCTTGGTGAAAAACGGATCCATCAGCAAGTTGACCAAGTTCGGATTCGTGTCGAACGCCTTCTTGATCTTGCCGAGAAACGCCGAGCGGATGATGCAGCCGCCGCGCCACATCAGTGCGATGCCGCCGTAGTTCAGATTCCAGTCGTACTCCTTGGCTGCGGCACGCATCAGTTGATAGCCTTGCGCGTAGGAGACGATCTTCGAGGCGTAGAGCGCCAGTTTGAGATTCTTGATGAATGCCGCCTTGTTGCCCTTGAACGACACAGGCTTCGGGCCGGGTAGAAGCTTCGCGGCTTCCACGCGCTCCGCTTTGAGCGCCGAGAGGCAGCGCGCGAACACGGCTTCGGAGATCAGCGTCAACGGCTGGCCGGCGTCGAGCGCGGCAATCGTCGTCCATTTGCCCGTGCCCTTCTGGCCGGCGGCGTCGAGGATCACCTCCACGACCTCTTCGCCGTTTTCCGCCCGGTAGCCGAGAATGTCGCGCGTGATTTCGATCAAATAGCTATCAAGTTCACCCGTGTTCCAATCCTTGAAAGTCTCGTGCATCTCCACGTTCGTCAGGCCAAGACCCTGCTGCATCATCTGATAGGTCTCGCAAATCAACTGCATGTCGCCATATTCGATGCCATTGTGGACCATCTTCACGAAATGGCCTGCGCCGTTCTCGCCGACCCACTCACAGCACGGCTCGCCTTTTTCGGTTTTCGCGCAAATCGCCTGAAAAATCGGTTTGACCGCCGGCCAAGCCGCCGGTGAACCGCCCGGCATAAGGCTCGGCCCGGCCAGTGCGCCGGCCTCGCCGCCGCTGACGCCGGTGCCGATGTAGAGCATTCCTTTGCTCTCGACGTACTGCACACGCCGCGTCGTGTCCGGGAAATGGCTATTGCCGCCATCAATGATAATATCGCCCGGCTCGAGGTGCGGGAGCACTTGCTCGATGAATTCATCCACCGGCTTGCCCGCCTTGACCATCAGCATCACCTTGCGCGGACGCTGTAGCAGGCCGACCAATTCTGGAATACTGTGCGCGCCGAGAATTTTTTTACCCTGCGCGCGCCCGTTGGTGAAATCATCCACCTTGCTCGTCGTACGGTTGTAGCAAGCGACCGTGAAGCCTTTGCTTTCCATGTTCAGAATCAGGTTCTCACCCATCACCGCCAAACCAATCAATCCGATATCTGCCTTTGACATATTTTTCTCCTCTACCTTACTATGAGCCCGGAAGCTACTGTTGCCTGCCGAGGCTGTCAATTCAGCACTTCCATCAATCCGTTTCCAAGGCTTGGAAAAAATCACTGTGCGTGAGCCGCAATGAAGTCGCGGACAGCGGCGGCCTCGGCGGGCAAGGTGGTGCAGCGCGTCGGCAAATCGGCGAGCGCATCGAGGATCGGATGGTGCGCCAAGTCTTTCCCGGTCGCTTCCAGAATTGCCTGACCGAACTTCGCCGGATGCGCGGTAGCGAGACAGATGGTCGGCGCTTCGGGATCAAGGAATTGCTCGGCCACATGAACGCCCACGGCGGTGTGCGGATCGAGCAGATAGTCGTGCTGCTCGTGGTATTTTTTGATCGTGGCGCGCGTCGCGGCCGTGTTGCCGACGCCGGCAACGAACAGTGGATCGCCACCCACAACGCGTAACCGTCCCTCGCGCCCGAACTGATCCATCAATCCGCGCAATTTCGCAGCATCGCCGCCGACGCGGGTGAAGAGGTAGCGCTCAAAGTTGCTCGCCACCTGAATATCCATCGAGGGCGAAAGCGTCGGCACGACCTTGCCAAGGCTATATTCGCCGGTTTTGAAAAAGCGCGCGAGGATGTCGTTCTCGTTCGTCGCGAGGATCAAACGCTTGATCGGCGCGCCCATTTTTGCCGCGTAATAGCCGGCGAGGATGTCACCGAAATTGCCGGTCGGCACGGCGAACTGCACTTGCTTCGCGCCGGTCGCGGCACAGTGACGAAACGCGGCGTGGAAATAATAAACCATCTGAATGAGCACGCGCGCCCAGTTGACTGAATTGACCGCGCCGAGCGCATGGCGATCTTTGAACGGCAGATCGGCGAACAGCTCCTTCATGATGCGCTGGCAATCGTCGAAGCTGCCTTCGATGGCGAGGTTGTACACATTCGCATCGAGCACGCTGGTCATCTGCCGTTCCTGCGTGGGGCTGACGCGTCCACGCGGATGCATGACGAAAATTTGGATGCGTTCACGACCGCGCACACCGGCAATCGCGGCACTGCCGGTATCGCCACTGGTCGCAGCGACGATGTTCATCTTGCCGCCGGATTTTTTCAGCAGCAGGCTGAACAGCGGACCAAGAAATTGGAGCGCGATGTCTTTGAACGCCAACGTCGGGCCATGAAATAATTCCAAAACGTGCACCGGCCCGGCGGGTACGAGGCTGACGACTTCGGAGTAGCGAAAGCTGTCGTAAGCGTCGTGCACTAACTTGGCAATCTCAACCTGCCCAAGGTCGGCGTAGCGGACGACGAGCTCATAGGCCAGCTCGCGGTAGGACATCGTCGGCCACTCATGAAAACGATCGTCGGGCGGAAGAATTTGCTCGGGGACGAGCAGCCCGCCGTCGCGCGCGAGACCGGCCATCACCGCGTCGCTGAAGCCCAGCGGCGGCGTCTGTCCGCGCGTGCTGATGTAGCGGATGTTGGCCATGGCTCGTGAGCATAGCCGCTCGCTCGCCGCGCCGCAAGTCGCACACTTTTCCAAGCCTTGGAAAAACGGCGAGAAAAATTCCCAAGCTTTGGAACATGCTGGGACTTGGCAGCGCGGGCGCGACTTGCTATATACACCGCGCACATCGCCGGAGTGGCGGAATGGCAGACGCACTGGACTCAAAATCCAGCGCCCTTCAAAGGCGTGTGGGTTCAACTCCCACCTCCGGCACCAGCCCCGCTTCCCTCAGCGCGCAGACGAAATCACGAGACGCGCTTGCGCGTAATCCTTATGGAAGTAAGTTCCCCTCGGTCAGATTGAGTACGTGTTCGTACACAGGAAAGAAAAATATGGAAACGCCATCCACCCAAAAATCGCTTCACATCCTCCCGCGCGTAGGCCTGCACTGGGTCGGTGATGGTTTCCCGGTACATAGTCTGTTCGGGGCCGCGTCCTTCACGCCCACCATCAGTCCGTTCCTCATGCTGGACTACGCCGGCCCCGCGCCCTTCACGCCAACGACCGCGAAACGCGGCGTCGGCGCACATCCGCACAAGGGCTTTGAAACGATCACCATCGTTTACCAAGGCGAAGTCGAGCATCGCGATTCCGTGGGCAACCACGGCACGATTGGCCCCGGCGACGTCCAATGGATGACCGCCGCTTCCGGTATCCTGCACGAGGAATTTCATTCGCGCGCCTTTGCCAAACGCGGCGGCGTGTTGGAGATGGTGCAACTCTGGGTCAACCTGCCAACGAAAGACAAAAAAGCGCCGCCCGGTTATCAATCACTGCTGAAGGCCAACATCCCCGTGGTGCCACTGGAGAACGGCGGCAGCGCGCACATAATCGCCGGAAAATTTGAGCAGACCAGCGGCGCGGCCCACACCTTCACGCCCATCAACCTCTGGGACCTACGTTTGAAAGCCAGCACAAGCACGCTGCTGAACCTACCCGCCGGCTACACGACAGCCCTCTTAGTCTTGCATGGAAGTGTTGATGCTGGCGACGGCCAAACACTCGGTGACGCCACGCTGGCGCTCGTTGAGTCGCCCAACGAGTGTCTGAATATCCACGCACATTCCGACACGACGCTGCTCGCACTCAACGGCGCACCGATCAAGGAACCCATCGCCGCCCAAGGCCCGTTTGTGATGAATACGGACGAGGAACTATATCAAGCCATGCTGGAGTTTCAGAATGGCCAGATGGGGCAGTTGTAAACTTCCGAGAAACCCGCCGCTGGTTTTCCAAACCTTGGAGATTCAACCGCACGGTTTTTCCAAGGCTTGGAAACGGGATGTGGGTTTAATGCCCACATTAGGATGAAAATCGTGTCGGCCAGCCCAACCTGCGCAAACACTGCGATGTATCGCGTAATTCGTGCTCCCACAACCGCACCACTTGCCAGCCAGCTTTACGCAACATCCGCGTTACCAACTTATCACAAAACCAAAACTCGCGTGACAGAGGAAGGTAGCACATCATTCAATACGATTATGTTTTTTCAGATTATGGCGCGCGCAAAGCAACTGAATATTTATTGCAAGCAACGAAGTCCCACCTTTGGAAAAGGGCAGGATATGATCGTAATGAAGATTGTCTGTGCTACCGCATTTGACACAACGACCTTTATCGCGCTTCCAAACTTCCAATTTCACCAATGAAGGAATCATTCGATTATGGTCGAGATCGGGTTGCTTCCTGCATACTCTTGAGCCAGATTGTCCATTCAATAATTCCAGCCGAAACTTGAAAACTTTGCGAGCATTACTTTGTTTAAGCCAGGCATCAACCAAATGAAAGACCCCATTGAAAACCCAAATTCCATCACGGATTTTCTCGTACACTTTTACTCGATCACTGGTCGCTTTGTTTTTTTGACAACGTTTAGCCGCCTCAAAAAATTTTCCATTCTGTGTGAGCGAGCCACCAAGATTGGTCATAGGTTGGTCAAATACTTTAGGGTCCCGTACTCCTGCACGTCGTGGTATATCATGTCCCTCATAAATCAAGGTGCGCCCCTCATCCTTAACGCAATCAGCATACGGCGCATTCTTCTGCAAACTCATTAAGATCACGCTGGCTCCACCATTAAGCCGATAATTCATGCCACGCTGAAGGCTAACACCCTCTTCGTGGCACATCTCAAGATAAGAAATAACTTGTCCCGGCTGAAACATGGTTACTCTCCAAAAAACCATGCCAGCGGTTTTTTAAATACGCGGGAAAAAGCGCGGACTTCAAAATCAAAAACTCGCCGCATACTATTTTCAATCTTCGCGATACCGGCGCGATCAATAGGAACGCCCACCTTTGCTAGGCGCCCCGATAAATCGTCCTGGCTAAGAGCCTGTTGCGTTCGCGCCTCTCTAACACGGCTTCCAACAATATTTTTAGAGTGCACACTCACAATGCCAGGCTAACAGATTCACAAAGGACTTGTGTTCTAAATCGGAACAATAAAACCTTTGCTTATGACAAGTAAAATTGCAGTGGTTTCCGTATCTATCAATAGCGCTGCCCCAAGGATTAATACCCGTTAAATGCGGGGTGAATGACCCGTCCCGCTGTTAATACCATGAGAAAGGCGGATGGGTGAAACATCACGAAGATGATTAGGTAATAAGTAGTAACAATGCGTACGTGGTAAACACAATTTTACTGATACAATAAATTTAGAGAAGTTTGTCGTCCCAGATGAGATTACACCAGCTGAACGAGAAAATTGTTATGCTACTGAATCATCGGACGCGTTGTAGGTATCCCAAAGTTATTCCTGCGCGCCAATCCAACCTTCGCGGCCGGGTTGGGTCAGCGGCATGACGCGGCCAAGCGGCAATGTAGTGGGATCGGCGGGCAGCAAATCGCATAGCGGCACCACGTGCCAGCCGCGGCGCAGCACCTCGTTCAGAAAATCGCGGAACAGCGCGTTGCAGGAAATACCTTCAACTTCCGCATGGATCGTCAGGACGTTCACGGCATCTGGCTGGAGTTGGTCGAGCAGCCAGGCGTTGTAATTCGCGTTCGTGATGCCGTTGCGACCAATGACTTCGTCGTAGGTCGGCAGCGTGGTGGGGACTTGCGGTTGCGACAGCGGTCGTCCGGCGATCACCGGACGGAACGGCGTTTTACCGCGTACATCGCTGTTGTAGCGGAACGCCAACGGTTCCTTGGCCAGCAGCGTCGCCTCATTGCATTTCCAGCCCGGCGCGGCAGAGCAGTCCGGCCAGCGGCCCAAAATTTGTGCCAAGGCCTCGCCGCCTAGCTTGAGTTGAGCCGTCTGAAAATCCGCACCACCACGTTCCATCTGCATCTGCCACGCGTGGTGATCCCACGCGTGCAGGCCCACTTCGTGGCCAGCTTTTGCGGTTTGCTGAATGATGCCGCCAAACGCTTTGCCCATCAGCGGACCGGGCCAGAACGTGCCGCGCAGCAGAATATCCCAACCGTAAAGCGAAGCGCCGCCGGAATGCAGCATCTTCAGAAAAAACGCCGGCTTGATCAGTCGCCAGAGATGGCGACCCATGTTGTCCGGGCCAAGCGAGAAGAAAAACGAGCCGCGCACACCGGCCGCGTCCAGCACGCGCACAATCGGCAACACGCCATCACGCGTTCCGCGGAAGGTGTCCACATCAATTTTGAGGCCAAGGATCACGAACGGATTGAACCACAGAGGTCACAGAGGGTCACGGAGAAAGATGAGTGGATGACTAAGCTACAACGTTCAGCAGTGTCGGCAACTCCGCGAGCGAATCCAGCACCGCGTACGCGCCGGCTTCCCGCAAGGTCACCGCAGAGTGTGCGCCGGTGGTCATTCCCACCGCCATCGCACCAGCTGCGCGGCCCGCCCGCATATCGTCCGGCGTATCGCCGACCATCACCGCCTGTTCCGGGGGCACGCTGAGTTGCGCGCACGCCTTCAACACCGGCTCCGCATCTGGCTTGACCTTCTCCACATCCTCCAGCGCGACGATGACGCTGAAGTCTTTCCCAAAGCCAAACCCGTCCAGAATGTACTGCGCGCCGCGTCCCGAACGGTTGGTGGCAATCGCCAACCCAACGCGTCCGCGCAAACTTTCCACGCAGGCGCGCAAGCCCGGCAACTCGCGCGTCAACTTGAGGCAGACCGGCCAGAACGCCTCGCGATAGGCGTCCACGTGCGACTGCACGCGCTCCGGCGGCGCGCCGGGTTCCAAGGTTTGGAAAATTTCGTAGAGCGGTCTTCCAATCCTTGGAAGAATTTCCGCCCGCGTCAGCGGCGGGCGCTCGTGCGCCACCAACGCGGCGTTGAGCGAGTGACAGATCGCGTCGGTGGCATCGAACAACGTGCCATCGAAGTCGAACACAGCGGCGCGAATTCCGGCGAAAGGCGGCGTTTGCATCGCGCCGATCAAAGCACGAACGCCGCCGCTTGAAAAGCAGAACTCCATGCGTGCATTGGCAAATCAGTACCGGCAGCGTATGGTTGCCGCCATGTCGGAGCGCAATTTCATCCTGATATCTTGCGTGATGCTTTGGGCTGTTGGCATCACCAACCTACAAGCCCAAACACCCGCGGCGGGCGCCAACGTGGGGCAACCACGCGAAATAGTCCAAGCGGCCACGCTGGGGCCGCCACTTACTCCCGGTTTCCGTCCTATGTTTTCTTTGGGCTCGCGCTGGCAGCCCGATGCGGAATGGGATGACGGCGGACGGTCGCGCGTGATCCGCCAAAATCTATCGGGTGGGCTTAATTACTTTCATTCGCCCACGATGCAAACGATACTGATGGCCGATCACGAAATCAGTCGCTATGAATTCGCCGGGTCCAACGTGGATCCGCAATGGAAGATCCCGCCCGGCGAAATGCGGGTCGAGCGCGTAATGGCCGGTTTTCGCCGCCCACTCGGCGATGACTGGTCGCTGTTTGTTTCCGCCGACACCACGTGGTCGCTGGCACGCGGCGCGAATTTGTCTGACGCGTTCACCTATGGCGGCATCGCCAGCGCACGCTGTCAGGCGACGACCAATTTCGCCTTCATGCTCGGTCTCTTTGCCCGCACACGACTGGAAGCCAATGTGCGTGTATTTCCAATCCCCGGCATCGAGTGGCAGATCAACGACACGTGGAAGCTTGCCACAGCACAAGGTCTGACGCTGACACATAAACTCAATCGCCGTTGGCAGGCTGACCTCTCCGTGTTGGTGGAGAATCGCGAATACCGGCTGCCGGATGAGCAGCCGCTGGATGGCGGCATTTTCCGCGACCGTAGCGTACCAGTGATCACCAGCCTGCGCTATGCCCCCAATCCCGGCCTGTTCATCCAACTTTCCGCCGGTGTAAATCTCTGGCAGCAACAGCGCCTGACCGACCGCCCCAACGAACCGGATTTGACCGAGCAAACCCACTGGGCGCCGATTCTGGCCGCCAACGCCGGTTTGCGCTTTTGAGGCGAGGCGGTTAATCTGGCCAAAAATCAACCGATGAAATTTGATCGCGAACATCTGCGCTGCTACGTTGCGCCCGCCGCTTGGCGCGGCACCATGCTGACGCCCGACGAAACCGAGGCACACCACCTCGTCAATGTGCTGCGCGCCCGCGAAGGCGAGCACACCGAGGTATTCGATGGGGCGGGTCGCACTGGTATGGCGCAGATTGACCACATCAGCAAACGCGACGTAGAACTCCGGTTGCTGGAGCAGCAAACCCATCCGCGCCCCGTGCCAGAGCTGATTCTCGTCCAAGCCTTGCCGCGCGAAGCGACGATGGATTTCGTGGTGCAAAAAGCCGTGGAGCTGGGCGCGACGGCGATTTTGCCGGTGCTATCCGCGCGCTGCGTCGTACGTCTGAAGCCTGATCAGTTCGCGGGGAAAAGTGCACGCTGGCAACGCATCGTGCTCAACGCCGGACGGCAGAGTCACGCGACGTGGTTGCCGCGCATCGCCAACGTCCAGACCTTGGAAAACTTTTTCCAAACCTTGGAAAAATTCGATTTCTGGTGCGTCGGCTCGCTCGTCGCCAACGCACAACCACTACACACTGTGCTTTCCGCTGTCCGTGCGCGAGCGCCGCAACGCGTCGCTGTGCTCATCGGCCCGGAAGGCGATTTGACACCGGAGGAATATCGCGCTGCTGAAGCGGCCGGAGCGGTTCCGGTGGCGTTCGGCACCAACGTCCTGCGTGTGGATACCGCCGCGCTGTTTGCGTTGAGTGTCCTGCACTACGAACTGGTGAACAGCGGATAGCCCGTCTTCAGAAAAAAGATCACGCCGATCAAGTGTGCTCATCGAGGTCGAGCAGCTTGTTGTTGGGCGCATCCGTATTCGTACGACCCTCCAGGTAGTTGACGGTCTTATAAATCGACACCCGGTTGAGTTTGTGCAGGATTTCGCCAAGTTGTTGGGCCGCCGCCAAGCCGAGGTCAAGAATCTTCAAGGCCTCGTGATTATCTTGTTTTTTCAACAGCTCGCGCAATATGGTGAGACCGCCCAGCAGAACCGTGGCCGGTTGTCCAATGTGGTGACATGCGGTGGCCAGGCTCGTCATCATCGCTTGCTGGTGCGCGGCGTTGCGTTGCGCCTCCTCGGCGCATTTGCGATCGGTGATATCGGTGAAGGAAAGCACCATACCAATCAAATGCTCATCCGCGTCGCGGTTACACGCTGCGGCGACTTGCACATAAAAGGTGCGTCCGTCTTGCGCGACACCGAGCAACTCGCCTTGCCACTCGCGTTGCTCTTCGATAATCACCCTGACCGCTGTATCCGCATCGCTTGGCGTGGCCCATAAATCGCGCACAGACCTGTCGAGCATTTCCGATGCATTTGCGAAACCCCACAAGCGCGCCGCGGCCGGGTTAACATAGACGAGGTCACCCTTCAAATTGGCTACAGCAATTCCGTTGTTGGCGTTGCTGATCGCGTTGTAGCCGGTACGTAGTATTTCCTCAGATTGGCGCCGCACCGTGATGTCGCGGACAAAGAGACAATATCGCGCTTTTTCAAGTTCAAGAATGATAATAGATATTTCCGCTGGAAACATCGTCGCGTCTTGGCGCACACATTGGGCCTGTAGCAGCAGATACCGATTGGTACGCAACGCCTCCTTGATCGTAGACATCAGGTTGTGTGCTGCGCCGAAAACCAGCTTACCGAGGGGCGTCTGCTTGAGTTCCGGCAAGGTATACCGGAAGAATTCTGCGGCACGATCATTGGCCTCAACGATATTGCCCGTTTCATCGGTGAGGATCACTGCGTCATAAAGGCTTTTGAGCAAGTGTGAATAATGCGCTTTTAAGGTGACCGCGCTTTTCTGCACAATACGCAGAGGCGCATGGGCAACGATCAACGGATGCATGACTCTGGTGTGCGCCTTGTCTAACTCGCGCAACAGACTCTGCGGAATCTTAATCCGTGTCGTTTTATAAAATTCGTCGTGTCCGTTTTCTGCCATATGAGTAGGCCATTAAGGAGCAGAAACCGTACCACAACTGTAATTTCACCACCCTGCGTTCTCCGCGTCAGCCGAAAAGGAAGCGCACGGCTGACTTCCCAGCCTCCTGAAAACCGAAGTTGAAGTGTTTTGGCGGGTTGTTGGGGGGTCAGGCGCTTTGTTGTGTGGGTAGGGCGTCCTTCAGCGCGCGGCAAGCTGGACGTCGTGTTTTTTCTCGAACGCGGTGATGGCCGCTTCTTTTTCGAGCGTCAGCGCGATGTCGTCGAGGCCGCGGAGGAGATAATCCTTCACGCCGGCATCAATCTCGAACTTGAAGACCTGCTCCGGCTTGCCGTGCAACACCAGAGTTTGCTTCGGCAAATCCACGGTCATCTGTACGCCGGGCTGCGCCTTGATGAAGCCGAAAAGCTGGTCCACCTCGGCCTCGGAAAGTTCGATGGTCAGCACGCCATTTTTGACGCAGTTGTTGCGGAAGATATCGGCAAAGCCGGGGATGCGGGAGCCATCGGCGTCTTTGCGCCACGGCGCGATGACAACGCGCAGGCCGTACTGCGCTACGGCCCAGACCGCGTGCTCACGGCTGGAACCGCAGCCGAAGTTGTTGCGCGCCACGAGGATCGTCGCGTCCTTGAATGCCGGCTTGTTCAGATCGAATTCCGGATTCGGCTGGCCATTATCGAGGTAGCGCCAGTCGTTAAACAGGAATTGGCCAAAGCCGGTGCGCCCGATCAGCTTGAGAAACTGCTTCGGGATGATCGCATCGGTATCTATGTTCGCGCGATCCACGGCGACGACGATACCTTTATGAGTAGTGAATGGATTCATGGTGATGCCTTATTTCCACGTCCGAATATCCACGAAATGGCCGGCGACCGCGGCGGCGGCGGCCATTGCCGGGCCGACGAGATGCGTCCGGCCACCTTTACCCTGCCGGCCTTCGAAGTTGCGGTTCGAGGTTGCAGCACAACGTTCGCCCGGCTTGAGCTGGTCGGGGTTCATCGCCAGACACATACTGCAACCGGCGTAACGCCAATCGGCGCCAGCGGCTTTAAATATTTTGTCGAGCCCCTCCGCCTCGGCTTCCGCTTTGACACGCGCGGAGCCGGGGACGATCAGCGTCCGCATACCCGCGGCGACCTTGCGGCCCTTAAACACCGCGGCGGCGGCGCGCAGGTCTTCGATGCGTCCATTCGTGCAACTGCCGATGAACACGGTGTCGAGCTTGATGTCGGTGATCTTCATGCCCGGCTTCAGGCCCATATAGGCGAGCGCAGCTTCGACATCGGCGCGGCTATAACCGCGCACCTGATCGAACTCCGGCACGACGCCAGTCACATCGGTGACCATGCCGGGGCTGGTGCCCCACGTCACTTGCGGTGCGAGCTTGTCGCAATCAATCGTCAGCGTACGGTCGAACGTGGCATCGGGATCGCTCGCCAGCGTCTTCCAATATGCCAGCGCTTTTTCCAGCGCGGCGCCGCACGGTGCAAAGGGCCGGTCGCCGGTGGCGATATAGTTGAAGGTCGTCTCGTCGGGCGCGATCAGGCCCGCCCGCGCGCCGGCCTCGATGCTCATATTGCAGATCGTCATCCGCGCTTCCATCGAAAGCGCGCGCACCGCCGCGCCGGTATATTCCAGCACGCAGCCCGTGCCGCCGGCAGTGCCGATCTCGCCGATCAGCTTGAGCACCATGTCCTTCGAGGTCACGTGCGGCTGAAGCCGTCCGGCGTACTCGACGCGGAACGTCTTGGATTTTTTCTGGCGTAGCGTCTGCGTGGCAAGCACGTGCTCGACCTCGCTCGTGCCGATGCCGTGCGCCAGCGCGCCGAACGCGCCGTGCGTCGCCGTGTGCGAATCGCCGCAGACGATCGTTGTGCCCGGCAGTGTGATGCCGAGTTCCGGGCCGACGATATGCACCACACCGAGTTCCTTACTGCCGATATCGAACAGCCGGACGCCGAATTCCTTGCAATTATTCCGCAGCGCCTCGATCTGCGCCTTGGCCACCGGGTCGCGGATCACGCTCTGGTCGTCGGTCGGGACGTTATGATCCAGCGTCGCAAAAGTCAGCTCCGGGTGGCGGACCTTGCGGCGTGCCAGACGAAGGCCGTCGAACGCCTGCGGGCTGGTCACCTCGTGGACAAGCTGGCGGTCAATGAAGAGCAGCGTCCAGCCGTCCGCCAGCTCGGTGACGACGTGCCGGTTCCAAATTTTCTCATAAAGCGTCTGTTTCATAGCGGCGGGAACTTACACCACGCTCCGGTTGGGGCGCAAGTTTTGTTCCGGTTTTCCAAGGCTTGGAAAAACGCCCACAACCATTTCCCGAGCCTTGGAAAACGGGTACATTGAACGTGCTGCGCGGTGGCGCTGTCGAACCGGAAACAGAAAACGAGGCGTTATGAAGAAACTTTTGTTGGCGGGCGCGATGCTGTGGTTGGGCGTGGCGAGCGCGTTGGCGGCGGGCACGGGGGCGCTCAAACAATTCGGGCGCGAGATTGCCGATACGGTCGAGCGCGCGATGCCCTCGGTCGTGGTCGTACGGACGGAAGCGGTGCAATATCACTTGGGCCGCGATCCGTTTTGGGGACGTTGGTACAAAATTCCCGAGCGGCTCGCCGGGCAAGGTTCCGGCGTCATCATCCGCAAAGAAGGTTATGTGCTGACGAGCAATCACGTGGTCGAGGAGGCCCAACATATTCAGGTGGCGCTGCCCGACGGCACGCAATTTCCCGCCAAAATTGTGGGGCGCGATGAAACCACCGATCTCGCCGTGTTGAAAATCGAGAAGGCCGGCACACGCGTTTTCAGCGCCATCGAACCGGGCGATTCCGACAAGGTACGCGTCGGCGAATTTGCCATCGCCATCGGCTCGCCGTTCACGCTCAACAGTTCGGTGACGCTCGGCATCGTCAGCCAGAAGGGCCGCGCGGTGGGCATGTTGCCCTACGAGGATTTCATTCAAACCGATGCCTCGATCAATCCCGGCAATAGCGGCGGACCGCTGGTGGATGTGGATGGCAAGCTGATCGGCATCAACGCAGTCATTCAAACGGCCGGTCCCGATTCGCAGGGTAACATCGGCATCGGCTTTGCGGTCCCGGCGAATCTGGCGATGCGCGTCGCAGGGCAGTTGATTGATCGCGGTCACGTCGAGCGACCGTGGCTCGGCATTCAAATGCGCGACCTCGCGGAAGACGAAACGGCGAACCACACGACGCACACGTGGCGCGGTGTGGCGGGCCGCGCCACAGCGGAACCGGTCGTGGCGACGCCGAAGACCGGCGTGCTCGTGGCCGAAGTGATCGAAAACGGGCCGGCGGAAAAAATCGGGATGCGGATGGGCGACGTCATCACCGGCGTAGATGGTCAGCCGGTGAGCGCGGCGCACGATGTACAAAAAATTGTCTGGATGCGCGGCGTGGGCGAAGCGTTGCGCGTGGAAATTTTGCGTGGCGGACAGAAAAAAGTGCTGATGGTTGTCACCGAGCGCATGCCGGCGGAGTGAAAAAACAGCAGGCCGCAACATTGAACACAGTGAAAATGGAATAGATTCCAAGGCTGGGAAATCTTCGCCGTTGCCAACGACGGCGGCGCGGGCTAACCTCGCGCTCGCCGTGCTACCTGGGGAGATAGCGGTGCCCTGTACCTGCAACCCGCTTCAGCAGGAGGGAACGCCTGGGCGCGGCGGCCCTCGCGGGCGAGGAAAGCGCAGATGCGGCATTGAAGGCCGGGTCCCATGCGACGGAGTCCGGCCAACCCCGCCAGGACCGGAAGGTAGCAACGGTACGCCGGCTCCTCCGGGCGCCGTGGGGTGCCTGACCGGAGCCGCAGAAGCGCCGGAATCGTTAGCGAAGGCCGTCCAACTTGGGATGCACGGCCTATTTGAGGATGAATCATGGCGTACGAAGTCTTGGCCCGCAAATGGCGGCCGCAACAGTTCGATGACGTCGTCGGGCAGGCGCACGTCACGCAGACGCTGAGGAACGCGATCACCAGCGACCGTGTGGCGCATGCCTATATTTTCGTCGGCCCGCGCGGCACCGGCAAGACGACCACGGCGCGGATTCTGGCCAAAGCCCTCAATTGCCAGAAAAGCGGCCCGACCGTGCAGCCGTGCGATCAGTGCGACTCGTGCAAAGAGATCATGTCCGGCAGCAGTCTCGACGTGATCGAAATTGACGGCGCGAGCAACAACAGCGTGGACCAAGTCCGTGAACTGCGCGAGAGCGCCAACTTTGTCCCGGCGCGCGGGCTGTTTAAAATTTACATCATTGACGAAGTCCACATGCTTTCGATCTCGGCCTTCAACGCGTTGCTCAAGACGCTGGAGGAACCGCCGAAGCACGTCAAATTCTTCTTCGCCACCACCGATCCACAGAAAGTACCGACGACCATCCTCTCGCGCTGCCAGCGCTTTGACCTGCGCCGCATTTCGCTGCGTGAAATCGTCGGCCAGCTGGAAAAAATCGCGAAGACCGAAAAAATCGAGATTGCGCCCGATGCGCTGCTGGCCATTGCGCGCGGCGCCGAGGGTGGACTGCGTGACGCGACTGGCGCGCTCGATCAACTCGTCGCCTTCCGCGGCAGAAAAATCGCCGAGAGCGATGTACTCGCGGTCTTCGGTCTCGTCGCCCACCAGACGTTGGAAGCGCTGGCCCAGGCGGTGGGGCAAGGCGACGTGGCCGCCGCGCTCCGGATCGTCGCCGAACTCGATACCAACGGCAAAGACTTGCAGCGCGTGATTGTGGAACTGCTCGGCTACTTCCGCGATCTGCTCGTCTGCCGTTATGCCGGCGACACCACCGCGCTGCCCGATCTGACGGACGACCAGATTGCGCGACTCAAAACCACTGCCGCACAGCTTGATCCCGACCGGCTGCTGCGCATCGTTGAAATTTTGATCGAGGCTGATGCCCGTATGCGCTACGCGCTCAGTCGCCGTACGCTGCTGGAAATCGCGCTCGTGCGTGGCTGTCGTGCCGCGTGTGTGGCCTCGCTCGACGAAGTGTTGCGCGCCGTACAGCAGGCCCGCGATGACTTGGGTGGCGGCGGCGGCCATCGTGCCGACGATGCGCCGCCGCCGGTGGTGACCGAGCCACGTGCAACATACACCGCGCCCGCCAAGGCCACTCCGCCGCTGGCCGCGGAAGACGAGCTGGCCAAGCTGACCAAGCAGTGGCCCAAAATTGTTGAACATATTGGCAGCGTCATTCTACTGGCGAAGAAATATCTCGTGGACACCAAACCGATAAGTGTCGCGGGCAGCCATGTGGTCATCGGCTTTGACCCGGAATTTGCCGGCGAGATCGAGAGCGTCCGTAATGCGCGCACGCAGAAGGTCGTCCAGCACGCCCTCCGCGAGGTGCTCGGGCGGGATGTCGCGGTGGAGTTCAAGGTGCTGGCCGCCGCACCGGCAGCGCCGGAGGGCAGTACGCCGCCGGCCGATTCAAAAAACAAGCGTGAGTGGGCCAAGCATCCCACGGTGAATCGGGTTTTGGAGACGTTCAACGGAGACATCAGCGAAATTCGCGGCTAATCCGCCGCAGGAGAAATCAGGAGCAACACGATGGCGAACTTCATGAAGTTGATGAAACAGGCCGCGTCCATGCAGAAGGACATGGAGCGCGTGCAAGGTGAATTGGTGGAAAAAACCGTCGAATTTTCCGCCGGTGGCGGCATGGTCACCGCAACCGCGCGTGGCGATGGTACGCTGGCCGGACTCAAAATCAATCCGCAGGTCGTTAATCCCGCCGAGGTGGATATGCTCGAAGACCTCGTCACCGCCGCCGTAGATGGCGCACTCAAGGCCGCCAAAGAAATGGCCGCCAAGGAACTCGGCAAGATCACCGCCGGCCTCAACATCCCCGGCTTAGGCTGAAATGTTTCAGATAATTTAGACGGGATAACAGGATTTACAGGATGGCAAGAAATCGTGTTCACCCTGTGATCCTGTCTAATTCATGATGAGCCGCATCGAACCAGTGGAAAAGTTGATGACCGTGCTGGCGCGGCTGCCGGGCGTGGGACGGCGCACCGCCGAGCGCATGGCGGTCAAACTGGCGCGCGATCCGCAGGGTTTAACGCGTGAGTTAGGCGCGGCGCTCGCTGATCTCGCCACGCGCGTGGCCATCTGTTCCAAATGTGGCGATCTCACTCTGCGCGGGGTTGATCCCTGTACGCTCTGCACCAGCCCGCGAAGAGATAACCATCTGCTTTGCGTCGTCGAAGAACCCAGTGACATTCAACAGCTTGAAGCCTCCGGCGCGTTTCAGGGGCGTTACCACGCGTTGTTCGGACGCCTCTCGCCGATGCGTGGCGAGGGCATTGGCCATCTGCGGCTCGAAGCGCTGCTGAAACGTATTACGGAAGAGAACGTCACCGAAGTCATCCTCGCGCTCAGTCCTGATGTCGAGGGCGATTCCACCGCCGCGTTTATCCGACACGTGTTGGAAAACCAACCGGGATTAAAGGTGACGCGTCTGGCGCTGGGCGTCCCCGCCGGCAGCGCCATTGCCTACGCCGACCCGCTCACCCTTGCCCGCGCTCTGCAGGGCCGGCAAAACATGTAGGGGTGCAGTCTTGCTGCACCCGCTTTCATCAAAGCCTCACATATTGGGCGCAGCAAGACTGTGCCCCTACAATCGGAGGACAGAAAAAGGCGCAGAGCCTTTCAGCCCTGCGCCTTCTGTTTTTTCCCGTCTTAGAGCGTTTCTGGTAATCATGTAGCGCAGCTGCTGCGAAACAAACGTGATGTTGGCCACGCGCCATGTAGAAGCGACCTCCGGTCGCTTTTCCTGATGCGGACGGAGTCCGCATCTACGCCGGGGCTTCAGCCGGCCTCATCATTTATGGAAACGCTCTAGTGTTTATTTCTTCAGCGCCGCCTGAATCTCCGGCACGAGCGCGTCGGCCCAAATCGCGTAGCCCTGCGCGTTCGGGTGCAGCAGATCAGGCATCACCTGCTTGGAAAGTTTGCCGTCAGCGGCCAACAGCTTCGTATTGATGTCGAGGAACTTGATATTCCAGTAGCCATCGTATTTCGCGATGATCTTGTTCACCACGTCGTTGGTCTGACGCAATGGAGCAGTCGGTTCGGCGCCGCGTGGGAAGATGGCGAACAGGAGCAGCCTGGCTGCCGGGAAGCGCTCGTGCAACTTGCCACAAATTGCACCGATACCAGCAGCGGTCTCCTCCGGTTTGCTTTTCTGAACACCCGCATTGTTGGTTCCGATCATGAGGATGATGACCTTCGGATTGAGCGCACCCTCCAGATTACCATGTTCGAAACGCCAAAGCACCTGCCCCGTACAATCGCCGCTGATCCCGAAGTTGGCGGCTTTGAAGGGTGCGATCTTCTGCGCCCATTCCGTCTTGCCGGGACCTTCCCACCCTTGCGTGATCGAGTCGCCAATGAAAAGCACATCGAAGCCACCGGCTTTCGCCAGCGCATTAAACCGCTCATGCCGCTCCTTCCAAAATGCTTTGTCGATGCGCGATCCCGGCGTCAGGGCCTTGGCGTCCTTGGCGACGCTTGGAATCGGCGGCGGCGGGACGGTGGCACAACCGGCCAGCAGGGCCACCAGCGCCAGACCGATAACGTGACGAGCACAACGTAGCGCTATCAACTTCATTATTTTACTCCTCGTGGTTGGAATGTGCGCAGAACATAGAACGCCGCGGGCCTTGGCGTCAAGATTTCCAAGGTTCACCCGCCTTCGGCGGCGCCAGAGGCGCCCCAGGTTTGGGAAAAGGGCGTAATCCGTTTTCCAAGCCTTGGAAAATTTATCACGGCTCCAGCGCGGCGGCACGCTCGATAAGCGCGGCAAACGCGCCATCGGTGCCTTCCGCACCGGGCAACACGAGGCGCTGGCGGATGAACCGGAATTCATAATGATCGGCGAGCCAGCGCTTGATGAGTTGCTCGTTTTCCTCCGGTTCGATGCTGCACGTGGAATAGACGAAGCGTCCGCCGGGCCGCACGAGCGCCGACGCGCCGTGCAAAATCCGTAGTTGCGCCGCGGTCAATTTGCCCAGCCGCGCGGCGCTGAACCGCCAGCGCGCGTCGGGTCGGCGCCGCAACACGCCGGTGTTCGAGCACGGCACATCAAGCAGCAATCCATCGAAGAGTTCGCCGTGGCCGGCGGCGAGCAACGCTTGGCGCGCCGGTTCCGGCGCGGCGGCGTCGCCCTGTACGACGCGGATCAACCCACCACCCGCACGCTCCACGTTTTCGCGCAGCCGCGCCATGCGGTCGGCGTGCCGTTCCATCGCGACGACGCAACCATTGCCCTGCAAACGGGCGGCGATATCGAGCGCCTTGCCGCCGGGCGCGGCGCAGGCGTCGAGAATATTTTCGCCGGGCTGCGGCGCGAGCAAATCCACGGCGAGCGACGTCGCGGGGTCTTGTACCGCAAACCAACCTTCGCGATAGCCGGGGACATCTGTCACGCGTACGCCGCGCGGCAGCACAAAAAAATTGTGCCCGAGTGCGGCCAGCGGTTGCGCGGCGATGCCGGCTTGCGTGAGCGCGGCGCTGAACTGTTCCGGCGTGCCGATGTTGAGACGCAGCACAGTCTCCGCCGGCTGGTTGTCCCACTTGCAAATCGCGCACGCCTTTTCTTTGCCGTAATGCTGCGTCCAGCGCTCGAACAACACGTCGGGATGCGACAAGCGTAGCGCGGGTGGAAGTTTTTTCAGCTCGTTGGCGAGCGCCGCAGTCTCGCGTTGGGCGCGGCGCAGGACGGCGTTAAGAAAATTCGCGGCGCGTGTGCCGGCGAGTTCCTTCGCGGCTTCGACGGTTTCGTGGACGGCGGCGAAGGGCGCCACGTCGTCGAGCCAGAGCAGTTGATAGAGGCCGACGAGCGTGAGCGCGAACAACGGGCGGCCCGGTTCGCGTTGCGCGAGCTTGTGGAAAACCCATTCCAGCGCGCGACGTTGCCGGACGACACCGAAGACCAGTTCCTGCACAAAGGCACGGTCGGTGGTGACGGTGTCGAGCGCGCGGTCGGGAAATTCGTCGCGCTCCAGCCACGTGGCGAGGATTTTGGCGGCGACGCCGCGCGTGTTGGCGCGTTCCGGTTGCGTGTTGGCATTGGTCATGGCGGCAGTCTAACCGGCGCGGCGCCGGAAGGGAAGATTGACGAAGCCGCGCGCCGCGCGCAAAGTGACGCTGTGAAACGTGCAGCGATTTTCATTTTGAGTACGGTGTTGCTCGCGGGTTGCGCAACGACCGGCGGGCGGCGCGGCACGGCGCCCGCGCCCAACGACGCGCGCTGGAAAACGCTGACGATGGTCGTCACCGGCTACTGCCCGTGTGGCGAATGCTGCAACTGGCGACGAACGTGGTACGGCCGACCCGTGATCGCCAGCGGGCCACACGCCGGTCGGACCAAAGTTGTGGGTATTACCGCCAGCGGCCGGCAGGCACGCGCCGGCACCATCGCGGCCGATCCGACGGTGGTGCCGCTCGGCACTCAACTTTATGTGCCGGGCTACGGCTACGGCAGCGTGGAAGACACGGGCGGCGACATTCGCGGGCGGCGGCTCGATTTATTTTTTTCCACGCACAAGGAAGCGCAGCGCTGGGGCGTCAAGCGGCTGCAGGTGCGCGTGAGGATTCGCTAAGTTTCCAAGCCTTGAAAAAACACCGCTGCCGATTTTCCAAGCTCTGGAAAATCAGGGTGCTTCCGCGCGTTCCAACATCTGCGCGGCGAGCGTTTGCGGCAGATAGAGGTAACTGCGCGCGCGCGGCGCGCCCAAGCCCAATGGCGCAGCGGAGTTGTCGGAGGCCAGTTCGCAATCGAGTCGCGCCAGTTTGCCGACAAGCGCGACGCGGTAGGCAATCTGCCACGCCGTTTTGGGTTTGGAGAGCACGCGGATGAAGTCGTAGCATTTACCCTGCGCTTGGAACAGCGTCGGCGGCAGGCGCAACTCGCCGTCGGTAGGCTGATCGGTCACCAATTGCACCGCCACGATGCGGTCGGCGTGGTCCACGATCAGCAACAGGTGATTGAAACCATCAACGGGTGTGATGACAACGTCGTGTAGAAAGTAGTGACCAGCGGGGAAAAGCGGACTGGCCAGCGTCTGCATCGCGCCGCTAGTGGCGCCGAACAGTCGCGCCGCATCCGCGGCGGACATCCCGTAGGCGATGCGATCATAAAGCAGCAAATTTTGCGTGCCGATGGCGCGGGCGGGCGGACAAAGGCTGAACAAGTCGCGGAACTCGTCTTGTACGGCCGCACGCTTCGCCGGTTTTGTTTTCCAGGCCGCGGCCAGTGCGGGTTGCAGGTTGTCGGGCGCGGCGGCTTCGTCTGGCAAGTCCATGCTGGGCAGCGGCGGAAGCGCCGATGCGGCGGGACCGGTCGCATTCGCGGTCTTGGCCGTGAGCCGTGTATCGGCGAGCACTTGATAACACTGCTGCACGAGTTGATCCACGGATGCTTTGTCGGTCTGCGCCTCACGGCAAGCGTTGAAGTCGGCGGTGGCCTGCCGGCAAGCGGCTTCGACGCGTTGCACAACCCGCAAGTTGGTGCGGTCGGCATACGCGCGATGCAGATCGAGCGCATAATTATAAAAACGCGCCGCCCGCCGATAAAGCGCCGAATGGTGGTTGCCGTTGGGCTTCACCTTGGCCTCAACATTGGCGGGAGGCGGGACGACCACCGGTGGCGGCGGTGCATTCGTCTCTGCGGGTGCCACGTCGGTGACGGCTACAACCGGTTCCGGCGGCGGGGTCGCAACAACCACCGTGGTGGTGGGCGCGGGGCTGACCTGCGGCACTGACGCGACCACCGGATGGGTCACGGGCGCTTTGGGGGCCGACCCTTCACGCTTACCAATTTCACCGGTTTTGGGCGGCGGCAACTCGCGGTAAACCGACAGCTTGCCGCTGAGATTTAGATAGAGATAGAGCGCCGCATACCCCGTGACAACCAGTGCGGCGATGATAACGACCTGACCGATCACCACCGACCAGTTACGGCGGTGGCGCGCGCGGGTCGAGGTCGGCTGCGTGGGCCGTGCAACGGCCGGGTGCAACTGCGCTGCCGGAGAAATAGTGAGGAGCGCTTTCTTGGGCACATGGGGCGGCGGCCGATGTCTGCCAGGATTCTCCGTACGCCACGCGCTACGCAAAACGGTACTCGCACCAGCCGGCGGCAGATCGCCTGCGGGCAGGTACCCCTCGCGCACCTCTTGTACGTCGCCGATAACTTGCCGCCATGTGGCGGGCCGAAGTTGCCGATCTTTGACCATCATGCGTTCGATGAGTGCGCCCAGCACCGGCGAAAGGTTCGGACTGAGGTCCAGCGGGTCGAGCAGAAAATCCGTCTGCTGCCGCTCCAGCGGCATGGTGCCGGGCGTATCGCCAAACGGCAGGCGCCCGGTGACCATGTGATAGAGCGTCGCCCCCAGCGCATAGACATCGGTGCCGCAATCGAGATCGGCCTCGCCGCGCGCCTGCTCCGGCGAGAGATAGTTGGGCGTGCCGACGATGTATTCATCCGCCCCGGTGGTGCCCGTCGGCCCGAGCGCCCGCGCCAGCCCCAGATCGGCAATCTTCACGGTGCCGTCGTGGTCAATCATGATGTTGTCGGGCTTGATGTCGCAGTGAATCATCTGCGCGCTTTGCCACGCGTAGCTCAGCGCGGCAGCGACGCCCAACGTGATGTCCAGCGCCGTTTCTTCGTCCAATGGGCCGTGCTTGCGAATGCGCTCGCCGATGGTATAGCCCGCGACATACTCCATCACGAAATAGACCGCATCCACCGTCTCGCCGGCGTCGAACACTTGGATGATCCCGCTATGCTTGAGCCGGGCGGCGGCCAGCGCCTCTTTGCGAAAGCGAGCCATGGCGTCGGCATCCTGGCGCCATTGCGGCATCAGAATTTTGATCGCCACCAACCGGTCAAGCGAGCGTTGGCGGGCTTTCCAGACGACGGCCATGCCGCCTTCGCCCAGCGTCTCCAACAGCTCGTAACCCGGTAATTCAAATGGGGGTTTGTCCATGGCGCACGCGCACCATAGCCAAATTGGGGCCTAGACGCAAGTGAGTGGCGGGCCTCTAAAAGGTGGAACGCGTCGCCTCGACGCGTTCAAGCGCGTTCGGTGAACGCGCGCCACCTTCACGGAGTTATTTTCAAATATTTCCAAGCCTTGGGGAATCAGATCGTCTCCTTTTCCAAGGCTTGGAAATACGATACAGCAAAACCATTCCTCACGACCACGTGAAGGAAAGGATGCGAAAATGGCTGAAATAAGATGGACGCTGCAAGCGGCTGACGACGTGGAAGTCATTGTAGAATTCAACAAAGTCGCCCTCCGCGAAATTATTTTGGGGAACTACCGGATTGTTTATCGCTTTAAAAAAGACGTCGTTGAAATTCTGGCGATTTATCACGGTGCCAGATTATTTGATCCAGCGGACTTGGAATAAGTTTTGCCAACCAGCACTTTCCGTCTACGCGAACGCCGCTTCGGTTGCGTTGTCGGAGCGGATGGGCTATAAGACCGCCTCGCGCCGGTAGCGGGCGCGGGAGAAGTGACGATGCAACTGAACAAGCTCGGACGCGGCGTAGGTTGGGTCTTGCTGGTGGTGGCGCTGGCGGTCAATCTGGCCGTCGCCGCGCGGCTCCATGCGCGCGAAACCACCAAAGGCAGCGACCGCGAGGCGGCTTACGAAAAGATGGCGCTGTTCACCAAGGTGCTTGAGCAGGTGCGCGAGCTGTATGTGGACACCAACAAGGTCGCCTATACCAACCTGATCTACGGCGCGATGCGCGGAATGTTGCAGTCGCTCGATCCGCACAGCCAATTCATGGACCCCGCGACCTATCAGGACATGAAGGACGATACCAGCGGGCAGTTCGGCGGGCTGGGCGTCGTCATCGGGTTGAAAGATGGGCTGCCGACCGTGATCGCGCCGATGGAGGATACGCCGGGCTTCCGCGCGGGCATTTTGCCGGGCGATAAAATCATCGAGGTGGATGGCAAGACGACCGAAGGCCTGGCGCTGGACGAGGTGGTCAAGAAGATGCGCGGCCCGCCGGGCACCAAAGTGACCATCCGCATTTTACGGCCCAAGACGCAGACGCTGCGGATGCTGGAGTTGATCCGCGCCGAAATCAATGTGCCCAGCATCAAAGACGCGCAGATGCTGGAGGACGGCATCGGTTATGTGCGTATTCTCACGTTCAGTGAACGTACGGCGGATGATTTACAGACGGCATTGGACGGCTTGAACAAACAAGGGCTGCGGGCGCTGGTGCTGGACTTGCGCAACAACCCCGGCGGGCTGCTCGTCGCAGCGGTGGACGTGAGCCAGAAGTTTTTGCGCAAAGGCGACCTGATTGTCGCCACGGTGGGCCGTACGGAAAAACAGAAAATGGTGGAGAAGGCCGGTGGCCGTGTGCACTACCTCGATCAGCCGATTGCAATCCTCGTCAATGGCGGCAGCGCGAGCGCGTCGGAAATCGTCGCCGGCGCCTTGCAGGATCAGCATCGCGCTTTCCTTGTGGGCGAGAAAACCTTCGGCAAAGGTTCGGTACAGAGCGTGATTCCGCTCGACGATGGTTCGGCGCTGCGGTTGACCACGGCGAAATATTACACGCCCAGCCACCGCTTGATTCACGAGCACGGCATTGAGCCGGACGTCGTCGTGCCAATGGCGCCGGAGGATTGGCATAAACTCTGGCTACAACGACAGCGCCCCAAAAATGCGCCAGCCGCCGAGGATGAGGAGTTGGCCCAACCCATCACCGACGCGCAACTTGGCCGCGCCGTGGATGCGCTCAAGGGCGTACTGGCCTACGGCAAACGCGCGCAGCCCCAGCTGGCGGCTCAAAAACCCTGACGCCAAGCCGCGGCCTCGCATGAACATTCTGGCTATCGAAACCTCCTGCGACGAAACGTCCGTCGCCATTCTCGAAACGCCACGCCGGCTGCGCGCGAATCTGGTTTTTACGCAAATCGCCAAGCACCGGCCTTTTGGCGGCGTCGTCCCGGAGATCGCCTCGCGCTGTCATGTGGAAGAATTGCCCGGTCTGTTGCGCCAAGCGCTGACCGAAGCCGGCCTTGATTGGCGCGACTTGGGCGCCATCGCCGTGACCCACGGCCCCGGCCTCGCCAGCGCGCTGCTCATCGGCATCGCCGCAGCACAGGCGCTCGCGTTGCGGCTCGATGTGCCGCTGCTCGGCGTCAACCACCTCGAAGGCCATCTCTGCTCGCTGTTCCTCGACGAATCCGCGCCGCGTTTCGAGGACGCGCTGCCGTTCATCACGCTGATCGTCTCCGGCGGCCACACACAATTGATTCGCGTCGAAGCGCCGGGCCGTTACCGCTTGCTCGGTCAGACGCTTGATGACGCCGCCGGCGAGGCGCTCGACAAAGGCGCGAAGCTGCTCGGCCTCGGTTATCCCGGCGGCCCGTTGATCGAACGCGCCGCGCAGGGCGGCGACGTGCGGCGCATCAAATTCCCGCGTGGTCAGCCGACCGAACACGCCGCCGGCCTCGATCCGGAATTGTGCTTCAGCTACAGCGGCCTCAAGACGGCGCTGCTCTATCAGATCAAAGCCAACCCTGCTGCAGCGACCGAACCGGAACTAAAAAACACTGCCGCGAGTTATCAAGAGGCCGTGTTCGATGCGCTGATCGAACGCAGTATGCGCGCGTTGGAGCGCGACGATGTAAAATTTTTCGGTTGCGGCGGCGGCGTTTCCATCAACCAGCGCCTGCGCGAAAAGCTGGCGGTGATGGCTGAGCGCGCTGGTACGCGGCTGCTGCTCGCGCCGCCGAAATTTTGCACCGACAACGCCGCAATGATCGCCGCCGCCGCGTGCCGCCAACTACCGCTCGCGCCGGACGCGGAAAAAATTCCGCGTTTGGACGTACACCCGGAGCTGATTTTCGGCGTTTTCCAAGCCTTGGAAAACTGAACCGTCCGTTTTTCCAAGCCTTGGAAAAAAAGAAAAGAGACGGTTTGCGCCGTCTCTTTTCTCTAATTTCCGAAGAAACTCGGAATTATTTTTTGAGGATCGCGTCCTTCGCGGCCTTCGCCACGCGGAACTTGACGACCTTCTTCGCCGGTATCTGGATCTGTTCGCCCGTCGCAGGGTTGCGGCCAATACGCGCCGCGCGCTGCACGAGCACCAGCTTGCCGAGGCCGGGCAACACGAAAGCGTTCTTCGCTTCCTTGTAGGCCAGCTTGGCCAGCTCTTCAAAGAACAGGCCGACTTGCTTCTTCGAGACACCCAACTTGCCGGCCAACGCGGCCTGCACTTGCGACTTCGTCATTGCCATATCAGTATCCTCCTGCTTGTTTTTGTTGCCATCTAACCACATTCGTTCCCAAACAGCGGCCGCATGGTTGCACCGCAGCCCTGAAAACACAAGCGTTTTTTTACTTTTTGCGACCCAAACGCCCGAGCTCCTCCGGCGCGAGCACGATCGCCTGCGCCAATTCCCGCGCCTTGTCCTCGCCTTCCACCAACGCCACAAGCGTCAGCGCGAAAGCGAACGTCGTGCCCGCACCTTGACTCGTCACCACGTTGCCATCCACCACCACTGGTTCATCAAGCCGCTGCGCTTGCGTAAAGTCAGCGACTTGGCCCGGATGGCACGTTGCGCGGCGCCCCACAAGAAGCCCCGCGTCTTGCAGCACCAACGGCCCGGCGCAAACCGCGGCGGTCAGCTTACCGCGCCCGGCGTGCGCGCGTACGGCGTCCACCACGCGCGGATCGCGCCGCAACGCTTCAACACCACGTGCGCCACCCGGAATCACGATCATATCGAACAGGCCCGGATCAATTTTGTCCCAGACGTTGTCCGGCATCAAGCGCGTTCCGCGCGCGGCCGTCACGACGCCCGGTTTGAGGCCCGCCGTCAGCACGTGCCACGGCACGCGGCGCAACATATCCACGACAATCGTGGCTTCCATTTCCTCTACGCCATCGGCCAGCGGCACCAAAACTCGTTGCATCGCTTCCGCTCCTTTCACGTTTCCAAGGCCTGGAAAACCGTGCGTTTCCTTTTGCCAAGCCCTGGAAAATCAGGCCGGCGCACATCGTCGCGGCCAAGCCCCCATGATGACGCCCGCGACGATCATCAACCGCGACGTGCCAAAGTTATACTCGACGACACCATTTGCAAGCAGCCCGATCAACATCAACAGCAATACCAGCGCGGCAATCGCCGCCGATTCTGATTCCGCCTGCGCCACGCGCCATCGCTGCGCCGCCGCCACCAGCGCCCAGCCCATCCAGAGCAGATACGCGGCCAAGCCCGGCCACCCGGTCTCGACGAGCACTTGCAGGATGTTGTTGTGGAGGTGATTTCGGTCGCGTTCGACGTCGGGGAAAATCGCCTGCATTTTTTCGTTGGTCAGTTGGCCGTAGCCGATGCCGAGCGGGTGCTCCTTGATTAGCGCCGGCGCGATGCGCAGCCACATCGTCGCGCGCCCACCGGCGGCGGGATCGAAGTCACGCTCCAGCGCCAGCAGCCGCGACTGGACCGGCGGCAGACACAGCGCTCCGGCGACCACCAACAGAATGAGCAGTGTGTGCTTCCACGTCAGTTTCATCAGGACGAAGATCACCAGCAGCAGCAGTGCGACAATCCACGAGCCGCGCTTGAGGTTGAGGATGAACGCCGCGATTTGTAGCAGCAGAAGTACGCTGACGATGTTAGTCGGTTGCCGTTCGGCCCGGCAAATCAGCAGCAAGCCAAGCGTAACAACCAAACCCAGCATCAGCATCTGGCCATCCGGCATCGAGCCTTTGAGCGTCAGCGCGTGGATGAAATTCTGCGCGTAGTCTGGCGTTTCGCGCAGCAGCTTCCACGCGCCCAGCGGTACGGCGATCAACGTTTTGATGGCGAGCACACCACACCCGAGCGCAAGGGCCCAGAGCAGATGGAACGTGCGGCGCGTATCGTGGAGCAACCACGCGGCGGCGGGTAACGAAATAAACCAAAAGAGTTTACCGATGCGGCTCAAATCCAGTCGGAGGGTGTTGTAGCCGATGGTGGCCCACGCGATGGCGATGAACAGCAGCATCGGCACGAGCAGCGCTGGCAACGCCGGGCGCTGCGGCGTGCGGATCAGCCACATTGCCAGCGGTACGCACGCCAGCACCAGAAAAAACTGGCCGAGCGCGATGGAAAACGTGATCGCGCCCACCGCGGCCAGCAATAATCGCCGCGCCCATATCGCCGAAGGCATCTGTTCGCACGCAGCATCCATACGCTTCAGCATAGCAAAAGCACGGCTCCACGCGCCTCTTTTTTCATCGCCGCGCCACGGCTTTCCAAGGCTTGGAACTCTGCGGCATGGATTTTTCCAATCCTTGGAAGGTAGGGCGCTCTCTGCGTCTCAGCGATTCACTTCTTCCGGCGGTGGCGTTGCGCGGCGCGGGCGGCTATGCCATGATGCCGCGCCGTGGAACAACACAAAGTCATCCGGTCGGCGTTCACGGTCGGCGCATTCACGTCGCTTAGCCGCGTGCTGGGACTGGCGCGCGACATGTTGACGGCTGCCGCCTTCGGTACCAGTGGCGCGATGTCCGCATTCGTCGTTGCCTTCCGCATCCCCAACATGTTCCGCGCGCTGTTCGGCGAAGGCGCGCTCTCCTCGGCCTTTGTGCCGATCTATACAACGACACGCCAACAGGAGGGCGACGACGCGGCGTGGCAGTTCACGCGCAAGGTCGGCACGCTGCTGGGCGCGACGTTGCTGGCCATCGTACTGGCGGGCATCGGTCTGACGTTTCTACCGCAACGGCTGCCGGGCCATTTTAGCCAGAATACGCAGGTGTTGCCGCTGATGCGGATCATGCTGCCCTATATGCTGTTCATCTGCCTGACCGCGCTTTCGCAAGGTGTCCTGAACAGCCATCTGCGGTTTGCGTTGCCGGCCTTCACGCCGTGCCTGCTAAACCTGACGTGGATTGCTTTCGTGTTGTTCGTTTGCCCGTTGTTCGGCGAAACCGCGGATCAGCGCATCTACGGCGTCGCGTTCGGCATTCTCGTCGCCGGCATGGTGCAACTTGGCGCGCAAATCCCGGCGATGTGGCGGATCGGTTGGCGCCCCGGTCTTGCGTGGGATTTGCGCGACGCCCGCGTCCAGCGCTTCCTCAAACTCATGGCACCGGTCGCCCTCGGCCAGTCCGTCTCGCAAGTCAACATGACGATCAACAGCTTCATGGCGCTGTTTGCCACACCGTGGGCCGCCTCGACGATGTATTTTGCCGAGCGCCTGCTCTATTTCCCGCAAGGTATTCTCGCCACGGCGATGAGCACGGTGCTGCTGCCCGTACTCTCCGGCCATGCCGCCGCCGGCGCGCACGACCGCATCCGCGAGACGCTCAACCACTCGCTGCGTATCCTGCTCTTCATCATGGTGCCCGCCGCCGTTGGCCTGCTCGTGCTGGCGCGACCGATCACCGCCGCGTTGCTTGGCTGGCGCGCCTTCGACGCCACGAGCGTGGATCATGCCACGCAGGTCTTGCAGGTTTACGCGCCGGGCCTGTTCGTCTTCGGTCTCGCGAAAGTTTTTGTGCCCGCCTTTTACGCTTTGCAAGACACGCGCACCCCGTTCCGTAATGGTTTGATGGCGGTTGGTATCAACTTCTCGCTTAACTTGGTCTGCACTCTCGCGCTGGTGCCGGAACTGAAAGCGGCGAGTCTGGCCGCTGCCGCCGTACTGGCCGAGGCGTTCAACGGACTGACACTCGGCTGGCAGTTGCGTCGTCGGGTTGGCTCGTTCGGTGGCCGCGGTGTGTTGATCAGCGCGACGCGTTCGCTGGCGGCTGCGGTGGCGATGGGCGTGGCGGTTTGGTTCGGTCACTCCGCACTGACCCACGCGCTGACCGCCGCCGGATTGCACGGCAAGTGGCTGCAGTTCGCCGCGCTGATTCCCACGCTCGCACTCGGCATCGCGTTCTATCTTTTCTGCGCGTGGTTGCTGCGTTGCCCGGAACTCGGCCACGTCCGCGACGCGCTCGTCGCACGCCGTCAACGCCGCGCCGCTCCACCATCGCCCTCCGTATAGTTTTCCAAGGCTTGGAAAAATGCGCGGGTATTTGCCTATATGCACACATTGGCACATAGCTCACAACACATACAATGGCACTTCGCGAAAACCGCGGCTTGCTTTTCGGGCGCGCGTCAGCACAATAGCCGCCTGCGGGGGCTGCTCATACCCGGATATCGTCATGTTCGATAGAGAAGAAAGTGGAATTAAAATTTATCTGCGCGAAATCGGCCAGACGCCGCTTTTGACGCGGGCCGACGAGGTCGTGTTGGCCAAGCGCATCAAGCGCGGCGATCAAAGAGCGCGCCAGCAGATGATCCTTGCCAACTTGCGGCTGGTCGTGAAGATCGCTCACGATTACGCGCGCTATGGCCTACCGCTCCTCGACCTGATTTCCGAGGGTAACATCGGCCTGATGAAGGCCGTGGAACGCTTCGATCCCAAAAAGGGCGGCAAGCTCAGCACCTATGCGGCGTGGTGGATCAAACAGGCGATCAAACGTGCGCTCGCCAACCAGAGCAAGACGATTCGGCTTCCCGCGCACCTCGTGGATAAAGTCGCCAAGATGCGCAAGGTCGAGCACATGCTGACCGAAAAACTGGGCCGCGAGCCGACCGTGGACGAGATCGCTTTTAAACTGGACGTGGCGCCCGCGACGGTGCAGCAGTGGCAGGTGGTGACGCTCCGCCCGACGTCGCTCGATTCGCCCATCGGCGAAGATGGCGACGCCAGCTACGGCGACATTATCGGCGACGACAACGCGCGCACGGCTTTCGATCTGCTCAACGATGTCCAGTTGCGCAATGAGGTCGAGCGGCTGATGAACCACCTCGATTTTCGTGAACGCGAAATCCTGCGCTTCCGTTTCGGGCTAAAGGATACGCCCGAAGAGACGCTCGACGATGTCGGCAAGCGCTTCAATATCACGCGTGAGCGCGTCCGGCAGATTCAAAACGTGGCCGTGACCAAGCTGCACGAGTTGTTGGAGCAGGACCTACCGCCCGAACCGCCGCCCCGACCCATTGCCCAAGCGCCGGCGAAGAAAGTTTCCAAGAAAAAAACGGCGCGCTCACACCAAACCAAACCGGGGAAGCAACATGAACGCCGACGCGCTCAAAAAAGCCATTCGCGACGTAGCTGATTTCCCCAAACCCGGTATTCTGTTCAAAGACATCACGCCGGTATTGGCCGATCCAAAACTCTTTCGCGCCGCGGTGGATTTGCTCGCCGACCGGCACCTCAAGAGCCGCATTGACAAGGTGGCGATGATTGAGGCACGCGGCTTCACCTTCGGCGCGGGCGTCGCGCTCAAGCTCGGCGCGGGCATTGCACTGATTCGCAAGCCCGGCAAGCTGCCGGGCCGCACTATTTCCGCAAGCTACGACCTCGAATACGGCAGCGCCACGTTGCACACGCACACCGATGCCGTTTTGCCCGGCGAGCGCGTGTTGCTCGTGGATGATCTGCTGGCGACCGGCGGCACGGCGGCGGCAACCGCTGGCCTGATCGAACAACTCGGCGGGCAAATCATCGAAATCGAATTTCTGATCGAACTCGCCTTCCTTCACGGACGCGAAAAGCTGAAAAAATATCCGGTGTTCGCGCCGATCGTCTTCTGATTTTCCAGGGTTTACCCGCCTTCGGCGGCGCCAGAGGCGACCAGGGCTTGGGAAATTGCAACGCCCCGTTTTCCAACCCTTGGAAAATCGCCGTAAAGTTTTGCGGCTCCTACCTGTGTAGGATCACAAAATCAGCATCGCGTCGCCATAGCTATAAAAACGATAGCGCTCGCGGATCGCCTCGGCGTAGGCGTGCTGGACCAGGTCGTGACCGGCAAAGGCGGAAACCATCATCAGTAGCGTGGAGCGCGGCAAGTGGAAGTTGGTGATCAGCGCATCCACCACGCGAAAACGGTAAGGCGGCACAATGAACAACCGCGTGCGGCCTTCCGCCGCAATCACGTTGCCCGCATGCTCCGCAGCGACGGTTTCCAGCGTACGTACGCTGGTGCTGCCGACCGCAACGATGCGACCGCCCGCGCGGCGGGTTTCCGCAACACATGCGGCGGTCTCCGGCGGAACGGAGTAGCGCTCGGCCTCCATCCGGTGCTCCTCAACACGTTCAGCGGTGACAGGACGGAACGTGCCAAGTCCGACGTGCAGCGTGACGAACGCGCGATGAATTCCACTGTTTTCCAAGGTTTGGAAAAGTTCTGGCGTGAAATGTAGCCCGGCGGTCGGCGCGGCCACCGCGCCTGGTGTTTGGGCAAAAACGGTTTGATAGCGCGCACGATCTTCGGCTGACTGCTGATCGCTGATCGCTGATCGCTGAATATACGGCGGCAACGGCGGCAGCCCGTAGCGTTCGAGCAAATCGAAAACGGACAAAGCGCTCGTGATACGGAGGGTAACGCGGCCCTGTTCGCCGGTGTTTAGCAGCGTCGCCTGCGCCGCACCTTCGGCAAGCGTGAGCACCGCGCCCGGCTGGGGCCGCTTGGAACCAGCGCGGAGCAAAGCTTCCCATTCGCCCGGCGTACGTTCTTCCAACAAGAGCAACTCGATTCTTCCGCCGCTGGGTTTGCGGCCCAAGAGGCGCGCCGGCAGGACACGCGTGTCGTTGAGCGCCAACAAGTCATTGGCGCGCAGGAGCGTCGGCAGATCAGCGAAGCGGTGATGCTCAAGTGTTCCGCCTGCGCGCCGCACCACGAGCAACCGCGCGGCATCGCGCCGGGGCGCCGGTTCCTGCGCGATAAGCTCCGCAGGCAACTGATAATCAAAATCGCTGGTTTGCATGGGCGACGGACACTAATACAAATTGTTGACGGCGTAAATGGCGGGGCGTATCGTATGGGTCGTGCGGTAGTCAAAATTGAAACAGGAGAAACCATGAAAATGCTACAACGGATGCAGAAAGCGGCTTTCACCCTTATCGAATTGTTGGTCGTCATTTCGATCATCGCGATCTTGGCTGGGTCGCTCTTGCCGGCGATTACCGGCGCAATGACCAAGGCAAAAATGTCCAACGTGGCCAGTAACGGGCGACAGATTTATCTGGCGACATTCTCAAGGGTTTCCTCCCCGGATTCGTCGGGTTGGCCCAAGCAAAATGATTACTCTTCATCCACGCTGTATTTTACTAATTTGGTTGGTGTTGGAAGCATGTCGGACTATGCGATTTTTGCAGCGCCTGAAGTACCTGCATATAAAGGAAGCGATCCGAGTCTGTTCAGGAAAGAGAATAATGCCTGGTGCATGGTCACCGGTTTGAACGACAGTGTTCCGGACACTGTGCCCTTTATTTTCACAAGGAACCTGAGCGTCAGCGACCTTTCCGCGTTTCTGATCGGTGGTACTCCGAAATGGAATACGTCGCCCCCCGATAATGTTCCTTTTGGCAATAAAGGGGTCTGTGTAACTTATAAAGGAGGATCCTCTTTTGTTCTCACTCCAGACAATGTTTCCAGCAACTTCAATCCGCATACTGCCCAAGAATTACAGGGTCAAACTTTACAAGTGCGTCAGCCTTAATGCGTGAATAGCGATGGGCTTGGTCGCACAAGCGCTCTTCCGGCGAAGGCGGGGAGAGCGCTTTGTTATTGACGGCGATGAGGGCGTAAACGAGTTATGTGTGGCATCGTAGGCTATGTCGGCAAGCGCAATGCAACACCGTTGCTCATCAACGGTCTGAAGCGACTGGAATACCGCGGCTATGATTCGGCGGGCGTCGCGGTCCGGCAGGCGGACGCCTTGGTCGTTCGTAAGAGCGTTGGCCGCTTGGCCGTGCTGGAGCAGAAACTGGCTGAACATCCGGTGACCGGGACACTGGGCGTAGGACATACACGCTGGGCGACCCACGGCGAACCGAACGAGGTCAACTCCCATCCGCACACGGATTGCACCGGGCGAATCGCCGTCGTCCACAACGGCATCATTGAGAACTATCAAGAGTTACGCGCGGAACTGACGGCACAAGGTCACAAATTCCGTTCGCAGACCGACACAGAAGTCATCCCGCATTTGATCGAGGCGGAACTTGCCGCCGGCGCACCGACGCCCGAAGAAGCGATTCGGCGCGCGTTGCGGCGCGCCAAAGGCGCCTATGCGCTGGGGATTCTATTCCACGACCAACCCCATACGCTCTATGCGGCACGGCACGGTAGCCCCTTGATCGTCGGCGTCGGGCGCGACGAACACTTTATCGCCAGCGATGTGCCGGCAATCGTGGATCAAGTGCAACGCGTGATTTATCTGGATGACGGCGAGGTGGTCATCCTGCGTGCCGATGGCGTCAGCTTGAGCCGGCTGGACGGCACCGCAGTGGAGGCAAAAATCCAACCGGTGACCATTGCGGCGGAAGCGGTGGAGAAGGCTGGGTTTGAAACGTTCATGCTCAAGGAAATCCACGAGCAGCCGCGGATCCTCCGGCAGCTGCTCGCGCGGCACGGCTGGCAGAGCGGCACGGTGGCCCTGCCGGATTTCGCCTTGGGCGCGCCCTACTTCCGCAAACTCAACCGCGTGATGATTGTGGCGTGCGGATCGGCCTATCACACGGGAATGTATGGGAAATTGCTGCTGGAGAACGTCACCAGCTTGGCGGTGGAAACCGATTTGGCCAGCGAGTTTCGCTACCGCGACCCCAAAATTGATCCCGGCACGTTGATCATCGCGGTCTCACAATCCGGCGAAACCGCCGACACCCTCGCTTCGATCCGGATGGCCAAGAGTTGGGGCTGTAAAATTCTGGCGATTTGCAATGTGCCCGGCAGCACGGTGGCGCGGGAGAGCGACGCCGTATTCTTCACCGAGGCCGGCCCGGAAATCGGCGTGGCGGCCACCAAATCTTTCACGGCGCAACTCATGGCCTTTGCCCTCTTGGCGTTCTTCATCGGCCGCGCGCGTGGCGAATTGGCCGAGACACAGGCACAAGAGTTGCTGACCGATCTGCAAACGATTCCCGACGCCATTCACTATGTGCTGGATCGAAAAGACGAGATTCGCACCGTAGCGGATAAGCATCACGACGGTCCCAGTTCGCTCTATTTGGGACGACGTTTCAACTATCCCACGGCACTGGAAGGCGCGCTGAAAAACAAAGAAATTTCGTACCAACATGCCGAAGGCTATGCGGCCGGCGAGATGAAACACGGGCCCATCGCGCTCATCAACGAATACCTGCCCGTGATCTGTATTTGCACCCGCACGCGCGACGAGGTATACGCCAAGATGATCTCCAACATCAAGGAGGTCGAAGCGCGGCATGGCCGCATCATCGCGCTGGCCACGGATGGCGACGCAACGATTGCGCAGCTTGCGGAAGACATTCTCTGGGTACCGCCCACCCGCGATGAATTTTCGCCCATGGTCAATGTAGTGACGTTGCAACTGCTGGCCTATTATGCCGCCCAGGCGCGCGGCACGGATATTGATAAGCCGCGCAATCTGGCCAAAAGTGTGACGGTAGAATAGCCGGTTTTTTTGACGACGAGAATGGCCGGCGCGTGGTATACTCGGTAGGCTTTAATGGAGTTGTATATATGAAAATAATAAAGAAAATCGGCTGTTTCGTAGTGCTGGGGTTGAATCTCATCGGGTGTAGCACGTTATCTTCCACTGATGATCAGGATTTACAGCGGATAATCATGGAACGCCTCAATCAAGACAATCTTGTCCGGCGGCAGATGTTGAATGTAACGGTGCAAGAGGGGGTTGTGATCTTGCGCGGTGTGGTCAACGACGAGACCGTGCGCATGCGTGCCGTTAGCATTGTGCAAGGCACACCCGGCGTACAGAAGAAGATCCAAGATCAAACGGTGCGCCGCTGAAACTATTTTGGATACAGGCCGACGAGACGGTAATTGATCTAAACACCGTTTTCGGCGAAAAACAGACCTATCAAGCGCTACACGGCTCGCAAAAACAGGGCAAGCTAATACGCGGTCAGTGTAGTGCTTTTCCAAAGCTTGGAAAAAAGTGACGGCGGAATTTCCAAGGGTTGGAAAAGAAAAGCAGCATGAGCACACGCGAAGATATTTTCCGCTGGCAACAGAGCCTCGCGGCCGAACGCAATGCGGCCGCGCTCTATCAAGCCATCGCCGACGCGGAACCGCAATCCGCGGCCGCCCAGCTTTACCTCAAACTGGCCGACACCGAACGGCGGCACGCCGCCCATTGGGAACAAAAGCTCCAAGCCGCCGGTATCGCCGTATCGCCGGTTCGCCTGCAATGGCGGACGCGGGTACTCAGCTGGCTGGCGCGGCGGTTTGGCGCGGGTTTCGTGCTGCCCACGCTGGCGGAGATCGAACGCGACGCCGGCGCGGAGTATGCCGGTGATGCAGACCGCGTGGTGCAAGGCATGGCGCGCGACGAGCGCGGTCACGCCCGCATGTTTCGTGCGCTGGCCGAAGGCAATCAACTGGCCAGCGGCGAAGTCGCCCGGCTTGAAGGACGTCATCGCGCCACCGGCGGCAACGCGTTACGCGCCGCCGTGCTGGGCGCGAACGACGGCTTGCTCTCCAACTTCAGTTTGATCATGGGCGTTGCCGGCGCACAAGTGGCCAGCGGCACGATCGTGGTCACGGGTATGGCCGGCTTGGTCGCCGGCGCCTGTTCGATGGCGCTGGGCGAATGGCTGAGCGTCCAGAGCGCCCGCGAACTCTATGGGCATCAGATCAAGATCGAAGCCAATGAACTCGCCGAGACGCCCGAAGAGGAAAAGGAAGAACTCGCGTTGATTTATCAAGCCAAGGGTTTGCCCGCCGCCGAAGCGCGTCGGCTGGCCGACCATTTGCTCTCCGATCCCACGCAGGCCTTGGATACACTCGCACGCGAAGAACTGGGTATTGATCCCAAGGAACTCGGTGGCTCGGCGTGGGAAGCCGCCGGCGCGTCGTTTTTGCTCTTCGCAGTGGGCGCGGTGCTTCCGCTGTTGCCGTTCTTCTTCACCCACGGCATGTCCGGCGTGCTGTGGAGCGCGGGCGCCAGCGCCGCGGGCCTGTTCACACTCGGTGCCGCGATCACGCTGATGACCGGTCGTTCGGCGCTGTGGTCCGGTTTGCGACAAGTGCTCATCGGCCTAGCGGCGGCGGCGCTGACCTACGGTCTCGGTCGCTTGGTGGGCGGACAGCTCAGCTAACTTGAAATCTCGCTGACCTGTCGTAGAGTGGCCCGCAACCAATAAAAAAGGAGAAAATATGAGCGAACAAGTATGTGCCTTGCAAGTGGGTCAGGCGGTACCGGAGTTCAGGCTGGACGTCTATGACCCGACGAAGAAAGACTTCCGCGAAGTCAGCCTCAGCGGCCTGCTGAAGGAAAAGAAATGGGTCATCCTCTTCTTCTATCCCGCCGACTACACCTTCGTCTGCCCGACCGAACTGGCCGACCTCGGCGAGAAATACGCCGCGATCAAGAAGCTCGGCGGCGAGGCGATCAGCGTCAGCACCGACACCAAATTCGTCCACATGGCGTGGCAGCGCGACGAGAAGTTGCTCGCCAACGTGCAATATCCGATGGGCGCCGACCGCAACGGCACTGTCTCGCGCCTCTTCGGCGTTTATAACCCCGACAACGGTCTTGACTACCGCGGCACGTTCATCATCAGCCCGGAAGGCAAGTTGGTCTCGGCCGAGGTGAATTTTCTCAACGTGGGCCGCAATTGCGACGAACTCGTCCGCAAGCTGGAGGCCAACGCCTACCTCGCGACGCACGGCGACGAAGCCTGCCCCGCGAAGTGGGCGCCCGGCAAGAAGACCCTCAAACCCGGCGCGGCGATGGTCGGCAAGGTTTACGAAGCGTTGAACGGCTAAACGCCAAGAAAAGTCCGTGACAGCGGCGGTTTTCCAAGGTTTGGAAACCGCCGCTGCTGTTTTTTCCAAGCCTTGGAAAAAGCCCCGCGCCGTTTTCCCCCGCTTGCGATTTCTGGCGGCATCGGCCATAATCCGCGCTGCGGAAGGAAGCAATTATGCGTATTGTCAAAGATGGTTGGCCGCTGATTATCGGACTGCTGCTGGCGGGCGTCGGCGTGGGCGCGGTGGGGCAGGCGTTGGGCTGTCGCGTGACGATGATCACGGGCTATGGCGCGGGCGTGGTGCTCTGCGCGTTCATGGTCTATTTTTTCCGCGATCCGGAACGCACGGCACGGGGTGATGATTCGTTGCTGATGGCCGGCGCCGATGGACTCGTTCGTAACGTCGAGGTGCTTCGCGAGGAGAAATATCTGGAGACCGACGCGGTACGAATCAGCATTTTCCTCAATCCATTCAATGTGCATGTGAATCGGTCGCCGATGGGCGGAACGGTGACGGCACTGGCCTATGTGCCGGGCGCGCACCTCGGCACCTATCTGAATTCGGCGTCGGAGCACAACGAACACAGCTCGATTTTGATCGAGGGCAACGGCACGAAATGCTTGGTCAAGCAGATCGTCGGCCCGATCGTGCGGCGCGTGGTCTATTGGCTGGTGGAGCAGCAGCAGATTGTGCGCGGCGAACGGATCGGTATGATGAAGTTCGGCTCGCGGTTGGACATGTATTTTGTGAAAGCCGACGTGGATGTGCTGGTGAAGAAGGGCGACCGCGTGCGCGCTGGCGAGACGGTCGTGGCGCAACTCAAGCGGAAGGGCGGCGCATGAAGATCAACCGGCGCGCCATAGTCCCTGTCACGCTGACACTCGCGGCGATGCTCGCGGGGTTTTACAGCATGGTGCATAGCGCACAGGGTAATTTTGAGATGGCGGCACGGCTGATTATGGTTTCGATGATTCTCGACGGGCTGGACGGTCTGATGGCGCGGCTGCTCAAGGGCACCACCAGTTTTGGCGCGGAGCTGGACACGTTTGTGGACATGACCAGTTTCGGCCTCGCGCCCGCATTGTTGGCCTATCAAGCCTATTGGCACAATTTTGGCGGCTGGGGTTTGACCTTGGCGTCATTTATGGTGCTTTCCGGGGCCAGCCGATTGTCGCGTTTTCGGCTGATTGATCCGTTCCGCGGCCAGCAGGGTTTTCTGGGACTGCCGATCACCTGTGCGGGCGGCTTCGTCACGATGGTCGTGTTTGCGGTGCAATCCGGCGTACCGGAGGAATGGGGCTGGACCTGGTTCGATTTGAGCGCCGGTCCGGCGGCTTGGGTGGTATGGATCATCGTAGCCCTTATGCTCGCCCTACAGATTTCCCAAGTTCGTTATGTGAAGGCGTCGAAGCATCCGGCCGTTTTCATCCCCGGCATTGTGTTGGTGATCATGTTGTTCATCGAAATCCACGTGGCCGCCATCGCTGCCGTCATTTTGTGTTTTGCCGCGCTGTATTTCGGTCTGCTCAGCCCCTTTTTCCACCGCCCAGCGGCAGTTCCCGACGATAAACCGTCGGAAACTTCCGCGGCACAGTCCTAACTTTTACCCCACGAGGTGCGCGCATGGCCGGCGAATACGTCTTCCAGCTCGAACGACTGACCAAACAATACAACCGCATCAATGTGCTCAACGAAATCACGCTGGCGTTTTTCTACGGCGCGAAGATCGGCGTCATTGGCGGCAACGGTTCCGGCAAATCCACCCTCCTGCGAATCCTCGCCGGACAGGACAAGGATTTCATGGGCACGGCGCAAATCGCGCGTAATGCCCACATCGGATATCTCCCGCAGGAACCACAGCTTGATCCGGCGAAAACCGTCGCCGGCAACGTCGAGGAAGGTGTCGCCGCCGCCAAGGCACTGTTGACGCGTTATGACGAAATCTGCGACTTGCTCGGCGCAAAACCTTCCACCGCGGAAGCGGAGAAGCTCAACGACGAGCTGGGCCGTATTCAGGAGAAAATTGACGCGCAAGACCTCTGGAACCTCGACCACAACGTCGAGATGGCGATGGAGGCGTTGCGCCTGCCACCGTCCGACGCCGACGTGACGAAGCTCTCCGGCGGTGAGCGCCGCCGCGTGGCATTGTGCCGGCTGCTGATTTCCAATCCTGACGTCTTGCTGCTCGACGAACCGACCAATCACCTCGACGCCGAATCGGTCGGCTGGCTGGAAGAATACCTCAAAAAATACACCGGCACGTTGGTCGTCGTTACCCACGACCGTTACTTCCTCAACAACGTCACCGAATGGATTCTCGAACTCGAAGGCAGCGCAGCGTTTCCCTATAAGGGCAACTACGAAAGCTGGCTGGAGCAGAAGCAGGCGCTACTCGCGGCACAGAGCAAACAAGCTGCGCTACGCAACAAGCTGCTCAACCAGGAACTGCAATGGGTGCGACTGAATCCATCCGGTCGCCAAGCCAAGAGCAAGGCGCGCCTCAAGCGCTATGAAGAATTGGCCGCGCAACAGGTGGATACGCGCGAAGACAATATTGAAATTCAAATCCCGCCCGGCCCGCGACTCGGTGATCTGGTTGTGCGTGCTACCAACTTGACCAAAGAATTTGGCGAGCGCGTGCTATTCGAAGACGTCAATTTCGACCTCCCGCGCGGCGGCATCGTCGGCGTGATCGGCGGCAACGGTTCCGGCAAAACCACCTTGCTCAAAATGATGATGAACAAAGAGCAGGCGACGGGCGGCACGCTGACGGTCGGCCCGACCGTCGCGCTCGCTTACGTGGACCAGAGCCGCGACACCCTGAACCCCGGCAACACAGTCTATGAAGAAATCACCGGTGGGCGCGAGAACCTCGACCTCGGCGGCAAGCAGATGAACGGTCGCGCTTACTGCGGGCGCTTCAATTTTCGCGGGCCGGATCAGCAAAAAAAAGTTGGTCAGCTTTCCGGCGGCGAACGCAACCGCGTCCATCTCGCCAAGCTCTTGCGCGGCGGCGGCAATCTGATTCTGCTCGACGAACCGACCAACGACCTCGACGTGACCACGCTGCGCGCGCTGGAAGAAGGCCTGACGAATTTCGGCGGCTGCGCGGTGGTCGTCAGCCACGATCGCTGGTTCCTCGACCGCGTCGCCACCCACATTCTGGCGTTCGAGGGCGAGAGCAAAGTGACGTGGTTCGAGGGCAACTACGAGGCCTATCACGAGCAGCGTCGCCGCCTGCTGGGCGATGCCGCCGATCAACCACATCGCGTACATTTCCGTCCCATCCACCACGGTTAAAAGAAGGTGCGGTTTTTACAATAAATGCCTGTATCAGCCGTTTTGTGTTGTGAGAATGCTGTGCCGGCTTATATACTCAATACCGGTGTGCATTCAGAGAAAAACTAACCAATAAAGGAGCAAAGTAAATGAAGAAGGTATTGTGGATGCTAGTATTGGCCGCGTTTGTTGGTTTTGGCGCCACGCAAGGCGTTATGGCGAAGGAAAAGAAAGCCAAGGGCGAGAAGCCCGTGATGGTGACCATCAATGGCACCGTCAAGGTGGCGGGTGACGACGTTACGATCGTGGCTGACGATGCCACCTACACCCTCGCGGGTAACCCGACCGCCGTCGCCGACTACAAGGCGAAAGATGGCCAAAAGGTTGAAGTCAAGGGTATCGTCAAAGAAAAAGACGGCAAGAAAGAGTTGATCGTCGGCGCTGGCAAGGGCGGTCACAAGAAAAAAGAAGCCGCGCAATAAGCGGTCTTCTTGTTTGCATGAAAAATCGGCGGGCTTCGGCCTGCCGATTTTTTCTTTTCCAAGGTTTGGAAAAACGGTTGGGTTGGTTTTCCTGGCCTTGGAAAATCCGCGCCACCGCTTGACGGACGCCGCCGCAAGTCGCATAGTCGCGCACAAACAAAAGGACGCAACGTATGATTCGGGCGAAAATTGTTGGCGCCGGCGGCTATGGCGGCGTGGGTATCACAGAGCTACTGCTGCGGCATCCCCAAGCGCAGATCACCTGTCTCGTGAGCTTGTCGGATGTCGGCTTGTTGATGAGCGAAGTTTATCCGCATTTGACGGGCTTTTGCGACACGAAGATTCTGGCCCCCGACGATTCCAAGGCTTTGGAACCGGCGGATGTCGTATTTTTTGCCACCCCCGATGGCGTGGGCCAAGAGTTCGCACGAGCCGAACTCGCCAAAGGCGCAAAGGTTATTGATTACAGCGGTGATTTCCGCTTCGACAACACGAACGACTATGCCGAATATGCGCGGCGGATCAAGCGCGATCCCGTGCATAAAGCGCCGGAATTATTGCCGGAATCAGTGTACGGTTTGCCGGAACTGCGGCGGACACAATACCGGAAGGCTACGCGGCTCGTCGGCAATCCCGGCTGTTTTGCGATGAGCTGCCTGCTCGGCCTCGCGCCGGCGGTGAAACACAAACTCGTGGATCTCACGAGTTTGATCTGCGATTGTAAAACAGCGGTCAGCGGCGCGGGCAAAAAGCCCAACGCGCAGTTCCACTATCCGGCGCGCTACGACCAGATGAACGCCTATCGGCTGGCGGGGCACCAACACACCATCGAGGTTGAGCGGGACCTCAGCCTGCTCGCCGGTAAGCCGGTGCAGGTGACGTTTACGGCCCAAGTTGTACCGATGTGCCGGGGCATTATGTCCTGCCTCTACGGCACCCTCCGCGACGGCATCACGCCGCAACAGGTGCAGGAAGCCTATCGTGAATTCAACAAAGATAACGTGTTTGTCCGGCTCTTTGACCGCAATGCCGCGATCGGCACGGTTCATGTGCGCGGCACCAATTATTGCAACCTGACCGTGGATGTGGACGAGCGCACGCGGCGGCTGCGCGTCGTCTCGCACATTGACAACCTGATGAAGGGGCAGGCGAGTAACGCGTTGCAAAACATGAACCTGCTTTTCAGCCTGCCGGAAACCACCGGCCTCGATCAGGCCGGACAGTATCCGTAAGGGTGCGGAATGATGAAGGCGGATTCTGCTGCCAATCGCCATCCGCCATCCGCTATTTGCTATCACTTGGCGGGCATCGCTGGCGTGGGCATGAGCGCGCTCGCGCAGGCGCTGCTCAACGCCGGGCAGGTCGTCACCGGCTCCGACCGCTTCCTCGATCAAGGCCGCGAAAACCTCAGCGTGCTGGAGACGCTGCGCCGCGCCGGCGTCAAACTTTTTCCGCAGGACGGTTCCGGCGTCACCGGGCAGACCACCGCCGTTGTGGTCAGCACCGCAATTGAGGCGGACAATCCCGACTTGGCTGCGGCAAAAAGGTTCGGCGTGTCCGTGCGCCATCGCGCCGAAGTACTCGCGGAACTCGTCGCGGGAAAGCAACTCATCGCCATCGCCGGCACCGCCGGTAAAACCACCACCACCGCGCTCGTCGGACACATGCTCACCGAACTCGGCGCCAATCCGAGCGTAGTCAACGGCGGTGTCGTACTCGGCTGGCAACGGCCTGACGCGCTCGGCAGCGCGCGCAAAGGTCGCAGCAATCTCTGGGTTTTGGAGACCGACGAGAGCGATCGCTCGCTGTTGCGCTTCGCGCCCGACTGGGCGATCATCACGAACATCTCCAAGGACCACTTCGAACTGGACGAAGTCATCGCGCTCTTCCGCCAATTCGCGGCGCAGGTCAAAACCGGCATCATCTGTGGTCCCGGCGTCGCCGAACTCATCTGCGGCCATACCTCCGCCGTTCTGATCGAACCGAAGCTCACAGAATCTACAAGATGTGAAGTCGCCTCCGTAGAAGCGACGTCCCGTCGCTTATCTTCAGAAAAGCGACCAGAGGTCGCTTCTACCTATTCCGCGGCGCTGCCGGGTCGGCATAATGCTGAGAATATTCGGTTGGCGGCGGCACTTTGCGAACAACTCGGCTATGCGCCGGAGAAAATCAGTGCAGCGCTGGCGACCTTCCAAGGCGTCCAACGACGGCTGGAGAAAGTCGGCGAGCGCAATGGCGTGGTGGTTTACGACGATTACGCGCATAACCCGGCGAAAATCGCCGCCGCCTGCGCCGCTGTCGCACCAACCCCCGGCCGTCTTTTAGCGATTTGGCGGCCTCATGGTTTTGGTCCGCTGGCGTTGATGCTCGATGAACTGACCGATGCATTGGCCGGTGTATTGCGCGCGCAGGATATGGCATTGATTTTGCCGGTTTTCTACGCGGGCGGCACAACCCAAGCCAAGGTGACGTCTGACGACCTCGTCACCGCGCTACGTCAACGCGGTGTGCAGACGGAGCTGGCGGTGGATTATCCAACGCTGGAAAAAAAACTGCGCGCGGAACTGCGCCCCGGCGATGTGGTGCTGGTGATGGGCGCGCGCGATCCCGATCTGCCACTTTTTGCCCGCCAACTCGCCGGAATTTCAGATTGAATCATGATTTGGGGGGTGTAGGATGCGATCGTTTTCACGAGGTGCGGCATGAATAATAAAGCTAGCGTCGGTCTGGTTGTTTTCTTTGCCTTGGCTGCCGGCTACACGTTGGGTTGGTGGAATTCACATGGCGACCTGAAGCTCAAAGATCAGGAAATCGCCCGGCTTGCTGCAGTGGCAGCGCGCCCGCCGGCAGCTGGCGGCACGCACCGCTCTTTTTCCTCCTTCCGTCCGTCGCGTACGGAGACGACGCTGGAAACACCCGTCGCTGAAGATCGCGGCAATCGAACGAACAATCCATCGCGCTATGGCCGGCGTGGTGATCGGATGATGGGCGGTTTCTTTGGCGGCAATACATCGTCCAATTTTGTCGCGGAATGGCAGGCGCAGGCGGTCAACATCCGCTCGAACTTTTTCGCCAATGCGAATCTGACCCCTGAACAGCAGTCGAATTTCGACGGCCTGCTCAGCGGGATGAATGATGCCCTCAAAGACCGCGCGGCGTTTTGGGCTGAAGCAGTCAAGGAAGGCAAAATCACCGGCCCGGAGATGTTCCTGCGTATGACAACCGATTTCTCCAGCACCTTGGTCCGCGCCTACGACGCCATGGATCGTGCCATGCCACCCGATTGGCGCACGAAGGCAGGTGGTGACTTCAGCGTGATGCGCTTTGTGGATCCGTCCATCCGCGAAGCCTTCCACGGCTTGCGTCCGCCGCGCGGCGGCAGCCGACCTGAAGGCAGCCCGCCAGCGCAGTAATGACAGGCTTCCAAAGCTTGGAAAAATGGCGACCGGCATTGACTTTCCAACGGGATTTCTCTAGGTTGCGGGCCGTTTTTGGCCGGGGAAAGGCCCGCGGCCAGTGCGCGAGCACCCGAAAGAGAGGGAGCACCAACCGTGTCCGAAGTAAAAATTAGAAAAGGCGAGTCGGTGGATAAAGCCCTGCGACGGCTGAAGAAGAAGATGGATAAAGAGGGCGTCATGCGCGAGATCCGCGCTCACCGGCACTACGAAAAGCCCAGCGAGAAGCGGCGGCGCAAATCGGCGCGCGCCCGCATGCGCTCGAACTAAGTTCGCAGCCCCACCGCGCCGAACGCGGCGTCCATGCGATGGAATTCGCGCTGACAACCCGCTGGAACGCGGGACGGCATACGTCCGGCGAGGCCATGTTGCGGGAAATCCTCGAACTGGGTTTCCGGCGCGTCGAGTTGGGCTTTGATCTGCGCGCAGACCTCGTGGCGGGCGCAAAGAAGCTCGTCGTCGAGGGCGCGGTGCGCGTGGATAGCCTCCACAATTTCTGTCCCCTCCCCGTCGGCGTGGCCAAGGCGACGCCGGAAATTTTCACCTTTACCGATCCCGATTCCGGTGTCCGCGCGGCAGCGGTCAAGCATACCGAGAAAACCATCCGCTTTGCCGCCGAAATCGGTGCACGGTTCGTGGTGGCGCACGCCGGCTATGTGGAGATGCCGAAACTGACCGACAGCCTGCTGGAAATGTTTGAGCGCAGCGGACCGGGCAGTCCGGCCTATGAGAAGACCCGTCAACGGTTGCTCGATCTACGCGCGAAAGGCGCGGCGCGGCATCTGGACTGGTTGCGTCAAGGGCTGGATCAACTTTTGCCGCTCTTGAGCGAGACCGGAATCACGCTGGGACTGGAAGTTTTGCCATGGTGGGAAGCGCTGCCGAGCGAGACTGAGATGGAAACACTCCTGCGCGCCTATGACACGCCGCGGTTGCGCTGCTGGTACGACGTAGGTCATGCACGCATCCGCGAGAACCTGATGCAATCGAACTCGCTGCGCTGGCTGGAGCGGCTCCGTCCGCTGATCGCGGGCTACCACCTACATGACGCGCAACCACCGGCGCGCGATCACCTGATGCCCCCACAAGGGCGGATTGACTTTGCCGCGATGCGGGAGTATTTGGCACCCGAGGCCTTGCTGGTGATGGAACCGGCACCCCATACGCCGGCAGCCAGCGTGGCGAGCGGCCTCGCCTATCTGCAAAAGACTTGGAGCACAACATGAAAGTGATGGTGACAGGCGCACAAGGATTTGCCGGCCGGCATCTGCTGGAAGAACTCCGCCAGAATGGCCATACACCGTTACCGGTGGATTTACCCGCCATCACCCATCCGGTGCCCGGACTGCTCGCCTGTGACATCATGGACGCCGTCGGTTTTCGGCGGCTGGTGGCCGCGCAACAACCAGACGCCTGCATCCATCTTGGCGGCTTGAGCTTTGTACCGCCGAGTTGGGATCAGCCTGCCGATTATTTGTTGGTCAACGGCTTGGGCGCTTTCAATGTGCTGGAAGCCCTGCGGCGCGAAGCGCCACACGCCCGCGCGCTGGTCATCACCTCTGCCGAAGTCTATGGCCGCTTCGCGAGCACCTTCGTAGTACACGAAGATTCGCCTTTTGCACCGACCAATCCTTATGCCGTCGCCAAGGTTGCCGCCGACCATCTCACGCAGCTCTACGCGCGCCATCATCATCTGCCCTATCTGGTCGCCCGGCCACAGAACCACATCGGCCCCGGCCAATCCACCCGCTTCGTAGTGGCCTCGTTCGCGGAGCAAATCGCGCGGATCGCGTTGGGCAAGGCGGAGCCGGTCATTCGCGTCGGTGACTTAACCGCCGAACGCGATTTTACTGATGTGCGCGATGTGGCCCGTGCCTACCGCATGCTCATCGAACGCGGGCGGCCCGGCGAGGCCTATAACATTGCCGCCACGCGTCCGGTGCGCGTGCAGGTTGTACTCGATCTGCTGTGCAAGATCGCCGGCGTGCAACCACGCATCGAAGTGGAGCCGACACGCGTGCGGCCTGCTGACCACCCCCCGGTTTTGAGCAATGAAAAAATCCGCGTCGAACTCGGTTGGCAGCCGCAGTTCACGCTGGAGCAAAGTCTCCGCGACATTTATGAGCACAGTTGGCGCACGGTGGCGGCCGCACCCTGAGCCATGAAAAACACTACGGCCAAATGGGCGGGACGTTTCGCACGCCTGGCTATTTTCGCCATCTTGGTAGCGTGGCTCGCACAGCGACTTGATGTGGCCACGCTACGTGAAGTCGGGCGCAATGCGATGCGGCAGCCTCTCTGGATCAGCGGCGGCGTGTTGTTTATGCTGCTGACCTCGTTCGCCGCCGCGCTGCGCTGGCGCGGTTTGCTCGGCACGCAAGGCGTGGTGTTGCCTACAAGCGCCATCATGCGCATTTTTTTCATCGGCCAATTTTTCAACAGCTTCATGCTGGGCGCTTGCGGCGGCGATATGGTGCGCATCTATTATGTGCTGCGTGGCACCACGGCGCGGCGTACCGAGGCGGCCACCACGGTGCTGATTGATCGCGGCATCGGCATCTGTGTGCAAATCCTGCTCGGCTGCCTGCTGATTCTCGTGAACTGGGCGCTGTTCCGCGCGCACGCCACCCTTCAGACCGCGGCGCTGCTGATGTTCAGCTGCGGCGCAGGCACTGCGTTGCTGGTGGGTGCCCTGCTCTGGAAAAATCTGTTCGAGCATTTTGCCCTCTTCCGTCGCTTGGAACAGGCCACCCCGCTGGGCGCGCGCTTCCGCCGCGCCTACGAAGAACTCCTCCGCTACCGCCAGCGGCCACGCGCGCTGATGTCCGCGTTTTTTTTCTCCATCCTCAATCTGTTGTTTCAAGTGATCGCCACCGCCAGTCTGGGTCGCAGCCTCGGCCTTCACGCCGCGTTCGGCGACTACCTCGTGTTCCTCCCGATCATCAGCGTTCTCACGGCCATTCCGCTGACGCCCGGCAGCTTCGGCGTACGCGAAGGCTTGTTTGTGCTGCTGTTCCAAGCCGTGGGCGTGAGCGCGCACCACGCGGTGCTGCTGTCGCTCCTTTTTTACGCCGCCGCCTTGGTGTGGAGTTTGGTGGGCGGCTTGGTGTTTCTCGGTCACTCCGCCGGCGCGGGCTTCAACTGGCGCGAAGAACTCGCGCGCATTCGCCAGAGCGGCGACGAAAATTCCGTCACACCGTGATTTTCCAAGGTTTGGAAAAACCGCTGTTTCCGGTTTCCAAGCCTTGGAAACCGGCGCACTTATTTCCAGATCACAGCGGCTTGAATGGCCGTCAGCGTGTTTTCCAGCAGCCGCGCCGGCAGCACGCCGAGCAACAGCATGAACGCGAGCAGCAGCACGCCGGTGACGGCGCTCAGCGCGTCGAGGCGAACGGCGGGACGATCACCCGGTTCGCTGAAATACATGACGCGCACGACGTTCAGATAATAGTAGATGCCGATGGCGGTGTTGATGGCGGCCAGCACGACCAACAGCACGAAACCGCCGCGCAAGGCTTCGGTCAGCAACAGAAATTTACCCATGAAGCCGACAAAAGGCGGAATGCCCGCCAGCGCGAACATACTCGCGCCCATCAGCAGCGCGGCCAGTGGGGAGCGCGCATGCAGGCCGGCGAGGTCATCCACCAGCACGTTCTCGCCCTCGCGTGAGACGAGGCACAGCACCAGAAATGCGCCGAGACTCATGACCACAAAACCGAAAATATAGAAGCTGGCTGCCGCGTAGCCGCCGGCGTGCAGCGTCACGAGGCCGACCAGCACGTAGCCGGCGTGGGCGATGCTGGAATAGCCGAGCATGCGTTTGACGTCCTTTTGCACGAGCGCGGCGAGGTTGCCGAAGAACATGGAACAGACCGAGGCGATCACGAGCACCGCGGTCAGGACGTGATCGGCGGGCGTGGCGCAGAGCAGGAAGCGGATCAGTACGGCGACCGCGCCAATTTTGGGGACGGCGGCAATGAAGGCGGTGGTTTCGTTGGAAGCGCCTTGATAAACATCCGGCGCCCAGAGTTGCATCGGAAACGCCGCGAGCTTGAAAAACAGTCCCGCAAGCACGAGCGTCATGCCGACGACCGCCGCCGGGTCGCTCCAGTGCCGCGCCAGCGCGGGGGCGAGGTCGCGGAAATAGGTGGAGCCGGCCACGCCGAACAAATAGCTCATGCCGAAAAGCAAGACGCCGGTAGCCATGATGCCGAACATCACATATTTGGCCGCGGACTCCATTTGGACGCGCAGGCCGGAGCGCTCCTGTCGCAGTGGCACCAACAAGTAAAGCGCGTAGGATGAAAGTTCCAGCGCGATAAAGAGCGTGATCAGTTCGATGCTGCTCACGAGCGTCAGCAGGCCGAAGGTGCCAAGGAGCAGAAAAAGAAAATATTCCGGGCGCACATCAGCGCGAATATCTTTGAGCTGCCGACCAAAAACGACCACGGCCACCAAACCCAGCATGGTGAAAAGTTTGAAGAGCTGGGAAAATAAATCCACCCGATAGGCGTGGAAGAACAGGTCGCCCCGGCAGACCAGCGTGGCCGCGCAGGCGGCGAGACCCGCCAAGGCCGTACCTAGCGTCACGAACGCCGCCAAGCGGGCGCGCCCTACGCCCAAGCTGATCGCAAACACCGCCAAGCAACCGGCGATGAGCAGAATTTCAGGCGCAAAAAGTATCAGATGCATGTTCGGATTCCATTACGGGTGGAGGCCAGCGTGAAACTGTTGCAAAAGATGGCTGACGCTGACGTGAAACACATTCATGAACGGCGCCGGCAGCAGACCGATCCAGAACACAAAAAGCAACAGCGGAACCAAGGTGATGATTTCCCGCGCGTTGAGGTCCATCAAATGCGAAGAGGCGGGATTGTTCGTGCCGCCCCAGATCATGCGCTGGAGCATCCGCAGCATATACGCAGCGCTCAGCACCACGCCGGGGATCGCCAGGGCCGCCAGCTTGCTGGAAAAAGCAAAGCTGCCGGCGAGCACCAAAAATTCACCGACGAAATTGTTCGTGCCCGGAAATGCAAAGGACGAAAGGCCGAAGAAGGCCAGCGCGGTCACATAGGCGGGCATCGCCCGACCGATGCCGGTGGCTGCGGATAGTTCCCGGCTGTGGGTGCGTTCATAGATGATGCCGACGCAGAGGAACAGCGCACCGGTGGTAATGCCGTGGTTGATCATTTGCAGCAGCGCACCTTCGACGCCGCGCGTGTTCAAGACGAAAATGCCCAGCGTGACGAAACCCATGTGCGCGACGCTGGAATAAGCCACCAAACGCTTCATATCGCTTTGTGCCAGCGCCGTGAGTCCGCCATAGATGATGCCGGCGACCGACAAGGCGAGCACATAGGGCGCAAACGTGACCACCCCGAGCGGGGTCATCGGCAGGCAGAAGCGCAGGAAGCCATAGGCGCCCATTTTCAGCAGCACGCTAGCCAGCAGCACACTGCCGGCCGTCGGGGCCTCCACATGCGCAGCCGGCAACCACGTGTGGAACGGAAACATCGGCACCTTGATGGCGAAAGCCACAAAGAACGCCAAAAACAGCCCAGCCTGTAGCGCGGCGGAATAGGGCTGCCCCATGAGCGCCGGGATCGAGAATGTGTGCGGGGTACTGTGTAAATAGAGCGCGATGATGGCGACAGGCAGCAGCACGCTGCCGGCCAGCGTGTAGAGGAAAAATTTCACCGAGGCGTAAATTTTGCGCGGTCCGCCCCAGACGCCAATCAGGAGGAACATGGGGATCAGCATCGCTTCCCAAAAAATGTAGAAGAGCACGAAATCGAGCGCCACAAATACGCCGAGCATTGCGGCTTCCATGAGCAGGATGCAGGCGAGAAACTCCTTCACGCGCACGCTGATCGCGCGCCACGAGCACAACACACACAACGGCATCAGCAGCGTCGTCAAGAGGACCAACAACAGACTGATGCCGTCCACGCCCAAGGTGTAGCGGATGTGTAGTGACGGAATCCACGCCAAGTCTTCCGCGAATTGGTACTGTGCCGTGGCGGCGTTAAAACCGGTGTAGAGTTGGAGCGACAAAGCCGCGTTGAACAGGGTGACGGCCAGCGTCCAAATTTTGGCGGCACGGTCACTACGCATCAGGAAGAGGATCAGCGCGCCCACCAGCGGGAGAAAAACCAGTGTGCTCAAGAGCGGCCACGAAAAATTGAATACCAAAACATTCATAGATCACATCGAAGTCAGCATATAAACCAGCAACAGCACCACGAGAACGGCCACGGCACTGAAAATGTTGAATTGCAGTTGACGGGTCTGCACATGCCGCAAACGGTCTCCGGTGTCACGTACACCGCGAGCCACGCCATCCACCACGCCATCAATGACGCGACCATCGAACCAGGCCGATACGCGCGCCGAGGTCATCAACCACGCCAAACCGCAGACGCGATAGAGTTCGCCGACCCATGTGTCCAAGGCTTGGAACGGTTTGCTCGCGAACCATTGCACCGCGCGTCCACCCATGCGGTAGAACCAATCCATATCCAAGCTGATCGTGGCTGTGGGCTCGAGTTTCTTGAGGAAGAGGAAGAACCCCACCGCGGTGAACAGAAGGATCTGCAATGTTTCCGAAACGTGGTAGGCCGTGTAGGGATGATAGTCCACGGCGTAGGGCAGCATGTTGTAGAGATAGGGCGTATAGCAGCCAATTCCGATGCAAAACACAGCCGTGATCGCCATCGCCAGGCGCATATTCCACGGCGGATCTTTGGCACGTTCCCACGTTTCGGTGCTGCAGTTGTTTTTACCAAACCAGATGAAATAGGGCACCTTCAACCCCGTATGCAGAAATGTTCCCGCAGAAGCGAGCATCAGGAGAAAGGCTGCCGTGGTACGGTGTTCCTCAAAGCCCGCGGCGACAATCATGGATTTACTCACAAAGCCGCTGAACAACGGGAACGCCGAGATGGACAAGCCCCCCATGAGTGTGAAAACAAAAGCCCACGGCATTTTGGAGTAAAGCCCGCCCAATTCAGTAAATTTACTCTTGCCGGTCATCTGCAGAACCGAACCGGTGCCCATGAAGAGCAAGCCTTTGTAGAGAATGTGTGCGAAGGCGTGAGCACACGCACCGTTGATGGCCATTTGTGTGCCGAGGCCCACGCCAGCCACCATGTAGCCGACCTGGCTGATGATGTGATAGGCGAGCAGCTTGCGCGCATCGTTTTCGAGGACCGCGTAGACCACGCCATAAATAGCCATGATCACGCCCAGCACCACGAGGACGTCCATTCCGGCGAATGCACGGCAGAGCGCATAGACGGCGGTCTTGGTGGTGAACGCACAGAGAAACACCGAACCGGTGACCGTGGCTTCGCTGTAGGCATCGGGCAGCCACGCGTGCAGCGGCGGAACCGCGGCGTTAAGAATAAAGCCGGCCAGAATCAGCCACGTAGCCAAGTCGGGATGCGCCACATCCATTGCGCCAAAGGCCAAACTGCCGCCCGTCGCTTTATAACGCAGGATGATGCCGCCCAAGAGCGCCACGCCGCCCGCGACGTGAACCAGCAGATAGCGGAGTCCTGCGTTGACTGACTGCGGGCGGCGGCGAAACCAGATCAGAAACACGGATGAAAACGCCATCAATTCCCAGAATAGAAATACTACAAGATAGTCGCCGGCATAAATGACACCCAGTGAGCCAGCCACATAACACCATGCGGCGGCATGTTCGGCAGGATTTTTGACGTGTAGAGCATAGACGCTACCCAAAATGCACATCAAGGTCATGATGTAGCCGAACACCTGACTCAATTTGTCCACACGACCGAACGTCAAGTTCCAGTCCAAAAACCCGATGACACCGTGCGTGCCCGGCTCCAGACAGACAACGCGCATAAAGGCCAACAACGGCACCGCAATCAAAAACATCATGCGTGCGCGACCACGCAGCAGCGGCACCAACATGGCACCGAGGAGCAGGATCACGGCCGGATGCAACCAGAGCTCATTCATCGCCATAATAATCCTCGCGCGTCATGATGCCCCGGTGGCCATACCATTTGGAGAAGATGATGATCAGTACGCAGGCGGTAAACCCAAACGCTGACCAGAAGCCAATCCAATGTTCAGGAGCCGTATGCGCATGTTCTTTGCTGACCAGAAACCCGTCGCCCGCCACCAAGAGAGCCAGCACGACCCAACATAGCCGGATCACCGCCTTCAGATGCCGACGCAGAAATTCGATCAAGGCCACAATTTTCATGAGGGCATCACTCCTTTGATGATGCTGATGAAAAAGTTCGGATAGAGGCCGACCGCCACCGACAAACTGGCCGTGAGCACCAGCGGCACCAACACGGCGAGCGGGGCCTCACGAAACGCGTCGTGATTTTCGCCGACAGGAGGCTTACCAAAGAAAGCGTGGACGACGACCGGCCCGAAATAGGCGACATTGAGAATGGTGCTCAGCAAGAGCACCACAATGATGCCGATTTGATGCGCGCTCATGGCGCCGAGCAACAAGTACCATTTGCTGACAAACCCACCCACCGGCGGGGCACCGATCATACTCAAAGCCGCCACACCGAAAGCCGCGAACGTAAACGGCATCGCCCGACCCAAGCCGCCCATTTCAGAAATATTTTTCTTGTGCGTAGCCACATAGATGGCACCGGCACAGAAGAACAATGTGATTTTCGAGAAGGCGTGATTAGCGATATGAACAATGCCGCCTTGAATGCCGGCCGGCGTGAGCAAGGCCACGCCCAGGATTACATAGGAAAGTTGGCTCACGGTCGAATAGGCCAGCCGTGCTTTCAGGTTGTCCTTGCTCAAGGCAATCAGGGAGGCCGCCAAGATCGTAAACGACACAAAATAGGCCGTGGGGATGCCCAGATTAAAGGCATCCATCTGGTTCACGCCAAAGATATACAGCATCACGCGCGTGGTTGAGAACACGCCGACCTTCACCACCGCGACGGCATGCAACAACGCGCTCACCGGTGTGGGGGCCACCATTGCGCCCGGCAGCCAATGATGGAACGGCATTACGCCGTTTTTAGCAAAGCCGAGGATCAAACACGCGTACACGATGGTGACCAAAACGCGGCTGGCGGTATTGGGGAAAATGCCAGTCTGAATATTGTCGGAAAAATCCAGCGTCCCGCACATCACATAAATCACGATCATGGCCGGCAAAATAAGTCCCTTGGCCGTCGTCGTCAGATAAACGAGATATTTGCGACCGCCCTCATAGCCCTCCTGATCCTGATGGTGCGCCACGAGCGGATAGGTGGTGATGCTGACGATTTCATAGAAGAGGTAAAGTGTGAACAAATTATCGGCAAATGCGCAGCCGATGGCGCCAAAAAGTGCGAGTGCGAAGCAGGCGTTGAACCGCGTCTGGGCGTGTTCCTGCAACCCCCGCATGTAACCCATCGAATACAAAACCGTGATTACCCAGAGGAAGGAGGCAATTAAAGCGAACACCATCGAAAAGGCATCCGCCCGCAACGTCACGCTGACGCCCGGCAACAGGCTGAAAAGGTGATAGACCAACCGCTGCCCAGCAAGCACTGGCCGCAACAGGGTGATAACGACGCCCAGCATGACGCTCGCCGCGGCGAAGGAACAGAACTCGCGCACATTGGGTCGCCGCTTGTTGAGCATGACCAAGACCGCGCCGAGCAAAGGCGCCACAAGCGCAGCCAGTAATGACGGTGTTTCCATGGGAGCAGACATGCTGGCGCTATCCTTCCAAGTCTTTCAAGTCGCGGGTTTCAATCGACCGGTAGTGACGATATACGGCAATCATAATGCTCAACACAATAGCGGCCTCCGCGGCGGCGATGCCCATGATGAAAAGCGCAAACGTTTGTCCCGTAACGGAGTTGGCGCCTTGAAAATGACCAAACGCCATAAAATTGAGTGCCGCGCCAGCAAGGATCAGCTCGCCCGAAATCAACATGCCGACCAGCGTCCGATGCCGGAAGAAACCAAAAAATCCGATGGCGAAAAGCAGCGCGCCGATCACCAAGTAGACGTTGAGTTGTTCGCTCCAGTGGATAAAGTTCACGATGGGGACCTCCGTCCAGAGCGCGCCACGACCAACGCGCCCAAAATGGCCAGCAGCAACACAACCGAAATCAATTCAAAGGCGAATCCGTAGCGAAACAACAATACACGCCCCAACTCCGGCAGAGTGTCGCCATGCGACGGTGCACTGGTCGTCATCCACGTAGACCGATCCAGCAGTGTGATCAATCCCGCGGCCAACAGACCCGCCACCAACAGACTCGCCGCCTCCAATAACAATCTGCGCCCACGTCTAATCGGCTGGTCTTGCGGATCGGTCAACATCATGGCGAACATGATCGTAATGCAGATTGCGCCCACATAGATGAGCATTTGCATCAGCGCCAAAAAGGGACTGTGCAGAAAGTAATAAAGCCCGGCCAGTCCCAGAAAAGAGAGCGCCAATCCACACACGCTACGCACCAACCGGCGGGCAACCACGGCCATGACCGCACCGCCGAGCGTAACGACTACGAAACTTGTAAAGACGGCAGCGGTGGCGAGCGAATAGATCGTTATCGGCATCAGGTTCATTTCTCCTGCTTCCCCTGCGCCTGTTTCATCAAATCCATGACGTACTCATCTTTCTTGGTGGCGGCAAGATTGTAATCCTTGGAGAATTCCAAGGCATCAAAACTGCAACTTTCCACGCATAATCCGCAAAGACTACACGAGGTAAAATCCAATGTGTATTTTGAAACCACTCTGCGGGTGGCCCCTTCGGGTTTGTGCCCCTCCAAACTTATGCAATTCGAAGGACAGGCCCGCGCGCAAGCCATACACGCCACGCATTTCGGCTGGCCAGTAGCCGCATCGAATACCAATTGAATATGTCCCCGATAGCGGGCGGGCATTTTGAGGCTCTCATAGGGATACTGAACGGTCACCGGACGGCGGAAGGTATGCCGCAGTGTGATCCACATCCCCACGAGCAGGCTGTAGCCACCACTAAAAATTTCCTTGAGATAGTTCCACATGGAAGTCAGGCCAATTTAAGCATCACCGCCGTCAGCATCAGGTGGACAAACGCCAGTGGAATTAAAAATTTCCACGAAAGATTCAATAGGCCATAGAATTGCGTGCGCGGAAACGACCAACGCACCCAAATCACGGCAAAACACAACACGTACATTTTGATCATGAACCAATGCAAGCCCGGCAACAGACCAAACGGACAATGCCAGCCGCCCAAAAACAAGACTGTGGCCAAGCTACACCCCACCACAATATTGGCATATTCCGCGATGAAGAAGAGGCCAAACCCCATGCCGGAATATTCCGTGAACGCGCCCGCGACGAGTTCGCTTTCCGCCTCGATCATATCGAAAGGCGCGCGATTGGATTCGGCGAGCATGCAGGTAAAGAAAATCAAAAAGGCCAACGGCATCAAAGGACTGGCTTGGAGGCGAAATATATTCCAGTGCCAGAAGGCCCCGGCCTGTTGCGCCACGATCTCGTGCAAATTGAACGTGCGGGTGACCATGACCAACGCCACAATGACCAGCAGCAACGGAATTTCGTAAGCAATGTTCTGGGCCACGACGCGCGCCGCCGCAATGCTGGCATACTTGTTATAGGAAGCCCAACCGCCTAACATGGTGCCGAGGACATGGATGGCAGAAAATGAAAAGATGGCGAGCAGACCCAGATTGATGTTGCGCGCACCAAGTGTTTCGCTGAAGGGGATGACCGCCAGACACATGATCGCCGGCGTAATCACCATGACCGGCGCCAACTTGAACAAGAGGACGTCCGAGCCTTTTTGCACGAGGAGTTGTTTTGTGAGCAGCTTGACGCCGTCGGCCACCGGTTGAAGCAGACCGAACGGACCCACTTCCTTGGGACCATACCGGAGTTGAAACCACGCCGGTACTTTGCGCTCACACAACGACAAATACGCCGCGTTGAAGGCCGCAAAGGCGATCAACCCCACGACGTAAAGCGTAAGGCGCACAAGCCCCATGATAAATTCGTGTGATAGGCTCATTAGCGGTCAATATCCGGAATAACCAAGTCCAAAGTCCCCAGCAGCGCCAGCGCATCCGCCAACAACATGCCGCGCGAACATTCCTGAAAAAGGCTCAAATTTGAAAAACACGGCGAACGCAGCTTCATACGGTAGGCCTTATCGGTGCCATCGCTGACGACGCGTACCCCAAAACTGCCGCGCGCCGATTCAACATTGAAGTAGCAATCGCCCTTGGGCGGCTTGAGGATACGTGGCACTTTCTCAGCCATGACCGGCCCACCCGGAAGGCGGTCGAGCGCCTGTTCGACGATTCGCAGACTTTCCACGATTTCGTCCATGCGCACCAAATAACGCGCCATGCAATCTCCTTGACCATACACCGGCACGTTAAAGTCCAACCTTGGATAAATCGAGTAAGGTTCGGCCTTGCGCACGTCATAGGCCACGCCGGAACCGCGAATCACGGGGCCGGTCGCCCCATATTTGCGACAATTCTCCGCCGAGATGGGCCCGATACCTTCGCAACGCCGACGGAAGATGATATTTTTTGTAATCAGCGCATGATACATCGGCATGCGGCTGCGCAGATGCGCGATGAACTTCCGTGTACCCGCGATAAAATCATCGTCAATATCGTTGCAGACACCGCCAAACCGGTAGTAGCAGAACGTGAGCCGCGCGCCGGTGACCGCTTCCAATAAATCGAGAATCTGTTCACGATCGTCAAACGTATAGAGCAACGGGGTGAACCCACCCAGGTCAATCAGGAAGGCGCCAACCCACAACAAATGGCTGGCCACGCGATTGAGTTCGGCGGTGATAACGCGAATAAATTCTGCACGTTCCGGTACCGTGATTCCGGCCAAACGCTCGACCGCGCACACATAGCCGTGGGTGTTGAACATCGCCGCCACATAATCCATGCGCCCCGTGTTGGGCAGAAACTTGGCATACGTCCGGTTCTCGCCCATCTTTTCATGCATCCGGTGGCCGTAACCAATGACGGGTTCGGCATCCTCGATATACTCGCCATCCAGCGTGAGCTTGATCCGCAACACGCCATGCGTTGCCGGGTGTTGCGGCCCCAAATTGAGGATGAACGTCTCACGGTGCAGAGTCTGGGCTTCGATACTCACGCGCCAAAATCCTTTCGCAACGGATGGAAATCAGCATCTTCCGGCAGCAACAACGGGATCAACTCGGGATGCCCCGTGAACACGATACCGAAAAAGTCATGCGCTTCACGTTCATGCCAGTTGGCGCCGGGATAAATTCGGGAAATGGTCGGAAGTTCCGGCGTCGCACGCGGCACGCGGGCACGCACCACCACGCGCGCGCCCAAAGCGACCGCAGTGTAGTCATAGACGATTTCAAATTGTTGCTCGGCCATCCAATCTACACCGGTGATGGCTTCCAACATGAAGGCGGCCTCATCCATGATACGCGCCGCGCCGGTCACGCGGTCGGCCGGCACAGTCACATCCAGATCATAGCCCTTCGCCGCATGCGCGGTTTCGGTGACGAGCGGTGCGGACGGCGTGTCGGGCGTTGCGGCCACGCACACAGCAATTTCGGCGAATTTGGTTTTGAGCATGTTGATCGGCATGGCCTGAACCTGCTAGCTGGCGGACGCAATAGGCCAGCGACGCCGACCGGTTAGTTTCTTTTCGAGTTCGAGCACACCTTCAATCAACGCTTCAGGCCGTGGCGGACACCCCGGCACATAGACGTCCACCGGGATGAGTTTGTCCACGCCCTCCACCACCGCGTATTGACCGGGAAACTTGAAAGGTCCGCCTGAAATCGCGCAATTACCGAGCGCGATGACCCACTTCGGCTCCGGCATCTGGTCATAGAGCGTGATCACGGCCGGGGCCATTTTCTTGTTGACCGTGCCGCAGACAATCATCAGATCACACTGCCGTGGTGAGGGCCGAAACACCTCACAGCCAAACCGCGCCATGTCAAAACGCGAAGCGCCGGTCGCCATCATTTCGATGGCGCAACAGGCCAGACCAAAGGTCATCGGCCAAAGCGAATTGGCGCGCGCCAAATTGAGGACCTCGTCCAGCATCGCAAAATGTATCAATCCCCGAGGGATTTCAGTTTGCTTTTCCATATAAAAACACCTTTGACCCACGCGTAGACAATAACGAGGGCCAAAATACCGATAAACAACGTGATCTCAGCCAAGTCCAGCCAGCCGGGATGCTCGTTATAAATGACGGCGATCGGGAACAAAAACAGCACGTCCACCGCGAAGGCCACAAAGATCAGCGCGTACAAATAATACACCACCCCATACCGAATCCACGTCGGGCCGATGGACTCCATGCCGCACTCGATCGCCTGTAGCGTCTTGCCGTGGATGGCCCGCGTGTAGCGCGGCGCCAGCAAATGGGCGAGGATCATCGGCGCCACGCCGAGGCCGACCCCCCCAAAAAAGAAGGCGATGATGTAAATCAAATCCGTTAACGATGTTGCATCCATATCCAACCACCAAAAGCTGGCGCGCGGTGGCGCTTCTGGCTACGGCAATCCTGACCGAAAATCAAGGACTAAATCTACGATTATCACCCTTTTCCAAACCCTGGAAACGCCCCAAGCCTACTTTTCCAAGCCTTGGAAAACCGTATTTTGTCTCAATGCTGGTTGCGCCACTTGCGCGGCGTCATGCCGGTGGCCTTCTTGAAACGGCGCGCAAAATAGTTCGCGGCATCATATCCGACGCGCTGCGCCACCTCGCCGACGGAGAGTGCGAGATCGTTCAGCAACTCCTTGGACGCCTCAATGCGTTTCGCGTTGAGGAACGCCAGAAAACTCTGACCCATCCACCGATGGAACAAGGCCGAAAAATGATTGGGCGTAATGTGGGCGGCCGCGGAGATGGAGGCAACGGTATAGGGCAGGTTGGGTTTGTGCGCGACCAGCTTGGCGACAACCTCGACCAGTGCGGGACATTTAGGATTATGGGTCTGACGGTTGTGCAACACCTTCCGCCGCTGTGTTTCGACAAAACCGCTCTTCAACTCCTCCATCATGATGGACTGCCTGTGTAGCGCCGGCTTTTGCGCCCCCTCCATAGCGACGAGGCGCTCTTCCAGTTGGCGCCGGATCTTAATTTCCGCGACTGCAGCAGTCGCCGCCATAATCAACGCCTGCGCAAGCTCGAGTTTGTCCCGGGGAATCTCCGGGACCGCGTCGAAGGCCCCGCGCAGGGCCTTGGGCTTGATCCCCAGCTTGCCGGCGCTTTTACTAACCTCTTTCCAGCCGGCGATCCGATCCCCCGATGTGAACATGCAGGTACTGAGCACCGCCAGACCTGTTTCCGAAAGTTGCGATACCGGGGCCACAACGGTCGAAAGCCCGGCATGGCAACGCCGGATGGCCATCCCGTCGCGACTGGCAGCGACGGACATGAAGGCATGGCACATGCGACACTGTTTTTCGCCCTCGTGGGTGCTTTGCACCATGCGACAGAAGGCTTGCCGCCCCGTCACGTTGCCCAACCGCAACTCCGCCCACCGATCTTTCCGGGGGAATACGGCCACCAAATTGATCCCCACAAAATGAGCCGCAATCTCTCCGAGTTTGGTGAGTATCGGGCTGTGGAGAATTTCTTCACCCGCGATGTCGTGTGATTCTTTTTTCATGGACGCCCTACCCATTCTTTGGACAACTTGTCGCCGTTTTCATAGAAACGTCCTAATCCTAAATAAACCTTTAGCGCGTGTAAAGGTCTACGTGAAGACGCCGCAAGGTTACGGCGCGCCGCCCGTGTGGCATTCCGAACACTTCATATCGCCAAAGTCACCACCGGGATGCTCGAGTGATTGCCCTTGCGGATTCAATTTCAGCAGCTGTTCACCGCGGCCTTGGGCCAGAATGACGTGACAGGCCGAACAGTCATTCGCCTTGATGCCCTGTCTCCCGTCGGCCGTCTTGTGCTCGCCATCGTGGCAACGGAAATAACCCAGAAATTCTTTGTGGCCGAGATTGTTGGAATGGGTCTTCCAGTCGGTCTTCATCTCCGGGGAAAAATTGTCCCGATAAATTTCCTGAACAGAATCAATCAGTTTCGGGCTACGAGAATCCGACTCATATTTTGCATGAAGCACGGTGGCAATCTTTTGACGCGCCTCCTCGGCGGTGGCATAGGACCGGGTCAAAACCTCCACCGCCGCCTTCTTGACTCCGGGGACGGTGGTAAGGCAATTAGGGTCACGTCTCGACGGCGTGTTGCCCAAATCGCCGGTGGCTTCCAATAAATCACGGCGGGGTGCGTTGTTAACCCAACGTGGAGACGAAACGCCATGATGGGCCGCCAACCACCGCAAAAAGAACTGTTTAGTTATCACGTAGATTTGGATCGGCGCGTGCGCGCCAACCATCCGCTGCGCCGGATACACGCCCTGCTGGATGGGGAGCGGCTTCGGCAACAGGTGCGTTCGTGCTACGGGTACAACGGGCACGAGTCAGTGGATCCCGTGATCATCATGAAGCTGCTGCTGTTGTTGTTTTTGGATGATGTCCCCAGCGAGAGGGAGCTGCTGCGGATGATCCCGGAGCGCTTGGATTATCTCTGGTTTCTAGGGTACGGCTTGGATGACGCCGTCCCGGATCACAGCGTCCTCTCCAAAGCGCGCAAGCGCTGGGGCGTAACGGTCTTTGAGGCGTTGTTCGTTGCGGTGGTCGGGCCGTGTGTGCAGGCGGGCTTGGTGGACGCGCACGCGTCGAATAACTCGGTGGTGCAGGGGGCGCCGGAACTGATCGCGGCCGTGAAGTCGGCCGATCAAGCGACGGAGCAGAAGCTGGAGGAGCGGACGCCCTATTATGTCGCCCAGCATGAACGGCTCATGAGCACCACCGATCCGGATGCGACGGTCGTGCGCAAGGGCCACCTCGGACCGCGGCCCCGGTACAAAAATCATCGCGTGGTGGATGATGCCCACGGGGTGATCACGGCGGTGGAAACCACGCCCGGTGCGGTCGCGGAGAACCACCGGCTGCTACCGTTGGTGGCGCAGCATGAACGGAATACCGCCACCGCCGCCGCAACGGTCGTCGCGGACAGGTAATCCGGCACGGCGGAGAACTTCCGCGCCTGCCAAGCCCGCGGACTACACACCCACTTGGGCGATCTGCTGGCCCCGCAAAAAGACACCGGCCGGCGCGCCGGAATCTTCGCAGAAGCGAACTTCGCCTAGGACACCGCCACGGACACCTACCGGTGCCCGGCGGGCCAAACGCTCACCCGCCGGAAGCACAAGACCCACCGGGCCGCGTGGGACTATGCGGCGAGCGCGGCCACTTGTCGCGCCTGTCCGCTCCGCGCACAGTGTACGCGTTCCCAGACGGCGCGGAGCGTCAAACGGCATGAAGGCCATGCGTTGATCCAACGCGGGCGGGAACAAGCGCACAGCCCCGCCGCCTATCGCGACCGCCAGCGCCGGAAATGGCTCATGGAAGGCAGCTTGGCCGATGCGGTCAACAACCATGGCTTCAAACGCGCCCGGTGGCGGCGGTTATGGCGGCAACAAATCCAAGACTAGCTGATCGCCACCGTCCAGAATATCCGCATCCTGCTCCGCCGGCACCCGGCCCCGTTGCTGGCGGCGGGCGCGGTAGCACAACGGCTACGGGGTGGCGTACACACTTTACGACCGCCCGTATTCCCATACTTCCGCAGCTTGCACGGCAGGCTGGTTAGTTTCGCCAAACTATTTCGCTGGGTTGCGCTGCCGGTACAACCATGAACACGTCAGGAAAAATCACCTTTGGGGCAACACGCCGTGAAGACGTGACCCTGTTGCCCGAAATCTTCCAGCGACAACGTCGGGATAGTCGCATCGCTGACCGAATTCGTGTCCGCAGGCCGCCCAACACCAGCACCGGCGGCGCAACGGACGGTTAACCGGGACACAGGGCCACGAGACGGGCAAGGCCTTGCGATGCTTGTCCGTCCGCTGGCGGATTTAGTTGGATGTAGGTGAACTTGGCTCGATAAATCCGCACGGCTAGAGCGTTTCTGATAATCATGTAGCGCAGCTGCTGCGAAACAAACGTGATGTTGGCCACGCGCCACGTAGAAGCGACCTCCGGTCGCTTTTCCTGATGCGGACGGAGTCCGCATCTACGCCGGGGCTTCAGCC
>SCQF01000015.1 GCA_004321905.1 Verrucomicrobiota bacterium | reverse complement strand
GCTGAAGCCCCGGCGTAGATGCGGACTCCGTCCGCATCAGGAAAAGCGACCGGAGGTCGCTTCTACGTGGCGCGTGGCCAACATCACGTTTGGTTCGCAGCAGCTGCGCTACATGATTGCTCTAGACCACGCAACGCAGTGGAAGGACGCGAGCATGAAACTGAATTTGAACTTCGCGTATATCTGGCTGGCGAGCGCCTCTGTGGCTTGGGCCGCCGAATCCATGAGTTATCTGGATAATGGAAAAATCCGGCTGGGCGTGGATCTCGCCATCGGCGGCGCGGTGACCTATCTCGCGGAAGCGGGGCAGACGAACAACCTCATCAACAGCCATGACTGGGGTCGGCAGGTGCAGTTGTCGTTTTACTCCGGGCCGAACCCGTTCCAACCGCCGGGCAGCACGCTCTCGAAAGCGTGGGCGGGCTTGGGCTGGAATCCGATCCAAGCGGGCGATTGCTATGGGCACGGCTCCAAGGTGCTCGAACATCACAACGATGGCACGACGCTGCGCGTCAAGTGCGTGCCGATGATCTGGCCGCTGAACAACGTGCCGGCGGAATGCACCTTCGAGACGGTCTACCGGCTGGCTGGCAAAACCGTGGAAGTGGACTGCCGGCTGGACAACACGCGGCAGGATCAAACGCAGTATTCCGGTCGCAATCAGGAGTTGCCGGCGGTCTATACCTGCGCCCCGTGGTACAAGCTGGTGACGTATATCGGCGCCGCGCCGTTCACCGGCGCACCACTGACCACGCTGGTGGATAAGGACAACGGCAAGGGCTGGCCGTGGATTTCGTTCTTCGGTCCCGAACACTGGGCAGCGCTGGTGGACAAAGACGACTACGGCTTGGGCATCTTCCACGCGGAGGCCTACCGCATGCTCGGCGGCTTCGCCGGTGCGCCCAAGGGCCAAGGCGGACCGAAGGACGGCCCCACCGGTTACCTCGCGCCCGTGCTGGACGAAATTCTGGATCACCACATCACCTATCGTTACCGGTATGTGCTCATCGTGGGCACGGTGGCGGAAATCCGGCAGTACGCCTGCGCCCAGCCCCGCCGCGCGGGGCTGCCCGCGTGGCGCTTTGAAAACGACCGCCAACATTGGATTTATGAACGTACGACGGATGCCGGTTGGCCGATTCAAGGCGAGTTGCGAGTGAACTTGGGGAAAGCAAGCTCCGCGATGACTTCGCCGCTGACGTTCTGGCCAGCGGAGACGGCGACAAAACTGCGTGTGGAGGCCGCCTTCGAGACCGCCGCCAAGGAATTACAAGTTATACTGGAGCCGTTTTCCGATCAGGAATTACGCGACTGGCCCTGCTGGGGACCCAACGCCAAACGCCCAGCCAAAAAGTGGCTCGGCCCGGCGAAGTTGCCCATCGTGGGCGAAGGAAAATTCCGCACCTACGAACTCGACCTCCGCGCTATCCCGGGCTATTCCGGAAACCTGATCCGTCTGAAACTCCGGCTCCCGCCCGGCCCCGGCGTCGCCCGCATACACGCAATTACTTTGGAACCTTGACAGGATCGGCTCGCATATTTTCCAAGCCTTGGAAACCCAACTCCGCCATTTTTCCATTGTGCATTTTGGGCGGATTTCTAACGCAAAGGCGCAAAGCTTCTGTTCTGCCTCTGCGCCTCTTGCCAAACTTTGCGTCTTAGCGTTGCCCGCTTTCCAAGCCCTGGAAACTGTCACGTCAAGCCAGCGCGTTGCATGAGTTTGGCGCGCTGTTCGCGGGCGGTGGCGAGGATTTGTTCCTCGTCGAGCATGGTGAATTCGCCGTTGCGGTAGAGGATTTCGCCGTTGACCATCGTCAGCTCCACATCGGCGGGTTCGTGAGAGAAAACCAGATTGGTCGCCGGGTCGGTGGCAGGCGCAACGTGGAGTTTGTTCTGATTGACGATGATGAGGTTGGCGCGCTTGCCGACTGCGAGTGTACCCATTTCTTTTTCCCAGCCCAGCGCCCGCGCCCCACCCTCGGTCGCCATCCGCACCACGGACTTGGCCGGTAGCGCCTCCGGGCCGCGCGTCGGTTTTTGCAGTAGCGCCGCGAATCGCATTTCCTGAAAGAGGTCGAGCCGGTTGTTGCACGCCGCGCCGTCGGAGCCAAGCGCCACGTTGATGCCGCGTACGAGCAAGTCCGGCACCGGCGCGACGCCGGAGCCGAGCTTGAGGTTGGTGGTCGGGCAATGCAGCACGCTGGTCTGCGTACCGGCGAGAATTTCCCATTCGGCGCGCTCCGCGTGGACGCAGTGGGCGATGGACACATCTGGGCCGGTCAAGCCCACTTTGTGCAGGAACTCGATGTTGCCGAGGCCGGTCAGCTTGCGCACCAGCCGAACTTCCTGTTCCTGCTCGGCGGCGTGGGTGTGCAGCCGCAGATGATGTTCGCGCGCAAACTCGGCGGCGGCGCGCATCATCTCCGGCGCGCAGCCCAAGGCAAAACGCGGCGCGAGCGCAAGGCGCAGGCGGTCATGTTGGCCCAGTTTGCCCAACAGCACATCGCAGTCGGCCAGCGCGTCATCGAGCGCCACCGCCAGCGGCGGATAGTTGCCGGTGGCGTCCATCAGGCAGTGACCGATCACGCCCATCATGCCGCTCTGCTCCACGGCGGCAAAGACCGCGCCGGTGTGGTGCGTGGTTTCCATCGAGAGGAACGCGGTGACGCCACCGCGCAGCATCTCGGCGCAGGCGAGCAAGGCGGAGACGTAGAGCGATTCGTCGTCGTGTGCGGCCTCCAGCGGCCAGATATAGCGGCGGAGCCACGGCAGTAGCGGCAAATCTTCCGCCACGCCACGGAACAGGGTTTGAGCCAGATGGACGTGGGCTTGAATGAGGCCCGGCATGACGAGGCCGCCATCGGCGTCAATTTCGGTGGCGGCGCGGGCGTGAAACTTGCCGAGGCGCACGATCCGTCCATCGCGAATCAGTACCCGGCCATCGGGGATGGGTTGTTGATCGGCGGCAGGCCAGAGCAAGGCGTTGGAAATTAATAGCTCGTCGCTCATGATCGCCGCGCATGTTTTGCTTGAGAGAACATGCCGGATAGGATAACAAGTCTGTGATGAAATTTCACCACCGCAACCGCGCTTTGCTTCTGGCCCCGGTCTTGCTCGCCGGCGGTTTCGCGGGGTGCGTCACTACGCAAGATTATCAAACCAAGCTGGACGCGCAGGCGCAAGAAAACGCACGCTTGCTGCAGGAGCAAACCGGCAAGCTGGTCGGGCGCGTCGAAGCCTTGGAAGTCGAAAACCAAAAGCTGAATAACGACATCGCCGCGCTCCGCGCCAACCAAAGCCGCGCGGCGGCCGGTGCGACGGACACGCAAGCGTTACGCGCGGAACTGGGCGACTTCGACCGGCGCATCCGCACGATGGAAGCAGGCCGCGAGAAGGACAAGCAGGAATTGGTGGACACGCTGAGCCGGAAGATTTCCCAGATCATGGGCGGCGCGCCGGTGGATAGCGGCAGCAAACGGCGCAAGAGCAGCAGTGGCGAGAGCCACAGCAGTGGGGGTGGCGATTATGTGGTCAAAAGTGGCGACAGTCTTTCCAAGATTGCTTCCGCGCATGGCATCACCCTCGCCGCGTTGATGGAAGCCAATGGCATTAAAAACTCCAACCAAATCCGTGTGGGACAAAAATTAGTGATTCCCAAATAAACCCGCCGGCCATATGGACATCGCTATGGACTGGTTTCTAAAAAAACGCGACGGCCAAATATACGGCCCGGTAACGGGAGCGGCCCTGCAACAATGGGCGGCGGGCGGACGAATTGCCGCCGATGACGAAATTTCCAGCGATCAGGTCACCTGGCATCACGCCGCCGACGTGGCCGACTTGGGTTTGGACTGGATGGTGGAAATGGGCAACGGCACGCTTTATGGCCCGTTTCATCTGCTGGCTTTGGGCGATCTGATCCGCGAGGGTAGTGTCCCGGCGGCGGCGCCCATCATTCACCGCGTCACCGGCGAACGCCATATTTTGCATGAGGCGTTGCTCTTGGTGATGTTGGAGCAAAACACCCGTCTGGCCGCGACCGCACAGGAATTACGCGTTGAACTGGAAAAGGCCCAAGCTGAACTTGATGAGTTGGCCATCGCCCCCGCCGAAATGACTGCACCGCCGGGTGCTTCCGGCCAAGCCGAGTGGAAGGACATGGCCGGCAAGCGAGACTCCTTTGAAAAAGAAGCGCAGAAGTGGAAGCGATTATACACCGACGCGCAAGCCGCGGCCCAGACGCGCGAAGCCGCGTTGAACGAACGCATCGAGCATTTGCGGCGCGAAGACTTGGCGGCGCGTACGCAACTGGAGCAAACCCAGCTCAGTCTGCGGAAGCTCGAAAAAACACTCGAACAAATCGGCGACACCACCGTCTATCACAACGATGCCGAGGCTGCCGCCGGTCAACGCCTCGCCCTCCTTGATGCCTATAATGAATTGTCGCGGCGCTGCGAAACCCTGATGGATCAACTCAACGCCAAATCCGCGGAACTTGAGGAGTTGCTGCAAACACAGGGCCTCATTCGCAACGAAGCCGATCAACGCGTCCAAGCCATGGAAGCCCATCTACGCAAGGAACGCGACGAAGCCGACCGTGCCCGTAAACGCGCGTTGCAACTCGAAGAAGACCACCTCCAATTGTTGCGCTCCTTCCGCGATCTGAATGACCGTTATATCCGGCTGCGCCAGCAGGCCAGCCATGTGCCCAGCGCGGAAAATCCCTGGCCGCCACCCGCCGACGTTGTTAAAAAGAAAAAACTACCCGACTTCTGATGTTCACCCTGCTTAGTCTTCTGCTCATTGCCTACGCTGCCCTGCATGTGCTTTTTTACCACGCCTTGGTCGCGGCTTTCGCTCCACCGCGGATCGTTCGGTTCACGCTACGTTGGCTGCTACCGCTGCTATTTTGCGCCCCGTTGATTACGCGGTCACTGGATCGCATCGAACATGAACGACTCGCGTTGCTGCTCGGCGTGCCCGCCTATTTCTGGATGTGTGGCTTGCTCTGGTTTTCCATGTTCTGGGTGCCCTTTTTGCTGGCGCGCGGCATCACCCGTCGTCCGGTGCTGCCTGCGCGTTCCGCATTTTATACCATCTCCGGCATCGTCGCCCTGCTCGGCATCTACGGCTGGCGTGAAGCGCATGACCTCCACATCGAACAGGTGCATATTCCTTGCGCGCACTTCCCCGCCGGTCGTCCGCCGCTCCGCATCGCGCTGCTCTCCGATCTGCATTGGGACGTGCACCGCAATCACCGACTGCTCGCTCAAGGCGCCGCACAAATCAAAACGCTGCAACCCGACCTGATTTTGAGCGCCGGCGATCTGGCTGACTCGCCGCATTGCCTGTCTGACGCCGCGCAGTTCGCCACCTTGCGAGCACCACTTGGGAAATATGCCGTCCTCGGCAACCACGAATATTACTTAGGTTTGCGTTACGCCCTGCCCTTCCACGAACGCAGCGGCTTCACGTTGCTGCGGCAAACCGCCCGCGAGATCGCGCCCGGCATCTGGCTGGCCGGCGTGGATAACCAGGCCGGCCATTATTTTCGACAACCGTGCTTCAGCGATGAACGCGCCGCGCTCGCCGGCATACCGACCAACGTCTGCGTGATTCTGCTCAAGCACGAGCCACGCGTCGCCGCCCATCTGCCGGCGGATTTGGTGCTCTCCGGCCACACACACCACGGCCAAGTTTTCCCGTTCCATCTGCTGGTCCGCTGGCTCTATCCCAATTTCACCGGCCTACATCAACTTGATCAGCGCACCCAAATCTATATCACACGCGGCATTGGAACTTGGGGCCCACCATTTCGCCTGTTCGCGCCGCCGGAAATCACGCTGCTAATTTTAGAATCCCCGTCTTCTCGGTAGGGCGCATTCTCCGAATGCGCCGCGGACGGCTCGGAGAGCCGTTCCTGCCAACACAAATTCTTCAAGGCTTGGAAAAGTGAATGACGCGTTTTTCCAAACCTTGGAGAACTCAACGCGAAAGTCCGCGCAACGTCGCGCGAATCCGTTCCAAAATTGCAGGCAACGCGTTTTGAACGACGGGCGAAAGGTTGGTGCCGAGGGTGTGGGCGTCGGCAACTTCGATGGCGAAAATTCTGACGTGCTCGGGCACGGCGAGTCCGAGTTTGCGACCAAGCGCGAGCGTCTCGCCGACGCCGAGAAAATGCGGCGTACGTCCGGTCAGGTTCTTGAGGCCATCGGCGTCGAGTTCATGTAGTGTACCGGGCGACGCCGCGCAGGTTTGGACCGCATCCACGAGCACGACCTCGCGGTAACCAGTGATGAAGTCCAGTAGCGCGAGGCCCATTTCCTGCGTTTCGTGAATAACAATCCGCGGATCGCCGGCGAACTCGCCACGGAGCTGGCGCGCAATCAGCAGCCCGACGGCATCGTCGGTCAGAATGTCGTTGCCCAAACCGAGCAGTAGGATTTTATCGGAAGTTTCCGTTTGCATGCGCGCGACTCCTTAGCACATCCAGAAGCACAGTTCCAAGGCTTGGAAAAAATCGCCGTATGGTTTTCCAAAGCTTGGAAAGGTTAACGCAAAGGCGCAAAGGTAAGCGGAAGACGCAGAGCTTTGCGATCTTGGTTTGTCTTTGCGCCTTTGCGTTGAATCTGATCAGCCTTGAATCAGCTCTTGGACGAGCTGGCGTTGCGGGTCGTAAATTTTCGCGATCAGCGGCATGTGGCCGGGCAACGTATGGGTCGCGCAACCGAGGCACGGATCGTAGGCGCGGAACGCCATCTCGACTTTGTTCAGCAGACCTTCGGTGACGTTGCCGTCTTTGATCAAACCCTTAGCGGCGCGATCCACGCTCATCGCAATACGCGCGGCGTTGTTGCCGGTGGCGACAACCATGTTGGCCATCGTGATCAGGCCGTTCGCGTCCGTCTGGTAGTGGTGGAACAGCGTACCGCGTGGCGCCTCGATAATGCCCATGCCTTCCTTCGGCGTGGCGGTCGGGACGCGGCGGACATCGGTGCTGGTGATTTCGGGGTCGTTGATGAGCTGTTCCATGCGCTCGGCGGCGTAGATCATTTCGATGACGCGCGCCCAGTGGTTGGCCAGCGTGTGGTGCACGGGTTTTCCACCGAGGGTCTTGAAGAATTCCTCGTAGGCGGCTTGCGCCTTCGGCGTGGCCATGCCGTCGGCAGCGTTGAGGCGCGCGAGCGGGCCAACGGAATAGATGCTGCTATCGGCGCCTTCGGTGAAACCTTTCCAGCCGCGGTTCTTGAGATAGGTGAACTTCATGTAGGACCACGGCTCGGTGTGCTCGGCGATGAAATCGCGGTATTGCTTGGCGGTGAACTTGCAGACTTCCTTCCCGTTGCAGTCCACGACGCGGGTCATGCCGTCATAGAAGTTGACCTTGTTGTTCGCGTCCACGGTGCCCATGTAACAGGTCTTGTGGGTATAGGCGTCGGAGGTGATCAGCTTCACGTAGTCGGGATTGGCGAGCACGATTGCCTTGAAAACGCCCAGCGTCCACTCGGCGAACTCGATGCCTTCCTTGGCCAGTTCTTTGAAGCGCGGCAGGTCTTCGACCTTGAGCGCTTTGCTGACGCCACCGGGCAAGCCAAGCACCGGATGGACGACCTTGCCGCCGAAATAGCTGGTGATTTCGCGGACGCGGCGGCGCATCGAAATGACTTTCTTGCCGGCTTCGAGACCGACTTTGCCGATCACGCCGACGATGTTGCGCTCCGCCGCCGGTGCGTCGGGGCCAACGATGAAGTCGGGGCCGCCGAGCACGAACACATGCAACGCATGATCTTCGAGCGTGAAGGCGTTATAGACCAACTCACGGATTTTTTTGCCGGCGGAGGTCGGCTCGACTTGATAGAGATCGTCGAGTGCCTTCGTGGACGCCATATGATGCGCCGTGGGACACACGCCGCAGATGCGGCTGGTGATCTGCGGCATATCTTCCGCGGGACGACCGAGGCTGAACACCTCGAAGCCGCGCAGTTCGGGAACTTGCAAATAGGCGCGATCCACGTTGCCGGAGTCGTTTAAAAAAATATCAATCTTGCCGTGGCCTTCAAGGCGCGTGATCGGATTGATCGTCACATTGCGGCGCAGACCCTGATAGGCGGCGTTGGCCTTGGCCGAACCTTGGTTCCAGACTTTTTGTGTTTCGGGATTCATGACGTTGCTCCAAATCAACTATTGGCGGGCAGACTGACTTTTCGGCGCAGAATACTCTTGGCCAGACCGTAACGGTAGAAAGTACCGACGGGATCAGGAATCGTGGCCAGCGTGGCATCAATCTCGCCCTCTTCCTTGGCCGCAAGGTTGGAACAGAGCGCAGAAAGAATCTTCGCACCTTGATCGCGTACGCGAGAAGTTCCGCCGAAGCAACCGGTGCAGGGCATGCCGCCGGTAGTGCATTGCGCCTCGCAGCCCGCGCGGGTCGCCGGGCCCATGCAGACCACGCCTTGGGCGAGAAAGCACTTGTCATCCATCAGTTTTTGATGCGGACGTTTGAATTCAACGAAATCCCACTTGTCCGGCTTCGTATCCTTGCGTGTGCATTCCTCGCACAACGCGTGATCGGGGCCGATGACCGAACCTTTGGGCGGCAGTTTGCCTTCCAATAAAGCGGTGACGGCAGCCTTGGTGATCTTGGGCGTCGGCGGACACCCAGGGACGTAGTAGTCCACGTCCACCACTTGATCGAGCGAACGCACGACGTTGTGCAGTTGCGGCAGCGTCACGGTGCGACCTGCTTCAGTGAAGGAAAGCTGCGGACGGGTTTTATCGCCGTTGGCCAACGTCGGTGCATCCTCGTAATTAAACTTGAGAATCTGTTCGCGCGAAAATTGATTCGCCAGACTGGGAATGCCACCCATGTGGGCGCACGCGCCGTAGGCGATCAGGAACTGGCTCTTGCGACGCAGCAGCCGGGCCATTTCTTCCTGTTCGGTGGAGCGAATCGCGCCATTGAGCAAGGTGGCGGTGATGGATTTATCGGGCATGGCCTCAATGTCTTTATACTTGAAGTCCATCGCCACCGGCCAGAGGACGATATCCACCTTCTCGACCACGCCAAGAATATCTTCGGCAAGATCTACAACGGTTTCTTCGCAACCGCCGCACGAGGCGCACCAATAGAAAGCAACTTTGGGTTTAGACATGGGCTGTCTCCTGAAGCTGAGCGTGCTCGGCACATGGGGCCTTTTGCGCCTCCTGCGCGTGTACTGCGGCGGCAAAGTGTTCCATTTCCTTGTCCCACTCTTCAAATTTGGCTGGCATCCCCAGCGGGCCGAGTTGCTTGATCGTCGCCGTCATTTCGTTGATGACGGTTTTAACCTTTTCGCCTTCGGCGGCGGAAATCCACTCCAAACGGACACGCCCCTCTTCAATACCCATGTCGCTCAACATACGCTTCAGCAGTTGGAAGCGGCGCAGGCATTTATAATTGCCTTCAACATAGTGGCAGTCGGAAGGATGGCAGCCGCCGATCAAGACCCCATCCGCACCTTTGGCCAGCGCATCCAGAATGAATTGCGGATCAACGCGACCGGAACACATCAGCCGGATAACGCGGACATTCGAGGCGTATTTCAAACGGGACACTCCCGCCAGATCGGCGGCCGTATAGGTGCACCAGTTGCAGAAAAAGGCGACCAGGCGCGGATTCCATTCGCTAGTCATGGGCAAGCACTCCATCTATTTCGCTGAAGATTTCTTCGTCATCGAACAAGTTTTGTACAATCGAGCCCGACGGGCAGGCGGCGACACAAGTGCCGCAGCCCTTGCACAACGCTTCATTGATCGTGGCCTTTTTCTTGGACTCGTCGAAGGTGATCGCGGTGTAGGGGCACAACGGAATGCAGGATTTGCAGCCACAGCATTCGTCATCAAGGATGAATGCCGTATTCGGTTCCTGCTCGATGTGGCCCTTGTCAATTAAGGCCAGCGCCTCGGCGGCGGCGGCACCCGCTTGGGCGACCGTATCGGGAATATCGCGCGGCCCCTGGCAGGCGCCGGCAATGAAAATACCTTCGGTGAACGTACTCACCGGTGCGAGTTTGGGATGGCGTTCAAGGAAGAAGCCTTCCGAACCACAGCTCATGTTGAACATACGGCGGACATCCTGAGCATCGGCCTGCGGCTCCATACCGGTCGCGAGCACCACCATATCGAAGGGGATGCGGCGGACATAGCCGGCTAGCGTGTCCTCCACACGGATGACGAGCTTGCCTTCTTCTTCCGGCGACATCGCCCAGTCGGTGACCTCACCGACGCGACCCCGGATAAAATGGACACCTTCTTCGAGCAGTTTGTCATAGAATTCTTCGTAGCCTTTGCCGGGCGTCCGCATATCAATGTAAAAGCTATAGATTTCCGCCCCGGTGTGCTCTTTCAATAAATGCGCGAGCTTCATGGAATACATGCAACACACGCGCGAGCACCAGCGATTGGTCTTCTTGTCACGGCTGCCGACGCAGTGGATGATGCCGATGGACTTGGGTTCCCGACCATCGCGCATGACAACGTGACCGGCCGTGGGACCGGACGCGTTGACCAGCCGCTCAATCTCCAGCGCGGTATAGACATTCGGGAATTTGCCATAGCCGTATTGCGGAACACGCTTGGCATCGAACGTCTTAAATCCCGTCGTCACAATGATCGTACCAACCTTGATATCCTGAACCGTCTCTTGCTGCGTGAAATCAATGGCTTTTTTCTCACCGCAAGCGGTCACACAGGATTTCTTGCACTTGTCGGTCAACACGCCATTGCGGAAATTCAGACAAACCTTGGGATCAATCGCGACGACTTGCGGCGTGGCCTGCGGGAATGGAATATAAACCGGTTTGCGTTTGCCCAACCCTTCATTGAACTCATCGTGGAACTTGGGTTCCTTATAAACGCAGTTGGCAATACACTCCTGACAACCGGTGCACTGATCCTCAATCACGTAGCGCGGCTTGCGCTTCACGGTGACCGTATAGTTGCCGACATAGCCATCCATCTTGGCGACTTCGGAATAGGTCAGCAAGGTGATGTTCGGGTGGGAACCCACTTCCGACATTTTGGGCGTAAGAATACAAGCGGCGCAATCCAGCGTGGGAAACGTTTTATCGAACTTGGCCATATGGCCGCCGATGGACGGCTCGCGTTCGACCAGATAGACCTTCTTGCCGGCGTTGGCCATCGTCATCGCCGCGTGAATGCCCGCGATGCCGCCGCCCACCACCAACACATCGGGATGAATGGGAACTTTTTTGACTTCCAACGATTTATGTTTTGCCACACGCTGAATGGCGGCATGGGCCAACGCCTTGGCCTTTTCCGTGGCCTCCACCTTGTTGGTATGCACCCACGAGTCGTGCTCGCGAATGTTGACCATATGGAAGAAAAAGGGATTCAGCCCACCCGCTTCGACGGCAGCACGAAACGTATGCTCGTGCAAAAGCGGGGAGCAGGAAGCGACGACGACGCGGTCGAGTTGATGTTCTTTGATGTCTTTCTGAATCAGCTCCTGCCCGGGATCGGAACACATATATTTATAGTCGCGGGAGAGCACCACGCCGGGCAATTTCTCCACATACCGGGCAACCGCCGGACAATCCACCATCGCAGCGATATTCGAGCCGCAATGACAGATATAGAAGCCGATCCGCACATCCTGTTTTTTTGTCGCGTCCATTTGAATCTCTCCACCGGGAAAATATGATCCCTATAAACTCACGCCGGCACGGCTGCCGCCGCGGGTTGGGCTGACCATGGTTTCATGGCAACAAAACCACGATGCAAGCCCAACTGGCGCTCATCCAAGCCAAAGGCGAGACCCATCAGTTGCGTGAAATAAACCGTCGGGATACGGCAATCGTTCCACTTGGCCGCAATTTTATCGTGATAGCCGTCAAGATTGAACTGGCACAAGGGACAGACCGTGGCAATCACATCCGCGCCCCGTTTAATGGCTTCGGCGAGGATAATCTTGGAACAGAGCAACCCCGGTTCCGGCAATGTTCCGGTCAAGCTCGCTCCACAGCAGCGCGTTTTGAGCGGGAACGGCACGAGCGTACAGCCTAGTGCCTCCAGCAAGCGATCCATCGTGGTCGGATTATATTGATCGTCGAAGGTCGCATAGGGCCGGACGATCTGGCAGCCGTAATATGCGGCGACTTTCAAACCCGTCAACGGACGTTTGACCCGCTTCTTGATTTCATCCAAACCAATATCACGAACCATCACATCCAGCGGATGCCGAACGGGCGTGTTCCCGTTGTAGGTCAAATTCACATCGGCCAGCGCCTTCTCGATGACGCCGCGCACCGCCGGTGATTCATGCAGATAATGTTTGGTCTTATTCAGCACCAGATAGCACGCGCTGCACGGCGCGATCATTTCTTTGTGGCCGAGTTTTTCCGCCATGGCGAGATTGCGCGACGCCATGACACACGCCTTGACTTCGTCCACCGCCATGTACGCCGTCGCCCCGCAGCAGTTCCAGTCTTCCAATTCCTCCAACTTCACGTCCAAGGCTTGGAATACCGGCAGCAATGATTCTTCGTAGGCGCGGCCGATACCTTTCAGCGAGCATCCCGGAAAATACGAATACGTGGTCATGTGGCGGCCTCCACACGGTGTGATGTGATTTTCTTTTTCTCATCATGCAGCGCATCAATATTGAGCCGGTCCACCGTGCGCATCATCCGATCCAACTCATCACGCCGCTTAATTGATTCCACCTTTAGCGGGAACCGCCCGCGTTTGAGCAGGCCCAGACCCAGCCGCCACATCCCGAGCGCCGCCAGCCAATTGGTTTTGAGGAACATGGTGGCCGCCAGCACATTCTCGGTAACCCGCCCGTACTTATACGCCATTTTATAAAATTCCTTGGCCAACACGGGAATGGCAAATTTCTTGGGATAAATGCCCTCATGAATCGCGCGCTGCTTCAATTCATACATAATGTCCGTGATACGAATTTGCCGGGGACATTCCACCGTACAGGAATAACACGAGGCGCACAGCCAGATCGTGTGGCTACGCAGCACCTCGTTCTTGAAGTCGGACCGCACCAACGCCATGACTTGGCGTGGCGAATAGTCCATATAGATACTCAAGGGGCAGACGCCGGAACAGGTCCCGCATTGGATACACGACTGCAACTGCTCGCAGCCCGGGACGCTCCGCACCTCGTCCCCAAACCCCTTCACGCGGTCAGCTTCGTATTTGATGGTACGCGTAATTTCCATGTTGTGAAACCCGGCTCATGCACCGACGGCTATCGGACGGCCGTCCGCCACCTGCCGACAACGCCTACCGCTGTCGCGACGCAATCATGAGCACGAACAACGCAAATACAGGGACAACCGTTGCCTGTCAAGGCCGCAAATCAAAAAACAACAAAACAGATTATTATAATATGTGATTATATTCACAACAACAAAGATTATATACGATTTAACACTCACAACAAACGTTTATTATCGTGCTTTACACGGTTCGGAAAAAGTGAAAGCCGGTGTTTCCAAGCCTTGGGAAAAAGCACGGGCGGTGAGTTTATCTTGCGCATCAACCGAAAAAAACCGCTCAGGAAGTCGCCACGGCGGCGGCATGCGCCGATTCATCCACATGGCGCAACCCTTCCAGCAGCAACCCCATGGTCGGCGTGGTGATGGAGGGATCCTTTGGTCATAGCTTGGCGAAAATCAAACGAATCACCATCGAACTGCAAGATCGCGTTGACCGCCGCCACGCGCTTCGCCGCAAATTGCGGATACAATTTGTCCACGGTCGAAACCCAGGACAGCCGCGGCACCATCACGCGTGCGCCGGACTTCCAACTGACCGGCCTTCTCGGAAGCATCAATGAACCGGATCAATTCAGGAAGACCCATGATATTCAGTTGGCCGGAAAAGTCCTTTTGCTGGCGCGCGCGCGATCATCGCCGTGTGAACAGAATTTTCCAAGGCTTGGGAAAAATCACCGGGCCTTTCCCCCAACCTTGGAAAACTACGCCTCACACATATGTTTGGGCTTGTTTTCCAGAGAACGCTTTGCATACTTGCGTCTGATCGTAAGACGTTGTGACGTGCCGCAGGAGAGGTGGCTGAGTGGCCGAAAGCGGCGGTTTGCTAAACCGTTATACTGGACTACATCCGGTATCGAGGGTTCGAATCCCTCCCTCTCCGCCACTATGTAGCCGTTATTGACGATGGGTCTAAGCCGTGTTACTTGTTACCGACCAGTATGGAGAAAATATCATGGCCGACGAAAAAAAAGATCAGCCGCAAAATGCCGAGCCGTCAAAAATAAAATTGAACGGCAACCACCACACTGACAAGGCCCCACCAGTCGCCTCCACCGCGCCGCCTAAAATCAAACTTGAAGCGGGTCTGATTCAAACTCCACCGGTGCCCATTGCGGGCGAGTCGCTCAAACGGTCAACCCTGCGCATTGATTTGCCGGGCAGCGACATCGTCGAAACCGCGCCGCCGGATGAACTCAAGAAACAAACTTCGCGGGTGCAGTTACCCGATGAGGCCGGCACGCCCAAGAAAACTACCGCGCGGATTGAATTACCGGATACGGTACCCGCTACTCCGGGCGGTGCCAAAAAAGCCACGAACCGCGTACAACTGCCGGACACCGTGACCGATCAGGCTCCGCCATCGGCACTGAAGAAACACACCACCCGCATGGATTTTACCGGCTCCACAACGGGCGCCGAGGCGCAAAAAGCCAAGAAGACCACCGCACGGATCGAATTGGGTGACACCTTGGGTGCCACGAGGGTGGCCGCACCGGAACTCGAGCTACCTGCCGGACACCAAATTCCGCGTACCGTGCGGATCAAGCAACCGGAAGCAGCACCCACCGTGGTCGCACGGAAAATTCCGGAAATTATTTCCGCTGGTGGCGTAACCGAAGCACGCAAGAGCGAGACGGCGCGCATTGAGTTGCCACCCGAAACCATCGTCGAGGAGCCGGTCACACGCCGTAAAACCATTCGCATCAAGCGCCCCGGCGCCGAAGGTGAAAGCCCCACCACAACGCGCGCCCCCATCGCCCTCGCGCGTGCGGCGCCGGAGCAGACCGAAAAATCTAACGCGACACTCGAAGCCGAAGTCACCGTGCAGGACGTTGTCGCCGAAGAGGCCGGCCTGTTGGACACCGTGTGTGCCGTTGCCGCCCTCATTATCGCAAGCGCATTAGTCTATGTGTTGGCCGCGCAAACCATCGCGCCCAACCTGCCCTTCCCGGGAAAAGTTTGATCTATCTCCAGAGGAGTCTTATGAGCAGCGCTAATATCATTCAAGCCAACGACAGCAACTGGCAGAGCGAAGTATTGAGTTCGACCGTCCCGGTCGTGGTGGATTTCTGGGCCGAGTGGTGCGGTCCTTGCCGCGCCCTCGCCCCCGTATTGGAGGAATTGGCCACGGAGTTGGCCGGCAAAATAAAAATTGCCAAGGTCAACGTGGATGAAAACCCGGACCTCGCCGGCCAGTTCGGTATCCGCTCCATCCCGACGCTGTTGATCCTCAAAGGCGGTCAAGTCCAGCAACAAATGGTTGGCGCGATGCCCAAGCTGGTGCTCAAAGCCAAGCTCGACCCCTATCTGGCTTAAAGCCGGCCGCGTTGGCGACGAGGTGTTTTCCAAGGTTTGGAAAATCTGTCGTTGTACTTTTCCAAGCCTTGGAAAAGCCACGGATCAAATCGCGCTTTGTGCACTACCGGAATGTGCGGCAACTTTTTGCCGCTCCTCAAAAACACCCATGACGCGGAATTTTTCGTAGCGTTGTTGGAGCAAATGTTCCGGCGTGAAGGTGCACAGGTTGCGCAGATTTTTCAGCACGCTCTGCTTCAACGTCGCGGCCATCTGCTTGGGATCGGCGTGCGCACCACCGGCGGGTTCGGGGACAACTTCGTCGGCCAATTTCATCTCCAACAAATCCGTAGAGGTGATTTTGAGGGCGGCCGCGGCCCGGTCGGCATAGGCGCGATTCTTCCACAAAATCGCCGCGCAGCCTTCCGGCGAAATCACGGAGTAGTAAGCGTGTTGCAGCATCAGCACACGGTCGCCGATGCCGATACCCAGCGCACCACCGCTGCCGCCTTCACCGATGATCGTGACGACGATCGGCACCGGGAAGGTGAACATCTCGCGCAGATTGACGGCGATGGCTTCGGCGATATGCCGCTCCTCGGACTCGATGCCGGGATAAGCACCCGGCGTGTCGATCAACGTGACAATCGGCAGATGGAATTTGGCCGCCATTTTCATCAGCCGCAGCGCCTTGCGATAGCCTTCGGGATAAGCGCAGCCAAAGTTGCACTCCAGATTACTTTTTGTGTCGCGCCCTTTCTGTGTGCCGATGATCATCACGCGCTGGCCATCCAGTTTGCACAAGCCGCCGAAGATCGCGCGGTCGTCGCGGTGAATGCGGTCGCCGTGTAGTTCAATGAAGTCAGTGGCCATTTCGCGGATATAGTCCACCGCGTAAGGCCGCAACGGATGCCGCGCCACTTGAACGGTCTGCCACGGCGTCAGTTTGGCGTAAATCTCGCGGCGGGTCTCCGCAATCTTTTGTTCCATGCGCGTGATTTCGGTGGCCACATCAATATTCTGCTTATGGCTGAAGCCCCGCAAGTCCTGCAACTTGCGCTCCAACTCGGCAATCGGTTTTTCAAACGGCAAAGCGTAGGATGCCACGGATGTTCTCCCTGAATCGGATCATTCGGTGATGGTGACCGGCGTGCCTTCGGGCAAAAGAATATACAATTCCTCCACTTGGCTGTTAAGCAAGCGGATACAACCCTGACTGGATTGCTGGCCGATGGTATTCGTTTCCCATGTGCCATGGATGCCATAGTGCGGAATATCCAACGAAATCCAGTGTGTGCCGAGCACGTTGTTGGTATCGCCATAGGGGACCGGCGCACCGCCGGCACGATACCACGTGGGATGTTCGAGACGGCTGACGATGTGGAAGGTGCCGGTCGGAGTCATGCTGTATTGCCCGGTGCCCACCCGATAGCGCTTGAAGAATTTGTCGTTCATCGTCACGAGCAAATCGTTGTTGTTTTTGTTCACCGTGACCGCCCATTTGGCGCCGAGCACACGGAACCGATCACCCAGGCGGATCACATCACCGGAGAAGTTATTACTCCGGCGAATCAACTCTTTGGTCGTAGTGAATTTCTTGGCCAAGCCCGCAAGTGTATCGCCAACTTGCACCGTGTAATCCGTTTTTTCCGGCATTGGTCGGCGGGAAAAAGCCAGCGTCACATGAATTTCGCCGAGCAACGCTTCGGCTTGCGCGCGCACGGCCATATTGGTGTTTTTATCCAAAACCTGATTACAGCTATCACACGCCTGCAAACAGCGATCGTTCTTAAACAGCTCCCGCGCTTCGGCCAGCCGGACGCTCGCATCTGCGACGGGCGCGGCCACTTGGGTCACCGGTACTACCGGCGGCGGCGCCGCGGGCGGAGTTGAGGGCACAACGGCCGACACAGGCTCCTCCACTTTGGCCATGAGCGCCGTCTGTGCTGGCGGTGCAACCGGCGGCGGTACTGCGGGAGCAGGCGACGCAACTTCTGTTTTCACCGGCTCAACTTGAACTACCACCGGTTTAGCCGTTCGGGCGTGTTTGGCCAACCGCAATTGGGTGGCGATATACCAAACCCCGCCGATGGCGACGGCCACCACGATCAACACCGCCACCCACAATCCCGTATGGCGGCGCGATCCACCCGGCTCCAGAAAGATGTCGTTACTCATAGAATGGCTTCCATGTCACGAATGACTAAGCTTATGGAAGAATAGCGATCTTCTGGCCGTTTTGCAAGGCATTTCAGCACCACCTGCTCCAACGCAGGCGCAATCTGGGCGTTATATTGGCGGGGTTTGGTGGGCGGAATCGCAGGATTCGCCTGGGCGGCGAGTTCTTGCTCGATCCGGTTGCTTTCATAGGGTTTATGGAAGGTCAGCATCTCGTAAAACACCATGCCCAAGCTATAAATATCGCTCCGCACATCCACCATGTGGCACTGGAGCACTTCTGGCGCCATGTAGGCCGGCGTACCTGGCAGTTCCCGCATCCGCCGATGCCACCACCACGGACAATGGATCGGTCGCGCCAAATCAAAATCAATCACGAAGATCACGCCATCCTGTCGCACCAGCAAGTTTTCGGGTTTGAAATCCAAGTGCAGATAACCGGCGGAATGGATATAGCTGAGCAACGCGGCCAACTGCCGCATGAACGAGAGTGTATTGTCGGTTAGCAGCCGGTCCTTGGCCAGCAGCAAATCCCGCAGGGTCTTGGCCTCAATATATTCCAACACCATATAGGGGATACGTCCGTGATAACCGGTCTTGATCAAACGCACGACGTGCGGATGGTTCAAGTTCTGAATCACCTTCGCGCCGCGGAAGAATTGCCGCCGATAGCGCCAGCGCGGCGCGAATTCCTCAAGCAAGTAGCGGATCACCACATGCCGGTGATGGGCATCCAGCGCCAGCAAGAGCCGTGTCATACCGCCACCGCCCAGCGGGCGAATAACGTCATACCCGGCAAACTCTCGCACATTCATACGTGACTTATAGCTCTTCCGGGCCGCCGAAAAAAGAAATTTTTTTGCCCCGTCGTGCGCCCGCGGCGGCCGATTAGGTCTTGTTTCCAAGGCTTGGAAAATACCCTGCCGCGCTTTTCCAAACCTTGGAAACCGCGCTGCCGCTGGCGCGCGACGTGCTTCTTTTCGTTGTAACCCAGCCTTGGTTTGTGTAAATTTGCACGGAAGGACATCATGAATTCTGAATCCGGTCAGCGGCCGCAAGAGCGTCAGGATGAACTGGCGAATGCCATCTCGGCATTTCAAAAGCTGCTGGAGGTCATGCCGGATGACTTGCTCGCCTTGGAGTCATTGTTTGAAGCCTACTGTAATCGGGGCGATGCCAAAAATGCGCTAAACTATCTGGAGCGGTTGATTGGCGTACTGCTGAAGGAAAACGAACAGGAAACGGCAACCCGGGTACATGCCAAATTGCTCACGCTCTCGGCGGATATGCCGGAATTCACGACTTTTGCGACGCAGTTGGAACCGCTGTTGCGCGCAGAAAAAACGGCGGCGACACCCGCCACGCCACCGGGCAGCGCGCGCCCACCGCGTTCGCAATCTGATATTCAAGCCGAACTATCGCTGGCTTGGAAATTGTTCCAAGCTGAAGAATTATCCCAGGAGACTTACTCGCAACTCGTACAGGACTTGACGGATCTCTCCATGCGCGGCATGGATGTGCCGATCTCCGTATTGCATGCGCTCAACGATCGTTCGTTCAAGAACCTCGACAAAGTCATGGCCTATTTGGCAAAGCAATCCGGCAAACCCATCGTTGCGCTATCCAATTTTGAAATTCCGCGTGACATGTTCACGCTCTTGCCGCTGAACTTCATGAGTCACTGGGGCGCCATCGTGTTCGATACACTGGGACCCGACTTACTCGTGGCCCTGCTCAATCCCTTCGATCATATTTTACAACAAGAAGTGGCCTCCCTGACGGGTAAAGCCTGTCACTTCTTCCTCGTCACCGCCACCGACTATGACCACACGCTGGCGCACATCCGCAAGGCGCTCAAAGAGGCCGCCAGCCCCGCGAGCAGTTGAGGCGGCGGAAGGCTATTCCGTGCTGTGCCCGACCCGCAAGAAATTCGTCTCACCTTGATACACAAAGCGCACCCCCTCCTCGGTCATGTGGAGCACATGCGCGCCTTGCAGATCATCGCCAACGCCCACCATCTGGCCATTGACAAACGCCATGCCGTGACCGCTGCTGCGCGCCATGACGCCCGTCACGACGAGCTTGGGCCAGCGGATCGCTTTGCGCGGTTGCGGCGGCACCGCGGGCGGGGTTGCTACGGATGGGGCGGCAGCCGGAGCGGGCGGCAAGGACACCAAAACCACCGGTGAGGGATTGGTCGCACCCATCACCAATTCGCGCCGTTCCGGCGTGACGGTTTTTTCCAGCGTCGCCTTGACCTTGGCAATAATGTTGTTCGTGGCCGGCGCATTCGTCGGAACGGCGCTGGGGGCAACAGCGACCACCGGCGGATGGGTGGGCGGAGTGAGTGGCTTGGCGACGGGCGGGGTTACCGTTTTGGGCGGGACCTTGGCCGCAGCCACCACCGGCGCGGGCGACGACTTTCCGTGCCACCACCACGCGGAAAATCCGATCATCGCGGCAACCACGACCAGCGCCACGAGCAACCACGGCCAAACAGATTTGGATGGCGGTGGCGGCTCCGGCAACGGTGGCGGGACGGCCGCCGCCGGTGGACGGAGCGTCAGCGGCGTACCCGTTTCTTCACCGCGTCGTCGCAGCGCTTCTTGAATCAAGCTCATAGCAAGTCTCCCAAATCCTGTACCGCGCGCGCCACTTCGCTTTTCGTGATACGCGCCACGCGCGCCACATAGCCGGCCAGCAGCGCGCGGTCGCCGATGGCGTTGATCAGCCGCGGAATGCCCGCCGCGTGTTTATGCACCAGGCGCACCGCCGACTCCTCAAATAGCCACGGCTCCGGCGCGCCCGCAATCTGTAACCGATAAGCAAGATATTGGCCAACCTCGACCGCGTTCAGGGGCTTGAGTTCACAGCGTACCAGAATGCGCTGCCGCAACTGACGTAATTCCGGCAAGGCGAGCCGCTCCTTCAGCTCCGGCTGACCAACCAATACGATCTGAAGCAACTTGTGTTGATCCGTCTCCAGATTGGAAAGCAGGCGCACCTGCTCCATCACTTCCAGCGCGAGATTCTGCGCCTCGTCAATGAAGACGGCCACGTTGATGCCTTCGGCGGCGCGGTGCAGCAGGTACTCGTTCAACTGCCCCACCAAATGCAAACGATCGCGCGAGTGCGCCTCCAGCCCCAGATCGCGCAAGACCGCGCGCAACAGTTGCGTCGCCGTCAACATCGGATTGAGTACCAACGCCGCGTGGATTTCCCGGGGCAAACTGGCGAGCACCGCGCGGCACAGCGTCGTTTTGCCGGAGCCGACTTCGCCGACGAGCACGATGAAGCCGCGCCGGTGTTCGATGCCATAGCGCAGCAGATCGAACGCCTCGCGATGGTGGTTGGCAAAAAACAGAAAACGCGGATCGGGCGTCACATTGAACGGCGCTTCTTTGAGTTGATAGAAATCCAAATACATTTTTATCCAGCGCGCACCGGTTTTCCAAGCCTTGGGAAAACGAACCCCCGCATTTTCCAAGGTTTGGAAAATAAAGCCAGCGCTTTTTCGAAGGCTTGGAAAACCAACCCGACCGATCATTTTTCTTGATACTGTGAAGTCTTGTTTTTTGGCGCGAAACTTGCTGTAAAGCTATCCGCTCTATGAGAAATCAATACCAAAAGGGTTTTACGCTGACAGACGTGATGGTGGCCGCCTTCGTGTTGGCCGTCTTCATTGCAGGAGCCTATAAACTAGTGACGGGCGCGCTCTGGATCAATCGGACGGCGCGCGACCACTACGTGGCGATCAATCTGGCGAGTAGCCGACTGGAGCGCGCACGGGTATTGCTCTACTCCGATTATTCCAAGTTGGCCGAGAATCAATTGGTGATGGATGCCAATGGCACACCCAACGCCAATGGCGAGTTCCGCCGCACCACCACGGTAAACACCAGCTATGGTGCGAATTTGACCGAAATTTTCGTACAAGTGGATATACGTAATCACAGGAGTAGCCAATTCGACGGTCCCAATGAGCAGTTGGCTTCGGTCTTACCGAGCAAACAATGAAAATAAAACCATCCAAGGCGGGGTTTACGCTGACAGAGATGATAATCAGTTCGGCCATCTTGGTTATGGTGGTTGCGGCAGGTATGGCCGGTTTTGCTTATATGTTGCAGAACGAACGCGCCAGCGCCACCCAGTCTGATTTGGATATTGATGTCCGCACCGCCATCAATCGGTTGACCAGCGACATGCGGCTTTCGGCGATGGACAGGATGTTCTTTTATCCCGCCGGACAGGGGCCGTATTGGGCGATTAGTTTCCCGATGGCCACCAATAACGGCACGGGCTTGCTTAGCTATGGGACCAATGGACTGATTCAGTGGAATCAGACGGTGATTTATCATGTCTGGTCCGGCCAACCCAGCCAGTTGCGCAAGACGGTGTTCAGCCCTCGGAACGTCAACGCCACGGACGCCCAGCGCCAGACGCAACTCAACAACGTGGTGGCTAACGGCAACGGTAGCGGCAGCACCTTGGGGTCAGAAAGTGCCACCACGACAGTAATTTTCGACAATCTCGTCCAATGGAATCTCTATGGCCAACATGCAACCTTTGACGGCTATAACTCCACACTGATACGCAACCTCAACGCGAACTTGGGCACCTATGTACTTAGCGGGGGGAGCCATCAGTTCAAGTTCACGGTGACCGGCAAGAATCCCGCCAGTTCCGGATACAAGGTGGGCTTGGATAGCTTAGTGATGTCGCCGTGCGGCGTGGAACGGGAGGCGGAGGCCCAACTGCCCGTCACCGCACAAAGCGGCGCTACCGCGACGGCGGATTATGTACCCAATGGTGCTTGGAGCGGCAATTACCGCCTATTGTACCCCGCCACCGCCACGGGACAGTATTTCACGATTACCATGGAAAACGATCGCTGGGAAGAAACCAATTTCGGAGGAGCGGGATCCCTTTGCGATAATACGGTCGTTGCGTTCGACGACACCTTGGATCCGAAAGATTTTATCGTGCGGTTGCCAGGGCCTGATTACGCATGGAAAGCCGAGGTTCAAACCATGGATGTATTTGGCGGCGGATCAAGCAGCGGCGACACCTTACGCAACTGCGCCGTCCGTGTGTTGTTGCGTGGTTCCAGCATGATGTGCGGAAACGGTATTACGCTCGATGGTTCGGTGAGCTATGTCTGCTTCTGGGCGGCCAGTAATTTCCCGTTGCGTATTATGGCCGCGTATATCGCCGAATGTAGCGATATGAACAACTACAATGTGAACGCCGCGCCCACCAATAGCGCACAACTTTTCTTCGGTGGCTCCAGCGCGAGTTGCGACATTCCATCCAGCGGCTTTGCGTGGGCGTGGGCTTCTTCGAAATACCAGATTGATCACGACAAGAGCTATTTGATTTCGTTCCTCGTGGCCAATGATGCGGCTCACAGCGATGCACACTATTGGACCGAACTCCACAACGGTGCACCGGGCTGCTGGATTTTACCGTTGGCAACCGCCGCGATGACGGCCGACGCTAACTGGAATTCCTACGCCTACTATCAGACCAACCTACTCTTTGGTGTATACGGTGTCTACACGACCTGCCCGACCAACGGTACCTTCACGTCTCAAATTGTGGACACGCATCAGAACGCGCCGAGTTATTCGGATGTCAATTGGAGTGCCACCGTGCCATCGGGTGCATCCGTCGCCATGCGCGTGCGTTCCGGCAATCAACCTGACCTCTCGGATGCGCCGGTATGGACCAATGTGACGGCGGTGACGAGCCCCGGCAGTATCAACCCCGGCAACAACCGCTATGTCCAATTCCAAGCCCAGTTGCGGCCCGATAGCAGCACATGGAATTCGCCCGAACTGAAAAACGTCACCATCCGTTGGGCCGGTGTGGCCAGTGCAGTCAACGTCGGCGGCACGTTCTCCCAAGGCCCGGATCACGGTATTTTCGAACTGACCGTGGATGGTAACCCGGTGCTCAAGGGCTGCAATATGGACCTGACGATCTATAAAGATGTGTATGCACCGGGTGGTGGAACGCGCCGTATAACTTCCACGGTTCCGACGGAGATTTACCCGCGTAATACAGGAAAATGAGGTGTCACATGAAAATTAGACCACCAAAAAAATCAACCCCCCAAGGCTCGGCCCTGCTCACCGTGCTGGTCATTATGGGCATATTAACCATCGCCATTGGGGGCGCAGGTTATGGCTTTTTATATGTCGCCCAGCAACAGCCCAACATGGTCCGTAAAACAAGCAATCTGATGCATGCGCGTACCATTGCCGAGGCGGGCGCAAACATTGCCTATGCCATGCTCTCCACCAACTTTGCCCTGAAGGATACGCCTTCTGCCTTTCCCGCCACCAGCTATCGCGGCGGTGTGTATGATGTCAGCATATCTTCGATCAGTACGACATCGGCCATTCTCACGTCTGTGGGCATGTATAACGCGTCAACCTCCACGGTGGCGATGGATGTGCAAAACTTCACCACCAACGCGCCGGGTAACCTGCCGGCAGCCACCGGAGCCTATGCCAACGGCGTGCTTTCAGGAGGAGCGATGGCGTGGAGTGGCAACAGTGTAGTGGACGTGGGTAGTGGCACAGTCCAAAGCAACACCAAGCTGACGATTTCCGGCAACGGCGGCATCAACGGCAACGCGGCTTCCTCCGGGCAGATCAAACTTACCGGCAATGCGACCATTCAAGGCAATAGCACGGCCCCATCTTATAGCCTCTCCGGAAATGCTGCGATTGCGGGAACCAAAACAACGGCGAGCGTGGCCCCGGTTACCGTGCCCAGCATTGACCTGACCCCCTACTACAACGCAGCACTGGCCAATGGTCAAGTGTATAACACCAGCCAATCCTATTCCGGCAACTATACGCTCAATCCCGTCGGCGGTATCCTCTGGGTAAACGGCAACCTTTCCTTTGGCGGCAACGGCACCATCAATGGTTGCATCATCGCCACTGGCGACATCACGATGAGCGGCAACGTCACGCAGAGCAAATATGGGAACTATCCAGGACTAGCCAGCCAAAACGGGTCCATCACGCTTAGCGGGAATGTGAGTAATCATGGCCTGCTCTACGCCAAAACCGGCAACGTCATGGTCAGCGGTAACGTAGATTTCACGGGTTCGATGATCGCCGCGGGCACCTACACCGTCAGCGGTAATTTCAGCGCCTTTGTCTATGAAAATTCGACGCCGGTCGCACCAGGTGGTGCGGTGGTAAACAACGTGGGTATTTCCGGATGGCGACAATAAACGATGGCAACGTTTCCAAGCCTTGGAAACCGGGGGGGGCAACCTTTGGAAGCCAAGCCGTGACGATTTGTTATGGCCCGCCAGGGGTGGGGCTTGGTTTTCCAGCTTTCAGTTCTTGGACGGCCTCGACGTTGGTGGCTTTGTCCTCGAACATTGCCGCCAATTTATTCACTTTTGCGACAGTGTACCCATCTCGAGTTTTAGGTAGATGACCCATAACAGCAAGCATAGCCCTGTCACACACCGGATGAACTCACGCATGGATTGCTCCTCTCTCTTCGCCAACACCAACAAGCGCGTTCCTAACCGATTTATGACACCGTGCAAGCGTGATTCTAAAACCGACAAAAAAGCGTGACAACAGTTATGCTGCATGAGATACATAAACGCATTATTTTCGGCAGCGCGGTGACAAGGACGATATGCTGAATTTTTTCAAGAAGGATCAAACGGCGCGGCGACGCCTCCCTAATGAAGTAGTAGGCTTAGATTTCGGCACGACGAGCACCAAAGCCGTTCGCCTGCGCAAAAGCCACGAAGAGGTGACGCTGGTGGCCGCCGATATCCTGCCCGCCATCAATCTGAATGCCAACGCGCGACCAAGCCTGCCGTTGCCGCCTAAGTTGGTAACCAATTATGCGGCTGTGGCGCTGTCCTCGAACCAACAGGTGGTGCGGCTGGTCAATGTGAGCGGAACGAGTGGCGCGCAAGATCCAACCCTGGGGCCCAAGTTGCAAGAAATGGTCAAGGTGGAGAGCCATGAGCGGTTGGCGTATACCGTGCTGCTGGCGGTGCCGGCCAAACGCGAGACGCTGGTTTTGACCGTGGCCCTGCCGGAGGCGGAAATCGCGGGCGTGCTGAGCATGTTGGCGCACGGCCCGCCGGCGGCGTTATCGGTGGAAAACGCCAGTTTGGCCGCGTTGACCGCGTTCTATCACGGACCAGGTCGGACGCTAACGGAAGAATCCGTATGTTTCATTGATTCGGGCGCGCAGACCACGTTTGTGGCGTTCCTCCGCAAAGGTATACCCGTCTTGGTCCGCACGCTGGATTTGGGCGGCGAGCACTTGGTGCAACGACTACAAACGCAGTGGGGACTGGATCGCGAAACGGCCATGGGTACCTTGGGCCAGAGCACCACGATTGATGTCTCGCAACCGGTGCATGAATTGGCGGGATCGTTCCTGCGGCAGCTCAGCATCTCGCGGGATTTCGTCGAGCGGCAGGAGAACTGTCGCATTACGCGCGCCTATCTTTCAGGCGGGATGAGCTTGATCCGGCACTGGGTGCAGGAAATCCACGATGCCACCGGCATGGAGGCGCAAACGTGGGATCCTTTCCAAAACTTAATCGTTCCGCCGAACGCCATGCCGCCTGCGATGGACGGCCAGACGACACGATGGGCCGCCGCCGTCGGCGCCGCTTTGGCGGTTTTTGAGGAAGCATGAAGGTTCACGTCAATCTATTGCATCCCGATGAGCAGCGCTACCAGGGTTTGGTCAGCCTCCGGTTTATCTTCCTCGCTTCAATCGTCACGCTGACGGCGGTGGTCATACTCGTCGGCAGTTTTGCGTTGTACAGTTTTTTCAGCAAGCGCCAGGACTTGGTGTGGGCGCGCGATCAGTGGCTGAAAGCCGAGCCGCTCTATAAGCAAACGCTGGCGCTCCAACAGGAGCAAAAACGCATCAAAGTGGTGGTGGATGAACTCAATGGTTGGAATCATGCGCGGCTCCCGCTGCACCAACTCCTGGCCGAACTGCAGCGGATCGTGGCGCCCCACCCCATCCAGTTCAGTCGCCTGACGATAACGGGCGAACGAAGTCTGGTGCAGCCTCCCGCGGTAACGAATGTGCCCAAGGCCGAGGCCAAGAGCGAGCCGGCGGCGGGGGCCAAACCCGCCGTTCCGCCCAAACCACCGCCAGCCATACCCGCCTGGCGTTTCCGCATCACGATCGCGGGCCGCGTCTTCGGCGAAGCAGGCCACACCGCGGTGGTGGCGTTCAACGAGCAACTTCAGCGGGACCCCCATTTGGTAAATATTTTCGAGTCGGTGCACATGCAGGGTCTCAGCAAGGCTTCCCGCGAGACACAGCGCGGCAATGAACAGGTTTTTACGATTGAGGCGTTGACGCCGCTGAGGAAGTTTGAATGAACATCAATTGGTCCAGCTTGACCAAGGAACAAAAGCAGATCGCGCTGTTGATCGGCATCGGGGTGGTGGTTTTGCTGGCTATCCTCTACCAGTTTGCCCTGCAACCGATGGTGGACAGTGCGGCGCAACATAAACGGGAACTGGCCGGCTTGCGGGTCAACCTCGATAAGGCGGCCAAGACCTTGGAACAGGAGGCGCGCACTCGCGCAGATACCTTCGCCCTGAAAAATCGGTTGGAGACCGTGACCAACTCCCTGATCCCGCCGTTCGGCAACTCATTTTCGTGGGCCACCGAGCAAATCTATCAAACCGCCAAAGAGGTCGGCGTGGATATTGATTCGGTGTCGGGCGGCGGACAAGCAAGCGTCGCCGGAGCGGAGGGGCGCACCTTCCTGCCGTTCACGACACAAATGGCTATGCAGTGCAGCTATGCTGATTTGATTCGTTTTCTCCGTGCCTTGGAAACAAAAAATCCACTGGTCGTTATCACGACCCTTTCCGTGGAAGGACGCGAGCAAAATGGGGAGCGGCACCCAGTGAGCTTGAGTATCGAATGGCCCAGTTGGGCACAGCCACCCGCGGCATCCGCCGCACCCAAACCCGTCGGCAGCGAAAAGAAAAAAACATGAAGGCCTTGATCTGCCAACGATCGGTTCGTAGAACGGTGCTCCTCGATCGCGGCTGTTGGTCAGGGGCTATCTGTATGCTGCTCAGTCTCGCCCCATTCGCTGGGCAGGCCGTCACCCCACCCCGCGTAAAAGCACCGGTGGCAACAGCCCGCTCTTTGGCTGCAGAGTCACCGACCACCGAAACCCTCTTTCGGGATCCGTTTCTCCCGCTGGACTATCAGTCTAAGTCAGCTTCCCTTACGCATACAGAGGCCTCCGCGGTCAAGGAGCAGAAGCGCACCGAGAACCCGCCGATGGATCCTCAAGCCTTGGTTCACGCCATGATCCACGTACAAGGATTTCTGCATAAAGGCGACCGCCAATATGCACTGATCAATGGCCGCATGGCCGGCAAAGGGGACGTAATCCAAGTGCAAAGCGGCGGTGCGACCTATCGTTTTCTCGTCAAGGATGTCACCGATAGGAACGTCGCCATTGAACCCTTGCCATAAGATACGGATGGAAACAGCATAATTGTTGATAATGACTGCAAGGTGTGGCGCACGTTGAGGAGACGGATATATAAGGAGCAACTAAAATGAAAATTAAATGGCAACTTCCGGCGCTTATCGTTTCGATGGGACTTGTGGCCATGGGGCTGCAGTCCGGCTGCGAAGGTACGAGTGGCCCTGACACTAACGGTGTAGATTCTTATTTTGCCGATCATCCCTATGTTTCCGATCCCCGCAACCCCACTTCGCCGAGTGATTTAACGGTCACGCCCAGTAGCGCCACGGTTAGCTATGTCGGCCAAGTGATTACGTTCACCGTAAAAGGCGGTACTCCGGCCTATCACTGGGATGTGGTCAACGGCAATGGTCGGATCCGGTCCGCCGATGGCGATGGTAGCCAAGGTATTTATAATGCTGATGTAGTCGGAGCCAATTCGGTGGTCGTATTCGACGCAAGCGGCCATTCGGCCATCGCCGCAGTAACTATTTTTACCGCGAGCAGCTTAACCATCTCGCCGACCAGCGCGACCGCTACCAATAACACTCAACGCATTGTCTTCACCGCTAGCGGGGGCACGCCACCATACACATGGGACACGGGTGATCACAGCAGGGGTATAGTAGAGACCACGACCGGTAGTAGCGTTTCGTATAAGCGGATAAGCGCAGGCGACAACTCGGTGAATGTACATGACACTGGCACCGGTTCTGCGAGCGCCGTGGTCAGTCAGCCTTAAGATGAAACGACAAGGAAAATCATGAAAAAATGTATCCATGGGATGTTGTTGGCGATGCTTATGCTCACGCGGGCCATCCAAGGCCAGGAATCCGCGCCCACCACACCGCCACCCCAGGCATCTGCTCCCATACCTGCCGTTGCGGCACCTCTCCCCCCCCCGCCAACCGTTGAAGCCGCGCCACCAGCGGCTCCAGTTGCAGCCGCCACGCCGGCGCCCGCGCCGGAACCGGTGGTCAAAACAACGGTGACGCCGGCAACCAATGCACCGATTGAAGTCTCCGTTGAAACCAGCGGGCAAGGCGTCAGCGTGAGAACTAGCCAAACCAATCAAAATCTGATTTCGATCTCCGTCGAACGCGCGCCACTCTCCGAGATTGTCCGCGCCTTCACCCAACTTTCCGGGGCCAACATCATCATGGGTACCAACGGTCATGAACTGGTCACGGTCAGCATGAAAAACGTCGAGTGGGAACCGGCGCTACGCGCCATTCTCGATTCCTGCGGTAAAATGCTGGTGTTGAAAAGCCCCGGCATCTATATGATTGGCTCCAAGTCCGAATCGGTCAACGAGCCGGTTACCGTCGAAACCATCAAGCTGCAATACACAACGCCGCTCGCGATGATTCCGACGGTCGAAAAAATGCTGGTGGGCACCAACACCAGCGTATCGGGCGTCGCTTCGGCCAATATGCTAATTCTCAAGACTACGCCTAATAATATCAGCGATATCCGCAAAGCCATCACGTTGGTGGACACACCACGTGACCAAGTCTTTATCGAAGCCAAGTTCGTCGAGTTGACCGACGAAGCCATCAAAGATTTGGGTATCAATTGGACCTCCTTGCAGGGCATAACCCTTAGCGCAACCAATTTGGCCGCCAGTCTCACGCGCTCCCAAAACACGCTCAGCAGCCGGTTGGCCATGCAAGCCCAATCTGACCAACGAGTGCATGCCGATGGGGTTAATAAATTCTATGATGTCAATGGTCAGGTCACGCCCGTCCCTCAGGGGCCACAAACCTTCAACGGATCGCCAACGTATACCATTTCACAATCATCGGCCGGGTCCGGCGGGGGCGGGTCGGGCGGAGGTCAATCATCCGCACAACAAGCACTCACGCCGGGGACCTTCGCGCAAAGTGGAGCCAGTGGCCAGGGGATAGCCGACACCATGGCCACGGCAAAAACAACGCTCCTCGGCACATCCGAGGGCTCCACGCTGGCCGGATCCTCTATGCTCACCGCCGTGCTTTCAGCTTCCGATTTTGCGGCGACGATTTCCGCTCTCAAGCAGACCATCGGTGCCACGGTGGTTTCCAACCCACGGCTGCTCGTCGCCAGCGGTCAACAAGCGACCATTCACGTTGGCGAAAATTCGCCTTATGCGCAGAAAAGCACGACACAACAAGGCACCGGAGGTAACAGCACCCAATCGGAGATCGGCATGATTAAGACGGGCGTACAGCTCTTGGTGACGCCAACGGTCAACTCCGCAAATAATGTCACCCTCCGCATCAAGCCCGAACTGAGCAGCATTTCCGGGACCGTGACCATTGATGGCAATCCGGTGCCGATCATCACCACCCGCGATGTGGATACGGAATTCAATGTCGAGAGTGGACGCACCGTGGCGATCGGCGGCTTGGTCTCGGATAACAATCAGGAAAATGTTTCCAAGATCCCGCTCTTGGGCGATATCCCGATCATCGGCAAGTACTTGTTCAGCCATTCCCACACTGATCGCAAGAAGAGCGAAGTCATTATTTTCGTTTCCGTCACCATTGTGAAAGCCGAGAAGATCAAAGATAGCGATGGTGTCCCCTCCGGCAGCAAACTGCTCCACAAGTTCACCACCAACGAAAAATTGGAGCAGATCGAGGACCAGCGGCAGCGTGCAGAAGAGGAAAAAGCGGTCAAAAAAGTTGAGGATAAGACCACCAAAAAGCAACGCGCGTCGCTTTTTAATTAATCGCTTCTTCTTTCCAAGCCCGCTAGTTGTCAATGAGAATGAGACACATTTCTGTTTGAGTTAAGCAACTTTTTGTTGGGGTGGATTGATCCAGACGGTGTCGGGCACCTTGCGGGGCACCGGCACGCCTTGCACGAAGCGTTCGGGATGTTGTTGGAACGCCCGCTGTAGCGGCTGTTGCCGTTGCGCCCAAGATAACGTACGCTTGTTTTCGCACTTTCAGAAAGGCCGTTCTCCCGGTAGTTGGTGGTTCGGATCGTCGATAACGTACGATTCTTTTTGATGTTTTTAGAGCGTTTCCCTAAATGATGTGGCCGGCTGAAGCCCCGGCGTAGATGCGGACTCCGTCCGCATCAGGAAAAGCGACCGGAGGTCGCTTCTACGTGGCGCGTGGCCAACATCACGTTTG
>SCQF01000014.1 GCA_004321905.1 Verrucomicrobiota bacterium | reverse complement strand
CTTTTCCGCTACCGTCTTCGCCATGGCCGTCTCTCCTGTGGTTTGGTTGTTGTTTACCTAACCACCAACTACCGGGAGAACGGCCAACTTGAAAGTGCGAAAGAAAGCGTACGTTATCGCCACGGAGCCGGGCTATCTGCCTGACAAACATCATCCACGGCAGCTTGAAAAGCTTGGAGCCAAGGGAGAGCGGATGGCGGCTTCATGGAACTCCTCATCGGTTAGCGTTTGGAGACCGGACGGAAGGCAGCTCGATTTGCGAATGAATGAGTGCGGGTGAGGCGCCACATCGTATGCAAGGCGCGAGCCAGTGTAGCCAGTGGACGACACCATTCCAACCATTGGAAACGCTTAATGGCACCAGGCGTTTGGTTGCCGGTCGTTGACCAAGCGGTCGCATAATCGCTCTGCTGCGGCATCCGCTCGAGAACCGGGGTGGCGGCTATACGGCGAGCTTGTACAAAGATCATCAAAGGCAACCAAGACAGTAATTCGATGCGTGACCGCAATATGGCAGGGTCTGTGACTTCATACCAGCGGGCAAAGGGGTTGACCGAGTGTACCACCACCCGCTCAAGTTCGTACCCGTTCTCGGCGCAAAAGACCCGGAAGAACAACTCCGGACTAAACTGATAGAAACCATGACCACACCAATTGTTAATCCCCTGATCCAAGAACAACCGACCACCTATCCGCACCATATCCATGGCATTGCGTAGCGCTGTGGGAAAATTGAAGACGTGTTCAAGCGTGCCGCCATCATAAACAACGTCATACTTCATCCGCCAGGATTCTGGAATCGGCTGATTCAAATCATGTTGCACTGTGGCCTGCTGATAGGACGAGGCGTCAAGCGAACGGATTTCCGTGGCACCCAAAGCCGCGAATAACGGATCGGCGAAACCAGTCCATGTGGTTGCCGTTGAATCCATCGGGAGTGTACAGCCAGCGTCGGATAGAATGCGCGCCAGCGCGGGAGCGCTGACGTTCATGTCTTGGTGGCCCAGCATGAGTACGCGGCCAAAGTTCACGCCACGCTTTTTCGCAATGGCCAGTAACCTTGCACTATGAATATCTATGCCCATCGGTCCTCAACCTCATTTCACGCTATTCGCTTGGCCTCGATCAGTAAGAAATGGCCGCGGCGGGGGCACAAGCGTTCCAGTCGCCGACTCAAGCTCTCGGGCAACGGCATGAGGCCAATACTCCAGACACGTGCGGAAAAGCCAATCTTGGTCATCAGCTCTTCTGCCTGTAGGACGGAGAGGGCGCGAATATGACCGGTGACTCCTGAATAGGCCGGATGATCCAGCGGGACATCCTCGGGGACATGTTCACCTGCATGTAGACCCAGCGGGTTGCCTAAATACCAGCCGCACACGCGCATGAGTGTGAAGGGTGTGTAGCCCAGCAACATGGCGCTGGTGTTCAGCCAACTGGTCAGATTTTCAGAGGTGATGACGGCCGTACCTCCGGGCTGGAGGACCCGATGTAATTCTGTGAAGAATAGTCGAATGTTGTGCAGGTGTTCAATTATCTGCGAACAGTGTACGGCATCAAAAGAAGCATTGGCATACGGCCAGCGTCCGTTGAGGTCAAAGGTTTCCACTTCCCAGCCACGTTGCGCGGCTGCGGCTTTCAGTTGGGGTGAAGCCTCGACACCACAACATAGCGTCGGACGCCAGTTGCCTAGGTAGCGCAGCAAGAAGGAACCATCGCCGCAACCAACATCCAACAGTGCAGCGGGGTGCAAGGCAGCCACTCGTTGGCCGCTCCAGTCGGCGCAGCGTTGCCAAGCGGCATCCCAAGCGGGCTGTACGGAGCGTTGGAGTAGTTGTTTCATGACGATTTTATTTGTGCGGCAAGATGTTCCGCCAGCAGCGCATTAAATTTATGTTGCATGCTCTCTACAGACATAGTGGAGCAGAAAACTTGCAATTTGTCGCCATTCAAAAGCTGGCGACCTTCGCGTAGTTGCAAAAGCATCTCCAGTGCGCGTTGCGCCAATGTGTGAATTTGGTAACAAGGTGTGTAGGCCATTAAATCTTGCGTGATGGGTTCATAGTTGGGTAGAGCATAGCCGACTACCGGCACACGGCAAATCAACGCCTCGCCGATGACCGCCGGCCACCCCTCATGGTGGCTAGGAATCAGCATCAGCCGACTCCCTTTGATCAGTTCAAATTTGCGTTCGCCTTGCACGAGGCCGGAAAATTCAATCTGTTCCGCCAACCCGCGCTGCGCACAAGATTCGGCCAAGGTGGCGGCCACATCGCCAACCAGAACCGCGCGAAACCCCATTAGATTTTGTGACAGGAAATGCAGGATTTCTACCAGATCTACCAAGCCCTTCTGCGGGTGGATCCGGCCAATCCAGATCAGATCATATTTTTTTTCCTGAACGGCCACGCGGTCTGCCAGTTGCTGATCCAGGCCCACAGGTATGTAGGCCGTTTCCTGTGCACTGAATCCGCGCGTGTGGAGGAATTCCTCCGACAGAGGATGGACACACAGCACTTTCTTGTTCGCAAGGCGGCGGAACAGGGCGAGGGATAGCCATTGGCTGACGGCATAGTGTAATGCGCCCAAGCGTGCACCGGCGATGTCTGCGCGGCGGGAAAAAAGTACTTCGTGTACCGCCGGTGCCCGCATATGTAGAATCATCATCTTCAAAGCAGCGTGTGCCCAGATGGCTGGCAGGGTATCAACCCAGTAATCGGACACCGCATATACGACGTCGTGTGGTCCGATGGCGCTTAAATGCTTTCGTGTCCGCAAGAGTTTCCCGACGTAATGGAACAGTAGCTTCAACTGGCCCACAACTCCGGTGCAGCGAGAATCGGTGGGCTGCTTCGAGTCTGTTAGCAAAACCGGGGCAGGAATTCCGTTATGCTCAAGGTGATATTTCGTGGCCATGCCGCCGATGAAGACCACCGCATGTCCAGCGGCTAATGCGCCACGTGCCAAATGCATGAAGTGAATATCGCCACCGGCAAAGTGCGTGCCAAAGGGGCCGTTGGCGATGAAATAAACCCTGCGTTGCGCCTCCGAGGTTGCCATCAAGGGACTCATTTTTTAGCGCGACGCTTGGTGTTCGGCTTGGCCACCGCAAATTCTTTGCAGAAATAGGCCGTAATCAGATGGTCCATAACCATATGCAAATCTTCGACATAGCCGTAACTGAAGTCGGGAATTAAAACGGCGCTATCAAGAAGTTTCAGGGCGCGGCCACCATCGAAACCCAGCAGGCCGGTCGTTTTTAGTTCCATCTCGCGGGCCAGTTCAAGGGCGCGAAGCAAGTTTGGCGAGTTGCCGCTACCGGAAATGACCACCAAGAGATCACCGCGCCGGGCAAAGAGCTTCAGTTGTTCCGTAAAAACGTGATCAAAACCAAGGTCATTACTCAAGGCGGTGATCAACGGTGTGTTGTCCGTCATGGACATGACGCGAAAACGTTTTTTTGTTTTGTTGGGTAATTTCCCAAGTACGGTCTTGGCCAGATCGCACGCCATGTGCGATGCCGTGCCGGCGCTACCGCCATTGCCAATGATGAAAATCTGCTGATCGGCATCATAGGCCTGCTGGAGATCGCGAATCAATCCCGCCACTTGCGCCACATTCACGCGCTCGATTACGCGTTGCAGGCCGGCCAGGTACTGGCGTGCAAAATCAACAACCACGTTTTTCTTCGTTTTCATGTTTCCCTTTGTTTCCAAGGTTTGGAAAGGCCCGCCGGTGCTACTTCCAATGCTTGGAAAGTTACTCGATGAAAATGATTTTACTACCCTGCGGTTCAAAGCAGAACGGTATGGGGCGCAGATCTGATAGTGCCCGACAAATGGCGGCTTGTCGGTCGGGATGCGCGTAGAGTAGCAGGAAGCCGCCGCCGCCCGCCCCGAGTAATTTTCCGCCCAACGCACCATGGCGGCGCGCGGTGTCGTACCAACCATCAATGGCGGGGTTACTGATACCGGTGGCCAGCGTGCGTTTGAGCATCCAGCCAGTATGCAGTATTTCGCCAAAGCCATCGAGTTGGCCGGCGCAAAGCGCGGCGCGGAGTTGATCGGCCAGCGTGCACATTTGGCGCAAACCGGCCATGGCCGCGCCATTTTGCTCGGTGTTCTTCCGTTGTTCGCCCAAAACGTCATTGGCTGAGCGGGTGACGCCGGTGTATAGCATCAACAGATTTTGTTGGAGTTGGGTCCGTATCTCGCCACCGGCCGGAATGGGATCCACAAAAACGGATTCATCCGAATTGAACTGGATATGCTGCAAGCCGCCATAGGCGGCAATATATTGATCCTGCTTACCGATGGGTTTGCCGCAAATTTCGATTTCGATTTGGCAGGCTTCGCGCGCGAGCCGTTCAGCGCTGACCAGTTGGCCCGTGAAGGCGTAGAGTGCGTTGAGCAGGCCGACGGTGTAACTACTTGAAGACCCCAAGCCGGTGCCTTGTGATGGCACATCAGAGATAGAAGTGATCTCGACGCCACCGGAAAGGCCGACCAGTTTGAGAGCTTCACGGATTAGTTCGTGTTTGAGATCGTCCGCGCGTTCCACGATCTCCGTCACGGAATAACTGGCGCGCACTTTCTGATCGAACTTCCGGTTGACGGTGATATAAATGTACTTATTGATTGCTGTGCTTAACACTGCGCCGCGTTCTCGCCCATAGAATGCGCGTAAGTCGGTTCCACCACCAGCAAAGCTGACACGCAATGGGGTGCGGGTGATAATCATGAGGTGTAACCCTCCGGATGAGCCTTTCGCCAAGCCCAGGCAGAGGTGACCATGACTTCCAGATCGGGATACTGCGGTATCCAACCCAAGACGCTCCGCGCGCGCTCGGAAGCGGCAATCAGTATGTCAGGGTCGCCCGGCCGCCGTGGTGCAGGTTCGACTCGTAGAGGCAGATCTGTGACCTGTTTGACCATCTCAATCACTTGGCGATTGGAATAACCATGGCCAAGACCGAGGTTGACTGCGGCAGGCTCTGTGACATCCATTTTTTCCAAGGCGCATAGATGTGCACGGGCAATATCCACAACATGAACATAATCGCGGATACAGGTGCCGTCGGGTGTGGCGCGGTCGGTGCCGAAAAGCTGGAAAACCGGGTGTTGACCAAGCGCGGTGGCAAATAGCAGTGGAATGATGTGAGTTTCTGGACGGTGGTCCTCGCCGTGAGTGGTGGTGGCCCCGCAGGCATTGAAGTAGCGGAGCGAGATATGGCGCAGGCCGTGCGCGGTCTGATACCAAGCCAACGCGCGCTCAAAGGCCCATTTCGATTCGCCGTAGGAGTTGCAGGGACGACCGGCCATGTCTTCGGTGATGGGCGTTCGATCCGGCTGGCCGTAGGTTGCGGCGGTTGAGGAAAAAACGAGCCGCTTCACTCCGGCCTCCATCATGGCGTCAAGCAGGTGAATGCCACCCACCAGATTGGCGCGGTAGAAACGTCCGGGGTCGCGCATGGACACATCAATCAGGGCTTCGGCTGCCAGATGAACCACGGCTGCAGGACGAAAAGTTGACATGCCCGCCCGAATTGCAGGGGTATCCAGTAGATCAATCCACTGGAATTGGGCGCGCGTATCTACCGCGGAACGGTGCCCGTTGGCCAGATTGTCCCAGACTAAAACTTCGTGTCCTTGATCACAGAGCAATTCTGTAACTACGCTTCCGATGAATCCTGCGCCGCCAGTTACAATGATTTTCATTAATTTTTACCACCCGAAATTCTTTGGAGTCGCTCCGGCCAGTCGCGATTGGCTTGAGCGTATTTTTCCGGGGTGCCCATGTCAATCAAGTATGCCGAGTCGGGGAGTCGCCATCCGAACAGGGGAATCCCACGCGTGAGCCATGCGGGGAACGCTTCCCGGCCAAAATCATATGGCTGGTCACTGGGTAATAAATCCAAAAGCGCACGGTCGAGCACCATGATGCCGGAATTTACCCAGGGTGACCGAATCTCGGTGGTATTTGGTTTCTCGGCGAAGCGAACAATGCGGTCGTCAGTCCGCAATTCAACCATGCCACATTGTGCCGCATCAGGACGGCGATCAAGTGTTAGCGTTGCGTGGGACAAGCCGTCGCCTTGTGCTCGATGAAAAGCCACAAGCACACCCAGATCAAGGTCAGTCAACACGTCACCATAAATCACAAGCAACGAATCATCGAAGAAATCCGCGATACGCTTCACGCCCCCGGCTGTTCCTAAGGGGTGCTTTTCTTCTGAATAACGAATTTGTACCCCGAAGCATTTTCCGGTCCCAAGATCCTGCCGGATGGCGTCTGCGTGGTGGTGCAAGTTGATCGCCACCTGCTGAATTCCGTACCGACGTAACCAACGTAAGATGTGGTGCAATACCGGTTCGCCGGCTATTGGTAACATGGGCTTGGGTAAGGCCGAAGTCAGCGGATATAAGCGCGTTCCTTTTCCTGCGGCTAAAATCATTGCTTTCATCACATCTGTTGACCGTTCTACAAAGTGGAAATATTTTCAGATATCTAAAGGGGTTGCGCGCTTAAAATGATACTAGTCGCTTCTGTGAAGTTCGTGGCAATCACCGTTGGTACGGCACTCTCCAGAGTATAAAATCTTTCAATTTGTTCGATTTTTAACTTGGTGATCAACATGGTTTGGCACTTTGCTGCATTTCCAGCTTCGATGTCGTTGCTGCCATCCCCGATCATCCAACTTTTTGTTAAATCAAGATCATGCTCATGGGTTGCGCGGAGTAAGAGTCCCGGCTTGGGTTTGCGACAGTCGCAATTTCTCACATATGGCGATGAAAATCCCGGCCAGCCCTGTGGATGGTGTGGACAAAAATACAAAGCATCCCACTGGGCACCTTCGGTCGCCAGCAGTTCGGCCAGGCGCTGATTGACCGCCTCTAGCTCTGCGAGGGTCAATGTGCCTTTCGCAATTCCGGGTTGGTTGGTCACGACGACAATCCTATAACCCAACCTTCGCACATGGCACATGAATTCCGCCGCACCGGGGATCAAGACAACCTGTTCAGGACGACGTGGCGAATCAAGTAAGCCGTGTGTTTCGTCATACACCATTTCGTTGATGGTGCCATCGCGGTCGAGAAAGATGGCTGGATGTCGCGTTGTATCGGCATGATCCATCCTGTTCAAAAATGTCTCCAATTCACGTAACCCTTCCGGCTTGCCGATTTCATAGAATCGCGTCGGGGCCTCCCAAGCAGCCAATGCATGAGCTTTGACCAGATCTTGCAGAATGATGGCCATATCGAGCGGCACAGGATACCCAATGTAGCGTTGAATCAGATCGCGACGGAAGGCCGTCAGGCCATAATCAATAAATTTGGCGGTTCCAGCTGTGGCTTTCTTGTCATAGAATACCACGTGTCCTTCTGCCACGCGGGTGTTGCTGTGATCCCATTGCTCGGCATTGCGATAGACCGACATCATAGCCGGGCAATGGCCCTGCTCGAACGCACGGACAAAAGCTGCATAATCAATGGGCAGATAGGAATCGCCATACATGACCATGAATTTGTCCTGCAACAACGGGAGCGCATTCACCAAGGCCCCACCCGTGCCCAATAATGCGGACGGATTTTCGCGGGCATATTGCACGCGTAATCCCCAGCGAGACCCATCTCCCACATGCTTTTCGATGAGGTGGCCCAGATGGCCAACACAGAGCACCACATCGCGAATTTGATTTTTAGCTAGTAGCGTAAACTGGTGCTCGATGAAGGGGCGTCTTGCCACCGGTATCAATGCCTTGGGCAAGCCTCCAGCCATCGCTTGAATGCGTGTGCCCACCCCGCCCGCTAAAATGACTACTTGCATCATGCTATAGATTTTAGGAAGCAAACTCGTCGGAAACCGTCAAATCGCTAACCACATGCGCGCCCTGCATGGCCGGAAAATAGCTTACCGGTGGCAGCCCTTGCTGGACCATAAAAGCGTCTAACTCGCGAACGCGTTGGGGGGTGTAGAGCATTAAGAAGCCACCGCCGCCGGCACCAATGACCTTCCCACCCAAAACATCAAATTCCTTCTTCACGCGCGCATAAAGTTCATCGAGAAAGTTCAAGCTGACGTTCTTGGACAGTTTTTGTTTGGCTTGCCAGTGTTTGTCCATCAAACGTCCAAAGGTATCGAGGTCGTGTTTCAAAAATGCCTGTTTGATCTGCTGGCCGATTTCTTTGATTTGGCACAAAGACTCCACCACGCGGTTATGTTCTGGGCTGCGCTTGTCGCGCGAGGCGGTATCCTGGTTTTTCAGCACGCTGGTGGCGGAGCGCTGAATACCGGTGTAGTAAATGCGTGCTTTATGCGAAAGCTCGGTGGCGGTGGTGAAATCCACCGGCACGGCGCTGACCGTCACGCGCCCATCGCGCGTGATTTCCAAGGTTTGGAAACCTCCGTAGGCGGCCATATATTGATCTTGCTTGCCCACCGGTTCCTTGAGGATGTCCATCTCAATGTGACAGGCTTCTTCGGCAATCTGCGCCACATCCAGCGGCTTGCGCTGATAGGCGCGAATCGCGGTCAACAAGCCGACCAGATAAGCGCCGGAAGAGCCCAAACCCGTCTTCGCCGGCAAATCTGCCATGCTCGCCAGTTCGACATATTCGCGCACGTTGTGCAGCTTCAGCGCTTCACGGGCCAACGGATGCTGAATTTCCTCGGGTGCATTGACGTATTCCACCTGCGTATAGCGGACGATGGTTTTGCGTTCGGTCACCGGCAGCCGGTGCAACATCAGATACATGTACTTGTTGATCGTCATCGCAAAAACAAAGCCGCCATGCTCCTGATAAAAGGAAGGCAGGTCGGTACCGCCACCGCCCAGTGTGATGCGGAAAGGAGTGCGCGTGATAATCATGTTGTTTCTTCCCTCACAAACTAAACCCGCTCTTCACGGAATCGTTATAAAACATCTTCACCGTCTCCAGCGAAAAGTCATTCAAATCTTTGCCGAAGTTCTTGGCCTTTGCCAATAGATCGGGCGTGACGGTGATGATGTGGCAGCCCATCTGTTCGGCCTGAATGATGTTCAGCGCTTCCCGCGGACTGGCCCAGAGCAGTTCCGCTTTGGGCAGCGGCTTGAGAATTTCCAGTGCCTCCCGCATAACCGGCAACGGATCAAGCCCCGCATCAGCGATGCGGCCGGCAAACACCGAGATAAAAGCCGAGGAGTCGGGATGCAACGCCGCCGCTACGTCGCGCACTTGCGGCAAGGTCATCATCGCGGTGATGTTCAGCTTGATCCCACGATGCGACAGCTCATGAATCAAGGCACAGGCAGATCCCCGGCGCGTGTTGGTGATGGGAATTTTCACATACACATTCTGCGCCAAGTCGGCGAGCAGCAGGGCTTGACGGCGCATCTCCACAAAATCATCGGAAAACACTTCGAATGAGACCGGCAGATCGGGGACAATCCGCAACACTTCTTTGGCAAATGTCAGATAGTTGGTCACGCCCGCTCGTGCCATCAACGTCGGATTGGTCGTGAATCCTTTAACCAGCTTTTGTTGATAGGCCTCGCTGATCGAATCAAGGTCTGCACCATCGGAGAAAATTTTGATCCGCAAACCAGCCAATATATTTTTAACGTTGGTGCTCATGACGTTTTCATTTTGGAACGGATTTACTGACGGCTTCCCACTTGGTCTCCTGGCGCTTGAGCGCGGGATGCGACACCATCAAGTGCCAAACCACCGCCTGAAATGCTTCCGTGTGCGGCGTGATCGCTGCTGGCGTAACCGTGGGCACAATCACGCAGGCGTCCGCCATACGCGCTGTATAACCGCCGTCACGTCCCACGATGCCAACCACCGCTGCGCCGACCTGTTTGGCCAGCTTGATCGCCTCGACCAAATTCGGACTGACGTTTTTTTCCAAGTCACCGCCACCCACCGACATGATGAATAGAGCATCCTCGTGACGTAGCCGGCTGGCCTTAAGCCATTCAGCGAAGACGCCCGCCCAGCCATCGTCATTGATGCGCGCCGTCAGCTCGGAAACATTGTCGGTCGGCGCATAGGCCTCGATGCCACAAAGCTTACGAAAATCGTTCACCGCATGCGAACAATTTGCTGCGCTGCCGCCGACGCCCAAAAAGAACACCCGCCCGCCGCGCGCACGCACATCCGCGAGCACCGCGACGGTTTTCTCGATGGCCTGCGCGTCCAATCGCCGAATGACTTCGGCGGCTTCTGCGAGATATTGCTGTGTAAAACTCAAACTCATGTGCGACTCCTCGACTGGGCGTAAATATTTTCGACCACCTGCAACGCCGCGCGCGCCGCCGGCAATCCCGCAGACGGCTCGCGGTGCAACCGAATGTCTTCCCAAAATTCGGCGAATTCGTCAGCCCACGAACCATCCGCGCCGGGATATTCCCAGCACGTTGTCTCCGGCGGGCCCATCTGCGGCAGCATTTTATAGTAGGTCAGCCGCTCCATGCCATAACTGCCGCCCAAACCTTCGATGTGCACTTTCGCATCCCGCCCATAGATTTCCAGCGAAAAAAGATTCTTCCACTCCGTGCAACTGACGTGCAAAAATGCGGTCTGACCGCCTGTCGTACGCAGCGTCAGAAACGCATTGTCGTCCACCGGCATCTTCCAAAAATACGTCGCCGCATGCCCCGCAACGCCGGTAAACTCGCCAAGAAACCAGCGCGCCAAGTCAATCAGATGCACGCCTTGGTCCATCAACTCCCCACCACCGGACAGCACCGGATTCGCGCGCCATTCCTTTTCATAACCGAGCCGCCCGCCGTGGCCATAGCGTCCGCGCACGAACATCAGCGGCCCCAATACGCCGCTTTCGAACAACTCGTGCGCCTTCCGTAGCGCCGGATGATAGCGGTGATTGAAGCCAACGCGCACCAGTTTTTTCGCGCGCCGTGCTGCCGCGATCACGCGATCCAATTCCGCCACGCTGCGCGCCGCCGGCTTTTCCACCAGCACGTGCTTGCCGGCCTCCAGCGCGACGCAGGAAATTTCCGCCAACAAATCATTCGTCGTCGCCACCACGACCACGTCCACGTCGCGGCGCACGATCAACTCGCGCCAATCGCTGAACGCCGTCGCGCCGGGGGATTTTTTTGCCAGCGTTTCGGCGCGCTCGCGGACAACATCGGCGCAGGCAACGAGCTTTGCGCCGGCGAGCGCTGCCGCGCGCTTGTTGCCGATCAGCCCACAACCAACAATTCCAATGTTTGGAACTTCATCGCTCATCTTTTTCCAACCCTTGGAAAAACCATCGTTTCACTTTTCCAATCCTTGGAAACCGCGCTCGCGCGGCGTGATCCGCCGCAGCGTAAACACGTCGCTCTGCTGTACTTTTTCCAGCTGTTCCGGGATTTTTTCCCACGCATCCCAGACCGCGCTGATCAGTTTGCCCGTCAGCCCATCACTCGCGGCGGAGGCGAGAAAAACCGCCAAGTCCACCGCGCGTTGCTCCACGCCGCCGTGCTGTGCCAAGAGCTTCTGCGCATTTTCATATTCGCGCGCGCCAGCTTTTTCGGGACCGGCGGCGAGCACCGCGCGCATCATGTCGGTACCCATGGCGCCGGGCGCGATGCAATTGACGTCCACATTGAGCGGCTGCGCCTCGACAGCCAGCGTTTCGCTGAATCGCACCAAGCCGGCCTTGGCCGTGGCGTAGGCCGAAAAATTTGGACGGGGCCCCGTCGCGCCACCGCCGGAAAGGTTGACGATCTTTCCGCGCCGCGCGGTGGCCAGCCACGGCATCGCCGCTTGGCACAAGGCGACCGGCGCGAGCAGATTTACGTGCAACGCCTGTTGCCACGCGACGGTATCGCATCCCCACGCCAAACCGATCGGCTCTTGAACCGCAGCGTTATTCACCAGAATGTCGAGGTGTTCAAAATGCTTTCGCGCTGCCGTCACGATTTGTGCCGGAGCATCAGTGTTGGCGAGGTCTGTTGCAAAAACATGAACGTGCTGATCAGTCTGTGTCGGCAGAGCGTGTGCCACTTGCTCCAGCTTGGCTGTGGAACGAGCCACGAGCAAGAGGTTGGCGCCTTCACGCCAGAACGCCTCGGCGATGGCCCGACCCAAACCGCGCGAAGCGCCGGTGATAATGGCGTTGCAATTTTGCAATGGTCGGCCAGTGTTCATGCCCGTTCCAGAACCCACGGATTGGCTCGCAAGAAATCCAAGGTGCGAATGATGCCGTCCTGAATGGTCAATTTCGGTTTCCAGCCCAAGGCGCGAATTTTTTGGCAGTCGAGAAAGATAAACGGACTATCGCCGATCCAACCACGCTGTCCGCCGGCGTAAACCAATTTCGGTTTCAACCCTAGCCGCCGGCAAATCCAGCCGATCGAACTGTTCACTTCGCAATATTCATCTGTCCCCAAGTTAAAAATATTCACCCGCTCTTGCGAACGTTCCAAGGCCAGCAGTATGGCATCCAAGCAATCCTGAATATAGAGATAGGATTTCCGCTGGTGGCCGTCACCCAGCACCGGTAGTTCATGCGGATTGGCCGTCAGCTTCTTATAAAAATCGAAGACATGGCCATGTGAATAACGTTCGCCAAGAATGGAAACAAAGCGAAAGATGAACACCTGAAAATTAAAACCGGCAACATAGGCTTGCAGCAGACCCTCACCGGCAAGTTTCGATGCAGCGTAAAGCGAGGTTTGCACAGGGAATGGCGCGTTCTCCGGGGTTGGAAAAACATTTGCTTCGCCATAAACGGAGCCGGTGGAGGAGAACGCGATCCGGCGGATGCCGTTGCTGCGCATCGCCTCCAGCACATTAAAGGTGGCGATGGTGTTTTGCTCCAAATCCCTCCGCGGATGTTGAGTGCCAAAACGGACATCCGCATTGGCTGCGAGATGGAACACCACATCGCAACCGCGCATGGCGGTCTGCAGTGCGGCAATGTCTTGTACATCGCCTTGAACCAAGCGAAAGCTGGCGTTTTTTTCAGCGCCAGCCAGAAACTCTTGCCGCCCGGTCGAAAGATTATCAAAGACGATCACGGCATGGCCCATCGCCAACAACCGATCCACCAAGTTGCTGCCAATAAAGCCCGCGCCGCCGGTCACAAAACAGTTCATATTGTTCCACGATTGATGAAGTTATCCATAGCACAGGGGACGGGTTAAAGTCGAGGCGGGCAAATGCGGAAACATCAGGTCGGAGGGTTCATTTTGTTGTGTAGAGCTTGGGTCAGCGCAATACGGCGGGCGCGGTCGGTCCCGAGTTTATAACGCAAGATGCCGAGGCTGTTGCCCATGGTCGAAACCGCGCCGGCCAAGGGATGCAGCAACCAATCAGGATCATGCTGGCGAATAGCTTCCCATGTGCCGGCCAAGAGTGGCCCCAGTACCGTGCCAAACCATGCCAAGGCCAGCCATTGCCTCCCGCCTCGTCCACCGGCGTCCCATGCGGCGGGTGTCTCTTCACGGCGCAGCATATAGATGACCATTGCGCGTTGGCGTTTGCGAAAATAATCACCCCACGTGGTCACATAATGATGATGTACGCCGCAGGTCGGGTTTTTTAACAGTTTGCGGAAGCCCGTGCGTATAAGCTGTGGGAAAAAAACCGCTTCATGATAGCCGTGTATTGATGGCAACTTTTCCAGCAAGTGGCGATGGAAGATAAAACCATTGGCTCCGGTGGGATAGGAACCATCCGCGGGCAGTTCAAAGACCTCCGTCCCGTCGGGTTCACGCGTTTCCAAGCGTACCCGTCCGGCGAGGAACCGGGCGTACGGATCGCTGATTTGCAGGCAACCGGTGAGGTAACAGTTCAAGTGCGTATGGCGCGGATGTTTGACGTAGTAGGATTCAAAGCCCAACGCGTCGGGATGCCGCTCTAGCGCGGCCGGCGCCACACGGAGCCAATCCGTGCCGGCGATTTCATTGTCCGCGTCGAGCAGGGCAATGTATTCACCGCGGGCTTCACGAAAAGCCATTTGTTTGGCCGCCTCCGCCATCAAACCGGTGGCGACCAGTACCCGGCAACCATATTCTTGGGCAACCGCCACCGAACGATCGTGCGAACCACCATCGGCAATGAGAATCTCATAGGTGATGTGTGGCGCATCTTGACGACGAATCGAGCGCAGGCAGTCGGTCAATAGCTTTTCCGAGTTCAGCACCGGAATCACGAATGATACGTGGCAATCAGCCATACTCGTCAGGCCCCAGCGGATGGTTGATAACACGGCAACTTTTCTTGGGCGATGCCCGTGAGGTGCAGATAGGTTTGATCCTTGGCGGATAAAATAGGTTTTTTTATCGGCCAAGAAATGCCAAGACCGGGATCGGACCACAAAAGGCCGCCATCGTCGTCCGCATGGTAGTAATCAGTACACTTGTAGAGGACATCAGCAACATCGCTAAGTACGCAAAAGCCATGGGCAAAGCCTTCGGGGACAAACAACATCTGTTGGTTTTCATCGGAGAGCATGATGCTCTCGTGCTGTCCAAACACAGGCGAACCGCGTCGAATATCCACAACCACATCAAAAATAGTGCCACGCACCACCGTCACCAGTTTGGCCTGCGGATAGCGCACCTGATAGTGCAGTCCGCGCAATACGCCACGCACCGACCGCGAATGATTGTCTTGGCAAAAGGTACGCTGGATGCCGACCTCCGCCAGTTTGGCGGCGTTGAATGTCTCCCGAAAGAAACCGCGCGCATCGGGCCACATTTTGGGGCGCAAAATTTTGACTTCCGGGAAACGGGTGGGAACACAGACTAGGTCAGACATGCTTTTTCCTCGCTCATTCTTTGGCTAATCGCAGCAGATAGCGCCCGTAAGCATTTTTTTCCAAGCCGCGCACGGCGAATCGCAATTGGTCACGATTGATATACCCTAGCGTAAATGCAATTTCCTCGAGGCAGGCGATCTGTAACCCCTGCCGCTCTTGAATTGTCTGCACAAAATTGGAAGCTTGGAGCAGAGATTCATGCGTGCCGGTATCCAGCCACGCGAAGCCGCGACTCAACAATTCCACACGCAGGCGATCCGCTTCCAAGAAGACGCGGTTGAGGTCGGTGATTTCCAGCTCACCGCGGGCCGAGGGCTTCAGGTGGGCGGCGACATCCACGACCGTATGGTCATAGAAATACAGGCCGGGCACGGCATAATGAGATTTTGGTTTTTTTGGTTTTTCTTCAAGGCTGACCACCTGTCCGCCGGCATCAAACTCCACGACGCCGTAGCGCTCGGGATCCTGTACGGGATATCCAAAAATCAGGCCGCCATGTTTCAGTTGTCCCGCGCGATGGAGCACCTCCGTAAGACCATGGCCGAAGAAAATATTGTCACCCAGAATCAGACAGACTGAATCGTGTCCGATAAATTCACGGCCAATGACAAAGGCTTGGGCCAACCCTTCCGGGCGGGGCTGTTCCGCGTAGGCAAAGCGGACGCCCCATTGCGCGCCGTCGCCCAGCAGTTCGATAAACTTCGGCAGATCGTGCGGTGTGGAGATGATCAGAATATCACGAATGCCGGCCAGCAGCAGGACCGACAGCGGATAATAAATCATCGGTTTGTCATACACCGGCAACAACTGTTTACTGAGGCAACGCGTGATGGGATAGAGTCGCGTGCCCGCGCCACCCGCCAAGACAATGCCCTTCATAGTTCCTCGCTGTTTATCGGTGTGGCACGGCGGTTGCCCATGCCGAACGGGCTTCTTCTAGCAATTCGTCGCGATACCGCGCAACAAATTCCGCAACGTCCGCCGCCCACGGACGCATCACGTTCCAGCCGGCCGCCTTCAACTGTCTATTGTCCAAGATGGAATTCCCTGGGCGACGGGCGGGCGTCGGATAATCCACCGTACGACAGGGCACGAGACGGTGTGGCACGTTCATGGCTTGCAGAAAAGCCGTGGCAAAACCATGCCACGTGGTGCAGCCTTCGGCGGTAGCGTGGAACAAGCCCTCCGCACGGGTTTCGATGACGACCTTGATTTGCTCCGCCAAGCGCCACGACCAAGTCGGTGAACCCCATTGTTCGTTGATGACACGCAACTCGCGCTCCGGCTGCTGGAGTGCCAGTCGCAACATGGTTTTGGGGAAATTGCCGCCGTACCGTCCGTAGAGCCACGCGGTGCGTACGATGGCGAACCGCGCGCCACTGGCGCGCACCGCTTCTTCGCCCGCGAGTTTGGATGCGCCATAAACCGACACCGGCCGCGGCGCGTCGTCTTCTGTGTAGGGCTGTGGCGGCGTGCGCATACCGTCAAAAACATAGTCGGTGGAAAGGTGCACAAGCCGCGCGTTCGTTGCGCGTGCCGCCTGTGCCAAAAAATTTGGTGCCTCGGCGTTGGCGCGGAAGGCCAAGTCCTTCTTCGTTTCGCAATCATCCACGCGCGTAAAGGCCGCGCAGTTGAGGATCACCTCTGGCCGATGCGCTGCGATTTGACGGTGCACCTGCCCGCCATCGGTCACATCGAATTCGGGCAAGTCGGTGGCAATGACCGCATGATTCGGCTGCAGAGCCGCCTGACAATCGCGGCCCAACTGGCCGTTGGCGCCGGTGATGAGAATTTTCATGCAGGTCGGGAGGGTGGTGGGGTGGATTTTTCCAAGGCGTGGAACTGGTGCGCGCTGGTTTTTCCAGACCTTGGAACGGCGTGCTCCAGTTCCTCGATACGCCGTTCGAGCAGCGCGCACCGCCGCGTTAGGCGGCCCAATTTATCGTGCAGGCGGGAAAATTCCACCGAAAAATGAAATGTAACCAACAACAAAAAACCAAAGATGACCACGACGATGGCGGTGACGTATTGCATCCCGGTGACTTTTTGCAGCCACGCAATGGTGGCGGTGGGATAGATCGCGAAGACGAGAATGACGAGGCCGATGCCAAGCCAGAGCAGGGCATAGCGTTCACGCATCTGGGTGCGGCGGACGGCTTCCATCGTGGCGATCAACACGAAGAAACTCAAAAGGCCCGTGACCGCGCGGAGCTTGAGATCCATCGTCATCATTTTATCCTGGGCGGTGAAGGTGACGCCGGCGAGAAATAGCACCAGCGCCACACCGAGCAGCAGCCAGCAACTGGCGATAAAGCGGTTCTGCTTGCGGCCGGCGACGAACAACAAACCGCTGATCAGGACCAGTCCCACACTCAATAATTCAAGCAACGCTTTCATGGCGCGAGTTGCTCCAGCATGTTTTGGCGACTAAAGCGCGGATCAGCGGCCCGCGCGCGATCCACCAGTAAGGCCAGCGTGACTTTCATGGCATAAAATAACGCCGCGCGTTTGCCGATGGAAGAGCAGCCGCCTTGGCGCGCACGGAAGTCAACGGCGGTTTCGCAGACGCGATAGCCTTGGCGCGTCAGGAGGGCCAGCGATTCCGGTTCTGGGTAATCGGACGGGTACGTTTTGGCGAAAAAGTGCAGGGCGGGCCGATTGATCAACTGAAAGCCGCTGGTCGGATCGGTGACGCGTTGGCGGCAGGCGTACGACAGGAGCGCGGCCAGGCCGGCGATACCCACGTTGCGCCAAGGTGTGCTGGTGTAGGCGTGCGGGCCGAGAAAACGCGAGCCGATGACGACATCGGCGTTGTTGGCCTGCATCGCGGCGGCGAGTTTGGGAATTTCTGACGGCGGATGCTGGCCATCACCATCGCAACGCATGACGTAGCGGTAGTCGCGTGCGCAGGCATATTCAAAACCCGCCTGCATCACGCCGCCCACACCAAGGTTGCAGGGCAAATCCAGCACGACCACGCCATGCGTGCGGGCGACGTGCGCCGTGCGATCACCCGAGCAGTCGTTGATCACCGCAACATCCAACGCGGGAAACAACGTGCCAACTTCATCGAGCAACGCCCCGAGCGAGGCTTCCTCGTTGAACGCGGGAATGAGCAATAACGATTCTTGAATCCATTCCGTCATAAGTCGCGCGTTAGAATAGCGATTAGGGTCGCTATGGGCGAGCATGTTTTCCAAGCCTGAGACCACTGCAAAAGGTGGTGACAGGATACCGCGATGAAAAAGCGGTGATTTTGTGCGCGCTTGCAGTGAAACTCGCACGCCGTGCCGTAGCGTAAAGGCTCCGGACGGTCTACGCGGTGAGCCCAGAGCGGGTAACCGCCCGCCTACCGGCTGCGGCGGCTTGCTTGTTCACGCCGCCGCGGCGTTGACCAGCCGTTTGAGATTCCAACAGATACACTTGCACTCCAGTTCCTCGCACTGCGGGTCGGACAGCCCGTAGCAGTGTTGCCGCGGACTCATCTTGAACAGCGCCCGCAGCGACGCTTGTAGAACGGCGGCCGTTCCGTTAAGATATGGGCATGCAGTCAATGAGCAAGCAGGAGCCCGCGCTGGCACACGGCATCTTCAGTGAACGGTGGCGCTTGGCCACGCTGGAGCGTCCGGTGGTGACCCAGCTGGCTTTCATGGCGGTCATCATCGGTTTGATCTATATCTTGTTCCATCTGCTGGGCAATGCGGTGGAACACAACGTCAATAGTCGGTCGGCATTCGTGTGGATGCTGTCGCGCTGGAATGACAATATTTCCTATGGTGGGGCCGACTGGTCTTTTGGCTGGTTGATGCCGCTGGTGAGTTTAGGGGTAATCTGGGTCAAGCGACGCGAACTAATAATGGCACCGCGAGCGGTTTGTCAGTGGGGGCTGGCGGTAATCGTGGTCGCGCTGGCGATCCACTGGCTGGGTGCCAAGATTCAGCAGACGCGTCTCTCGCTGTTAGCGCTGATCTTATTGGTCTGGGGCGTGCCACTCTATTTCTATGGCTGGCAGATGGGCAAATTACTGATCTTTCCGTGTGCCTACTTGATTTTCTGTATTCCGCTGACGTTCCTGGACACGTTCTCGTTCCCGCTGCGTATTTTCGTAACGTCCGTCTCAACGCACCTGGCCAACACGCTGGGCATCGGCGTCTATAGCGCCGGCTCACGCATCATGTCGGACGCGTTGGGCGGCTTCAGTTTTGACGTGGCCGACGCATGCAGCGGGCTACGTTCACTACTGGCGATGGCAGCGCTGACAGCGGTTTATGCTTATGCAACGCAGAAAACACAAATCAAGAAATGGCTTCTATTTCTCACCTTTATCCCCTTGGCCATGGCAAGCAACAGCGCACGCATTCTCAGCATCATCATTTCCGCAGCAGCGTTCGGCGAAAAGGCGGCGATGAAAATCCACGATTGGTCGGGTTATATCATGTTCATTGTGGCGTTCAGTTTGATGGTGGGCACAGGTATGTTGATGAATGCCGATTACCACCAATTGTGGCGACGGTTTAAGGCTTGGCTGACGGCGCAGGAGCCAACCGTGGAGTAAGGCGCGGCGTAATTACGCATTACGGATGAGCACGGACCAGAATTTGACACAAAGACGCGAAGGCCGGGAGAAGGCGCCAGGAAAAAGTGTGGTGTCGTCCGTTTGAACTTTGCGTTGAAGCATGAGTAGTAACGAGGGAACGAGCCTTGTGAATGTGCGACCTTTTTTGACGGTCATCGTGTTGTTGGCGCTGGCGGCCTTGGCGCTGACGTTCACCGTGGACGTCAATATCGCCGATCAAGCAGGTATTCGGATGGTGTTGCCCGCGCAACTTGGAGCATGGCAGGGCACCGAATTGCGGTTTTGCCATAACGCCGCCTGTCTGAAGGAATTCACCGTGGATCAACTGACCGAGCCGGATAAATGCCCGGTCTGCGGCGCGGAACTGCATACGATGAGCTTGGCGGAGTACGAAGGCCTGCCCAAAGACACCCAATTTCTCAAAGGCCGCTACACGAACGCGGTGGGCGCGGAAGTGTTTGCCTCGCTGGTGCTCAGCGGGCGGGAGCGCGAGAGTATTCACCGTCCCGAACGTTGCCTGGTGGGCCAGGGCAATAGCATCAACAAGAGTTATGTGCTGGACGTGCCGCTCACCGGACGCGAACCGCTCGGGGTGATGGTGCTCGAAACTTCCCGTCCCTTGGATATACATTCCGGCAAACGGGAATTACCCGGCTATTACGCTTATTGGTTCGCCGGGCAAGGCCGCGAAACTCCGCTCCACTGGGAACGTATGTTTTGGCTGGGCTGGGATCGTATTATCCACAGCGTCTCCCATAAGTGGGCCTATATCGCCATTGCCGGCCGGCGCGATGCCGCGGCGCAATTTCAGGAACAGATCAAATCATTCGTCAAACAGCTCTATCCGGAATTGAGCCTCAACGGGCAAGCGCCTCCACCCGCGGGCACAGGTTCATGAGTGGCGCGCAACCAGATCCACTCCAGCAAGCCTTGCTGGCTCGCGCCCAAGCCCGCCCGCCACCTGCGGGCAAAGTTTCCGCGCCCGGCTGGCCCGCCACCCAGTTGCACGACCCCTTCTTCGACACCTTTCAGCTGGAGCACTCGACGACAGATTTTTCTTATTACCTGCGCCTGGCGATCAACGCGGCAACCCTCATGTTCGCCGAAGCGCTGGCGCTCCTGCTGGCCCTCTTGCTGGGCGGCCTGATACGCTACGCCTTGCGCGGTGCCTTCCTGATGGCCGACATAGGTGAGCTGCTCCTCCCTGCTTGGTGGCTCGGTGCCATTGCGCTACGCCTGACGCCCGGCTGGGGCGTAAGCGCGGTGGAAGAAATCCGGCGGATGACGTTGCTGGCGCTGGCCGTCACCGCTTTTATGAGCTTTGCATTGTTCGTCACCCATACCACCGATGCCGCCAGCCGTATTGCGATGCTGAGCACCTGCGCGCTGACGATGCCGTTGGTTGGTGTGGCGCGTGGCGTGGCCAAGGCCACCTTGATTCGTCGTCATCGCTGGGGCATTCCGGTGGTGCTCTACGGCTGGGGCACCATACTTGAACATGTGGCGACCGTGCTTCGTCAAGAGAGCGGTCTCGGTTATCGGCCTGTCGGCGTGTTCAATGATGCCGCACCACGTGGCACACGTATCGCCGGCTTGCCCGTCCTCGGCCCCATGCAGGAAAGCACACCCCGCGCACCTTGCGCCATTCTGGCCGCGGCCGACTTTCCGCGCGAGCAGATTGGTCGCCTGATCGAAGGCCCGTTGGCCGCCTATCGCAACGTCATCATCGTCCCCGACCTGTTGGATGCGCCGTCCCTGTGGGTGCGCCCGCGTGAATTCATCGGCGTCATCGGCTTGGAAATTTCCAACAACCTGCTCAAGCCCACCGATCGCATTCTCAAGCGTACGCTCGAATTGCTGTTGGTGCTGTTGCTGGCGCCGCTTTGGCTGCCGTTGCTGGCCGTGCTCGCTTTTCTGGTCTGGGCGGAAGATCGCGGCTCGCCGTTCTACGCCCAGGAGCGCATCGGCTATCAGGGCCGCCGCATCCGCGCCTTCAAATTGCGCTCCATGGTGCGGAATGCCGAAGACGTGCTCCGCCACCGGCTGGCTGAGGATGCCCAACTGCGCGCCGAATGGGAAACGCACTGCAAGCTCAAGAACGATCCGCGCATCACGTGGATTGGTCGCCTGCTGCGCCGCACGTCGCTTGATGAATTGCCACAACTCTTCAACGTATTGGCCGGCGACATGGCGCTGGTGGGCCCGCGTCCGTTGCCGCCCTACCACGAAGAAAAACTGCCGCCACGTATCCGTGAAATTCGCCACCGCGTTCGCCCCGGCATCACCGGTCTATGGCAGGTCTCCGGCCGTAGCGACGCCGGCAACGCTGGCTTGGAACGCTGGGACCTTTATTATGTCCGCAACTGGTCGGTTTGGCTGGACGCCGTCGTTTTGGTGCGTACCTTCCGGGCCGTATTCAAGGCCGAGGGCGCTTACTAGCCGCGCAGGGAACATCGGATGCATCGTGCGCTCTTTATTGCCTGCCATCTGCTATTCGCCCTCTGTTGTTCGTCTTCTTTCGCGCTCGCACCGCACGAATTACTCCTACTCGTCAACCAGAACTCGCCGCGCTCGCTCGAACTTGCCAACCGCTATACGGCGCTTCGCGGCGTGCCGCCGGAGAACATCGTCGCGCTCGACGTGCCGGATTCCGCCCGCGCGCCCGCCGCGGAAATTTCGCCCGCCGACTTCACGCGCTACATCTGGCAGCCGCTCGATCAAGCCTTGCGGGAACGCGGCCTGCTCGGACGAATCCTCGCCGTCGCCTATTCCGCCGATTTCCCGGTGCGCGTCACCACTTCGCCGCCGATGTCGCTCACGGGCCTGACCTTCACGCGCAACCAAGTCCCGCCGTCCGGTTTGATCACCACCGGTAGTTTCCGTTCCGTATTTTTTGCCGGCCCGTTTCAAGCCAACGGCCCCACCGCCGGCAGCCGCTCGCTCGGCTGGTTTCGCGCCGCCGCACCGCAGCAACTTTTACCGCTGCCGGCGATGCTGCTCGCCCACACCGGCGCGCGCGGCCTCGAACTCGATGAAGTTTTCCAAGGCTTGGAAAAAGCGGCGCAACCCTTTTCCAAGTCTTGGACTTGCCCGCCGAAGCTTGAGCGAAGGTGGGAAAACGCCGCGTTTTATTTCATCACCAGCGACGACATCCGCTCGAAAATGCGCGCCTGGCAATTTCCCGCCGCGCAAGCCGAACTCGCCGCACTCGGCATGACCGCCATCATCACCAACGCGCCGCCCGCCGTCGCTCCGGGGGCTATGGCGGGCACGCCCGTGCTCGGCCTGCTGTGCGGCACCGCGTGGCCCGCGCCGCCGCGCTTTTCGTTCGCGCCCGGCGCTTACGCGGATCATCTCACCAGCTTCGGCGCGCTCTTCCACTCCGCCGACCAAACCAAGTTGACGCTTTGGCCGCGCGCCGGGGCGACGCTCACCTCCGGCACCGTCAGCGAGCCGTATTCGATCTGGACGAAATTTCCGAACGCGCGGTTTTTTGCCCACCAAGTCCGCGGTTGTTCCGCGATCGAGTGTTTCGCCTTGAGCACGTTTTGCCCGTTCCAACTGCTGCCGGTGGGCGATCCGCTGGCTGCGCCGTTCGCGCCGCCGCTCACCGCGCGGCTGGGCGTCCATAGCGTGAGCAACCAACTCGCCGCCATGCTCACGGTGACCGGCGCGCCCACCAACGTCGTGCTGCGTTACAGCTTTTTTCTCGACGGACGCTGCCTTGAGCACGATGCCAACCGCCCCGGCCTGATTTTCAACACGGCCCAATTGCCCGATGGACCGCACCGGCTGCTGGCCGTCGCCGAGTTCGGCGACGAAATCCGTTTTTCGGCCCAAGCCACCGCCAAGTTCGCACGCGACCACATGCAACTCACACCCATCACAGCCGAGGAGCGACCATTCGTACGTGCCGTGCCACCGCCGGAGCCGCCCGGTTTCCAAGGCTTGGAAAAATTCTCCGCCGATTTTCCAACCCTTGGAAAACTCGAGAGAAAATCCACCGGCGCGATCAGTTTCAGCGCTTCCAATGGGTGCGCGATCGCCGGCGCTTCCGTTGCGGCGCAGGAAATTGCCGTGACGCTGACGCCGACCGCGGCCTCGCTGACGCAACCGGCGCGCGCCGGGCTGGTCTTCAATGTCCGCGATGAAAAGAATTTCGATTTCTTCGGCTTGATTGGCGAAACCAGTGGTTGGACGCTGGCACACGTCCGCGACGGCGACTTCCACATCGTCGTGGCGCGTGGCGCGCCGGTGCGGATTGGTAGTGACTATCGCCTCGGTGTACGTACCGGCACGAACGGCGTGGAATATTTGGTAAATCGCGAGCAAATCTTGCGTGACGAAAAAATGCGCCTGGAAAACGCGCCGCTCGGTCTCGGCGTCAGTGGCCCTGGCGCGACGTTTGTCGGTCTCGGCTGGCGGCCCCAGCGTTAACGTCCGATGTCCAAAATCACGTCCTCGGTGCTGCCAGCAGGTACCGCAAGATAGGGTGTGGTGCGGTAGGCGCTGACGTGGCGTAGCTTTTCGAGCACGGCGGCGATGGCCTCGACGGCCCGCTCACACTCCGCAATCTCGTCGAGCTCACGCGGCATGACCGTTTGGTTCCTGAGAAAATGTAGATGCGTGCGCAGCACCGTGGCCGGCTGGCCGATGTGATGGCAGGCCGCGCCCAGACTTTGGATCATGACGCGATGGCGCTCCGCCGCGAGCAACTCCCGTTGATTGACTTCGAGAGCGCTCTTCATTTCGCAGGCCAATTGTAATTGCTGCTCAAGTCGTTGCACTTTGTCGCGTAGCGCGGTGAGCACTTGGTTCAGATAGCCTTCAATGGCCCGGATATCATCCGCGGAGTTATCCAGCGCGACTTTCTCCGGCAGTTCGCCCTCGGCGATTTGGCGCAGATATTGACGCAGCTTCAGAATGTTGGTGGGGTACTTGCACAACAGCGCATAGCCGCTCACCGCCAGCAAAAACGTCAGACTGACGATGATAAGCTGGCCGATCCCGGAATAGATGCTGTGCGGAGAAGAGACCGTCAGCACAAAAAAATACACTACCAGCAAGGGGATGACGCCCATTAGCGCGGTGGCCACTTGCACCTGATAACGCGTCCCACGCGAGATCAGTGAAATATTCTTATCCCAGTTTTCTTTCACTTTTCACCCCCTCTAATTAGCTTGCAGAAATTTCCGGTGGCAGCGGCCAGCCGCCATAGGTGCGCCACGTCCCACCGTCGCCGAGCACCACCGCGCCTTCCGCATAACCGGCCAGCGCTTCGGCCAATTCGGCATCGGTCAGCACCATCGCCGCGGTGGAGAGCGCGTCGGAGAGCGCGGCGGTCGGCGCGAAGGCCCAGGCACGGTCGCGCAACTGCGCCGGCTGGCCGGTGCGCGGATCCAAAATATGGCGGCCCTGCTCGAAAATACCGGAACCGCTGAGCGAGCCGTGCGTCAACGCGAAACGACGGGCGACGCCGCCGGGCAAACCGAGTCCGGCATCCCAGCCGGCGGTGCCGGGCGGCGCGGCGCCGGCCAGTACGCTGCTGCCACCAGCAACCAGCAAAAACGCGGCGCATTCCCAGTCGGCCAACTCCGCCGCCATGCGGTCGAGCGCGTAGCCCTTGCCAATCGCACCAAGATCGAATTGCAACCGGCCTTCGTCGCCGTGGATCAGCAGATTTTCCGGCTCCAGCCGCCAGTGCGGCGGCGGTTCATCCGCCGTACGCGCCGCGGTCGCGGTGATGGCGAACGCGCCGTGCGTCCGCTCCTCCACCGCGCGGGCGATTTGCAGACATGCGAAGGTCATTTCGTTGAGCGCCAGCGCTTCGCCGGGCCGCAACGCGGCGATTTGCTGGATTTCGCTGGAGTCACGAAAGCGACTGAGCAAGTCATGGAGGCGGTCGGTCACCGCAAACGCGGCCTGCGCGGCCTGCGCCGCGTAGGTCGGTTCTTCGCCGGCGATACGCACCTGAAATTCGGCGGCCATCGCCGGATGTCGAAAGGTTTGAATGGCAGACATAGTCATCTTTTAGCCACCAAGAGATACAAAAATCACAAGACTATTTCTCCGCTGTGCTGCTTGTGCCTTTTTGTGGCAAATTTTCTGTTTTTGTCCAAAGCAACAGCAGTTCATTGGGGCGCAGGCCGAAAAACTCCGGCGTATAGCCTTGCAGCCGCGCGTGCAAGTGCTCCGGACAATCGGAACTGGTGACATACACTTCCGCCGAACCGGGATCATCCGCCGCGCGCCAAAAACCGACCTGACTAAATTGCCGCAAATACCACGGCAGTGGCCAGGCATCGTCCATGACCACGGCAATACGCAGCGCACGTCCCGCCGGATTTTTTTCTGCCACCGCCTCCACGCGTTGTTGTAATCGGATCACGTCTGCAGCCGTGTGCGCGTAGGCGTAGGGATTGCGATCGCCTGCCGGCTCGCGGAATACGCGCGCTTGCACGTCCCGCGCCAGTGTCACCAGTAATACGGCGGCGATAAAAGCAGAGGCAATGAACCGACGCTGCGCATGCAACACAGCGCAAGTCCAACCCGCCAACAACGCCAGCGGCAACCAAAAATTGAGCGCCAACCACGGTGTCTTATAAGGAATAGTGCTGTGAATGACGAAAATGACCGCGGCATAGACGACCACGAATCGTCCACGCCAGTCGCCCGCGCGCCACGCCAGCCAACCACCCCAAACCGCCAGCACAAGAAACAGCGCACCGGATTTTCCGCCACCGAGCAGCAACAGGAAATACCACCACGGTTTTTCGTGGCCTTCGCCGCCGGCGCGTGCCGCGAAACGCGCAAACGATCTCACAAAATCCACCGGTCCCTGCCATTCCGTGAAGCCCCATGTGTAAAAACCCAGCGCCACCACCACGGCCACGCCCGCGCCAAGTAATCCGTGTTGCACCCAACGCCACGTTGGCCGTGCCACAACCAGCGTTGCGAGGCCCAACGCCGCGAAGTTGAGTACCGCGGTTTCTTTGAACGCCAACATCAGCCCTGCGCCGATTCCGGCAAACACCGTCCACACGACCGCGCGTACACCGGTCGCCAACGCCGCGCGCAGGCCGCCAGCCATTACGACGAGTGTTGCGGCGATGAATCCGGTTTCATGGATAAAGTAACGGCTGTAATAAAGTGGTAATGGCGCGACCGCCCAAAGCAGCGCCGCGGTCCAAGCCGACCAGCCCACGGCGCGCGCCAGCGGCAGAAACAGGAACACCGCCAGCGCGCCCATCAGCACCGGCACAAGACGCAACGTGCGCTCATGCAATGCCGCAAAAGTTTTTTCGCCGGCCAACCGCACCAACGGCAAAGCCGCGACATACAACGCCGGACCGTGCCGATCTTGTGGGTCGTAGTGATAGCCCTCGCCGGCGAGCAACTGGCCGACGAGGTAGGCGTTGACCGTCTCGTCGGTGTGCATCGGCCGCGCGGCGAGTTGCAGCAGGCGCAGCAACAAAGCGAGTATAAACACACTCAGCCACAGCAGAATCTTCCACCGCATAGCTCCTGCACCTTTGGAATCCCCCGTCACCATGCCGGCTGTATAACAAAGTCAGCGGAGTTTTCCAAACCTTGGAAACACAAACCACGCAATTTTCCAAGGCTTGGAAAACGGGGCCGAAAATTCTGCACAATATATTTCGCGGTGCTGCGTTTTTGACTCGGCTCTGGATGACAGCGAAAGACCGCTGGACGCTGCGGGGGGGCTTTTAGTAAAAGTTCACCAACGAAAGGAATTGTGTGATGAGTGATCAAAACGAAACGGCGCGGATGCCGGTGAATTGGGACGCCACGCTGGCGTTTTGGTTGTTGCGGGGTTGGCTGGGCCTGCGCGCGATTGTCACAGGCTTGGAAAAATATGCGGCCATCGGCAAAGTCATGAAACCGTGGGTGGACCCGACGACCGGGCAGCCCGATCCCAATGGCGCAATGATCGAAGCCACACAGAAAATCTATTCACTGACCAACTACGCGGCGATCCCGCAGTCGCTCCAAGACAAATTCGCCAGTGAGCCGTTGCTGCCAGCCGCGCTGCTCAAGCCGTTTTATATCGGTCTCGGCCCGGCGCTGATTTTGCTCGGTGTCATGCTGTGGGTCGGCATCGGCACGCGGATTTCGCTCTTCGCCCAAGGCATCATTTATATCGCGCTGACCGCCGGGCTGATTTTGATCAAAGCCGATGACGGCGTGGCGTGGCTGGCGATTCACGTCGCTTTGATCGCCGTGGCGCTGACGCTCGCCAAACACAACAAACTCTGCATTCTGAAGAAGTGGTGAGGATTCCGATGGCACCCGAATTTGATTTTACCCGTCGGAATTTCTTGAGCACGGCGGTCGCTGCCGGAGCGGGGCTGGCGCTGACTGGCAACGCCAACGCGCAAACCGCCGCGCCGAAGAAAACGTCGCCGAACGGTCGCATCCGCTACGCGCTGATCGGTGCGGGCGCGCAAGGCAACGTTTTGCTGGATGCCTTGATGAAGATCGAAGGCATCGAGATCGTCGCCGTCTGCGATATTTGGAAATACGCCCGCGACCGCGCCCAAAAGGGCCTGAAGAAGGCTGGCATCGAAGTCAAAGTCTACGAGGACTTCGAAGACTTGCTCGCCACGGAGAAAGATATTCAAGCCGCGGTCGTGGCGACGCCGGATTTCTGGCATGCCCCGGTCAGCAACGCCTGTATGAAGGCCGGCCTGAACGTTTATTGCGAGAAGATGATGTCCAACACCATCGCGGGCGCGCGCTCCATGGTGCAGACGATGCGCGAGACCAAGAAACTTTTGCAAATCGGCCACCAGCGCCGCAGCAATCCGCGCTATCTTTTCACGCTCAACCACCTCTTGCGCGAACTCAAGCTGTGCGGGCGCCTGACCTGCGCCAACGCGCAGTGGAATCGCACAGTGACGCTAGAGCTGGGCGCGGCCAAGAGCGTGCAGATCAAGCCCGACGTGCTCAAGCGCTACGGCTTCGACGACATGCGGCAGTTCCGCAACTGGCGCTGGTTCAAAAAGTATGGCGGCGGCCCGCTTTCCGACCTCGGCGCGCACCAGATTGACATCTTCAACTGGTTCTTCGGCGTCAAGCCGCGCGCGGTGACGGCGGCTGGCGGCGTGGACTATTACAAAGATTACGAGTGGTATGACAACGCGATGGTGATCTATGAATTCGCGCTGCCGGAAGGCGTGGCGCGCGCGTTCTACCAAGTCCAAACCACCACCGGCGCGGGCGGCGGCTATTGGGAATATTTCATGGGCGATCAGGGTTCGATCAAGATTTCTGAAAATCCGAGCGTCACCCAGATTTTCCGCGATAATCCGCCGATGGAGAACATGCCGGATTGGGGTCCCTACGTGCAGAAAAATTATCTGGCGATGAAGGCCGCGCCCGCCGCCGCCGAAGAAGGCGCCAAGGTGGATGTGCGCGAAAGCAAGAAGCTGGAAGCCTATGCGTTGCCGATAAGCTTCAACAAAGCGATTCACCAGCCGCATCTGGAAAACTTTTTCAAAGCGGTTCGCGGCGAGGCCAAACTCAATTGCCCCGCCGACGAAGCCTTTGGCAGCGAGGTGGTGATTTTCAAGGCCAACGAAGCCATCGCCGCACGCCGCACGATCGAAATCAACCCGCAAGACACGGAGATATAAAATATGCAAAAGATTACCCGTCTGTTTCTCGGCGCAACCTTGGCGGTCGCGCTGCTCATCACCGCGCGGGCGGCGGATGACCAAAAAGTGCCGCTCAAAACCGAATTGCCCAAGCCGATGCTGGCTGGCACACCCAAGCCGATCACGCTCCCAAATCTCGAACCGGAACTGACCGGCAAGCGCCCGGACTTCATGATTCCAGCGGGCTGCTCCAACCTCGCTTCCAATAAAACGGTCACGGCCAGCGACAAAGAACCCGTTGTCGGCGAACTCACGCTGATCACCGACGGCGACAAGTCCGCCGAAGAAGGTTCCTACGTCGAACTCGCCGCGGGCAAGCAGTGGGTGCAGATTGACCTTGGCCAGAGCAGCGAAATCTACGCGATCCTCGTCTGGCGCTTCCACTCCCAGAAGCGCGTCTATCACGACGCGGTCGTCCAAATCAGCGACGATCCGGCCTTCGCTAAAGAAGTTAAAACGGTTTATAACACCGACACCGACAACTCGCTCGGCCTCGGCGTGGGCAAAGACCCCGGCGTGATCGAAAATTACCAGGGCAAGCTGATTGACGCCAAAGGCGTGAAGGGCCGCTACGTCCGCCTGTGGAGCAACGGCAACACCAGCAACAACATGAACCACTACACCGAAGTGGAAGTCTGGGGCCGCGCGGCGAAATAAAGCCCGCGCAACGTGGCGGCGGCGATCTTCCCAAGGCTTGGAAAAGTGGAAGAACACGTTTTCCAAGCCTTGGAAACCAACAACAAAAAGGAAAAAGATGAAGCCTACCATTGCGTTTTCCCGCCGTGATTTTCTGCGCCGTTCATTGCTCACCACCGGCGCGCTGGCGCTCGGTGGGTGCGCGACAACAGCGCCGGTGTTCAGGCCGCGCGTACGTTTACCCGGCGAGAAGCTGAGCATCGCCGCCATCGGCTGCGGCGGCAAGGGCGAGGCCGATATCAACGGCGTCATGGAAGCCGGCGCACGTGTCGTGGCGCTATGCGATGTGGAAGCAACCGATTTGCTCAAACGCGCCGAAGAAGTGCGCGCGAAGAACAACCCCGCCGTGCGGCTCTATCGCGATTTCCGTGTGATGCTGGAGCGCGAAAAAGAGTTCATTGATGCGGTCACGATTTCGATCCCCGACCACATGCACGCCCCGGCGGCGGCGCTGGCGATGCGGTTGGGCAAGCACGTCTATTGCCAGAAACCGCTGACGCACACGATCTGGGAGGCGCGCCGGTTGCGCGCGCTGGCCAAGCAAACCGGCGTCGTGACGCAGATGGGCAACCAAGGCAGCGCCACCGGCGAGTTGCGGCGCGGCGTGGAATTGTTGCAAGCCGGCGTCATCGGACCGGTGCGCGAAGTGCATATCTGGACGAACCGCCCGGTTTGGCCGCAAGGCATCGCGCGTCCCACCCGCGCCGACATCGTGCCGGATTCGCTCGACTGGAATTTGTGGCTCGGCGTCGCCCCGGCGCGACCCTATGTGGGCGGCAACGACAAACTGGTGGCGGACAAGAAAATTTATCACCAGCAGGGCTTTGGCGCCTATCACCACTTCAACTGGCGCGGCTGGCACGATTTCGGCACCGGCGCGCTGGGCGATATGGCCTGCCACACCGCCAACCTGCCGTTTCGCGCGCTGAACATGGGCTATGCCACGGAAGTCGAGGCGCAGGTGGAGGGTGCGGCCAAGGAAACCTATCCGAAGATGTCGAAGGTTCGCTTCCAATTTCCGGCGCGCCCAAACCCCGTTAAGCCCGGAGTCTTGCTACCACCGCTCACGCTTTGGTGGTACGACGGCGGGTGGAAACCCGAAGACCAGCTGATTGAAGATGTGACGACTCTGCGCGGCGAAACACCGATTGCGGGGTGCTACTTCGTCGGCGAAAAAGGCCGACTGTTCTCCGCCGGCGATTATGGCGACGGCAACACGATGCGGCTCAATAATGAGGGAAAATTACGCAGCGTGAAGAAACACGAGACCTGTAAAAACGTCCCGGAAGTTTTGCCGCGGCTCAAAGGGCAGGATACCGATCACTATCAGGAATGGGTGGATGCCTGTCTGGCCGGTAAACCTGAAAGGCCTTTCTCACGCTTCGAGATCGCCGCCTATTTGACGGAAATCATTCTGATCGGCTGCATCGCCCAGCGCCTGCCGGGCAAGAAAATCCAATGGGACGGCCCGAACATGCGTTCGCCAAATACGCCGGAAGTCGCCCCGCTCGTGCGCGGCCCCTATCGTCCGGGCTGGACCGTCTAAGCCGTTAGGGCGGCGAACGCTCGACTACCGGAAGACAGCGGAGCTGCCGGCAGCTCTTGCTGTCTGCGGTTTATCAACGGCCCATAGAACAAGAGAAAACGCATGACCGAGCAAATGATTGTCCCGTCCGGTTGCTCCCGTCGTGATTTTTTGCGCGGCTCCCTGCTAACGGCCGGCGCACTGGCGCTGAACGGTTATGCCGCGCCCAAGAAAAATAAATCCACCAAGGTTGTTGCGCCGGCCAATCCGGCGGCGGCCCAGATGTTTCTCGCCGGCATCGGCTGTGGCGGCAAAGGCAATGGTGACATCACGGAAATGATGGAAGCCGGCATGAGCCTTGGCGCCCTATGCGACGTGGACGATATCACGTTGCAAAAAAAAGCCGCCGAGGTCCGTCAGAAATTCCCAGGTGTCCGCCTCTATCACGATTACCGCGAACTGCTAGAGAAGGAGAAGGGCAAGATCCACGCGGTTACCGTTTCAACCCCCGATCACATGCACGCGCCCATCGTCGCGCTGGCCATGCGGATGGGCTTGCACGTCTATTGCCAGAAACCCTTGACCCACACGATCTGGGAGGCCCGTCAGTTGCGTGAGTTGGCCAAGACCAGCGGCGTCGTCACGCAAATGGGGAACCAAGGCAGCGCCTCCGATGAATTGCGCCGTGGCGTGGAAGTGTTGCAGGCCGGTGTCCTTGGCCCGGTCCGCGAGGTACATGTTTGGACGAACCGGCCGATTTGGCCGCAAGGCGTCGCGCGACCCGCAGGCGAAGATCCGGTACCGCCCCATCTCGACTGGAATCTCTGGCTCGGCATCGCGCCATTCCGGCCCTTCAAGGACAAATATCCCGAAGAGATCGCGCCCGCCAAAGGGAAAAACGCTGAGCGTAAGGGCCATGTCTATCACCCGTTCAACTGGCGCGGCTGGCACGATTTCGGCACCGGCGCACTTGGCGACATGGCCTGCCATGCGGTCAATTTACCGTTCCGCGCCTTGGATTTGGGCTACGCCACCGAAGTCGAAGCGCAGGTCGCAGGCGCGATGCCCGAAAGTTATCCCGCGCACGCTAGGGTTCGCTTTCAATATCCACAACGCGGAACCAAACCACCCGTCACCTTGTGGTGGTACGAAGGCGGCTGGCTCCCGCCCAAAGAGCTGGTCCAGGACTTGGTGGATTTGCGCGCAGGAATGCCGCATTCCGGCATCTATTTCGTCGGTGAAAAAGGGCGCTTTGTTTCCACCAGTGACTACGGTGGCTCGACGTTCATGCGCATGAACAACGAAGCCAAACTCCGCAGTGTCACCAAACACGAGGCGTGCCTGCCGATTCCGGTGTCACTACCACGCGTCGGCAATCACTATCGGGAATGGGTGGAGGCCTGCGTCGCGGGCAATCCCAAGCTGCCCTATTCACGCTTCGAAATCGCGGCCTACCTCACGGAGATGGTACTGATGGGTTGCATCGCCCTCCGCTTGCCCGGCAAAAAAATCGCGTGGGACGGCCCGAACATGCGCTCGCCGAACACGCCGGAAGTCGCGCCGCTGGTGCACGGAACCTATCGCGACGGCTGGACGGTCTAAAATGCGGTTCGATTTCCAAGGCCTGGAAAAGCAAATGTCCCTTTTTCCCAAACCTTGGAAAAACCACCTTCCGCATTTTCCAAGGTTTGGAAAACCGGTATAGTTCACCGCAATGATAACGGAAGCGGGACTTAGTCTTGGCTCGAACCTCGGCGACCGGCTGGCGAATCTGCGCGCGGCCCGGCAGTGCATCTCTGCGTTGCCGGGCGTACGCCTCGTGACCAGCGCGCCGATCTACGAAACCGAGCCGGTTGGCGTGAAACCCGAATATCGTCATTTGGCTTTTCTGAACACCGTGTTGATTGTGACCGGCGATTTCCCGCCCGCCGCATGGCGACGCCTCACCGCGCAGATCGAAGACGACCTCGGTCGCGTCCGTTCGGATGACAAGTTCGCACCACGTACGCTGGACATTGATGTCCTGTATGTCGGTGACCTGTGTTGCGACGATGGTGGCGTGATTATTCCGCATCCACGCTGGGCCGGGCGCCGGTTTGTGCTCCAGCCGCTGGCCGACGTGCGGCCGGATTTGGTCTTGCCGGGTGCAAAGCAAACGGTTTTCCAAACCTTGGAAAGCCTGCCGCCGGACGAAGTCGTAACCTTGTTCAGCACGGCATGGTGAAGGTGGAACGCGTCGGGCCGACGTGTTTAAGCGCGTTCGGTGAACGCCCTCCACCCGGCGGACTTGCGTCCGCCGCCTCGCGTCGCTATCTTTTCCGCCATGCGCCAATTCGATCAACTCAAAGCGACAGAACTCTTCTGCCCGAAATGCCGGACCGCGCAGCCGGTCCGCGAGCGGCTGCTGCTCGTGTTGCCGCACGCGGAACTCTATGAATACCGCTGCGTGGCTTGCGCTTCTTCGCTGGGCCAGCGGGAAGTCAAAGGGCCGCCGCTGGGCGCAACGCGTATGCCGCCACCGCGTCCGGCGCGTGCGCCGGGATCGCAGATGCGGTTGGGCGGCCGCCGGTGAAGCCGCATCACATCCGCGAGGTACTGCTCACGGCCGAGCAGATTCAAAACCGCGTGGATGCGTTGGTGGGCGAGATGGCGGATGGTTGTCGGGGCACTGATTGCGTGATGATCGGTATTCTGCGCGGCAGTTTTATTTTTCTGGCCGATCTCGTGCGCGAACTTTACCGGCACGAGGTGCATCCGCGGATTGATTTCATGACGCTGGAAAGTTATGGCGGCGGCACCGAATCGTCCGGCGTCGTGCGCGTGGCCAAAGATGTGGGCCTGAACCTCGCGGGCACCGCGGTGTTGGTGGTGGACGACATTCTCGATACCGGCCGCACGTTGAGCTTTGCCAGGCAACATCTGCTGACGCTGGGCGCACGCACGGTGCGCACCTGCGCCTTGCTGGATAAACCTGCGCGACGGGTGGTGCCGTTCCAAGCGGATTATGTCGGCTTCACCATCGCAGATCGCTTTGTGGTTGGCTATGGCCTCGACTACGACGGGCGCTACCGTGAGTTGCCGCACATCGCCTGCGTAACATTCCCCGGCAAAGCGCAGGAAACTTAGGCCGGCGGATTTTCCGGCGACGGTTGCGGCGCGGGTGCGGCTTCCACCACCGGCGCAGGTGCAGGCGGCGGAGCCGCCGGGCGCACGGGTTCCTCGACCAAATCAATCAGATTACGCACCGATTGGTTCGACGTTTGGGCCGGGGGCTGCGGAGCCGCGGGAGCCGGTGTGCCTTCGGCGGATGGTGCGGGCCGCTGCTGCTGACGCATCGGCGGACGACCGCCGCCCATGGGCCGACGGCGTTGGCCGCCACCATTGCCGCCACGCATGCCGAACATGCCGCCGTGCTCACCACCCTGCGCGCCACCGCCTTCGATGGCCTTGCGCAACGTGGAAGGATGCATCACGCTGCAACCCAGCCCGGAAACTTTTTGCTCCACCGCCGGATCGGCCGTGAACACCATCAAGCCGCGCGCGCCGGCACTACGCGCTCGCGACACCACGAGATCGCCGGCGCTGCCCTGCTTTTCGGTGAAGTAAACTTTCAGGCCGCTATACTCGCCATCCTCGGAAACTTCGCGGAGCGGACGGCCCTCGAACACCACCAAGGCTGCGATCTTCTCCTGCTTGGCAAACCGCGCGATCATCTGCAGAATTTGGACCTGATCGCGGGGCGACTGCCGGTCGCCACCACGTCCATCCGACCAGCGGGAACCATCCACCAATATGCGGGTCGCCGCATTAACGCGACCACCGAACAACTTGCTCAACCAACTCATGCTGTACTCCTGTTCTTCCGCCGCACGTCACGAGAGAAACCGGCGGGTTGTGGTGCTCGGGGGGGGACTTGAACCCCCACGGCTTGCGCCATATGCACCTCAAACATACGTGTCTGCCATTCCACCACCCGAGCGGAAAGCCGGGGGAACATAGCGTGCGGTCGCGGGCCGCGCAAGGGTTTTTCGGGGCGCGCGGTTTCCAAGGTTTGGAAAAACCGCGGTGGGGATTTTCCAAGCCTTGGAAAATGTGGTAGATTACGCCGCGTTTTTGAGGCGCATATGAAAATTCCGTTTTGGAAAATGCACGGCGCGGCCAACGACTTCATCCTCGTGGATGATCGGGCGCAGACGTTTCCCGCCGCCGATCAGGCGTGGCTGGCGCAGATCATGGCGCGGCACACCGGTATCGGCTCGGAAGGTTTACTGCTCGTCCAACCGTCCCAACAGGCGGATTTTCGGATGCGGTTTTTCAACCCGGACGGCGGCGAGGCGGAAATGTGCGGCAACGGCGCGCGCTGTATCGCCCGCTTCGCGCACGACCGCGGCGTGGCTCCGGCGAACATGCAGATCGAGACCGTGGCCGGCGAAGTCCGCGCGGATATTCTCGGCGCACGCGTGCGGCTGCATATGCCGCCACCGCGCGACTGGCAACTCAACCAGCGGCTGACGGCGGAAGGGCGCGCATGGACCTATCATTTCGTGAACACGGGCGTGCCGCACGTCGTGTTGGAAGCCGATGATCTGGCCGTCGTGGACGTGGCGCGGGTGGGCGCGGCGATCCGGCGGCACGCGGCGTTTGCGCCGCGTGGAACGAACGTGAATTTTATCCACGTCGAACCCGATCACGCTGTGCGCGTGCGCACCTTCGAGCGCGGCGTGGAAGCGGAGACGCTGGCGTGCGGCACCGGCATGGTGGCGTGCGCGCTGATCGCCGGCAAGCTGGGCCGCACCACACCGCCGGTACGCGTGCAGCCCGCCAGTGGCGACGAGTTGGAAGTGCATTTTGTCCTGACGCCCGACGGCGCGCGTGACGTGACGTTGCTCGGTCCAGCGCAATATGTTTTCCAAGGCGAATTGAACTATCCGGCCGCGACGTAAAGCGCGAGGCGTTTATTTCCGCCCGCGTAGCGCCGGCGACACATTGTTGGTGGTGCGCGTTTGCACCTGCGTCATGAACGACGCGGCGAGTACGGGGTTCAATTTTTGGGCGCGATGCCAGGCTTCCCCGGCTTCCTGCGGCAAGCCGAGTTCCGTGCAAACCTGGCCATACCAGAGCCACGCCAACGCATTCCGTGGCGCGCATTCTGTGGCGCGTTCCACCGCGGCAAGCGCTTCCTTCGGTCGCTTGAGATTCCACCGGCAAATACCCAACTCCAGCCACGCGTCGGCCATGTTCGGCGCGCCCCGTGCCAGCAATGTGTAAACTTTCTCCGCCTCTGTGTATTGGTTCAGCACCATCAACATGTTACCGGCCCCGATGAGCGCGGGCGAGTGCGCGGGGAACCAATGGCGCGCCACGCGCTGTTCGTAGGCGCGTCGCGCCAGCTCCAGATTATTCAAACCAAACGCCTGCAACTGCGCATCCTGCAAAAGCGCGCGATTTTCCGGCGTGTTACGCAACAGCAGGGCGGTGACGCCATCGAAATATTTCACCGCCCAGCGCCCGGTGGACAGCAGGTTGCGCAGACCGACGGCCGACTGCGCCTGACAACAATTCAGTAATACGGCGCCGGGAGCGAGCCGACTCTCCAGCAGTTGCCACGCCTGCAAATCACCGGCCAAACCGCGGGAGACCAATTGCAGCAGTGTGACGCCGTAGAGGCTCAGGCGTGCATCCGTGAATACCGGCCGCTGCGGCACGCGCCAGATCAGATAACCGCCATCCAACGGATTGTTCACCGCCACCGCCGGAAAATCAGGACGCGCCAGCACGGGCGTGACCGCGGCGGGATAGGCTTCCTCGCTGACGCCAAGGCCAAAGCAGGAGGCACTGCCATTGGCATAGTAATAGTGATTGGAGACCAGCCGGCCCAGCGTCACGGCAGGGATCACCAAGATACCCGCCGCCGCCAGACGCGTGAACCAGACCGACTGCCGATCCACCACATCGCTAAACGCATCGCGCAGGAAAAGGCCGGCGGCGCGAAGGCTGAGCACAAAAAAGGGAAACGAGAGCACCGCCATCAGCAGGGCATAACGGGGCGACCACATGGCGAGGCCGGTGCCCAGCACCGCCCATAGGGTGAACCCCAACGGCAGCCGCCGCTTTTCCGCCAATAGGCCCATGATGTTGACCGCCGCCGCGAGCCAGACCAACTGGCCCGTGGTAGCCGCGCTAAACAAATGACTGAAGACGGAAACATCTTCCGTTATCCGGGGGCCAGTCGCGCCCAGCCCGATGCCCATGACTTCCCGGTGCAATTCCCAGCCGTAAGGATTGATCAGCGTGACAGCCAGCGTGCCGCCAGCCAACAGCAGCGGATTGAGCCACGCCTCCCGGCTGGCTTCACCTTCTTCGGCGCCCGCCTCACCCCGTTGCACCCGCCGCCACCGCGCGAATTGTTGCGCCGCAAAACACAAGCAAATCACCGGCCCCAGCCGGAACGTATGAAACATATTGGCCCACAGCACCTCGGCCGGCAATAGCACCAACCACGGCCACCAGCGACGGCCACCGGTGGAGAGACAAAACATGAACACGGCAGGGAAAATCAGGGTCAACAACCGCGGACGCGTCACAAACGCCGGGGCCAGCAACCACGCGCTGACCAGCAACGCAAACGTGATGGAAACGGGGTCGCCGAAGTTACGCGCCATCCGCGCCAACAGCCAGAACGCCACGACGATCACCGCCACATGGGTCAGCGTCACCAACGTGGCGCCACCGGACGACCAGAGCCAGTACACCAGCCAATTATAGAGCCACGACGTGTCCATCCATGGTGCTTGGGCGCGTGTCAACGAGAACGGATCGGCATGCGGAAGGCCATGCGCTGCGATCCAACGCCCACAGGATAGCGACAACCAAAAATCGGAATTACTGATGGTGCGCAGGCCAAAGGCCGCCAGCGTCAAGAGACCCAACCCTACGAACCAGCGCCCGTATCGTGTCAGCGCTGGATTTGATTCATGGACCGCCGTCATGCCCCTCCGCCGCTCATCGCCCGGCGGAAAGTTTGCCCCAATGCCGCAGCGGGCGCAAGCCCGTTTCCAAGGCTTGGAAAATTCCGCCCTGCCGTCAGAATTTATAGCCGCCGGAGAGCGCGAGCATCCACGCTTGGTTGGCAATACCGGCGGTGTTGCCGCTGGTTGAGCGCGCGCCGGTGCGTTGGTCCACGATCGTGGTATCGCCAATGATTTCCGGAATCGCCTGGCCATCGAGCGCGGCACCTAGGAAAAGGCCGCTTTGAAAAACGTAGGCCGCCCGCACGCCGGCGCCAAAATACTGGCCACCGGAAAAATCTTCTTCAAACAATAGGCGACGATTGAGATGCTGGTCGCGGTCGCTGGCGATCACATACGGCCCGACGAGCGCATAGCCATCCACCACCCAGCCGCCGTTGGTGTAGTTCAGACCCGCGCCGAGATAGGGAATGTGAAACCACTGCTCATAGATGATGCCGGTGTGGCCGTTTTCTTCCGCGACGTCGTTGCGAAAGCCGCCGGGCACGGCGGGATTGCTGGAATAGATGTGCCGGACGCCGTGGTCTTCCCATTGCCACGCGTTGTATTTATAGCCGGCGATGCCGCGGAGGCCCCAATCGCCGACGCGGAGGACTTCGACCGCCACGTTGAGATCAAGCAAACTGGCGCGCGTAACATCCACCTCGCTGAGCGACCAGTCCGTCCACGGCGAGCCTTGCTCGCCCAACAACCAATCCCAGTCGTTCATCTGGCCGCTGCCGTGGGTGGCCGCGCCCCACAAACCGGCGTTGAGCCAGATTTGATTGTGCAGGGTAACGGACAGGTTGGCGCCCACCATGACCACGTTTTTGATGTCCCAGTCGAGTTCGCTCACTTTGTAGCGCGAGCCCTCCACGCCGGTGTATACGGTCTCCAGCGCGCTGCCGTTGAGCAGGCCGACCGAACCCTGCACACTGAGCGCAACATAGGCGTTTGATGTGACCGGCAAACCATCGCCCGCGTGCATGGCCTGGGCGCCCGACCCGGTCAACATCAGCACCGATAGCCATCCGCCGATTTTGCTCTTCATGGATTTTCCTTTGTGTTGAATGTAGGGGCGCAGTCTTGCTGCGCCCAACTTCGCTCCTGCCCTGCACACCGGGCGCAGCAAGACTGCGCCCCTACAAAATCCCTGCCCACGAGGTGTCGTACCATCATGGCTGTATTTCACTCAATGCCGTACGCAGCAACCCTTCCGCCGCCGCCGGCGTGGCCGCTTCGGCGGTCAGGCGCAGCACCGGCTCGGTGTTGGAGCGCCGAACATTGATCCAGCGGTCGCCAAAATCCGCATGTACGCCATCCAGCAGCGTCACGCGCGCGCCGCGCTCTTCAAAATAACGTCGCAAACCGCGCAATTTTTCCGGCGCTTCGTCACCGCGGATCGGCAACTTGGTTTTGACGACGTGAAATTCTGGAAGCTCTGCGCGCAACTGCGCCACCGTACGCCCGGACTGCGCGAGCAGTTCCAGCACCAATGCCATCGCGGCATAGGAACAGCGGCACGGATGAATGGCGGGCACAATCACACCGCCCGTGCCTTCGCCGCCGATGGGTGCGCCGGCCTTGAGCATCGCCTCGACCACATTGATTTCGCCGATTTTCGTGCGGATCACTTCCGCGCCGTGCGCGCGGGCCACGGCCGCCACGCAGAGGCTCGTGGCCACCGTCATCACCAACGGCCCACGGGCATGCCGCTCCAATACCTGCCACGCCGCCAGTGCCAAGGTGAAATCCTCGCCAATCGGCTGCCCGCGCTCATCCACGATGGCCAGCCGGTCGCCATCCGGATCGTGTGCAAAACCGACCGCCGCGCCGTGTTGTCGAACCGCCGCGCACAACTTCTCCAAGTTTTCCGCCACCGGTTCCGGTCCGCGCTCAAAAACGCCGGTGGGCTGGTCATGCAGCGCCACGACCTCACAACCGAAGTCATCGCGCAGCCACGCCGGCGTGAATAGCGCGCCGACGCCGTTGACGCAATCCACCACCACCTTGCAATGCCGCGCACGGATCGCCGCCGCGTCCACATAGCCGGCGATGCGCGCCGCGTGGCGCTGGAAGGCGTCGGTCATAAGCGTCGCCCCCGGCAACTCACTTTCCGGCACGAGCGGGAAATCACCTTGATGATAAATATCGAACAATTCACCCGCGCGAATTTCATCCAGAAACAGGCCCTTACGATCCACAAATTTGAGCGCGTTCCATTCCGCGGCGTTGTGGCTGGCGGTGATCGCGATGCCGCCGCGCGCGCTGGATTCCTTGGTGGCCAGCAGCAGCGTCGGTGTCGGCACGATGCCCAACAAGACCGGCGTACAGCCGACGCTTTGCAGTCCGGCGATCACGGCGTGCTCCAGCATCGGGCCGGAGGGACGCGTATCGCGGCCTACGACCACCGGGCCACGCCCGACGAACGTGCCGAACGCCTGCGCGAACGCCGCAGCTAATTGCGGCGTGAAGCTCTCGCCGACCACGCCGCGCACGCCGGATACGCCAACTTTTAAGGACTCTTTCATGAAACCTGCATTTAGACTTCCTGCTCAATCAGCCGTACCAGTTCATCCGCGCGGTGCTCCGCCGTTGCGCGGGTTTTTGCCTCGGAAATCACCCGTACCAACTGCTCGGTCTGCGACGCGCGCGCATGGACCCAGCCATCGGGCCAGTCCATGCGGAGACCATCGGTCAAATCGGCCTGTCCGCCGTCGCGATGTGCCAACATCTGCTCCTGCGCGAGGTCCAACGCGCGATAACCATGCCGCGAATCGCACCGCACCTGTCGCTTGACGATGTGATAGCGCGGCAAGGCGCCGAGCAGTTCTGAGAGCTTCTTGCCGTGCTGTGCCATCGCCTCCAGCACCAGCCCGACCATCAGAAAGCCATCGAACGCACGGCTGAAATCCGGCACCACGGCGCTGCCGCTGCCTTCGCCGCCGAGCACGCCCTGTTCATCGAGCAGTTTGGAGACAATGTACGCCTGACCGACGCGCGTTTTGACCAGTGGCACACCGCGTTGCCGCGCGATGTCGTCAATCATCCGCGTCGTGCAACTATTGGTCACCACCGTGCCGGCGCGCTGCCCCAGCACATGGTTGGCGAGCACGGCGAAGGTGAATTCTTCGCTGGCCGGTTCGCCGGCCTCGGTGACGAGCGAAAGCCGCGTGAGATCGCTGGAAAACAAGAAGCCCGCGTCGCCGCCAAGCTGCCGGATGATCCCCGCCATCTGCATCGCGCTCCGCGGCCGCGGTTCCGCTTCGCGTGCGAGATAGGCGGAAAGCTGTGCGTTGATCGGCACCAGCCGGAAGCCCAGCCGCCGCGCAAATTCTTCAAGGAACGGACAACCTGCGCCGCCGACCGGATCCATCAACACCGTCAACTTGGCCGCGCGAATCGCCGCCACATCCAACCGTTTTTCCAACGCGGTAAAATAGGGTTCGGCAAAACCGCGCTCCTCACGTAATGCGCCCATATGCGCCCAATCGGCCGGCAAAAAAGAGCCGGCGTGATAGTGATCGAGCACCGCCTCGCCACCCATCGGATCGAGAAACGCGCCATCGGCGCCGATGAACGTCAGCGCATTCCAGCCCATCGCGTTATGGCCGCCGGAAATCGAGATCGCGCCCGCCGCGCCGTAGGGCCGCACGGAAAACTGGAGCATCGGCGTGGGGCAAATGCCGAAGTTGAGCACCTCGCAGCCCGCCGCCATCAAGCTGCTGCTGACCGCCGAGTGCAGCATCCGGCTGGAACCACGCGTATCGCGCCCCAGCAGCACACGCCCGCCGCTGAGATGCGCTGCGAACGCGCCGGCAAAATCCATCGCCACCTTCGGCGTCAGCGATGTGCCGACGAAGCCCCGCACTCCAAAGCTGGCAATACGCAGCGTCACGCTGGGAAGCTACCATGTTTCCAAGGTTTGGAAAAGTCGCGCCGCCGTTTTTCCAACTCTTGGAAAAGGCGTGTCAGGCGCCGATGTGTTTGCTGTCGTCGTGATCTTTGACGACGTAGCCGGAGTCCTGCCGTTGGAAGTTGACCTTGTTTTTTTCCATGTAGAGACGGTGGACGTCTTCGGCGGTCAGGCCGGCGACCTGCGCGAGCGAAATCAAGAAGTGGAACAGGTCCACAATCTCAACGCGGGCGTTCTGCTTGTCATACGTTTGATACTTCGCCCACCACTTCCACGGCACGCTATCGGTCAGTTCGGCGATTTCCTGATTCATGGCGCGGCAGTAGTTTAAAATCCACTTGGGCTGCTCGCTTTCCGGCAAGGCGGTGGTATCTATCCCAATGCGACGATTAAGCTCGGCCTGTTTCTCGAACATGTCTTTGAGGATATCCATGACTTTTTCCTTTCACCTGACGGCGGTTGCTGAAAGAATATAACCGTTCGCCGTCGCGGGGGACACAGCAAAAATCGCGACGCAGGAGCAGGGCACATGGCAAAAGAAAAATTGATCATCATCGGCACGGGTGCGGCGGGTTATACGGCGGCGATTTATGCCGCGCGGGCGAACCTCGAACCGCTGGTCATTAAAGGGCTGCAACCCGGCGGGCAACTGACGACCACGACCGAGGTCGAAAATTTCCCCGGGTTCCCCCAAGGCATCACCGGACCGGAATTGATGGACGAGATGCGCAAGCAGGCGGAAAAGTTCGGCACACGCTTCGTCGCCGACATGGTGATGAGCAGCGATCTGTCCGGTCGCCCGTTAAAATTGACGATGGGCGGCGGCAATACACTGGAGGCCGACGCGCTGATCATCGCCACCGGCGCGACGGCGAAATATCTGGGCATCCCGTCGGAGCAAAAGCTGATCGGGCGCGGCGTCTCGGCCTGCGCCACCTGCGACGGCGCGTTTTACCGCAACAAGCCGATTGCCGTGGTTGGCGGCGGCGATACAGCGATGGAAGAAGCGGTTTACCTGACGCGATTTGCCTCCAAAGTTACGCTGATTCACCGACGCCATGAGTTCCGCGCCTCGAAAATCATGGCCGAGCGCGTGCTTCAGCACCCGAAGATCGAAGTGCGCTGGAACAGCGTCATTGACGAAGTGCTCGACGTGACGAAAAACGACGTGACGGGTTTGCGACTGAAGAACGTGAAGACCGGCGAGTTGAGCACGCTGGACATTCAGGGCCTATTCGTCGCCATCGGGCACCAACCGAACATCGAACCGTTCAAGGGCCAACTGGAGGCGAACGACGCCGGTTATCTCATCACCAACAACACACGCACGAGCAAGCCCGGCGTCTTCGCCGCCGGCGACGTGCAGGACCCGCTCTATCGGCAGGCCATCACCGCCGCCGGCACCGGTTGCATGGCCGCGCTGGAGGCGCAGCGCTATCTGGAAGAACTCGGCCACAGCAAAGCCTGATCAGGGCACGAACGTCACGCTTTACGTGCGGTTCAGCTGTGCTAATCTTCTCGCACGGATTTTTGTTCCATGAAGCGCACGAATGACATAAACGCCAAGTTAGATTTCTGGGCGGCCAAGCCTCGGGTCACAACGTTACCCCGGCTGACCAATCTGCCGCGCTTTGGTCACAAGAAATTCAATTCCCATGCCGAGTTGAACCGCTGGAAGCAAGCCCTGCTGGCTGAACTAGCCGCCCACGGAGGCGCACAGTGGACGAAGTGATTCAACGTTTCCGCGCAGCCGGAGTGCGATACCTGCTGATTGGTGGACAAGCGGTGCGACTGTCTGGCCTGCCACGTTTTTCCATGGATTGGGATTTTTATATTCCGCCCCATGATACGGACAATCTGCGCCGCATCGAAAAAGCACTGGGCACCGAACTGGATTGTCCGCTGGAGCCGCTGGGGCCGCACGGCGAAAACTCTATTCAGACCTATCAAACGCAGTGGGGCGTCGTCCAATTTCATCTGGGCGGCCCCGGACTACCCGTCTTTGAACAAGCTGAACAGCAGGCCCGGGAACTCACCACCGAAAACGGCACCCCGACGCGGTGTCTGGGACTGGCTGATCTGATCGAATCCAAGCAGCGCGCAGGACGCCCACAAGATTTACAAGACGCGGAGTTTCTGAAGCGTATCCAAGCGCATGCCGGGTGCGGCGGAAAGCCAGACAAACCTTGAACCAAACCACTCAACCCGCAACTGCCCCACAGCGCGCCGTCTGGCTGCGGCTGTTCAGCTACGCCAAGCCCTATTGGCGCCGGCTGCTGCTCGGCATCTTCTTCGGCATTCTTTTCGGCGGCTCGACCACGGGCCTGCTGCCGGCCATTCAGAAAAATTTCAGCAATTTTTTTGAGCACCAAGACTTGCCGTGGAACCTACTCATCGGTGTGGCGGTGCTGCTGCCGATCCTCGCCGCGTTGCGCGGACTAGGCGACTTCGCCAGCCGTTACCTGATCGAATGGGTTGGCAAGCGCGTCGTACGCGACATCCGCGAAAAACTTTTTGACCACACGCTCACGCTCTCGATGGGTTACTTCACCCGCAGCCGCAGCGGTGAGTTGATGAGCCGCATCACCAACGACACGATGATGATCGAAAACGCGGTCAGCACGTTTATCGGCGACCTCATCCGCGAGCCGTTCGTGCTGATCGGCGGCGTGGGCTACATCCTGTGGCTGAACTGGAAGCTCGCACTGATCAGCCTCGTGCTCTTCCCCGTCTGCATCCTGCCGGTCGCCTATTTTGGCCGCAAAGTCCGCCGCGCCGCGCGCGAAGGTCAGGCGCGGCTGGCCAATCTGGCCGCGATTTTACAGGAAGCGCTCGTCGGCATGCGCATCGTCAAAGCTTTCGGCATGGAGAACTATGAGCGCCAGCGCTTCAGCGAAGAGGCCAAGGCGACCTTCTCACGCGCCATGAAGGTCACGCGCGCCAACGCCTCCATCGAACCAATCATCGTGTTCCTCTCCACCCTCGGCCTCGCGCTCGTCATGTTCTATAAGCAGTGGACCCATATGTCCGGCGCCGACCTCTTCACCTTTGCGCTGGCGATGCTCATCATGTATCAGCCGGTCAAGAAATTGAGCAAGCTGCACCTCGCCATCCAACAAAGCTCCGCCGCCGCTGACCGCATCTTTGAACTGCTCGACACCGCGGCCAGCGTCACCGACCGCCCGAACGCGATCACCTTCAACGAACCGGTGCACCGCATCGCTTTTGAGCAAGTCGGTTTTGCCTACGACGCCCACGAGCAGGTTTTGCAAAACATCAACCTGACGGTGGGCGCGGGCCAATGTTATGCCTTCGTCGGCAGCAGCGGCGCGGGCAAATCCACGCTCGTCAGCCTCGTCCCGCGCTTCTACGACGTGACCGCCGGCCGGATTCTGCTCAACGACCACGACCTGCGCGACCTCACGCAGGAATCGCTCCGCCGCCAGATCGGCATGGTCACGCAGGACACGATCCTCTTCAACGACACGGTGGCCAACAACATCGCCTATGGCACCGCCAACGCCGACCGCGCCGCGATCATCGCGGCGGCCAAGCGCGCGCACGCCCACGACTTCATCATGGAAATGAAGGAGGATTATGATACGCACATCGGCGAGCGCGGCGTCCGGCTCTCCGGCGGCCAGCGCCAGCGCCTCGCCATCGCCCGCGCGATTTTGCGTAATCCGCCGATCCTGATCCTCGACGAAGCCACCAGCGCGCTCGACACCGAAAGCGAACGCGCCGTACAGGCTGCGCTCGATGAGCTGATGGCGCACCGCACCGTGCTCGCCATCGCGCATCGCCTCTCGACCATCATGCACGCCGACCAAATCGTCGTATTGGAAAACGGACGCATCGTGGAAACCGGCACGCATCAGGAATTGCTCACGCGTGGCGGCGTCTATAAACGTCTTTACGATCTCCAGTTCCGCGATACGCCGGAGCCCGTCGTCAAATAATTTTCCAAGCCTTGGAAAAAGCAGTCGTACGCTTTTCCAAGGCCTGGAACGGGAAATGTGATTTTCGGTTGCCAGCGCAGGCGTTTTGTGATTTAGTCCGCCGTCCCACGCGAGGACATAGCTCAATTGGTTAGAGCGCCGCCCTGTCACGGCGGAGGTTGCGGGTTCGAGCCCCGTTGTCCTCGCCAGTTTCTTTTTCCCGCAAAAAAACTCACAATAAATGTAGCGTCGGGCCGTTTTCTCGTCGCGTGGTTTCCCAAGCTTGGAAAAAATGTTGCTTCCATTTTCCAGACTCTGGAAAAGGTCGCCGTGCTTTGTTGCAAGGGGAGAAAACATGAAAAAAATGATCGGGTTGTTGGCGTTGCTCATGTTGGGCGCGCGGCTGGTGGCGGCGGAAGATTTGGCGGCAGGTTTCGTCAATCCGCCGGCATCGGCCAAGCCGCATACGTGGTGGCACTGGATGGATGGCAACATCACCAAGGAAGGCATCACCGCCGACTTGGACGCGCTGGCGCGCGTCGGCGTGGGTGGCGCGCAGATTTTCAATGCGGCGGGCGGTATCCCGATCGGCCCCGTTCAATATAACAGTCCGGAATGGCGCGAACTGGTCAAGCACGCGGCGTCCGAGGCGCAACGGCTCGGTCTCGAACTCTGCATTCACAACTGCGCGGGCTGGTCGAGCAGCGGCGCACCGTGGAATACGCCGGAACACGGGATGCAGATCGTCGTCACCAGCGAGACGCGGGTCAAGGGGCCGACCAAGTTCGACGCCAAGTTGCCACAGCCACCGACCCAGTTTGATTGCTATCGCGACATCGCCGTACTCGCCTGGCCAACGCCGGCGACGGAACTGGTGACGATGAAACAGTGCGCGCCCAAGGTGACCAGCAGCGCCAAGCACGGCAACGCGGCCAACTTGATTACAGGCAAAGAAGGCACCGCCTTAACTTTCGCCTTGCCGACACCCCAGGAGCCACAGTTTATTCAGCTGGAATTTGCGCAGCCGTTCACCGCGCGGATGCTGAGCCTCAAGCCCGCCGGTGGAATGCGCGGATGTCGTGGTCGGTTGGAAAGCTCCGACGACGGCAAAAAGTTCCGCGAGATCGAGTCTTTTACGCTGCCCAAAGGGGATGAGATCCGCATCTTCACCTTCGCGCCGGTATCCGCGCGTTTCTTCCGCGTGCTTTTCTTGAGCACCGGATCAAAGATGAAGGCGCTCACGCTGCGCGCGCTCGAGCTTGCGCCGCGGCTCGGCATCGAAGACTTCGCCGGCAAAGCGTTCTATGATCGCGGCAGCGATGTGCATGGCACCACTGCGGCGACAGCCCAACCCGACGAGGTCATCCCAAGCGGAGCGTTGCTCGATCTGAGCGGGAAAATGGATAAGAGTGGACGATTGGTGTGGGCCGCGCCGGAAGGCGATTGGACGGTCGTGCGCTTCGGGTACACGCCCAATGGCCGCAGTAATCATCCCGCGCCGAAGAGCGGCACAGGGCTCGAGTGCGACAAGCTCTCCGCCGAGGCCGCGCAGGCGCATTGGGATGGCGGCATGGGCAAGCTGATCGCCGAACTCGGCCCGCTTGCCGGCAAGGTGCTGAACAATGTGCTGATTGATAGTTATGAAGTCGGCACGCAGAACTGGACCACCCAATTCCGCGGGGAGTTTCAGAAACGGCGCGGCTATGACCTCGTGCGTTTCCTGCCGGTGCTCGCAGGTCGCATTGTGGATAGCCCCGCCATCACCGACCGTTTCCTTTGGGATTTCCGGCGCACCATCGCCGATCTGTTTGCCGAAAATTACTCCAAAAAATTCGCGGAGCTGGCGCATCAGAACGGGATGCTCTATTCCGTTGAGCCGTATGGTAACTGTCCCTCCGACGATTTGCAGTACGGCGAATATGCCGATATCCCGATGAGCGAATTCTGGCCCGGCGGCGGCAATCCCGGTAATGCCAAGCACGCCGCGGCACTCGGACACGTCTATGGCCGCAAGTTCGTCGGCGCGGAATCGTTCACCGCCGGGCCCGAAGTGGGTAAATGGCTCAAGGACCCCTATTCTCTTAAAGCGCAAGGCGATCTCGTCTGGTGCAGCGGCGTCAACCGCTTCATCTTCCACCGTTACGCGCATCAGCCGTGGACCAACCCCACGCGCTTTCCCGGCATGACGATGGGCCAGTGGGGTACGCATTTCGAACGCACGCTGACGTGGTGGGAACAGGGCAGCGCGTGGCTCAAATACATCGCGCGCAGCCAGTATCTGCTGCAATCGGGTCTCTTTGTTGGCGATGTCCTTTTCTTCGCCGGCGAAGGCGCGCCGAACAGCGGTCGCGCCGGCGAGCTTGCTCCGGGTTATGATTATGACACGTGCAACACCGAGGCGCTCCTGAATCTGGTCAGCGTCAAAGACGGGCGCCTCGTGTTCCCCAGCGGCATGAGTTATCGCGTGCTGGCGTTGCCCGACGATGGCGCGATGACTCCGGCCCTGTTACGCAAGCTGAAGCAACTCGTGGACGCTGGCGCGACGATTGTCGGCTCCAAGCCGGCGCAATCGCCGAGCCTCACCGGTTGGCCGCAATGCGACGCCGAGGTGCGGCAACTGGCCGATGAACTCTGGCGCAAGAGCATCCAAAACAAAACCGCGACCGAAGCGCTCACCGCACTGGGCATAAAACCGGACTTTGTTTGTGCGGATGCCAGCGCGAAGTTGACCTATATCCATCGCGTCGCGGAAGGGGCGGACATTTATTTCGTATCAAACCAAAAAGAAGTGGCCGGCGAAGTTTCCTGCACCTTCCGTATCAGCGGCAAGCAACCGGAATTGTGGCACCCCGACACCGGGGTGATCGAAAAAGCACCGGTGTTCACCGAACAAGCCGGCCGCACGACGGTGCCACTGCGCTTCGCTCCCGCCGGTTCGGTCTTCGTCGTCTTCCGCCAACCAGCGGACGCCGCTCACATCGTCGCCGCACACTACACACCCGCAAACACGACCACCACGCCGCCGCCAGAGCTGGCGATCGTTAAAGCGGAATATGGTTTCTTCGGCACCACCAACGATGAAGGCGTTGATGTCACGACCGCCGTCAAGCAGCTGGTCGGCCAAGGTCAGCGCCGCATCCTGGCCGGCAATGCGCTGGCTCACGATCCTGCGCCGGGCGACGCCAAGGAATTGCGCATCGAGTTCCTTACCGGCGGTAAACGCAAAGTCCAGACGGTGTCGGAAGGCCAAACACTGGAATTGCCCGCGAACGCCAAAGTCCTCCACGCCAGCTATGGCGTATTGGGGAACGAAACCGAGCCGTCCGCGCATATAGCCAACGTCACCGCCAAGCTCGCCGGTCTCGTCAAGGATGGCGCACTGGTCGTGATGGCCAACAACAAACTCACCGGCCACGATCCCGCGCCGATGGTCGTCAAGGAATTACGCGTGGAATATCGCGTCGGCAGTGTTCAAAAAATCGTCCACGTCAGCGAGAACAAAACGCTGACGCTACCGGATGAAAACGAGCGGCCCACGCCGCCGCCCGCCTATGACCTCATCGTCAACGGCAAAACCGAAGTGCTGGCGTGGCAGCCCGGTGTGATTGAGCTGACCACCGCTGCCGGCCAGACGCTCAAGGCCGAAGCACAGACGGTACCTGCGCCGCAGGAGATCACCGGCCCGTGGGAGCTTTCCTTCCCGCCGAATTGGGGCGCGCCCGCCAAGGTCATGCTCGACAAGCTGATCTCGTGGACGGAGCATCCGGACGCCGGCGTAAAATATTTCTCCGGTACTGCGACCTATCGGAAAAACCTCGAGTTCAAACCTCAAAATTTGAAATCGAAAATCTTTCTCGATCTCGGCCTGCTCAAGAATATCGCCGAAGTCAAACTCAACGGTCACGACCTCGGTATTCTCTGGAAGCCGCCGTTCCGCATCGAGGTCACCGACGCCTTGCGCGACGGCCAAAATGAACTCGAAGTGCGTATCACGAATCTTTGGCCGAATCGCTTGATCGGTGACGAACAACTACCGGACGACCGCGAATGGAACGGCATCCAACTCAAAAAATGGCCGCCGTGGGTGCTCGCGGGCAAGCCCAGCCCGACGGGCCGCTTTACGTTCACCACGTGGCACCACTGGACCCAAGCCGACCAGCCGCTGCCGTCCGGCCTGTTTGGCCCAGTGCTGCTGCGGACGGCGGTGCAAGTTGCGGCGCAGCCGTGAACAACTTTTCCAAGCCTTGGAAAAATGACAGGTTTCGTTTTTCAAGGCTTGGAAAAAGGCAAAATATGACGAAAAAAATTATCTTGGCCATGAGCACGTTTTTGCTGACCGCTGGCGGTTACCAGCTTTTGCAGCCCATTCGTACGCCGCCGGGACTGACCGCGCAGCATGGTGTGCTGTTGAAAGACGGTCAACCCTATCGGGGTATCGGCGCAAATTATTTTTCATTATTTTCGCGGTTGATTAAAGACCCCGACGATACTGCGTCGCTGACCAATCTGGCAGCGCTGGCACGCGCCCGGATTCCGTTCGTACGCTTCATGTGTACCGGTTTTTGGCCGGTGGATCAGCAACTCTATCTGACCAACCGCACCGAATATTTTGCCCGGCTCGACCGCGTGGTACGCTGCGCGGAGACCAACGGCATCGGCCTGATCCCGTCGCTCTTCTGGCAATTGGCGATGGTGCCAGATATCGTGGGCGAACCGGTGAATGAACTCGGTAATCCGCAAAGCAAGACCATCGCGTTTATCCGACGCTACACTGCGGAAGTAGTCACGCGCTACAAAGATTCACCTGCGATTTGGGGCTGGGAATTCGGTAACGAATACAATCTGGCGTGCGATCTGCCCAATCCTGCCCAACACCGGCCGATGGTCGCTCTGCGCCAGGGCACACCAGCCTATCGCACCACTCACGATGAATTGACCTTTTCAGCCGTTGGCGTTGCCTTTGCCGCTTTCACAGAAACAGTACGGCGTTTTGACCGCACTCGTTTTATAACCACAGGCAATGCTGTCCCGCGTCCCGCAGCCTGGCACAACCTGCATGAGAAAACCTGGAAAGCCGATACGGCTGCGCAGTTTGGCGAGATGTTGCTGCGCGATAACCCCGACCCCTTCAACACTATTTGCATCCATCTCTATCCCAATCAAAAACACCGCTACAGCGGTGGCACTACAAATTATCAGGCGGCCGTGGCTCTGGCGCAACATTATGCGCAGCAAGCGGACAAACCGCTGTTCATCGGTGAGTTTGGGGTTTCGACGGATCAACTCCCGGCCGAACAGCATCGGGTAATGTTCGCTGAAATGCTCGAGGCCATCGCGCGGGAACACGTCTCGCTGGCCGCGTTCTGGGTCTTCGATCTCGCCAATCAACACGACTGCACTATTACCTTCACCAACCAACGCGCTTGGATGCTTGACCTCGTTCAACAAGCCAATGTGAAGCTACAAAAAGAAAATAAATGAGCGCGCCGGCGTTGGCTGGTTTTTAACCTTTCCCAGCTTTGGAAAAACGTGCTTTGCGCTTTCCAAGGCTTGGAAAATGCCGTAAAGGAGCACGATGAAAAAAATAATGCTGATCGTGTTAGCGGCTCTCGCGTTGAGCAGGGCCGCACAGGCGGCGGATGATTTGGCCGCCGGGTTTACCCATCCGCCGGAAGAAACCAAGCCCTGGTGCTACTGGTACTGGATCAGCGACAACGTCTCGAAAGCGGGCATCACGCACGACCTCGAAGCGATGGCGCGCGTCGGCATTGGCGAGGCGCTGATCGGTAACATCGTGGACGAGAGCACACCGCCCGGCAACGTGCACATTTTCACTCCGCAATGGTGGGAGGCCACCGAACATGCCGTGCGCGAAGGCGCGCGGCTGGGGGTGAAGATCGGCCTGTTCAACAGCCCCGGCTGGAGCCAGTCGGGCGGGCCGTGGGTCACGGCGACGCAGACGATGCGCTACGTGGTTTCGGCGGAAACGCACGTCACCGGGCCGCAACATTTTTCCGGTAAGTTGCCCACGCCGAAGATGCCGTTTCAAGATATTGCGGTGCTCGCCTTTCCCGCGCCGGCCGCCGATAGCGAACACATCGCCAAGCTCGCGCCACGCGTGCAGTGTGCGCCGGCGGTGGCTGCGGCGCAATTGCTCTGCGACGGCAATCCCGACACCGGTATCGTATTTCCAAAGGGTACGGCCGGCGCCGCCAAGCCGCTCAGCGTGACCCTGGAAACTGAAAAGCCGTTCACCACGCGCAGTCTTGCGCTCTATCCGCACGATGGCGAGTTTGCCGTGAATTGCGAGTTGCAGGCGGCTGATACAAATGGTGTGTTCCACGCCGTTCGTGAGTTTTCGCTGGATCGGCGCGGCCCGGCGCCAGATCACAAAGTGAACGTTGGGCCGATGATCAAAGGGCCGGCCGTGGTCGCCTTCGCGCCGGTGACGGCGCGAAAATTTCGACTGGTGCTGACCGGTCTGCAAGGAAAAGGTGGCTTGGCAGAAATTGATCTCGCGGGCGCGGCACGGTTGGATTGGTATGTTGACAAGCAACTCGGCAAAATGCATCCAACGCCGAACGTGCCGTGGGACTGCTATCGCTGGCCGGCGGCCACCGAGCCCGACCAGCCTGCGCTGGCGATCACACCCGAACACATCATCAATTTGAGCGATAAACTCGCGGCCGATGGCACGCTCGCGTGGGACGTGCCGGCGGGCGAGTGGATTATTTTGCGCTCCGGCATGACGCCGACCGGCGCGGTGAATCATCCGACGACCAACGAAGGCCGTGGGCCGGAAGTGGACAAGATGAATCGCGCGGCCATCACAGCACATTTCCGCGCGATGGTTGGCAAACTGGCGGAGCGGATGCCCGCCGGGCAGCGCACCGCATTGCAGCATGTGGTGATTGATAGCTACGAAGTCGGTCCGCAAAATTGGACAGACGGCTTCACCGAACAATTCCGCAAGACCATGGGCTATGATCCGCGCCCGTGGCTACCGGTGCTCACCGGCCGCATGGTCGGCACGGCGGAGCAATCGGATCGCTTTTTGTGGGATCTGCGCCGCTTGGTCGCCGACCGCGTTGCCTATGATTACGTGGGCGGCCTGCGCGATGCCGCCCACGAAAAAGGGCTACGGCTCTGGCTGGAGAATTATGGCCACTGGGGCTACCCGGCCGAATTTTTGCAATACGGCGGACAAAGCGACGATGTGGCCGGCGAATTTTGGATGCGCGGTACCGATGGTGTCCCTGATCTCGGCAGCATCGAACTGCGCGCAGCTTCCTCTTCGGCACATCTTTACGGCAAACGCGTCGTGCACGCCGAAGCCTTCACTTCGCCGCGCTCGTTCCGCGACTATCCCGCCGATATCAAAGCGCTGGGCGACTGGGCCTACTGCCAGGGCATCAACCACTTTGTGCTGCATGTTTATATCCACCAACCGTGGGAAGATCGCAAACCCGGCGTGAACGCCTGGTTTGGCACGGAGTTCAACCGGCACAACACGTGGTTCGAGCAGGCGAAGTCGTGGGTTGATTATCTACGCCGCTGCCACTTCTTGCTGCAACACGGGCACAGCGTGGCCGATGTCGCCTACTTCATCGGTGAAGACGCGCCCAAAATGACCGGCACCCGCCAGCCGGAACTGCCACCCGGTTATGACTATGATTATATCAACGCGGAAAGCTTGCTGACCCGCGCGCGCGTGAAAAATGGCCGGCTCGCGATGCCCAATGGCCCGGCCTATCGCCTGTTGGTGTTGCCGCCGATGGAGACGATGCGGCCCGAACTGCTGCGCAAGCTCCGCGACTTGGTGGAAGCCGGCGCCACGATCCTCGGCCCGCCGCCGAAACGCTCACCCAGTTTGCAAAACTATCCCACCTGCGACGCCGAAGTGCGCCGGCTCGCCGCCGAACTCTGGGGTGACTGCGATGGCCGGCGCGTCACCGAACACGCGCTGGGTCAAGGCCGCGTCTGCTACGGCGCGGATTTGGCGGCCGTGCTCCAGCGCCTCGGCGCGACACCGGCGGTCATGGTGCCCAAGGAAATTCTCTGGACGCAGCGCCACAGCGACGCTGCCGAAATTTTCTTTGTCTCGAATCAGAAAAGCGCACCGGTGCTCGTGAACGCTTCGTTCCGTGTCGCCGGCCGTACGCCGGAAATCTGGCGGGCTGATAGCGGGCGCATCGAAAACACGGCCTGGTTCGCGCCCGAAGGCGACCGAACCCGCGTACCCGTCGCACTCGACGCGCACGGCTCGGCTTTCATCGTGTTCCGCAAACCGCTCACCGCGCCCGCCGTCGTGGCGGTACAAAAAGACCATCAGCCGCTGAGCGGCGCCTGCCCGATCGGCGTCGAGCGCGCCGCCGATGGCCGGTTGCTGGCCACCGTGACGCAAGCCGGCGTCTATCAACTGACCAGTTCCAGCGGCCAGCAGATGACGTTGAACGCGACGCAACTGCCCGCGCCGCGCGTCGTCGCCGGCCCGTGGCAACTACGTTTCCCGGCCGGTTCCGGCGCGCCGGAAAAAATTGAACTCGCGCAACTTGTGTTGTGGAACGAGCACGCCGATGCGGCCGTGCGTCACTTCTCCGGCACCGCCACCTACACAACCACGCTCACCGTGCCCGCCGACTTTTTGCGCGCAGACCACCAGCTCCAGCTCGACCTCGGTCGCGTGGAAATGCTGGCGGAAGTCAGCCTCAACGGTCACGACTTGGGCGTGCTTTGGAAGCCACCCTACGCGCTCGACATCACCGCCGCCGCCCAGCCCGGCGCGAACACGCTGCAAGTCAAAGTGACGAACAACTGGTGGAACCGGCTGGCGGGTGATGCAACGTTGCCGGAAAAACAGCGCACGACCTTCACGACCTCGGCACCACGTACGCCCCGCGAGCACCTCTTGCCGTCCGGTTTGTCCGGCCCGGTGGTACTGCGCGCGGCACAAACGAGCGAAGTGCGGTGACTTTTCCAAGCCTTGGAAAACTTCGGCAATAATCATCGGTGGTGTCCGTTGTCGTATTGATCGCAGTGCCTTGAAAAGGAAATATGAAAAAAAATATCCTCGGCCTGTTGGCGGTATTTGCAGTGCTTGGGTATGGGACCGTGGTTGCGGCGCCGTGCATCAATGTGGAACACCAGCGCGCGGAGACGCTCGCGGCACAACTGGATCAGGCCAAAACGATGGCGGAGACGCTCGCCGCGCTCAAAGCGGGCTGGGACAATCCGCCGGCGACCTATCGCCCGCATACGCGTTGGTGGTGGCCGGGTAATGCGGTCACCAAGGAGGGGATTGCCTGGCAATTGGAGCAGATGAAGGAAAAAGGGTTCGGCGGCGTGGAGATCATGAGCTTTCTCAAGATTTACGAGAAAGGGAACATCGAGTTCGGGTCGCCGGAATTTTTCGACATGGTGCATTACGCCGTAACCAAGGCGCAGGAACTGGGGCTGGAAGTGACGCCGCCGCTCGGGCCGGGCTGGAATCATGGCCATGCCTGGGTGAAGGAAGAAAACCGCTCCAAGGTACTGGTGATGGCAGAGCAGGAACTCAAGGGTGGTCAGGCGGTGGATTGTGAAGTGAAGGCGCCGACAGATTATGTCCGGCAGGGGCGCAAGCTGGAGGCCGTAGTCGCGGTGAAACTGGACGCCCAAGGCAAGCCGGACTGCAGTCAGCGGGTGGATTTGAGCGCGGGCATCAAAGGGGCCAAAGAATTTTCACCCCGGCCCCAAAATCAGGTGACCACTGATCTGCCGGTGGGCCGCTGGAAAATCATGAGCTTCTGGACCGTGTTTACCGGGCAAAAGTGCGCCTGCGAAGATTACGACCCGCCCTCCGCCGTGGTGGATCACCTCGACAAGAAAGCGGTCCGGCAATATGTGGAAACTACGGGCGAACGCTACCGCGCTCTGCTCGGAGAACACTTTGGCCAGACCGTGGATTCATTTTTCGGCGATAGTTACGAATTGAAACAGGAAGACTTTTTGTGGAGCGCGAATCTATTCGAGCGCTTTCAGAAGGAGATGGGCTATGACCTGCGTCCTTATCTGCCGTTGCTAAAATATGACGGCGCACCGGAAACACCTTATGTGCGTTACGATTTCGGACATTTTCAACACTTACTAGGCATGGAGGCCGCCGTTGACGTGTTGACGGATTATTGCGCTGAAATTGGCGTACAGATGCGGCAGCAATCGCACTACCGTTTCACCGCCGAGCTGATCGAGGCGTCGGGCCGCTTCCAGCGTCCGGAGACGGAAAACACGAAGCGTAGTTTCGACCCGATATTCTGGCACAAACTGACGACCAGCGGCGCACAACTGTATCCCTCGAAGGACAAACGTTGGGTATCCGCCGAGGCCTTCACGTTCATCAATACCAAATACCGCACCACGCTGGAGCAGATCAAACAAGGGACGGATTTGTTTTTACGCGACGGCATCACGCAATTCTATAACCACGGCTATTTCTACACACCGGAAAAGGAACTCGCCCCTGCCCGCGATCTCATTTGGATGAACCGCATCAGCCACGTGAATACGTGGTGGCCGTGGTATCGCGGACTGGCCGATTATCAGGCGCGTGCGGCGTACCTCAGTCGGCAGGGCCGGGCGGAAGCGGGTGTGCTGCTCTATTCGCCGATGCCGACCGTGTGGTCGGAGCGGGCGGAATTTCCCTGCAGCAACGTGCGGGATGTGCCGTTTGGAAAACTGCCAAAGATACTCATCGCCAGCGGCTACGACTTTGACTGCGTGAACGATGACCTGCTCCAGCACCACGCCGAAGTCCGCGATGGAAAACTGGTCATCAATGGTTATGCCTATGCTGTGTTGATCCTGCCGCGCGTCCGTTTTCTGGCGCCGGAAACGCTGGCCGTTGTCGAACGCTTTGCGCGCGGCGGCGGAACGGTGTTCGCCTTGAACACCCTGCCGCAGAAAGCCATCGGCCTGCTCCAACATGTCGAGCACGAGCAGCAACTGGCCGCGATGATTGAGACGCTGTTTGACACCAAGAGCGGCGCGAAAGAAGTCGGCGCGGGCCTGACCTATTTTCTGCCCGACTGCGACGGGTTTGATTATTTGACGAAATGGTCGCCGGGATCGGTTGAGTGGTCAGCCACCGAGCCGTTGAATCCGGCCTATGCGAAATTCATCGCCGCGCTGCGTGAACGATTGACACCGGATTTCGAGATCGCCGACAAACCGTTGAGCGACGGCCTGACTTTCCGTCATACCCGCATCGGCAGCGTAGACACTTGGTTCGTCTGCAATCTGCAAACCAACGCGGTGCAGACGGAAGTCATTCTAAACACCAAGGAACGCTATCCGCAAATCTGGAATCCAATGACGGGGCAGATCCATGCCGCGGCGAAATCCCGCGTGACCGCGGACGGACGCCTCGCGCTGGCTGTGGATTTGCACCCGTGGGAATCCTGCTTCACGCTCCTCACCGCGCAACCGGATGAAACCCTGCGACCGGCGCGCGAGCTTCGCCCGGAAACATTGCTTCCGGTAACGGGAACTTGGGCGGTGGAATTCAATGGCTTGGGCGGCATCCAGAAACAGCTAGAGCTGCCGAAATTGGTGGACTGGACCACGCTGCCGGAACTCAAGAACTTTTCCGGTACTGCGCAATACGCCCTCGACGTGGAGTTGCCCGCCAAACTCGCGTCCGAAAACAAGATCGTGCTCCTTGATCTGGGCGAGGTGCACGAAGTCGCCCAGGTGTGGATCAATGGCGTGGCTGCCGGCAAAGTTTGGATGCAGCCCTATCAAGTGGACGTGACCAAATTGCTCAAGCCCGGTACGAACAAAATCCAGATCACGGTGGCGAACTTGTTGTGGAATTACGCGGCCGGATTGACCAAGCCCACGCCGATTCCGCAAGAATTGCAGGCCCGTTACGGTGCGACGTGGAAACAGCATTAGAACGGCTGGGGTTCGCTGCAGGCGGAAAAGAAGCATCTCAAAAACGACCGATTGCCCTCCGGCCTACTCGGCCCGGTGACGCTGCAGGCCACGCAGAGCATCGAACTGCACTGACGTTTCCAAACCTTGGAAAAGTGAACCGACCGGTTGGATCGTTCACAAGCCCGGTAGGACTTTGACGCCTTCGACGACGCGACAGACATGCATCGCGTACTTGTCGGCGTAAGCCGGGCGGCTGCGCGGATAGGCGGAATCCACCGCGGCTTGGAGTGCATTCACAGCCTCGGCGCGAACGAGCGCGCCACTTGCGCCTTTATCGCCGCCGCCGAGCATGCGCTCGCCGAGCACGCCGGGCACGGCGCGCGCGATGTCGCACATGGTTTCGAGTTCGGGGCCGGAAATTTTGTAGTCGTCGCGCAGGCCAACGCCGTCTTGGCGGAAGATGCGGCCCACGGTTTCAATATCGCCACGTTTCCACGCGTCCATCATCTGGTAGAAGCGCTGCTGGGCGTGGAAGATGTAGTCCAAGCGCTCGCAAAGGTTCGGATATTTCGGGCCAAAATGCGCCATGATCTTCTGGTAGAGCGCTGCGTCTTTCACGTCGGCCAGGCAGGTGATGCCGAAGTCGGGCTTGGCGAGCGCGGCGAGTTGCTCGCACTCGGCGCGGCGCACGCGGTAGGTGGATTTTTCGAGACCGGGCCGCACCGTGCCGGTATCGAGACTGACGATGCGAAAATCAAGCGCACCTTGGCCGAGCGGTACATAGCTGATCTTGCGGTTTTTCGGATCGTAGTAGGTGCCCATGCCGTCTTTGGCAAAGTAGATCATGATCTGATCCAACTTGCCGCACGGCGAGCCGATGTAATCGTTCTCGACGGCCTGCGCGAGGTCAACCACATCCATTTCGTTGCGCGGGGCAAGGCCGTTGACCTCGAAAAATGTCAGCAGCAGGTTGATCGCCAGCGAGGCGGAGCGCGACATGCCGCCGCCGGGGATGTTGCCCCACAGTACGGCGTCGAAACCCTGCTCCAGCTTGAAACCCGCGCGACGCAGGATGAAGTCCACGCCGAACGGAAAGCGCGCCCACGTATCCGCAATCGCCGCGGACTTCGGCGACGGCACCGTACCGAGTGTGAATTCAACAAGGCCATCGTGGGGGAAATTACCGCTGAGCAGGCGGACGCGGTCGGTGCCGTTGGGCTTATAGGCCATCCAGATGAAGCGGTCGGTGCCGACGCCGAACAACGCGGTGCCGTTATAGTCGCCGTGTTCCACGCCGAGGCAAAACCGCGACGATGTCCGGCGAATCTTGCCGCCGCTTACTTGCAACCCGGATTGTTGGGCGAGTTTGGCCAGTTCGTTCAGCGCCTGCTGTTCTGTGGTGGACATAATGACCTCATTTTGAAAATGGTGGCGGGGGTAGGAGTCGAACCTACGAAGCCGTGAGGCGTCAGATTTACAGTCTGATGCGTTTGACCACTTCGCTACCCCGCCACAAGGGGCGCGGCGTTTTAGCACAGCAGCCGGCGCTTGGCAAGCGGCGACGGGTGCGACTTCCCAAGGCTTGGAAAAACCCGTAATCCCCATTTCCAACCCTTGGAACCGAGCCCAGAATGAGCGGAAGCGAAGATTAGGCGTGCGGATTTCTCACGCCGCCTTGACGCCTTCTTCAGTAGCCCGTTTTTCCTGCAAAGACGAGGAGCGGCTGTTTGTCGTTAAACCCAGCCGCGGCAGACAGATACTGCTGTGCTTCTAACGACCTGTTTACATGCTCCGCGACTTTTTTTAGGTCAATCCGATTTAAGATATCGACCGTAACAGGGCGCTTGGCATCTAGGAAGACCTGCGAGCGCAGGAATCGCTGGCAAATATCGGAATTTAATAAATCACAGACCAAACAAGCTTCTGCTTCGGATGCACAAGGGATGAAGTAGCAGGTGTCGTCCAAAACAATGGGCTTATCGTGGTGTTTGCCAATGACATTAAAGCGACAGTTTTTATACAGACCGGATATAGTAACCTTCCAAGGGGCAAAGGTGTAGTCACCAATACCGAACACGGAAAAGCGCGGTCGCTTTGCGTAAATGACGCTCCGTCTTTGATCGAGCGCATCTGCGTGCGCCAGCAGATAAGACCATGTCTTGGGGGCGTTCCTCATAACGCTCGCCGTGTCGTCGGATGGTGTTCGCTGAGTGACGAGCACATATCTATCAGGCGTCAGGCGCCCATTGGCAATGTCCGAGGATTTCAAGAGAGGAAAAAGATACGTCAGCTCTAAGTTACATATTTCATTACGTCCATTGGTGAACTGGCCGTTCTCATGCTTGAATTCCATGACTCCTGCCGCGTCATGCTTAACGCCAGAACGCCACGTATAGTACGAGGCACCATCAAGGTCCTGTAGTCGCTGATACTCGTCAACGTCCGCAACCAGTTCTTTGCCGGCAAGACCAAAAGTTGAACTTTTTCTATTGAAAGAAAGATTCGGATAAACACAGGCCGTCGTCGCGCACCCTACCGTACCCGTGTGCACAATAAGCAGACCGGCGTTCACCGATGCTCCGAAATGCTTTTGGGCATCAATCAAGTGTAGCGAACACCGTCCGATGTTCAATCTATTCAGCCATGCATACCGCAATAACTTGCGCGCCGTAGACGTTTTACAAAGCATCGCGATACAACCAACGCGACGGTGTAGTGCTCCCGTGAGTTTGATCAGCATCCATTCAGAAATGTCGAAATTGGCCTTACCGGTCTTGGCGGCAAAACCATTGTGACCTTGAAAGTTTGTCTTCTCAGGCAGATTGTCGCTTTCGAGCGTACCCAACGCGGAATTTGTTACCCACGGGGGATTGCCAATGACAAGAACAGTACCTGTTAGCATCGAAAAGAATTCCGTCCAATCAATCTGAAAAAAGTTTCGGCGTTCAAGATGAAGTTTCCGGCCGTCCTGTTGGCCGGCAGCGTTTGCGGCCTCACACACATACGCAGGATTGATGTCGAATCCATAAATGGCCTTCGCCCGGGGGAAGGCGGTCATAGCCGCCGCGACAAAACTACCTCGCCCGCAGGTTGGTTCGACAACGATATCAGCGGTTTCCCCGCTGTCCCGAAGAAAGTCAGCGATCTCGCGGGCAAGACCGGGTGGGGTTTGGAAATCCCCAAACTCGATTTTCTTTGTTGCGATCATTAAACAACCCTGTGGACGCCAGCCACTTTCCCGGCGTGTTCGATCACGCGGCTGTACTGAAGCCGCCACTGAAGGGCATTCGAGATCGTGAGATATCCGACCGCGGGTCTCTTCTTCAGTATTTCATCAGCGAGTTGGCGAGCCTGTATATCATCAAGTGGTAGGAACCGTTCCGACATGAAGGCCACGAGATCGTCTGCATTACCAGTGTTATCAAGAATTCTGAGAATGCCGGTCGTTGTCTGGTAATCAGCCGTTCGCCCAGCCTCAACAAAAACGACATGGTTTATACGGAGTGTTGCAGTACGTGTTTTCCGGTCGTCCTTCTTGTCGTAGACGAAAACCAGCAAGGAATAACCGAGACCATAAACTTTTTGACGAGCGGATTTGAAAGGACACGAAGACTGTGGCTGCCGAATACTGGTGACTTTGATGTCAACACCGAGGTTCGGGAAGTCGATCCCCTTGGCTGACGACCCCTTCGCATATGTGTACTTCCTTTGAAAGCAATCTTGAAACTTGTGCTCCAAATACGTGCCGACAGCCTTGCCATCCGTTACCCCGAACAAGCTGCGCTCACGGTGCTGTGATTCACATAGAGCGAAGTCTTTCGCCTCATGAACAAGCCTTTCAACTGTGAGCGTAACTTTCATACGATCTTTTCATCCCTCTTTTTTATCAGTTTTGAACAACTTGGCTGATCGAGCAAACTCATATGCATCAGTTATCCCGTAGCCAGCAACAAAGTCAATATGTAACCAGATTTCTCTATGCAAGGAACAATATCATCACGCAGCAGTATTATCGACCAAACAAACCCTAGAAATTGGGCGTGCGGCGAGGCCGCCTGCCGCCTCGACAGGTGGGGCGGGTTCGGCTATCGTTTCGGCCTTCGACAGCAGTCATGAAGAAGAAAATCCATGAATTGGCGCACCCATGGGTGCGGTCGCTGGCGGTCTATGAGCCGGGTCGGCCCATCGAAGAGGTGGCGCGCGAGCTGGGCTTTGCCGACGCCGAAGAGATCATCAAGTTGGCGTCGAACGAGAACGCCCTCGGTCCTTCGCCCAAGGCGATGACCGCCATGCGGCGCATGGTGCCGCGGATGCATTTCTATCCCGATGGCGGCGCGTTTTATCTCCGGCGCGCGCTGGCCAAGCGGCTCGACATCGAGATGAATCAGATCATGACCGGCCACGGTAGTAACGAGATCATTGCGCTGCTGGGGCAGGCGTTTCTGAAGCCGGGCACAAACATCGTCATGGCCGACCGCGCGTTCGTGGTCTATCGGCTGGTGGCCGACGCGTTTCGCGCGAAAACCATCGCTGTGCCGATGCAGAACTTTACGCACGATCTCGACGCGATGCTCAAGGCGATCACGCCACGCACCAAGCTGGTGTTCATCTCCAACCCGAACAATCCAACGGGCACGATGGTGGATGGCGCGGCGCTCGACCGCTTTATGCGGCGTGTGCCGAAGCACGTGGTCGTGGTACTGGACGAGGCCTACATCGAACTCTTGCCGCCGGAGCAGCAGCCGGATACGCTCCGCTACGTCCGCGAGGGCCGGCACGTGTTCGTGCTGCGAACCTTCTCGAAGACCTACGGGCTGGCCGGCCTGCGTGTCGGCTATGCCATCGGCCCACACGCGGGCGTGGAATTGCTGAACAAGGTGCGCCAGCCGTTCAACGTCAACGCGATGGCGCTGGCTGCCGCCGCGGCGGCACTGGGCGACGAAAAATACGTCCAGCGTACGCGCCGCATGGTGGCCAACGGCCTGACGCAGTTGGAAAAAGGGTTTGCTGAATTAGGTTTGGACTATGTGCCCTCGGTGGTGAATTTTATTTTGGTGAAAGTTGGCCGTGGCCGCGAAAGCTGCAAGGCGCTGGAGCGCCAGCGCGTGATTGTGCGCCCGATGGATGGCTACGGGTTGCCGGAATATGTGCGCGTGACGGTGGGTCTGCCGCGCGAAAACGCGCATTTCCTGCGCGCGCTGAAAACGGTGTTGAAGAAATAGGTAGGGCGCTCGCGCCGCGAGCGCCGCAGACAGCTCGGAGAGCCGTCCCTACCATGTGCGGTTCGAAAATTTAGAAAGAAAATATGATTCTCGTTCTGCAAAAAAGCGCGACGGAAAAACAGGTCGAACATATTTTGGCCTCGGCACGCGCGTGGGGTCTCAAGGCCAACGTCAGCCGCGGCGTGGAACGCACGATCATCGGATTGATCGGCGACGAAACCGAAATCCGCTCCAAACCGCTGGATATGCTGCCGGGCGTGGAGTCCGTGCTGGCGGTGCTCAAGCCCTACAAACTTGCCGCCGCCGAGGCCCGCATCGGTCGTACGCAGATTCGACTTGCGCCGATCAAAAAGGGTGGACGCCCGGTGGTTATCGGCGGGCCGGAAGTGGTCGTCATGGCCGGGCCGTGTTCCATCGAGAGCCGGGAGATGTTGCTCGATATCGCGCGGCTGGTGAAGAAGGCTGGCGGCAAAATTCTGCGCGCCGGCGCCTTCAAGCCACGCACCTCGCCCTACTCATTCCAAGGCATGGGTTACGCAGGACTGCGGCTGCTGGCCGAAGCGCGCGCGAAAGTCGGCATCCATGTGATCACCGAGGTCATGGACGTGCGCGATCTTGAGGCCGTGGCCGCCGTGGCCGATATCTTGCAGGTCGGCGCGCGCAACACGCAAAATTTCACGCTGCTCAAGGAAATCGGCAAGTTGCACAAGCCAGTGATGATCAAGCGCGGCTTGGCGAACACGATCGAAGAGCTACTGATGAGCGCCGAATATGTGATGAGCGAGGGCAATCACGAGGTCATCCTCTGCGAACGCGGTATTCGCACGTTCGAGCCGATGACGCGCAATACGCTCGACCTCGCCGCCGTGCCGGTGCTCAAACGCGAGAGTCATTTGCCGGTGATCGCCGATCCGAGCCACGGCACAGGTCACTGGGATTTGGTGGTGCCGATGGCGCGCGCGGCGGTCGCCGCCGGCGCCGATGGCGTCATGGTGGAAATCCACCCGAATCCCGAAGAAGCCCTGTCCGATGGTTCGCAGGCGCTGTTGCCGAAAACATTTTTGCGTATGATGGACGAACTTCATCGCGTCGCGCAGGTGCTGGGACGAAAAGTGGGCTGACTTTTCCAAGGCTTGGAAAAGGCGGAGTGCGGTTTTTCCAAACCTTGGAAAACGAAACAAAAAATGGAAAAAGTTGCCATAGTGGGCTTGGGTTTGATGGGCGGGTCGCTTGGCCTCGCGTTGAAAGCGCGCGGCTGTTGCAAGGTCGTTGCCGGCTACGCGCGCCGCGAGGCGACGCGCGCCGAGGCGCTGCGACTCAAGGCGGTGGACGCGGTCTTTGCTGATCCCGCCGAAGCCGTACGCGGCGCGGACTTGATCGTGCTGTGCGCTCCGGTATTTTCCCTGCCGGCGCTGGCGGCGGCGTGTCGGCCCGGGTTGCGCGCGGGCGCGCTGGTCACGGACGTCGGCAGCACCAAGGCTTGGCTGACGGAGCAAATCCGGCTATCGTTGCGCGGTTCCAACGCCGTGTTCGTCGGCAGCCATCCCATCGCCGGTTCCGAGCAGCAGGGCTTGGCGGCGGCGTTGGCCGATCTTTATCAGGATGCGGTGACCATCGTCACCAGCGACGGCGGCGAGTCGCAAGCGGCGGTCGAAAAAATCGGCGCCTTCTGGCGCAGCGTCGGCTCGGTGGTGCGCGTAATGAATCCGGCGGAGCATGACCGGGTCATGGCGCGTACGAGCCATTTGCCGCACGTGGCGGCGGCGCTGGTGGCAGCGACGGTGGGCCGCACGAACGGCACGGAGCAGATCGGCGCATTCTGTGGGCCGGGTTTCCGCGACGTGACGCGCGTGGCGGAAGGTTCGCCGGAGGTCTGGCTGGATATTTTGCAGAGCAACCGGCCGGCGTTGGCGGAGGAATTACGCGCGCTGCAAGACCGGCTGGCGGAAGTGTTGGTGGAACTGGAGCACGGCAACGAGGCCGGGCTGCGCCAGTTTCTCGAAGACGGCCGCGCCGCACGCCGCGCGTTGTTGGCCGCGCGGAGCAACCATGCAAGAGGTGAAGTATGAGTCAAGGAACCCAATCGGTGATCGTACATCCGGCCACGTTGTTCGGCGGACATCTGAAGCAGATGCCGGGCGATAAAAGCATCTCGCACCGCGTGGCGATGCTCGCCGCGTTGGCCACGGGCGAAACGACGGTGAAAAATTTTCTACCGTGCGAAGATTGCGTGAACACGATGCGCGCGATGGAAGCGCTCGGCGCGCGGTCGTTTTATTCCGACGCCGGCGACCTCGTTGTTCACGGCACGGCGGGCAAGATGCTGGAGCCCGCGGGGCCGCTCGATTTGGGCAACTCCGGAACCAGCCTGCGGCTGCTGGCCGGCTTGATCTCCGGCATGCCCATCAAGGTGGAAATGACCGGCGATGAGTCGCTGCGCTCCCGCCCGATGAGCCGCATCAAGGAACCGCTGGAGCTGATGGGTGCGAAGATCGAATTGCTGGGCAAAAACAACTGCGCGCCTTTGCGCATTCAGGGCGGCGGCCTCAAAGGCATCACCTACGCGCTGCCGATGGCGTCGGCACAGGTCAAATCCTGCATCCTGCTCGCCACGCTCTACGCCGAAGGCACGACGGTCATCATCGAGCCGCGGCCCACGCGCGATCACACCGAACGTCTGCTGCAATCACTCGGCGTGCCGATGACGATTGACGGCCTGCGCATCACCATGCACGGTTTCGGCGCCAAAGGCCCGACGCTGCCGGCGCGCGCGTGGCAGATTCCGGGCGATTTTTCTTCTGCGGCTTTCTGGATGGTCGCCGCGGCGGCGCGGCCCGGCGCGCAGGTCACGCTGGATCACGTGGGCCTCAACCCGCGCCGTACGGCGTTGCTCAATGTGCTCCAGCGCATGGGCGCCAAAGTCACCGTCACACCCGGAAAGCATTCTGATGCAGAACCGGTCGGTTCCATTTCCGTCCACGGCGTCAAACTGCGCGGCACGGAAATCGGCGGCGATGAAATCCCCAACTTGATTGACGAATTGCCCGTGATCGCCGTCGCGGGGGCGCTGGCCGAGGGCGAAACGGTGATCCGCGACGCTGCCGAATTGCGCGTCAAGGAAACCGATCGTATCGCCGCGATGGCCACCAACTTGCGCCTGCTGGGCGTCGAGGTCGAGGAGCGCGAAGACGGCATGATCGTACGCGGTCCGGCCGCACTCAAAGTCGGCGGCGGCGTTCGCAGCTACGGCGATCACCGCATTGCGATGGCGATGGCCGTGCTCGCGCTCTCCGCGCCGGAGCCGGTATGCATCAATAACGTCGGCTGCGTGCAAACGTCCTATCCGGGTTTCTGGAACGATCTGAAAACGCTCGGCGGCCATGTCGAATAAACCGGTCACTGTTGTCGCCGTGGATGGTCCCGCCGCCTCCGGCAAATCCACCGTCGCCCGGCAAACCGCGCAGGCGCTCGGCTGGGTCTATGTGGATTCCGGGGCGCTCTACCGCGGCATGACGTGGAAAGTCTTACGCGAAGGCGTGGATCCGACCAAACCCGCCGAGGTCATCGCTCTGCTGCCACGACTGACGTGGGAATTTTTTGATGAGCAACACGCCATCCGCTTCACCATTGATGGCGAAGACCCCGGCCAACAAATCCGCTCTGAACTCGTCCGCGAAGCGGTCAGCGACATCGCCGCCATTCCAGAAGTGCGTACGTTCATCGTCGGCGAATTGCGCAAGATGACGGACTTTGGCTCATTGGTGATGGAAGGCCGCGACATCGGCTCCGTGGTGTTTCCCGACACGCCCTTCAAGTTCTACCTTGATGCCGATCCAGTCGAACGCGCCCGCCGCCGCGCCGCCGAACTGGCGCAAGCCGAAGGCCGCGGCGATGTGGATCAGGTTTTACATTCGCTCACGCGGCGCGATCAAAAGGACAGCGGTCGCAAAACCGCGCCGCTACAAATTCCACTCGGCGCGCGCGTGATTGATTCCACCAAGCTGGGCATCGCGGAAGTCGTCGCCCTGATGCTTGCCGATCTCCGCCAGGCAAAGGTGGTCACATGATGCTGAAAGATCATCCGAGCCAGCCGAACTACAACATCGCGCGCCGCCTGCTCAAGGCCGGACTGTTGGTGTGGAATCGGTTCACGGCGCGCGGCGCGGAAAATGTGCCGGCGACCGGTGGCTGCATCATCGTCTCCAACCACGCCAGCTTTCTCGACCCGCCGATCCTCGGTGCGGGCGTACGCCACCGCCAGGTCCGCTTCATGGCGCGCGACACGTTGTTTGAGGGCCGCTTCATGGGCTGGCTGATGCCCAGCATTGGCGTGATTCCGCTCGACCGTACGCGCGGCGATATTGGCGCGCTCCGCAAAGCCATCCAACTGCTCAAAGCCGGGGCGGTTATCGGCCTGTTTCCCGAAGGCACCCGCACCCACGATGGCAACTTGCAAGCGCCCAAAGGTGGCATCGGCTTCTTGATTGCGAAGGCCGGCGTACCGGTCGTGCCCGCCTACATCGCGGGCAGCTTCCGCGCCTATCCGCGCGGCGCGCGTTTCATCCGTCCAACCAACGTCAGCATTATTTTTGGCACGCCGATTCCGCCGGCCGAACTCGCGGCGCTCGCCACGGAAGAAAATGGCTACGAAAAAATTGCCCAACTCGCCATGAAACATATCGCGGCGCTGCGTGCGCCGTGATTTTTCCAAACCGTGAAATACCCCGCGGCAAGCCGCGGGGCATCTTCAGCGCAGCTTCAAAGCAAGCTGCGCAGGCCCTTGCCCTAACACACGATGGTGCTGAATGTATTTTTGAATCACC
>SCQF01000013.1 GCA_004321905.1 Verrucomicrobiota bacterium | reverse complement strand
CGGCTTTGGAACCACCGCCCTGAATGAATTTCACCACCCGTTCCCGCAAGTCCAGCGCATAAGCTTTCATGCGCGAAAGCCTATCACACTATGTACCAATGTCAATGTGAAATGCTATAGCGAGGACAGCCCCTAAAGTTTTTTTGCAGAGATCTTAGGCTGGGGAAACGGGTCAGTGTTTAGGCCTGCGACCGACGCCTTTGCAGTTGGTGCAGACAATTTGGCCGACGCCCTTGCAGTCGGGGCAGGTGATGGTTTGGTATTTCCCCGAACCGCGGCAGTGTGGGCAAGTGATGAGGCCATCGCCTTTGCAGGTGGTGCAAAGCGGATTCTGGCCGGTGCCGTTGCAGTACTTGCATACCAAGGAGGATTTGCCGTTGCAGGTGGTGCAAGGCAGCGAAGCTTGTCCTTTGCAGGTGCGGCAGGTGGTGCGACCCGTGCCGTTGCAGGTTTGGCAGAACGAACCCAAGGAAACATATTTGGTGGTGGAGGTTTTACTGGCGGATGCCGTCGCCGCCTTTTTGTTGGGCTTGCCGGTGCCGCCGCAGTCCGCACAGGGCATGGTACCGGAGATACATTCCACATTGGAGCACTTGATCCAGCCCGCACCGTCGCATTTGGTGCAGGCGAGAATGCCCATACCGGCGCAATCGAGGCAGGGACTACCCAACGCGCGTAACAGTTGTGCGCGATCCTTGGGCGCAAGGCTGTCGGCCAGTTCCGGCCGGAGCCAAAGCCCTTCGAGGGTGACCCCGCCGCGATCTTTTTGGAGCGCGTCATAGTCGCGCTTGGTCTGGGCGCACATGTGGTTTAGAACGTCGGCGCGGACGATGGCGGACAGTGCGCCCGCGCCCTCGCAGCGCGCGCAAAGTTTGGAACTCGAGTGGAGCACCTGCTCGCGGCCATCGGACATCTTGATGTGTATATCGCTGTGGCCACTGCCTTGGCAGAGGGGGCACGTGGTCGTGGTGACGCGGAGGCGTTTTTCCAGATTTTCCATCAAATCGGTCAGTTTGATGGCGCGGGCGGAGTTGGTGCCCTCGGTCATCATGTTGAGCGCGTAAGCATTGCGGGCGTAGAGCCACGCCAGCCAAGCTTTGTTTTGCGTGTTGGCTTCATTGGCCTTGCGCCAATCGTCGTCCGCCGCTGTGGTCCACGTGGTATTGATGGATGCCGTTGCGGTCAGCGCGGGATTGGGCGGCGGCTTGGGTAACGCTGTGCCGCAGTGGGCGCAGGTGGTGGCGTCTTCCGGATACTCGTAGCTGCACTTGGGGCAGGTGAGGATGGCGGCCAACGCGGCGAAGAATGCACCCGCGATGATGGTCAGCGACCAAACCAAAATCGCGCTTTGCTTTATCGTGAGGTAGGGTCGAACTGCCAGTCCGACCGTTTTCGCGCGTTGCGGCGGAATCCCGCCGCGGCGGGATTCCGCCCTACCATTAGGTTTTTTCATCGTTTTTCCTCATGGGCGAACGGTTTGGCTCGCCACTTGCTTTTACCGGCAATAAGTATAGCTTTTTTACGTTATTTGGGTAGGGTATCTTTGAAATGTGAAGGCATCTTTCCAACCCAGCGCAGGACGGGCCAAGTTCCGGCGCAGCCGGGCAGGCCAGATCCTGACGGAGTATGTGGTGCTGACCGGGCTGCTAGTGGGTACGGTGGTGATTTTGGCGGTGGTTCTTTGGGTCTTCCGGAATTTTGGCGGGCGTATATTGGATCTGATCGCATATGAATATCCGTGAGATCACGGATGGAGGAGAAAATATGAAGAATAGGCGGAATAAACGCGGGCAGGCGATGGTGGAATACATCATCATCGTGGTCTTGGTGGCGATTGCGGCGCTGGCCGTCTTTGCCGTGTTCAGCGACACGTTGCGCAACAAGTTGAGCGGCGCGGTGAGTCAGATGGATTCGGGCACGCAAGCCTCGGAAGCGCAAGCAGCAGCGGGCGTAAAGTCCCAAGATACACTGAAGAAACTGCAGGCTGACGGCACCAGCCAATAAATGCCGCTGCGGCGGTATTGAAAGGTCGGGTATGCGAGCTTTCGCCCAGCGGCGAGAGAGTGCCGTTGGTTGGGGCTGTCGGCGTGGTGCAACGGCGGTGCGGCGTTATTTTGGAATTGCGCCGCGTGGGGGTACGCGGCCTGCAACAGCTGGTTTTTCCACACGCATTGTAGGCCCGGTTACCGACCGGGCGGATTCCAAGCAGGTTTTCACGATTCCTAATATCATCCCCCTCGGCGCGCTTCGCGTCCTTAACGCGAAACCAAATTGCATTTTTCGCACGGAGAACGCCAAGCTCGCAGAGAAAATCACAACTACATCCTCTGCCCGCGCCGGGCAGAGCCTGATCGAATCCTGCATGGTGATCGCCATCCTGTGTCTCGTGTTGTTTGGCGGGATACAGGTCTCGCAACTGTATATGGCTCACGAAGTGTTGGATCATGCCGCATTCTGCGGCGCGCGCTCTCGGTCGGTGGGTTTCAACGATTTTATGGTAGATAAAACCATCCGGGTCGCAGCTATCCCCTTGGCAGGGCGGCTGGTTCAGCCGGAATATGCCTATAATTACTATTCCATCATCAGCCAAAATCAGCCGAACAGAATTGGTGGAGCGTGGAACGCCGCGATGAGTGATAAGCCAAGTACTGCACAGTTCCAAGTGGAGAGCGAGGCAATCCCGCTCTATTTGGGCGAAGCAAACCCCGGTCAGTTGCCCGGTATTTTGGACTACGAACTCAATTATTGGAATCGCCATGGCGAGGGTCATTGGGAGTCAAATGGCGTTGATAGGATGATATGGGTCATTGATTGGAAAAATCTCGTTCAAAAAGTTGATTTTGCCAATTTCGTCACCCGGCAAATCACAGAATCCGGCGACTTGGTGGAAGCGCGCGTGGATCATCAGTTCCCTTTGAATTTTCCTTTTCATCAGGCTTTTTTTGATGGGGATGTTGATCTCATGGAAGGCAAAGCCACGATAGATAACCATTACCCGCTTTATCTTGAATAAGCGTTTCCAGCATGGACGACGGCGCGGCCAGACAATGATCTTTCTGATCATGGTGGTGGTGATTTTGGCGTTTGTGGCGCTATGGAACTTTGACCTCCACAAAATTATCTATGTCAAAACATTGACGCGCAACGCGGGTGATGGTGCCGCGTTGGCCGCCGCGCGTTGGCAGGGCGTCTCGCTCAATCTGCTGGGCGAGTTAAATGTGGCGCAAGCGGTGGCGATCAATAATGCGTTGGTGGCTAACCCCCAGAAACCGGATTTTTCCGAGGCGCGGGCGATTGCCGATTTGCAGGCCCGCGTCTGTTTTGCCGGGCCGATGCTCGGCTTTGCCGCTGCGCAACAGGCGGCCAAAAACAATAATGTTTATGTTGATACCAACTTTACGCAAGAAGTGTTGGCGCATGCTTCCATAGTGCAAAATGAATATCCGGCTTTATACGCGCCGCCCTATTCGACGGCGTGGAGTGACTACGCGAACATGATCAACACCGTCGCGGGCGATGGTATTGCCGCGCTGCCGGGCGCGCAATCTCCCTATACCAGCATGCACCACATGTTGCTCAACAGTGCGTTCTATCGGGCGATTGCCTCGCAGAATTGGTGCTGGTTCTATAACAACGCCTACACGCTGCTCCAAACCTATGGCGGTTGGCAAACATGGGCGCCGCTGCCGCCACTAGCCCGGCGCAGCATCATCACCTCCGAATATTTTCCGCTCAACGTCACCACGGAACCATCCTTGGACGATCTCGAATATACGTTTGGCAATTCGGCGGCCACCGTGCTCCAGCAACTGGGCGCGGCACACAATCCGCCCGTGCAATGGTCGCCCGCTGTCGCCCAGGTAGGCGCCACATGGTACTGCTATGAACCTGGCTATTGGACCACGTGGGATGCGGTCATTCAGAGTAATCGTCAAGCCAATGCCGGTCCGTTCCCGTTCATTAGCACCATTCGTCCGCAATACAATTACGGCGGCGCTGACGCCGGACTGACGGTGCGCGCCGATGCGCCGCCGACGCTGTTCAATCAGAAACAGTATGCCGTCACGTGGGTTGTGGCCGCCAAACCGTTTGGGTATCTTGATGGTCCCGTGTCGCCGCAAACCTACGGCATCATTCTGCCGGCTTTTCACGACGTACGGTTGATCCCCGTGGACGCCGCTATCTCGCCGTTTGCCGACGACGCCTTTTCCTATGGTGCGTCGTGGATCGAACACATCACCACCCATTTGCCCGTCTACATGCAATCCGGCCCCGCCGGCATTCAAGGGCTGGCAGCGAGTTGCGGCTACTGTGCGGCGTTGATTACTTGGGAAAATCCAGGCTTCCGGCAAACGGGTCTCACTTGGTTGCAACAGTATTCCACCAACTGCATCGTTCACGGGCCGGGTCCGGGTGGTTCCGGCGGGACATCGCATGGGCATTGAAATGAGCTATCCGCCATCAGCTTTCAGCCGTCAGCCAAAGGGCCGGGCGGGTCAGGCCACCGCCGAGTTGGTTGTGGGACTGCTCGCGTTACTCGTGGTTTTCATGGGTATGTTGCAAATCCAATCACTCGCTCGTGCCCATACGCAAACGCTGCTGGCCGCGCGCCAACAAGCCGGGCAAGATGCGCTGGCGTCGCCCTATGTGCTCCGCAACGCCACCTTGCGCTGGATCAGCGACTGGCAGGCAGGCACCGACAAGATCATCTATTCCCGCGACGATACCGCCCGGCTGGGCAACTCTGGTGCCGCGAACGATGGCATCATCGTGCCTGCCAATCCAAGCGCACTCAATACGTATGTCCCTGGCAACGAACTCTCCGCGGCTTCCACGGCCACGCTTGCGGAGCTTTTCCTGACGCACGGGCAGAGTATTAGTCAGCCGATAGACCTTTTCCCCATCATCCGCAATCTGGTCTATGGCGCGACCGCCATCCAATTTCAGAGCGACGCATGGCTCACGTGGACGCATATTGAATGAAAACAGCGGTCAGTCGGTGCTGGTTTTTCCAAGGCTTGGAAAAAGTGCAGGTTCCGTTTTCCAAGGCTTGGAAAAAGGTAGGGACGGCGCGTCGCGCCGTCCGCGGCGGTCGCAGCGCGACCGCCCTACCAATAATTTTAATCTGTGCGGCGCTGCTGTCGGCATCGGCGTCGGCGCGCGTTTTTGAAAGTTGGCGCGCGCGCGGTAGCGATCCGGTGCGCGCCGTGATGGTCGGCGAGCAAGCGGCCTATCACACGGCGATGGAACTCAACGGTGCGGCGGCGGGGATGGAAGTGTATGGCTGCGCAGGCTCGCCGTCGAAGGTGCTGGAGCGCTTGATCGCGGCCTATCAAGCGTTGGGCGCGCAGGCGTTTTGCGTCAGCGGCGACAAGCTGGGGTGGGGCGTGGTGCTACTCGATGGTCGCGTGATTCGCCTGCTGGTGGCGGATACCGGGCAGCACGGGATGAGTACGCTGTTCCGGCTGAATCAATCGGAAGCTGATTTTGCGCGTTCGCAGCAACCGCCGACTGCGGCGCTACCGCCGAGTGTCCCGACGTTTCCGGGGAGTCAGTGGACGCAGACGATTCGTAACGAGACGGCCAACTCCACGGTCGCCACGGCGACGGTGACCGCGGATCCGACAGCGGTCTTGCGGTATTATGCCGGCGCGATGCCGCAGGCGGGTTGGCAGCCGGGGTTGGGGTCGCATGACGAGATCAGCGGAATTTATGTGCGCGGGCGGGACCTGTTGCTGGTGGCGGCGAATTCGACTGGTGTCCGGGGACGGACTGTGGTTATCCTGCTGCACAAGCGGTTGAAATAGTGGGGCGCGACGCGACGCGGCGGAGAACGAACCATGAAACAAAAAGCGATTCTGATCATCTCGGTGGTCGTGGGCATCTTGGCCTTCATCATGACCAATCACTACCTGCAATCCGAGCGCGACAAACTTTATGCGGATGCCGAGGAGGTCGAGGTGATCGCCGCGGCCCAAGACATACCGGCGGGCCGAGAATTGAAAATTGATGATATTGGCATCATGACGATTTATCGCAAGCGCGGGGGATTCAGTTCCGACTATGTGGTGCCGAAGGAAAAGGAAAAAATACTGGGGCGCAAATTACAGTTCACCGTGAATCGGCTGAAGCCGATTTTGTGGTCCTATGTGGAGGCGCCGGAAGGTGTGCGTTCCGGGCTGTCGCCGATCATCAAGCCCACGCTGCGCGCGGTTTCGCTGGCGATCAGCGGCGAGGCCACCGTGAGCGGTTTGGTGCAGCCGAATGATCGCGTGGATATTCTCGGCACGTTCACCTTTCCCTCGCGGACGAATGCGAAGGAGATGGAAACCGTGACGCTGACGGTGCTGCAAGATGTGAGCGTGCTGGCCACGGGTTCGCGGTTGGCCAAGCAGGAGTTCGAGGGCGGTGACCGGTGGAGCCGCGTCGGCGGGGGCGGTGCGTATAGCACGGTGACGTTTGAAGTGACGCCGCGCGAGGCGGAACTGCTGGTTTTTGCCCAGAACGTGCAAGGTCGCTTGACCCTTTCGCTGCGTAATCCTGACGATATTGGGTTCGAGCATATTCTGCCGGAGGTCAACTTCCAGCACATCGAAAAGAATCTGCCGGAACTGAATGAATATCGGCAAAAAACCATTCGCCACAAAACCAATCCCTGATTATGCACATGCAACTCAACACGGTGCGGCTGGTGATCACCAAGCCGGGCGGCAGTCAACATCCGTTCAATTTGGAACCGGGGGTCTATACCGTCGGTTCGGATGAGCAAAACAGCATCGTGTTGGCCAATCCGAGCGTGCCGTGGCGGCAGGCGATTTTCACGTTTCAGGACAAGGGCTGTTGGGTGGAAAACGTTGGTGAGCGCGAAGGCGTATTGCTGGATGGGCATCCGGTCAGCGGGCGGCATATGTGGCGGCTGGGCGAAGTCGTACGCATTGGGCCGTTCACCATCACGTTGGCCGAGGTAATCGCCAAGCCTATGGAGTCGGCGGCAGCGGCGGTTCCGGCTAAGCCGTCACCTGTGCCCCACGTTGTTGCTCCGACCAAAGCCACCGCTACACCGGTGAGCACCGGCGATGACCAACGGGTGCAGGCGATCAAGCGCCAAATTCACGCGGAATTGATCAAGCGGTTGGATCTCAAGCGTATGACGGCCAACCGGGTTGAAGATCAAGAACTCCGCAACAGCGCGCAGCGGATGATTCAGGAAATCGTCAAGGAAGTCCGCGAAAAAATGCCCGGCGGATTGGATGCCCAGCGGCTGGCCAAGGACATCGCCGATGAAGCGCTCGCGCTCGGCCCGTTGGAAGATTTGCTCGCCGATCCGGAAGTCACCGAAATCATGGTGAACGGTTGCGATAATATTTTCATCGAATGCAAAGGCAAGCTCCACAAGACCAACAAGCGGTTTCTGAACGACGATTCCGTCATGGCGATCATCGAACGTATCGTGGCCCCCATTGGCCGGCGCATTGATGAGAGCCAGCCCTATGTGGATGCGCGCCTGGCGGATGGTTCCCGTGTCAACGCGATTATTCATCCGCTGTCGTTGATCGGGCCATGCCTGACGATTCGTAAATTCTCCAAAGACCCGTTCAAGGTCAGCGACTTGATCCAGTTCGGCACGTTGGCGGCGGAGATGGCCGAGTTCATCAACGCCAGCGTGTTGATGCGGCGCAGCATGGTTGTTTCTGGCGGCACCGGCTCCGGCAAAACCACGTTGCTCAACGTGCTCAGCAGCTATTTACCGGCCACCGAGCGCATTATCACCATCGAAGACGCGGCTGAGTTGCGCCTGGAGCAGCCGCACGTCATCCGCCTGGAAGCGCGACCGCCCAATATTGAAGGCAAGGGTGCGATCACGATCCGCGATCTGGTGCGTAATGCCCTGCGTATGCGCCCGGATCGCATCGTCGTGGGTGAGTGCCGTGGTGGCGAGGCGCTGGATATGCTGCAAGCGATGAACACCGGCCACGATGGCTCGTTGACCACCGTCCACGCCAATTCGCCGCGCGATGTCATCTCGCGCCTCGAAACGATGGTGCTCATGTCCGGCATGGATTTGCCGGTCCGCGCGATTCGGGAACAGATCGGTTCTGCCGTCCATCTGGTCATTCATACCTCGCGCTATAGCGATGGCACGCGCAAGGTGGCCAAGATCACGGAAGTCTGCGGTATGGAGGGCGACTCCATCACGATGCAGGATATTTTCGTCTTCAACCAGACCGGTGTGGATGAGCATGGCAAAGTGCAGGGCCGTTTTGCGCCGACCGGCTCCGTGCCGACGTTTGTGGAAGAAATGGCCGCGCGTGGCATCCAAATCAACCGGCGGCTCTTTGATCCGGCGGCGTGGGAGCCCCGATGACGCTGTTGATTCCATTGCTCTACGCCCTGTGTTTTGCCGGCCTGGCCTATACGATCGGTCGGGCCGTGCGGGAGGGCATGGACGGCTACGCGAGCACCTATGCCACGGAAACCGCGCGCGAATTCGAGGATATTTTTCTTTTCATTCCCGCCAAACGTCTGGCCGATATTGCGCGCCTTTCGGCGCTGGCTTTGTTCTTGGTGATCTTTTTTACGCTGGGTGAATTCGGTAGCTACAGTGGACTTTTGCGGGGCTGTTTTTTCGGCGGCATAGCAGCGGTGGGCGCGCTTTTATCGCCGCGCGGTATTTTGTATGTCGTCAAGCAACGCCGTCTGCAACGCTTTAATCTGCAACTGCTGGACAGCCTGCTGAGCATGAGCAACGCGTTGCGCGCCGGCTTCAGCATTCTCCAGGCGTTTGAAACCGTGGTGCGTGAGCGCCGCAATCCAATTTCGATGGAATACAGTCTGTTCCTTCAGCAAATCCGTCTCGGCGTGCGCTTCGAGGACGCCATGCGACAGATGGAGCAACGTGTCGGCAGCGAAGACCTGACGCTGATGGTGCTCTCCATCGAAACTGCGCGCCAGACCGGTGGTAATCTGACGGAAGTCTTCGAGAAAATCGCGTCCACCATTCGTGAGCGCATGCGGATTCAGGGCCGTATCCGCTCGCTCACCGCGCAAGGCCGTCTGCAAGGCATCATTGTGGGTGCCATGCCGTTCATCCTGATGGTCGTGCTGACCTTGCTCGATCCGGTGATGATGAGCGCTTTCTTCCACTCCCAGGTTGGTATGGTCTTGATCGGGACGGTGGTCATTTTTGTGACGCTGGGTGGATTGGTGATCCGGAAAATCATTCGGATCGAGGTGTGAGGCGGATGTAACCGTGCAAATTTTCATCATCAATTTGCTGTGGGCGCTGAGCGTGGCCGGCTTGGCTTGGTACATCGGCCAGGCCGCGCTCCAGATCACCTACGTCACCCTGGCCGATGGGCGCCAACAGGAACGCCGACTGCCGCTACTCTTTCGGCTCCTGTTGCCGCTGGCGCCGAATATCGTGCCTTTTTTTCGCCGCGATCGCTTTGCCAAGATGCGCACCGAGGTTAATCGCCGCATCGTCATGGCCGGCTACGAAGGGTTGCTCAGTGCGGAGGAATTTTTCGCGTTACGCGTTTTGGTGCCGATGGTGGTCGGCACGTTGCTTGCGTTGGCCTTCCTCTACCTCACGGCTCACATGCCGGAGCGGATGCAGCGTTCCTTTGCGGCGCGCGAAGCGTTCGTCTGTCCGCTGTTCTATCTCCTCGGCTTCACCTGGCCCGGCCTTTGGCTCCAACGCAGCATCCGCGATCGCCACCGCCGGATCGAGCGCGCCCTGCCGTTCGTACTCGACCTGCTGACGCTCTCCGTCGAGGCCGGTCTCGACTTCATGAGCGCCATCAAACGCATCATCGAGCGGCGCGCGGTGGATGCGCTGGGCGAGGAATTGATCCGCGCATTCCGCGAAGTGCAACTCGGTCGGACCCGTCGCGAAGCGCTTCGGTTCATGGCCGACCGCATCAACCAAACCGACGTCTCCTCCGTCGTCTCCGCGTTGGTACAAGCCGACGAACTCGGCGTTAGTATCGGTAATATGCTGCGGATTCAAGCCGATCTGATGCGAACACGCCGTTTTCAGCGCGCTGAAAAGCTGGCCAACGAAGCGCCGGTCAAGATGTTGTTCCCGCTGACCGTGTTCATCTTTCCATCGGTCTTCATGGTGCTGCTCGGCCCGATCATCGTGCAGTGGTTGCGCGCCGGCTTATAAGCGAACGGGCCGGTTTTCCAAACCTTGGAAAAGTTACTCGACGTCGGTGCGGAACGGTGATGCCGGCAAGCCTTCTTTGTTGAAGAGGTTGACGTCGGGGATGTTCGCCCAGCCGTAGCGCACCGCGCCGGGTTGCTTGATGGCGGCGTTCTGCACGACGACGCTATCATCCACGATGGTCGCTTCGGCGGGGACGAAATTTGTGCTGGCCGCAGCGGCGATGGTGAAGCCCTTGAGCGCGCCATCTTTGGCAACCAAACCGCTGCCAACATGCGTGAAGCTCAAGATGGCTTTGTCGCCTTTGACTTTCATCTTTTTGAAAACCGGCCCCGCGTATTCGATTTTGTCGCCGTAGGCGAGGGCGCGTGCCGCGAGCGCGAGCCGCTGACCCACCGGTTCCTTGGCCGTCGGATGAATATTCGTCGGGTTGCCCAGATCGGTGATCACGGCCATCGCGGTGTTCTTCGTTTTCTGCCACGCGATGAGTTGCGCTTCGCGGATTTCCGGCGGCTGGAACTGATAGGGCGCGATTTGCACAAAGAGGAAGGGGAAATCGCCCAGGCCCCAGGTCTTGCGCCAGTCGGCGATCATGGCCGGGAATAGCGTTTGATATTCCTTGGTGTGCCCGGCGTTGGATTCGCCTTGATACCAGATGGCACCGCGCAAGGCGAACGGCTGGAGTGGTGCGAGCATGGCGTTGAAAAGCACGCAGGGCCGATTGGGCGCGGTGCGCGGATCCGGCGGAAAGCGCGGTGCCGGGGGCGGCGCTTTACCTTCGGCCTGCGCCTTGGCGGCGATTTCTTTGTGTTTGGCGGTGGCCTTCTTGTACCACTCTTTAACCTTCTCGAGATCATAATTTTTGATGCTGTCGGCATAGCGCTCAAAGGCTTGGGGTAGGACTTTTTCCAGCGTATCACGATCCGTCCATGCTTCGGCGTAGGTGCCGCCCCACGCGCTTTCAATCAGGCCGACGGGCACGCCGAGCGCCTTGCGTAGATCGCGGCCAAAGAAATAGCCCACCGCCGAGAAGCCGGCGACGGTGTTGGAATTGCAGGGTTGCCACGCGGCCGTCACAGCGTATTGCGGCAAATCGTTGGTGGCTTTGGGCACGTGAAATAGACGTAATTGGACATCGCCCGCAGCGGCCACCGCCGCTTTGCCGGTGTCCGCCTGCCATAATCCAAATTCCATGTTGGATTGTCCGCTGCAAATCCAGACTTCACCGACGCAGACGTTGGTCAGGGTAATTGTATTCTCGCCACGAATGACCATCGTAAACGGGCCGCCCGCATCCATCTTTTTTAGGTGCACCATCCAGTGGCTGTTTAGGTCGGCGACGGTCTCGACTTTCTGGCCACGGAATTCCACCGTGACTTTCTCGCCGTATTTGGCTTTGCCCCAGACCGGTACACTCACGTCGCGCTGCAACACACAACCGTCGGTGAACAACACGTGCGGTTGCACTTCAGCACGCACCAGCCCGCCACACGTCAAGGCTACGGCCACGACTCCCAACAACGTTCGCTGATTCATAATTGTCTCCCAAGTTTGCACCGTGAGTATCAAAAAGCGGGATTCGGCGCAATGGTAAACCGGCTGACGGCACATCTTTCCAAGGTTTGGAAAAGTCAGTCGCCGGGTATCAGGACGATGGGTTTTTTGCGTTGGGGACGAGCAGGCGCGCTGGGTCGCAGCCGTGTGTGCGAAGCTTTTGGGCCACCGTATTGTTGCTGCTATCGAGTTGGTAGGCGGCGGTCCAAAATTTGACCGCCTGCTGCGGCTGGTTCAGTTTGAGATAGAGATCGCCAAGGTGCTCGGAGACGGTCGGATCGTCGGGTTCGAGTTCGACGGCCTTGGTCAGCGGCGTGAGCGCGTCGGTGTAGCGGCCTTGCTGATAGAAAATCCAGCCGAGGGTGTCGAGAAACGCGCCGTTCTCTGGTTCCTGATTGAGCGCCTTGCGGGAAAATTCGAGGGCGCGGTCGAGTTGTTGGCCTTGCTCGCTCCACATATACGCGAGGTAGTTGAGCGCCTCGGCGTGGGTCGGGTCGAGTTCCACGCAGCGCAACAGCAGTTGCTCGGCCCGCGTCCGCTGGCCGGCGCGTTCGCAGGAAGCGCCAAACCAAAAGAAAAAGGACGCGTCGAATTCGGTTTGACCGCGCGCGGTGGCAAGGTTTTGGGCCTGCTCGAACGTGCGGCTCGCGGCAGGATAATCCTTGATGAGATAACGGATAAAACCTAGTTGCACGAGCGGCGTCGGTGCGTCGGGCAGGCGCTGGCTGATGCGGTGGAGCGCGCGCGCGATGGCGTGCAAATCGGGCGGGTCTTTGGCCGCCAGCGCCAGTTGAATGAAGCCGGTGAGCGCCTCGTCATCGAGTTGCTGGCCTTGCACCAGCAAGTTCACACAGTCATCGGTCTTGCCGGCCTTGAAGGCGGCGAGCGCATATTGGCTGAAAAGTTCCGGTGGAATTTTATTGCCGGGCTTGCTTTGCAAGGTGCGCAGCGAGCGGGCGAAATCGGTCATGGCTTCGGCATAGGCTTGCTGCGCGAGATGCACGTAGGCTTGAAATTGCAGCAGCAAGCTGTTGTCGGGCCAACGGGTCAAAGCCTGCTGGATCGCAGTCAGCGCGGCGTTGGTCTGACTGTGCAGGATCAGGAACGCCGCCAGGCGCGTGGCGGAGACCGGCGTGGAAGCATGGTCGGCGGCGTGGCGGAACGCGATCTCGGCGCGGACGGCATCGCCGGCGGCGTCCTGTAGTTCGCCGAGATAAAACCAGGCGCGTTCGTCATCGGGCCGGGCTTTGACACTCTGCTCAAAGAAGGCCAGCGCCGGCTCGCGTTGTCCGTTGGCCGCATAACTTTGTGCCAGGCGGCAACGGAAGGGCAGCGGCTCGCCAACGCGTGTTTCGAGGCTGGCATGACAGGCCAATGCCTTGTCGAACTGCCGGTCGGCGATGTAAAGCTCGGCAAGGCCGGTCAGCAAAGAATTATCGTCGGGTGCTTCGTGGCACGCGGTTTCCATGACGCCGATCGCCTGCAATCGCGCGGCGTGGGCGGCGGCGTTATCGTGGGCGCTGAGGGCGCGCCGCGCATATAAGTCCGCATAGGCGCGGTAGAGGTCGGGCGAATGTTCCGCTTGTTTGAGCGCGCGTTGCAGCCAATGAAGGGCCACCTCGTCCTTGCCTTGGGTGATGAGCAACGCGACCAGTTTGAGATAACTCGCCGCCTGCTGCGGCGTCAGCTTGATGAGCCGCTCATAGGTCTCGGCGGCGCGGTCGCCCTGATCCGTGGCTTGATAGGTCAGCGCCAACCAGTTGAGCGCGCGCTCGGAAGCGGGATGCCGCTGCACCAAGTTGTGCAGAATAGTCAGAGCCTCTTGATTGCGGTTCTGCTGTAGCAACCCCTGGGCGGTTCGCATCTGGAGCGTTTCGTTGTCGGGCTCCAGCCGCGCGGCTGCCTGATAATGCCGTAAAGCGGCCGCGTTGTCCTTGTGCTGCTCATCCAGCCGGGCCGCGCCAAACTCGGCCAACGCCTGCGCACGCCGCAAGCCCTCCGCGCTGAGCGGCAAAGCGGGTGGCGCGGTGCTTGCCGGCGCGGGCGGCGTACGGCAGCCGACCAGCAACGACACCACACCACCGACGGCTCCAAGATAAAACATCCACTTGGCGCGCATAGCCAAACCACATGGTTCGCGTTGTGCGACGCGGACGACTACTTGTTCTCGTTTTTATGGCGATTCAAGCGGCTGCGTTTGCGCCGTTTGTGCTTGGCCATTTTTTTACGACGTTTCTTTTTGACGGATCCCATGCTGCTCTCCTGTCGGCCCGGCGTTCAGGGCACGACTTTATTCAAACCGATTTCAATGATACCTTCCGCGCCGTTGGCTTTCAAGGCGGGGATGATTTCACGCACCACCTTCTCCTCAACCACCGACTCCACCGAATACCAATCTTCGCGGCTCAAGCTATTGATCGTCGGCGCGTTCAAGGCCGGTAGAATCTTGAGCGCGGCTGCCAAGCTTTTCTCCTGCACGTTCATCTTGATCAAAACCTTGCTCTCCGCCTCCAGCGCACCTTTCAGCAACAGCGCGATCTGCTCGATTTTCGCCCGTTTTCCGGCGTCTTTCCACGCTTTCTTGTTGGCGATCAGCCGCGTCGTGGATTCCAACACCGTGTCCACGATCCGCAGGTTGTTCGCGCGCAGCGAAGAACCGGTCTCGGTCAACTCGATGATCGCATCCACCAACTCCGGCGCTTTGACTTCCGTCGCGCCCCACGAAAATTCGACTTCGGCGTGTACGCCGTGTTGCTTGAGATAGCGTTTGGCGATACCCACGGCTTCGGTCGCGATCCGCTTGCCTGCCAAGTCCTTGGCGGATTTGATCGGTGAGCCGTTGGGCACCGCGACGACCCAGCGTACCGGCCGCATCCCTTGCTTGGCATAAACCAAGTTGGCGACTTCATGCACATCGGAACCATTTTCAATGATCCAATCGTAACCGGTCAAGCCGGCGTCCAGCATGCCGTGCTCGACATAGCGGCTGATCTCCTGCGCCCGAATCAAGCGCGCCTCGATCTCCGGGTCGTTGACGCTCGGAATGTAGGACCGCGAGCCGGTTGAGACCGTAAACCCGGCCTTCTTCATCATCGCAAACGTGGCGTCCTGCAAGCTGCCTTTGGGCAAGCCCAACACAATTTTTTTCATAACCACTTCCTGTTTTGGAGCGGCGGAATGTAGCCTAAGCGCGCGTGGGAGTCCAGCGCCACGTGCGGTTTTTCCAAGGTTTGGAAACTCAGTCCAGATTATAGCGGCCGGGGGCGATGATGCCTTTGGGATCGAGGACGCGCTTGAGATCGCGCACGGTTTTCCAGAAAACGTCGTGCTCGTCCACGACCAGCTTCATGTTCTGCGGGCCGATGCGATAAGGCGGGAAACCGCGGCGGATGAACGCGCGCGTCAGCGCGCCGCGCCGCACCAGCAGCGAAACAGGTTTTGTTTATTCAGGCTGTTCTCTCTTCGCGCCGATCGAAAGAAAGCGGCGAAACTTTAGGTCAAAAAACACCGCGCATAAATCTTTATCCCGCACAAGCGACGGCTTGCGCCGCACGGCGGCATCGCCTAGGATGCCGCGCATGAATTCGGCGCTGGTGGTCATCCCCACCTATAACGAGAAAGAAAACGTGCCGGCTTTGGTGCAGGCGGTGGATCGTGCCTGTCCGCAGGCGGACATCCTGTTTGTGGATGACAACTCGCCCGACGGCACCGGCGTGTTGATTGACGAAATCGCCAATGCCGACGCCTCCGTACATGTGCTGCATCGCCCGCTGAAACAAGGTTTAGGTCGCGCCTACATCGCCGGATTCCAATGGGCGCTGCAACGCAACTATGGATTTATCTTTGAAATGGATGCCGATTTCTCGCACGACCCGGCGGATCTGCCGCGCCTGCTGGAGGCCGCGCAAGCCGCCGATGTCGTCATCGGTTCGCGTTACGTTGGCGGCGTCCGGGTGATGAACTGGCCAATGAACCGCCTGCTCTTGAGCAAAGGCGCCGCGCTGTATACGCAACTGATCACCGGGATGCCGATCCAAGACCCGACTGGCGGTTTCAAATGTTTCCGCCGCGCGGTACTGGAATCCATTGATCTCAACGCGATCCGTTCCAACGGCTACTCGTTCCAGATTGAGATGAGTCATACCGCTTGGCAACTCGGTTTTCGGTTGGCCGAGGTGCCCATCGTTTTTGTGGAGCGCCGGGAAGGACAATCGAAGATGAACCAGCAGATCATCAACGAGGCGCGTTGGATGGTCTGGAAACTCCTGTTCCGTGCCCGCTTCCGGCGCCAACCGCGCGGCGTACATCCCCGCAGCATCGCGGCCTCGTCAGGAGTACGGGTATGAGCCTAGGGCGCTTGTCACCGTGGGTGCGCGCGCTGCGCCTGAGCCAGTGGACCAAAAATATTGTCGTCTTGGCGGCGTTTGTCTTCGCGCTCGGCGATCAGCAGCAGCATGAAGATTGGCATGTACTCTTCCGCGCCTTGCAAGCGGTCTTCGCCTTCTGCCTCGTCTCCAGTGGCATCTATCTGCTCAATGATATCCGGGACGTTGAACTGGATCGCGTGCACCCCACCAAGCGTTTCCGGCCCATCGCCGCTGGCGAGCTTTCTATGCCGACGGCCTTCGGCCTTTCGGCCCTCTTGCTAGCTGGCGGATTGATCTGGAGCGCGTTGCTTGCGCCTTCGTTGCTGCTGGTGGTCGCTGTCTACGTACTCATGCAAGTGGCCTATACGCTGTGGCTCAAACATGTGGCGTTGGTGGATATCTTCATCATCGCCGGCGGCTTTGTGCTGCGTGCGCTCGCCGGTGGCGCAGCCATCGGCGTCAAGCTCTCGCCGTGGCTCCTGCTCTGCGCGATGTTGCTCGCGCTCTTCCTCGCGCTCTGCAAACGCCGCCACGAAAAAGTGATGCTGGGCCGCGCCGAAGAAACTAATCCGGTGACGCGCCACAGCCTCGCGCAATACGACGCCCGCCTGCTCGATCAACTCATCGCCATCGTCAGCGCCGCGACGCTCGTCTGCTACGCGCTCTACACCCTCTGGCCCGACACCGTCAAAAAATTCGGCACCGACCGCCTCGTCTATACCGTGCCGTTCGTCATCTTCGGCCTGTTCCGCTACCTCGACCTCGTCTATCGCCACGAGCGCGGCGACCGGCCCGAACACATCCTGCTCAGCGACTGGCCGCTGTTGGTGGACATCGCGCTTTATGGCGCCACCGTCCTTGGCCTGCTGGTCTTCGCGCGCGGCGCGGTTTGAGTTTTCCAAACCTTGGAAAACCAGCGCCACACTTTCTCCAAGCCTTGGAAGATATCCACTCATGGCTCCTCTTTACCTGAAAAATGGCAAAAATAAGCATTGAGGAATTTCAGGCGGACTGCTTTGCTGGTGTGTATTTAAGAGCGAGGTAATCTATGCTGAAGGCGCACATCAAACTCATCTGCCTATGGGCCGGCGTGGTGTGGACGATGGCCGTGGCGCATGCCCAAGCGCCGGCGTGGTGGACGAACCGGAATGTGATCGTCACCAATGCAGTGCCGCATGATTTTGCGCCGGTGAATCAAGGCCAGGTCAAATGGCTGGCGACGCGGGCGGCGGCGGAACTGGACGAAGACCTGCAACACATCGGCGGGGCGGGTTCTAATATCGCGGCGTTGGTCAGCCGCTTCTCGCCAACAAACAACTATCTGCCGGTCAACCTCGGCCAGAT
>SCQF01000012.1 GCA_004321905.1 Verrucomicrobiota bacterium | reverse complement strand
CCCTTGATGAGAGGCCCTTGCGAACACAACGTGTTCCAGTCCGTGCGTGGGCAAGGGCCTGCGCAGCTTGCTGTGAAGCTGCGCTGAAGATGCCCCGCGGCTTGCCGCGGGGTCTTTCACGCCTTGGAAATCGTACAACCCGCCACGGCGGCGGCCGTTGCGCCACACCCGGCAAATTTCAGAAAATCACGTCGTGTTGAGGTTATGAACGTTATCAGTCGGTAAAGATGACGCCGGATGACGTTGGCGACTGAAAAGCGACGTGCGAATCAAGGCGGCCCGGCTCGCGCTGGCCCTTGCCGATGCGTTTGGTCAACGCGTCGCCCAATTCGGCGCGCGCTTTTTCGGCCTCGGCTTCCAGGCGTTGGACGATGTCGGGATGCTGCGTGGCCACATCGGTGGTTTCGCTGATGTCGCCGGTGAGGTCGTAGAGTTCCGCTTTGACGAGCTTGCGCATTTCGTAGCGCGCGGGCAGGCCGCCCTGGCCGCCGGGCAGGCCGCCGAGCGTTTGATAGGTGTGCGGGAGTTGCAATTTCCAGCGGCCATCGTTGGTGGTCACGGCTTCCAGTTCGTTGGTGTGATAATAGAACCAGTAGGCGTCGTGCGGATTTTTCGCGCCAGGCGCGCCGGCAATCAGCGGCCAGACATTGAGGCCGTCAATCGTGTGGCTGGGCTGTGGCGCGCCGATCAGCTTGGCGATGGTCGGGAAAAGATCAATCGTCATGAGCATGTCGCCGCAAGCCTGGCCGGCGGGGATTTGGCCGGGCCAACGCATGATGCACGGCGTACGCGTGCCGCCTTCCCAATTGGTGCCTTTGCCTTCGCGCAACGGATAGGCCGAGCCGGCATGATCGCCATAGCTCAACCACGGGCCGTTGTCCGAGGTGAAAATCACCCACGTATTTTCAGCCAGCCCATGACGCTTGAGCGCGTCGAGAATCTGACCGACCGACCAGTCAAGTTCCTCGATCACATCGCCAAACAACCCGCGCGACGTCCGGCCTTTGAACTGGTCGCTGACGTGCAGTGGCACGTGTGGCATGTTGTGCGCCACATAGAGGAAGAACGGCTGCGCCTTGTTCTTCTCGATGAATTTCACGGCGCGCTCGGTGTACCACGTGGTGAGTTGGTTTTGGTCGGCGTGCGTCACGGACGGGATGACGATTTTCTCGTTCTCGAACAGCGGCAGCGGCGGGAATTTGGCCGTGGGATGGAACGGCCACATGTCGTTGGAATAGGGCAGCCCAAACCATTCGTCGAAGCCGTGGCGTGTCGGCAAAAATTGGGGATGATGGCCAAGATGCCATTTGCCCAACATACCCGTGGCGTAGCCGCGTTGCTTGACCAGTTGCGCCAGCGTCATTTCGCCATCGCCAAGGCCGTGCTTCACTTGCGGACCGAGCGCGCCGTGGATGCCGATGCGGTTCGGATAGCAGCCGGTGAGTAACCCGGCGCGCGACGCCGAACAAACCGGCTGCGCGACGTGAAAGTTCGTGAAGCGCCGGCCTTCGCGCGCCATCCGATCGAGGTGCGGCGTGGTGTATCCTTTCGCGCCGAAGCAGCCGACGTCGGCATAACCGAGGTCGTCGGTCAGAATAATGACGATGTTGGGCAAGGGTGCGGCAGGTTTTTCCAAGGCTTGGAAAAGGGGATCGGCGCTTTTTCCAAGGTTTGGAAAGCCGGCGGTCAGCGCGGCCAAGCCCAAGCCCGTGGTTCGTAAAAAGTCTCGTCGTTGCATCGTGCTGCTCCCGGTTAGGTGTGCCATAGAACGCAGCAGGCAGTTTCATATTGTGTAGTGGACAAAACAAGGTTTTTGCGGTGGCTGGTGACGTGGTTCTCCTTGCTTGCAGGGTTTTCTCTGTTATGCTGCCAACGAATTTACAGCGGACGACGCCATGGCCACATCCAGTCAAGAGGAACTATTTTTAGCGGTAGATGATTCGCAGGAGAGTTTGGAGCTTCTGCGTATTATTCTGAACCGGTACTTTCCCCATACGCGGGTGCTGACGGCGTTGGGCGGACTGGAGGGGCTGGAACTCGCCCAGCGCGAACATCCGGATTTGATTTTGCTGGACGTGAAGATGCCGGACGTGGATGGCTTTGAGTTTGCCCGGCGTTTGCGCGCCAATACGGTGCTGGCGACCATTCCCATTCTGATGATTTCCGGGGTGGTCACCGATGTACAAGGACGCATCACCGGCTTGGAAGCCGGCGCGGAGAGCTTTCTCGTCAAGCCGTTCGAGCCGATGGAATTGGTGGCGCAAGTGCGGGCCCTGCTGCGCATTCGGCGTAGCGAAGAAGCGTTGCGGGCGCAGCACGCGCAACTGGAGGTGGAGCTGGAACGCCGCACGCAAAAGTTACGGGAGAGTGAACTCAAGTTTCGGATGCTATTCGAAAATTTGCCGGATGCGGTTTTTGTCGAGGACGCCCATGGCGTGGTGTTGGACGTGAATCTGGCGGCGTGCCGGTTGCACGAAACCACCCGTGAGCAACTGGTGGGGGCCGCGGTGGAGACGCTGGTGCCGGTGGAGCAGCGCGAGCAGGTGCGGCGCGATTTTCCCAAATGGTTTTTGACGGATACATCCCAATATGCGAGTCACAGCTTGACGGCGACCGGGCGGGTGGTGCCGGTGGAAATCAAGGCGCGCAAAATCGAATACAATGGTCAGCCGGCGATGTTGTTGCATGTCCGCGATCTGGGTGAGCGCCGGCGGGCCGAGGAGGAGCGGAATCGCCTGATCTTGGCGCTGGAACAGTCGGCGGAGGCGATTTTTATTACCGACGCGCAGGGCATTATTCAATATGCCAATCGCGCCGCTGAGCAGATCACCGGTTATCTGCGCGCAGAAGTGTTGGGTCGGCGCCCCAGTTTGTTCAAAAGCGGCAAGCACGATGCGGAGTTTTATCAGCAGATGTGGGCCACGTTAAGACACGGGAGTGTTTGGAGCGGACACATCGTCAACAAGCGCAAAGATGGGCGCTTGTTCCAGGCGGAGTTGACCATCTCGCCGGTGCGGGATCCGCGCGGCACCTTGATCAATTTTGTGGCGGTCTCCCGCGATATTACGCACGAGGTGGAACTGGAAGAGCAACTCCACCAGGCCCAAAAAATGGATAGCATCGGGCGGCTGGCGGGTGGGGTGGCCCACGACTTCAACAACCTGCTGACCTCCATTTTGGGGTTTGCGCATATCGTCTATGACGGCTTGCCGCAGGACGACCCGCTGTTGCGGGACACCAAAGAAATCATTTATGCGGCGGAGCGTGCGGCACAGCTCACCCGGCAATTGCTGGCCTTCAGCCGCAAGCAGGTGACGCAGGTTCAGGCGCTGAACCTCAACACCGTCCTGCGCGAGATGGAGCAGTTGTTGCGGCGGACCTTGGGCGAAGATGTGGAATTGCTCGTGGACCTTGATCCGAACTTGGGGCGCTGCCAAGGCGATCTCATGCAGATGCAGCAGGTGATCCTGAACCTGATCATCAATGCGCGGGATGCCATGCCGCGGGGCGGCCAACTTGTTGTGCGTACGGCCGGTGTGGATTTGGACGAGGCCTTTTGCCAGATGCGCGTCGGCATCCGGCCCGGCCGTCATATTCGTTTGAGCGTGCGCGACAACGGATGTGGTATCCCCGAGGAAATGCGCCGCCACATCTTTGAACCATTTTTTACCACGAAAGAAGAAGAGCGGGGCACTGGTCTCGGCTTATCCATGGTCTATGCCATCGTGCAGCAGGCGCGGGGGCATGTCGAATTCGAATCGGAAACCGGCCAGGGTACGGAATTTATCGTGCATTTCCCGCAGATGGAGAAGGACCCGGGTGGGGTGGCGGGCGGCGCCGCATCGCCACGCGCGCGCGGCGGCGATGAAACCATTCTGATGGTGGAAGATGATGAGTTGGTCCGCGACTTGGGTGTGCGTTTGCTCTCGTCCCTGGGCTATCGGGTGCTGCCCGCCCGTAACGCGCGCGACGCCGAGACTATTTTCCGGCAGCATAAGGAACCGATTCATCTGGTGCTGACCGATGTTGTGATGCCGCAAGTCGGGGGCAGCGAACTGGTCCAGCGGCTGACCGGCATCCGTAAGAATTTCAAGGTGCTCTACGTTTCTGGATTCACGGAAGACACGATTGTGCAGCACGGCATCAAACATCAAAACGTGAACTTTTTGCCCAAGCCTTTCACGCGCGAAACGCTGGGCGTCAAGGTACGCGAAATTTTGGATGGCGGCGGCGCGCCGCCGCCATCATAGCGGAGAGAAGCTATGGGCAGGGGCGGCAGGGGTTGGTGGATGCTGGGCTTGACTTTGATCCTCGGCCTTGCGCCGGATGCGGGGGCGGCCCAGCGGAAGGCAAAAGTTGTACGCGAGGACTTCGCGCTGGAGGCCGTGTTGGCGCGCGAGGATTTATGGATGCTCGCGCCCGCCGGTTTTAGTTCCGCCGTCGCGAACGGTGGTTTCACTTGGTTGGATAAGCAGGAAAACGCAGCCCGCGGCGGCACAACGGTGGAATTGCAATTCCTGGGTATGCAGATTTGGGAGGCCGTGGCGCGTTTTGAACGTAATCGCCTTAGCCGCATGGAGCTCTCCTTCTTTAATCGCGGTGATGCCGGCGACTTGAGCGCCAAGTCGTTCAACACCCTGCTCGATAAGGTGACGAACAGTCTCTCCCGTTGGACCGGTTCAGCGGCCCTGCCCTTGCCGGAGGTGTTGGGCGCCGCGCGCAGCAAAATTCAACGTGTGGCATGGGCCAAGCCGCCGGCGCGGCTCGAATTGGAGTGGAGCGTCACCAAGCCCCACGTGCAAAACGGCGAGCGAATCGAGTATCGCTCGGAGTTCATCCGACTGAAATTACTGCCGCTCGCGACCACCACCAATTCGCCGGTTCAGCGTGTCACGACGGCACGTCCGTCCGCCGCGCGTACCGCGGCGGAACTCAAAACGCATGTGCAAAAAGCGGATAATGGCGATGTTGCGATCACCGATGTGCCGATGGTGGATCAGGGCGCCAAAGGCTATTGCGCGGCCGCGGTCACGGCGCGTGTCATGGAATACTATGGCGTGGATTTCGATCAGCACCAGGCCGCGCAAGTCGCCGGTACCAACGCCAAGGGCGGCACCAAAGGCGGCGGGAATCTGCGCGATGCGCTCAAACGCATCGCCCAGAAAAGCGGCTTGCGACTGGTGCTGGTGGAGGACTACGACCTGCCGGCCTATCAGCACCTCATTGGCGACTACAATCGCGCGGCCAGCTCGGCTCACAAACCCAAGGTCAGCTTTGAAAGCACCGGTTACTCCGTGGATGGTTTGTTGAGCGCGATGGAGCCGGAGTTGCTGCACCAAGCGCGCATCAAGCGGCAATCCGATCTGGTCCGCCTGAAAAACGATGTCAGCAAATATATTGATGTCGGCATTCCGCTGATCTGGGATGTCTACTTGGGCTTGGTCAAGGAACCGCTGCTTTCGCCGCAAGCCGCGGGTGGCCATTTGCGCCTCATCATTGGCTACAATAAAAAGGCCGACGAAATTCTGTACAGCGATTCCTGGGGTGCGGAGCACGCGCTCAAGCGGTTGAGTGTGGGTGACGCGCAAACCATGACCTTCGGCCTCTACGTCATCAAGCCCAACGGCCTTTGAACCGCCGTCGTTTCCAAGGCTTGAAAAAACCGCGCGTTCATTTTCCAACCCTTGGAAAACGGGCGATTCAATCCAGCCGTTTGCGGAATTTAAGCGCCGAAAGGCCAAGAATACCGAAACCCCAGAGCAACAAAATCAACGCGTCGCGCCAGAGCACATCCAGCCCGACGCCTTTGAGAAAAATTCCGCGCACGATGGTCAGATAATATTTTAACGGAATGAACTGGGCCAGAATTTGGAAGAATTTTGGCATGTTCTCGACCGGAAAAATGAAGCCGCTCAAAAGCACAAACGGCATCATCACAAAAAAACCGGCGACGAGCATCGCCTGTTGCTGCGTATGCACCAGCGTCGAGACGAACAAGCCAAGGCCGAGCGTCGTCAGCAGGAAAACACCGGAAAGCAAATAGAGCAGCGCGATGTGCCCGCGCAAGGGCACGCCGAACACACCGAGCATCACCGGCAACGCGAGCGTCACCACGCCAAAACCGATGACGACGAACGGCAGCAATTTCCCCGCGATCAGTTCCCACACGCGCAATGGCGTGACGATCAGTTGCTCCAGCGTGCCTTCCTCGCGTTCCTTCACCAGCGCCATGCTCGACACAATCATCGTAGTCACCAGCAGCAAAACGCCCATGAGCGCGGGCACCATGAACCAGCGCGAAAGGAGGTCGGGGTTGTACCAGATGCGCGTTTCGGCGACGATTTGTGGCAGGGGCGTGCCCGGCCCGGTGGCGGCTAGTATCGCGCGCACCAGCTGCTCGGAGAATTGGTGGGCGGCGCGTTGTAAATAGGCCGCGCCCTGTACCGCAAAGTTGCTATCGGCCCCGTCCACGAGCGCCTGGACAGTTGCCGGTTCGCCGCGCGCCAGACTCTTGCCGAAGCCGGGCGGAATCACCGCGACCAAACCTGCGCGTCCCGAGGCCAATAGGCGGCCGTCGCCAGCCGCTGGTTCTGTTGCCGTGGTGACTTGGAACCAGCCGCTGGCCCCGAGCGCGCGGGTGAATTCGCGACTCTGCATGGTGTGGTCGTTGTCACGTACCGCCAGTTTGATTTCGCGCACATCGGTGTTGGCCGCGAACCCCAGCAGAATGAGTTGCATCACCGGCGCAGCGATCAAGATGCCAAACAGCCGCCGATCGCGCCGGATTTGCGTCAGTTCTTTGACCAATAAATGACGAATGCGTTTCATGAAGAATAAACCTCTGTGGTTAAATCCCTTTTTTCGTTTTATGCGCGGCGAGGAGGTTGAACAAAAGGCCCAACATCAACAGCGCTGCGAGGCTCGGCCAGAGCATGGCGAGCGGTGCATCTTTCAAGATCACCCCGCGTAGTATTTCCACAAAGTGACGCGGTACCACCAGCCACGACAACCATTGAATCGGCGCGGGCATGTTACGAATCGGAAAAATCAATCCAGACAAGATGATGGAGGGCAAAAGCGAGGTAATGATCGCCATCTGGAAAGCCATCAACTGTGTGCGCGTCACCGCCGAAATCATCACACCCAACCCCAACCCGGCGAAAAGAAACAGCAGGGTGCCCGCCGCCAGTATCAGCCACGAACCGCGCACCACGATGCCAAAGAGCAGCCAACCCAAGACCAAAATAAGCACCATGGTTGCCAGTCCAATCAACACATAGGGCAGGGTCTTGCCGAGCACCAGTTCTTCCGGGTGCAGCGGCGAAACCATCAGTTGTTCGATCGTCTCGCGTTCCTTCTCGCGCACGATGGAAAGCGAGGTCGCGATCACCGCCGAGAGCATCATCAACATGCCGATCAAACCCGGTACGAGAAACTTGGCGCTCTCCAGTTCTGGATTGAACCAGACACGCGGTTCCGGCGTGACCAGCGGGAGCACCATGGCCCGGCCCGTGCGCTGCAACCATTCCACGCGCGTCTGGTGCGTCAAGCGGTCCGCCATCGCCTCGAAATAACCCGCCGCCGTGGCCGCCGTATTGCCGTCCGCGCCATCCACCAGCACCTGTATCCGCGCGGTCTCGCCACGCGCCAGTCGCACGGCATAGTCATTGGGAATAATCAGCACCGCCCGTGCCCGGCCGTGTGCCAGAAGGCCCTCGGCCTCGGCTCGCCGCGTCAGCCCGCCTGCCGGCTCAAAGTAGGGATTGCCGAATAAACCATCAAGCAGCCGCCGGCTCTCTGGCGTGCGGCTCTCGTCGAGCACCGCAACGCGAATGTGCTTCACATCGAACGACAGCGCATAGCCGTACATCACCAGCAGCAGCGCCGGGATAAAAATCAACACGCCCAGCGAAAGCGGATCGCGCCGAATCTGCCGCAGCTCCTTTTTGAAAATGGCCAAAAATCTTCTCATGTCTTCATGCAGACTTTCCAACCCTTGGGAAAATATCTTTTCATTCCTTTTTCTGCGTCAAACGCACGAACGCGTCCTCCAGCGTCGGCGCGACGCGCCCCACCCGCCGCACGGTCACGCCGCGCCCGGCGATGGCTGCCTGCAAGGTCTCCGACGTAAAGGCGTTTGGGCGGCAGAACACGTGCAGATGCGTACCGAAGTACGCGCAGTCGGCGACGCCCTCCACCTCTGCAACTTTTTCGGCCACGCCATGGAGCTGCTCTGGATCAACCTCGAATAAATCTTCGCGCACGGCCCCGCGCTTAAGCGCCGCGGGCGCGTCGAGCGCGATCAAGTTGCCCGCGCTGATGAAGCCGATGCGCCCGCAAAACTCGGCCTCGTCCATGAAGTGTGTCGTCACCAGCACCGTCACGCCGCGTCCGCTCAACTCGTGGATCAGCGCCCAGAACATGCGCCGCGCAATCGGGTCCACGCCGCTGGTGGGTTCGTCGAGAAACAGGATCGGTGGCTCGTGCAGCAGCGCGCAACCGAGCGCCAAGCGTTGTTGCAGTGCACCGGAAAGCGTACCGGCCAGTTGCCGCTCGACGCCGCCCAGCCCGGTCTGCGCCACCACCGCCGCCGCGCGGTTGCGCCGCCGCACACCTTCCAAGCCGTACATGCCGCCGAAGAACGTCAGGTTCTCTGCCACCGTCAGGTCTTTATAGAGGCTGAATTTCTGCGACATGTAGCCGATGTGCTGGCGTACGCCTTCCGGGTCGCGGTTGATGTCGAACCCGCCGACGCGCGCCGTACCTGCGCTCGAGCCGAGCAGCCCGCACAGCATACGGATGGTCGTGCTCTTGCCCGCGCCGTTCGGGCCGAGGAAGCCGAAGATTTCGCCGCGTCGGACAGAAAACGACACGCCATCCACCGCGGTGAATTTTCCAAACCGCTTGGTCAGGTTCTCGACTTCGATGACGTTATCGGTGCTCATCTACTAAAGCTTTCAGTGTTGTGCCTGGCTCGTGGTAGCGCCGCCAGCGGTGCGTAAAGGTGGTCAGCGTGAACAGCTCGTTGATCCAGCGTACACGGACGAGCAGCCAAAAGCCGGCGTAGGCCACCGCCAGTGCGAGAAGACTGAACGGATATTGCAGCCAAAATAGCGCGCGGCTACCGGCGATGGGCGCGGGCCAGCAGGCCGCCTGCGCACCGGCCTTGAGCAGCCACCACGCGAATGGCGCGGTGATGGCAAAGTAGAGCGCGATCGCCCACGAATGCCCGGCCTCAATCGCGCCTTCCGGGCAGAAGCCCATGCAGCGCATACAACTCTCGCACGCAAACGTCCAATAGGGCCGTTGCGGCTTGCGCCCGCGCATCTTCAGCGCGCCGAATGGACAATTACACGCACACAGCCCGCAACTGGTGCAGCGATTGTTGGCAAAGAACAGGCGCGCGAGGAAGAAGCGGCCCATCAGCAGATAGCCCAGCGAAATTTGCAGCAGGACTAACCCCAACGTGAGGCTTACCCAGCTGCCGGCTCCAAAACGCCGATGACCGTCCAAAATATCGCCCAAGAATTTTTCGGCCGTGGGGTGTGCCTTCGTGATGATCGCGGCGACGCACGCTCCGTTCAGCCCCGGATGCGCCGCAATCCAATTCGACGGCATATCGAGTCCCAGCACGCCGCGTACGCGCCAACCCTTGAGCGCCAGAATCAGCGCGACGAGATAACACGCCGTGCCCTCTAACCCCGGCAAAAAAAACCGCCCGAGCTTGGTCCCCGCGCGCGTCGCCACCACAAACGCTGCCGCGCTGCGTCCACGCGGCGCGCGTAATGCAAAGCGAATCACCGGCCACGGCGCCGTGAAACCGTGCGTCGGCATCAACACGCCGAACAAGTCGCCGTTTTCCGGTGGCGCGAGCTTCGCGCGCCGTGCGCTTTCGACTTCGGCCAGCTGCGTCTCCAAACCTCGCGCTCGCGCCACCGCCGCCAGCCACTGGGCAACACGCCGTGTGTTACCTGTGCCCGACATGAAAAAGCAGTGTAACCGCGTGAAACTCATGGTTTGGCGTCCAAATTTCCGGTGGCATGTTCCCGTGCAGCGCGAGCGAATTCGACCTCGGCGCGTGTGGCGCTGACTTGTACCTCGGCATCGGTCAGCTTGGCATGGGCATCGAGCAAGTCCACATGCCGGGTCAGTCCATTTTTCCAGAGATCGTCGGCCACTTTCAGATTACGCCGGGCGCTTTCCGCGGCGCGTTGCGCCACGGTCAGACGCTCGCACGCGTTGGCCAAATCCACGCGCGCCGTGCGGACCTCCAGCGCGATCTGGTCATCGGTCTGTTGTTGCCGCTGTTGGGCCTGCTCGCGGTGCGCGGAAGCTTCGGCAATTTTGGCGCGGGTCAGACCAGAGTCCCAGATGTTCCACGACGCCGTGAGGCCCACAAACGCATCATAATTCCATTGATCTTCCGGCGGAATATCCAGCACGTTGGGGCGTGCCTGCTCATAGCGCGCCACCGCGTTGAACTGCGGGCGGTGGTCGGCCCGCGCCGTCTCCACCTGTTCGCCCGCCACGCGCACTTCCAACCGCCGCGCAAGCGCCTCGGCGCGGTTGGTACGCGCCTGATCCAGCAAATCTTTTTCCGCCGGAACAAAATTTTCCGTCGCGCCGGTGGCCGCGAGCGGCTGCGCCTCCGGCGGTAACGCATGCCCGGTCAGGTACGCAATCCGCGCCCGCGCCAGCTCCGTGCGCCGTTCGGCTTCGGCCAACTGCAACCGCGTATTTTCCATTTGTACCGTCGTCGCCAAGGCGTCGCTTTCTGTGACGAGTCCGGCTTTGAATTCATTTTGTATGTCGGTGTTGTGTTGCTCCACACGCTTGACCGCCGCGCGAAACGATTCCAATGCATGGAACGCCTGCGACCAACTCCAGTACGCGGTCAGTGCTGCCAAGGTGACATCCGCTTCCGCGCCGCGCCGCGTCTGTCCTGCCGCCGCGCGCGCCAGCGCCGTTGCCGCGCGTTGACCACGGACGCGCCCGCCGGTGTAGAGCGGTTGCATCGCCTGAAGGCCGGCGTTATAGCGGTCAGGGACACCGGGGATGACAATCTGCGGACCAAGCTGCTGATCGCTCAAACCCCAGTAGTGCGCCGCACGAGCATCGGCGGTCAGCGTGGGGCGTCCGCCGGCCAGCGCCTGTGCCGCGCGCGCCGCTGCCGCGTGCTCCTCACTCTCCGCCGACTGCAAAACCGGACTATGAACGAGCACCGCCTGCACGATTTGCTCCGGCTTGATGAGGTCTTGGGCCAAAACGGAAGAATTTAACCACAGAGGACACAGAGGGACGCAGAGGAAGAAGATTTTTCCAAGGCTTGGAAAAGTGAATGAGTTGTTTTTCCAAGGCTTGGAAAATCGCTGCCATCCTCTGTGGTTAAACTTTTGGATTTTCATTTTTTGCTCCTTCTGTGCCGAGCAGGCCGACGAAGACGTCTTCAAGCGTCGGTGTGCTTTCTTGAAATTGAGCCGGGCCAAGGCCGCGTGCCTCAAGTTCAGCAACGGCGGTGCGCGCTTCTTCTTCCCCTCCGGCTGGACTCCAGAGGTGGAGGCGGTCGCCGTAGAGGACGAGGCGTTCGGCGGAACGCTGGGCGCGCAAGGCTTGATAGGCGGCGGTGAGCGACGGCGACGCGAGGCGGTAGATGCGCCCTGGTAGGGCGGCCTTGATTTCGGTCGGCGTCCCGGCACGCATCACGCGACCGCGATGCAACAGCGCGATGCGATGACAGCGCTCGGCCTCGTCGAGGTAGGGCGTGGTCATCAGGATCGTCACGCCTTGGGCGAGGAGGCCGGAGAGGATGCTCCAGAATTCGCCGCGCGAAACCGGGTCCACCCCGGTCGAAGGCTCGTCGAGAAAGATGAGTTGCGGCGTGTGGATCAGCGTGCAGGCGAGCGCGAGTTTTTTCTTCATGCCGCCGGAGAGCGCGCCTGCGAGGCGGCGGCGGAACGGCGTCAGGCGCGTGAAGGCCAGCAGTTCGTCGCGGCGCGCCGGCCAGCCGCCGACGCCGTGCAGCTCGGCAAAGAATTCAATGTTTTCGTCAATCGTCAGATCGCCGTAGAGCGTGAAGTTTTGCGAGAGATAGCCGATGTGCCGCTTGATTTCGTCCGCCTGCCGCACCAAATCCAGATCGAGCACGGTGGCCGCGCCGGCATTGGGTTTGAGCAAGCCGCACAACAGGCGAATCGCGGTGCTTTTACCGGCGCCGTCCGGCCCGACCAGTCCGAACATTTCACCGCGTTGTACGTCGAGGTCCAGGCTGGCCACGGCCATGTTTCCGGCAAACGCGCGCTGTAGTCCGCGGGCGCTGATCGCTAAATCTGTTGCCGCCGCTTTCATGCCAGCGCCAAACCTCCCGGTCTTATCATTTTTCCAAGAAACCATCCGCCGGCAGGCCGGGTTTGAAGAGTCCGTTCGGATTTTTCAGTGTGATCTTCACGCGATAAACCAGCTTCGCGCGTTCGTCGGGCGTCTGGACGTTCTTCGGTGTGAACTCGGCCTGCGGCGAGATGAAGGTGACCACGCCCACGTAGCGCTGCGGATCGCCGTCGAGCCGAACAAACGCGGGCTGCCCCAGTTTTACGCGACTCAAACGATCTTCCGGTATGTAGATGGCAAGCCAAACCTCGTCGAGGCGCGAGAGCATGACGAGCGGCGCGCCCGGCGTCACCCATTCGCCCGGCTCACGGCTACGCGTGGTCACGACGCCCGCCATCGGCGCATAAACGACGCAATCGGCAATATTCTTCTCGTTTTGCGCCAGCTTGGTCTTGGCGAGTTCAACTTGTGTCTCGGCGATGCGGATTTCTTCCGGTCGGTTGCCGTGTTCCAGGCGCGCCAAATTTTGCCCCGCACCTGCCAGTGCGGCGGCGGTACGGTCGGCGGTAGCACGAACGTCGTCGAGTTGTTTTTGCGTCGCACTGCCTTGCGCGAAAACTTCCTCGATGCGTTTGCGGTCGGCGGTGGCGGCCGTGGCGGCGGCGCGCGCTTCGCGCACGGCTTCGCGGGCGCGTTCCACGTCTTCGATCCGTGCGCCGGCCTTGAGTAGATCGAGTTGCGCCTGCGCGCTGGCCAACGCGGCGCGCGCCTCATCGCGTTTGAGTTCATAGTCGCGCGCGTCAAGCCGCGCCACGAGATCGCCCGCTTTTAGCGCCGCGCCTTCCTGCGGCAGCAACTCCGCCACGCGCCCGGCGACTTGCGGCGCGACCTGCACTTGCGTGCATTCGATGGTGCCGGAACCGTCCGGTTTACCGCTACGCGCGCCGCAACCTGCGGCCAGCAGCGCCAAGCCCAGCCATAAAAGCTTGCCAGCATTCATAAACTCGGCCTTTCTTGATCAATCATGCGTGAAGACCATCCGCTGCACGTCAATACCCCGAATCGCCTTGAGTTTGCGCTCCATTTCGCGGGCGATCTTGTCCGGTCCGACAACCTCCAGCAGCACCAACCCGTTTGGCGAGCAGAAATTCGCGGCAGTCTCGTGCAAGCCGAGCCGCGTTTTGATGTGACAACCGTAGTCGGTGAAGACCTGCTGAACCGCACTTGCACGGCGCAACCGATCGGTGATGTGGACGCCGAGGATGATGTGTTTTTCCATTTGCTTCTTCATGCTTGAACTCCTTTCATGACAGCAGCATGGCACAATGGCTGAAGAGCCTCAACCACGAACTGCCCGCCACGGGCGCAGCAAGCCTGCGCCCCTACAAAATTATGGGAAGGCCGGTGATGAGCGGTTACAATGTGCGCGATGCTGGCTTGCGTCCACAACAATCTCCGGCGCTACGCGATGATCCAACGCGGCGACTTGGTGGTGGTCGCCGTCTCCGGCGGCGCAGATTCTGTCGCCTTGTTGCACGTGTTGCATCGTCTCCACATCAAGCTGGCCGTCGCACATCTACACCACGGCATCCGCGGTGCAGCGGCGGATGCCGACGCCGCCTTCGTCCGCCGTTTGGCGCACAGACTCGGTGTACCGTTGATCGAGGAGCGCGTGGATGTGCCGGCGCGGGCCAAGGCCGACGGCATTTCGCTGGAAATGGCCGCGCGTGTGGCGCGTTACGCGTTTTTTGCTCGTGCCGCAAAGCAGTTGGGTGCTGCTGCTGTTGCGGTGGCGCATACCGCCGACGATCAAGCGGAAACTGTTTTACTACGCCTCGCGCGCGGTGCCGGCTCGCAAGGTCTTGGCGGGATGGAGCCGGTCAGCCACCGCGACGGCCTTAAGATCATCCGCCCACTATTGAAGATTCCGCGCGCTGCGCTGATCGCGTTCCTGAAAGAACATCGGCTGCGGTGGCGTGAGGATGCGACCAATTGCGATCCGCATTTTCTGCGCAACCGCGTCCGGCACGAAATTCTGCCGTTGCTGGAGAAACGCCTGAATCCGCAAATTCGCACCGCATTGCTGCGTACCGCAGAAGTTTTGCGCGAAGAAAACGGCCTCCTTGATGAACTGACGGGTAGAGCGCTTTTTCCGAACGCGCCGAAAGATTCGACCGTATCAGTCAAGAAGTTGACTGCCTGGCCGCTGGCGCTGCAACGTCGGGCGCTACGCCTATGGTTGATGCACGCCGGATTGCCCGCCGAGCATTTGGATTTTGAAGCGGTGGAAGCCGCGCTGACGCTGCTAAAATCCACGCGCGGCACGCGCTCCGTGGAAATTGGCGACGGTTGGCGCGTTATGCGCCGCTACGATCAAGTAGCGGTGGAAAATACTGCGCCTGCCGCCGCACCGCAGTGGGAACTGCAAATCAAATCGCATCGCGGTGTCGTCAAAGAAAAACCCACGCAGCCGGGTCAGCTTCCATCGCATGCAACGCTCAGCGCGGCTAGGGTGGGCAAGTCGCCGCTCGTGGTGCGTGTAGCGCGGCCCGGCGATCGCCTGGCACCGTTCGGTCTGAACGGCACAAAAAAACTCCAAGACATCTTTACCGACGCCAAAGTGCCGCGCGACCAGCGGGATCAGATTCCAGTGGTCGAGTGTCGTGGTGAGATCGTCTGGTTGCCCGGTTATCGCGTCGCGCGCGGCTGGGAAGTGCCGACCGCGCGCAGCCATTCGCTGCTGCTCACGCTCCGCATTTCTTGAAAACCAGAAATGGCCACAAAGAAGCACAAGAACCACACGTAATGGAAATTTCTTGTGACCCTTGTGCCTTTTCGTGGCTATTCAGAAAAACTTCCCAGGCTGGGAACGCGAACGGCTACCCTTTTCCCAGGTTTGGAAGGTGAGGTCCAAGTGGCGGCTCCGCCGGAGGCGTCGCCCTACCGATGGGGCGAGGCGTCCCGCCGAGCCGTATCAAAGCTAAGGGCGCAGAGGCAGCGGAATGGCGCAACGCGTTTCAAGGCTGCGCGCGACGGCTTCCGTGAATTCCATGTATTTCACGCCATCGGTGAAGGTGGTCAGCCGCACCGGCTCCTTGCCGCGAATGGCGTTGATAAATTCTTCCTCAACACGCCAGCCGCCGCGTTCGTGCGGCGGAATTTCGATGGGACACAATGCTTGTTCGCCACGTCGCGCGCAAAAAAGTTTTCCGTCGTAGAAACGCAATGTGCCGTCGCTGCCGAACAACCATGTACCGGGACCTTCGTCGAGCGCGGCCACGCTGGATTGGCGGAGGCGGAGTTGCGCGCCACAGGCGAGGTCGGCGAGCACGTCGAGATGGTCAGGAATCAACACGTCCTGCAGTTTGCCTACCGCATCGCGGCGTTGTTTGATGAACGTTTTGGCGAGTGCGGTGACCAGCGTCGCCTCGCCCACCCAGCGTATGATCATTTCGCAGACGATGCCGAGCATCATCACATTCAGTCCGCTCAAATTGCGGTCTTTACGCCACGTCAGCGGCGCGTCGCGGTCGAGCCAGCCGCCGGCGTCGCGATGTTCGATGGCGAGTAAGTCACCGATGAATTTTTCGGCGAGTAGGCGCCGAATGGCTTTGTCTACGCCGAGACTGAATGGCGCCGGCACGACTTGGGCAACGAGGTGCGGATGCGCTTGCGCGGCGGCGCGCATCGCGCGCGCCTCGGTTGCGTCCATCGCCATCCGCGCTTCGGTCAACACGTGTTTGCCAGCGGCCAGTGCGGCGAGTGTGATCGGTGCATGGAGATAGGGCCACGTGCCGATGACCACGGCATCCACGTTGGAGTCGGCGACGACATCGGCCCATTTCTCGTGAACACGCGGAATACCGAACTCACGCGCAACGGCCTCGCCGGACGACCGCGTCCGATTGCAGACGCAGCCGATCTCCACGCCCGGCAACGCCTGTAAACCGGGTATATGCTTCGCGCGGGTGTTTGTCCCCGCGCCCACAATACCGATACGGATGGGTTGCGCGCACATAGACAGAAAGCTCGTGTTGAATTATTTCTTTTTCTTCAGCACGTCGGCGGGGTTTTGGGGGAAACCGTTGACGCCGCGCGAGGAATCGAATTGATAGATGCGTTCGGCGGGCCAGTGCCGGAAGGGGAACTGGCGCAGGTTGGCACTGTCGAGTGCGGCTACGAGTTCAGGCCGATTGCAGTGAGCGGCAGCCTTCGCGCGGAGTTTTTCCGTCACGTCGGGTTCCGCGGCCGCGATATTTTTCAACTCATGCGGGTCGTCCTGTAGATTGAAGAGTTGCTCGCGCCCGCCGTTGGCCATGTGGATATATTTCCACGCTGCGTGACGCACCATGATCTTGAAGTGATCGGTGCCCGGTTCGCCGTGATAGCCAAAGAGGTCTTCGCGCGGCGGTACGGTGCCGGACAGCATGCCTAGCACGTCCATGCCCTCGCGCGGCTGCGGTTTGCCGGCGGCGTGGGTCGCAATGCCAAAAAGATCAGTCAGCGAGACCAACTCCGGGCGGCGCTGATCTTTGGGCAACTTGGCCGGCCAACTCACGAGGAAGGGGATATGGCAGGAAACATCAAAGAAACCTTCCTTCTGCCAAGCGGTGTGGTCGCCCAAATGGTCGCCGTGATCAGAGAAGAAACAGATCACGGTGTTGTCGGCATCCGGGCGCGCCTCCACAACATCAAGGATGCGCCCGATGCAGTCATCAATGTAGCTGATCTCGCCGTAGTAGCGCGCCTTGAGGATGCGCGCCAGTGAGTCGTTGATGTCATCGGCCCAGATCGCGTGGTTCATCCAGACGATTTGTTCATCCATGTGATCGGTGGCCAGATCGCCGCGAATCGGGTTCGGCATGCGGTCGGGGTCATACATGCGGTTGAACGGAATCGGTGGCGCAAACGGGGGATGGGGGCCGATGAACGAGACGAAACCAAAAAACGGGCGCTCGTCTTGAACTTTCAATTGCTCGCAGGCGCGCGCGGCGGCCCAACCCTCCACAGCCACATCGGCAGGCGTCGCGCTCATCTGCGGGATGTAATACATTTCGGTACGCTCGCCCATCAGCATCTCGATGAAGTCATAGGCCGGATGTTCCTTCTTGATCCACGCCGCATAGGAATCTTGCGCCCGCACGTTTGGCTTGCCGTACAACTCTTCGCTATGCAGGTGCACATCAAAACCTAGCTGCTCGTTCCAAGGCGTCGTGTGGAACTTGCCGATGCCGAACGTCCGGTAGCCCATGTCTTTCATCGTCTGCGCTAAATACGGGCCGCACCGTCCGGTCATGGTCGCCGCCTGGCCGGTAATCAGATGCGCTTTCTCGTTGGAGAAAATACGGGTGGTCGGCGAGTCGCAACCGGTGCGGATCGTGTAGCGCGCCGGCACGCACACCGGACACGGCGAATAGGCGTTGGTGAACGTCAGGCCGCGCCGCACGAGGCGATCCATGTTGGGCGTATAAATGTGCTGATTGCCCAACGCAGCAATCGTATCGAACCGCTGTTGGTCGGTCATGATGAAAAGGATGTTCGGCTGCTTGGTGGATGGCTGATTCTCGCTCGCGGCGTTAGCGCGTAGACCTACCACGCTTAACACGCCCAAGGGGATGGCAATATTTTGCAAAAACTCTCTGCGGGTTAGCGACGAGTCCATAATGCTCTCCGTGTGCTTCTGTTTTCTGTCGAAGAGTCCGTCGTAGCGACGCAACAACACGCGGGAAAATATCCGTTGGCGAAGGGGATGCAAGTCCGAAATAACACCGTCCTCGGCGCAACCCAAGACGGTGGGCTATTCGTAGTGTGTCCACATGCGGATGACCTTGACGATCTTGATCTCTGGCAACACCTGATAAACGAGGCGGTGCTGAACATTGATGCGTCGCGAGATGGCCCCGGCGAGATCGCCCACCAGTTTTTCGTAGGGCGGCGGTGTTTGCCAAGGATTATGTCGCAGAATTTCCAGTAGCAACTCAGCTTTGGCGCGCAACCCAGACGCCGCAAGCTTTTTGGCATCCTTGCGCGCCTGGCTCGTAAAGACCAGCGTCCAACTCACCACCCCGGCTCCCGGCTACACTTGGCTACGGGTGTCTTTAGGCCCTTGCGGATGGATGCTCGCATACCAGGAATGGCGCAAAGGTGCAGCGTTTCCTGAATCGCGCGCCAATCCTCTTCGCTAACGAGCACGCCGGCAGCGCGGCGACCCGTGATCTGCACCGGTATATGCGACTGCGCCACCTCGTCGAGGAGGTTGTAAAGCTGTGTTCGGGCGTGCGTAGCTGTAATAGTCGTCATGGTCAGTCTCCTGGAAACGTCCGGGAAACCGTACGCTTTGCGCCGCTCTGTGTCAAGCAGCCGGAGCGCCTGCGCGCGCCCGGCTTGTTCGCCCGCCGCGGATAGGCTATAAACCCGGCACCGATGAACACGATTTTGGAACGGCTGACGGCGCGCGCCGTGGATTTGGTCTCGCGCGCGGAACTGGAGGCCAAGCTCAAGCAGGCGGCGGCGGAGAAGCGCCCGCTACGCATCAAATACGGCGCGGATCCTTCCGCGCCGGACATCCATCTCGGCCATGTCGTGGGCCTGAACAAGTTGCGCGAGTTTCAGGATGCGGGCCACACGGTCGTTTTCATCATCGGCGACTTCACCGGCATGATCGGCGACCCTTCCGGCCGTTCGCAGACGCGCAAACCGCTCGACCGCGCACAGGTCGAGGCCAACGCCAAGAGCTACCAAGAGCAGGTTTTCAAAGTACTCGACCGCACGAAGACCGAAGTGCGCTTCAATTCCGAGTGGTTCGCCGCCATGAAATTCGAGGAGGTCATCCGCCTCTCCGCGCACGTCACGGTGGCGCAACTGCTCGCGCGCGACGATTTCTCCAAGCGCTACGCCGCCCAGCAGCCGATCTCACTCGTCGAGTTCCTCTATCCGCTGATTCAGGCTTACGATTCCGTCATGGTACGCGCCGACGTCGAACTCGGCGGTACCGATCAGCTTTTCAACCTGCTGCTTGGGCGCGAACTGCAAAAAATCTTCGGCCAGACGCCGCAGGTCGTACTGACCTTGCCGTTGCTCGAAGGCCTCGACGGCGTCAACAAAATGTCCAAGAGCCTCGGCAACTACATCGGCGTCAACGAGACACCGAAGGACATCTTCGGCAAGACGATGAGCGTTAGTGACGACCTGATGTGGCGCTACTTCTCGCTCGTACTCTGCCTGCCGGAGCCGGAAATCCGCGCGCTGCAAACCGCCGTGAAATCCGGTGCGCGTCATCCGCGCGACGTGAAGGACGAACTCGCCCGGCGCGTCGTCGCTAAATTCTGCGGCGATGAAGCCGCCACAGCGGCCTCCGCTGAATTCGCGCGCGTTTTTTCCGAACGCCAAGTTCCGACCGATATGCCGGAGGTCACGCTGACCGAGGCTACGATCGGCTTGATTGCGTTGATTGTCAAAGCTGGTCTGGCCGAATCCAACGGCGAAGCCAAACGCCTCGTCCAGCAAGGTGCGGTGGAATTCGCCGGTCAGAAATACGCCGACCCACGCGCGCAAGTCGAAATCAGCGATGGCGCGGTATTGCGTTGCGGCAAGCGCGGCTTCGTCCGCCTCCGCCGCGGCTGATTTTCCAAGGGTTGGAAAAATTTTCCAACCCGTTTTCCAGAGCTTGGAAATCGCCGCAAAGGGTTGCGGCTCCTACAACCAAATCGCGGATTTGTTATTTCAGTGCTTGGCGGAAGTCGAGGGCGTCGCGGGCGAAGTCGCGCGGCGTGGTCAGTGAGATCGCGCGGCCACCGGTGGTGATATCGGCATCGGCCAGCACGTAAGCGCGCTCGGCATCCACCATCACCCCGACCACGGCGCCTTCCGAGGTGACGACGAAATCGCCGGCTTCGGGCCGCTGCGCGGCGGTGCTGACGAGTTGGGTGGTCAGGAAGTTGATGAAGCGGTTGTAGGTGTTGCGCAAAATCAGATAGCCGGGATGGCCGAGATCGGGCGCGATATCCACCGCAAAGCCGAGTCCTTCGGCGGTGCGCTTGAAGACGTAGAGGTCGCGCGCACCACGTTTTTCCAAACCGGTGCGGCCCAGCAGCATCGCGGGTTTCACGCGGCTACGGTCGGCGAGTGCGGCCATGATTGCGGGTTCCTGCCGCAGATCGAGCAGCGCGAGGCGCGGCTCGGCGGCGAGCGTATGCGCCGGGCCGTGGAGCAGCAGCGGTACGGCCTGCAAGCCGGGCACGATGGCGGTGAAGAGGAGTTTGTCGAGGTCGGCATCGAGGTCGCGCCACGTCACGCCAAGATCAGCGACGTGTACGACGAGCCAGAAACGTCCGCCGGCAAAAAGCAGTGGCGCATAGGTGGTGGCGGCAAAGGCGCTGGGCGCGGGGCCAGGCGCATCCACGCCGCCGATTTTGACGGCGGTCAGCGCGGTGCGTACCGCGAGGCGTGCGTCGCGGAATTTGGCGAACGGGCCGATCTGCCGCGTTTCCATTTCGCCGAGTTTGGAGGCCAAGCCGCCGATTTCTTCCTGTAATTCCCGTTGCTGACGGCGCACGGTGCGGAGGTCGTCGCCGAGCCGGCCGGTGTCGAGACCGGTGGAAGCCAGGGTGCTCAACTGGCGGCTAAGGTCGCGGTTCAGGCCGGTTAGCGTTTCGATGCGGTCGCGGACGAGCTGCTGCTCGGCGGCGCCTTGCGCGGGGCTTTGACTGTGGACTAGCGCGGTCAGACCGGTCACGGCGCCGGTCAGGCGCGCTTGCTGTGCGGCGATTTGTTGTGCGCTATCCTTCCACTCCTGCGGCAAGCTCGCCGCAAAAGTCTGGAAGCGGGCCAAGGCGTTCTGCATATCGGCTTGGCCGCGCCGGATCGCTTCGGCTTTGTCTTCGATGCGCGTCTGGGTTTGGGCGAGACCGCGTAAATCTTCGCGGATGGTCAGCTGTTGGCTGGCGAGCGTTTCGGTCTGGCGCTGAATGGTGGCGGTCTGCTCGGCCAAGCGCTGCCGCAGTTGCGCCGCTTGCGTCGCGGCTTCCTGCCGCTGAGCCTCGGTCTCGTTCAACTTCTTCTCGGTGGCGGCTTTGGCGGCGGCGAGTTGCTCGGCGCGCTGCTGAAGCGCGTCGCGTACGGCAGCCACAGCGGTTTTCTCCTGTGCCAGTTTTGCGGCTTGCTGTTGCGTTTGCTCTAGTGCGGCGTTTTGCCGGGCGCGTTCTTCCCGCAAGTTGGTGATGGCAGTCTGGCGGCGATCCAGTTCGGACGACTGTTGCACCACCTGATCTTCGAGGCGGGTGCGGGCGGCGGCGAGTTCGCGACCCCGCGCGTCGAGCGCCACAAGTTGCTCGGCCTGCGACGAGATTTTTGTCTCGGCAAGTTGCTGTTGGTATTCGCGCGTCCACTGCTGCTCCAGCTCCACGACGGCGGCAGGTGCGAATTCCGGCGCGGTCTCGGCGGCGGTGGGGCCGCGTACGGTGCGGCGCGCGACGCCTTCTTCGCGTGCGCCCGGCCCGCTGATGAACAGCAGCAGCGAGGACACCAGAAAATCCATGATGATGACGAGTAGTGCCGGCCTCATGGCGCAATCAGCCTTTCTGGTTGATCAGTTTTTCGCGCAACGGATAGAGATGTCCGACGCGCAGGATCACGGCAAACAAAATGCCGATGAACGTGGAGGAATAGGCGAGGAACCGGCTGACGCCCGCGCCGAAGGTGCTGATGAGGATGAAGGCGAAGATCGTCAGCGCCAAGCCACAGTAGAGCGGCAGGTCGAAGAAGATGTCGAGATTTTCCAACCGCCGCAATTTGAGCACAGGTGCGGCATCAGCATCCTGTTCGATCTCGCGGATTTTGCGCCGCGCAACCCAGAGGCAGGCCCCTTGCACAATCATGATCACCGCAAGCAGAATGAGGAGCGAGAGCGCCTGGTTGTGCTCCATGAAGCTGCCCGTGGTTGCCATGAGATTACCCGACGCGCCCGGCACGCCGCCGGTGGTTTCATCCGCACCGCCGGCCGGCGCGACCGCCGGCAACACGAGCATCAGGCAGACGGCAATCGCGGAGAGTGCGATGATGGACCAGTAGATGCCATCGGCTTGTTCCGCCGAGGCGCGCGCGAGCGGCGTGACCGGCAGGAATTTTTCGCGGAACAGCCGGCGCGGCAGCAGCAGCACGAAAATGACGCCGCATAGCACGGCGATGGTTGCGTACTTGCCGAACGTGGCACCCCAACCAAGCTGGGCTTGCTGGCTGCGCCACCATGCGAGGCCCGCTTCGCCGAAGAGGAACGGCGTGGAACGACGAATCAGATTCAACTGCGCTACCGGTAATGCGGGATGCTTCACCAGCAGCGCGACGCCGGCTGGCCCTTTGCGCAACGCGGCGTGTAGCGCATCAAAACCTTTGGCGCCGTGTTGTAGCACAAAACCAAGCGCGCGCGCCTTGGCTTCCGCGCCTTGCCCGCCGGCGACCACCAGCGCTTGCGCCAACCGGCGCGCGCTGCGCGGCGAACCGGCGGCAATCCGCGTCAGGGCCTTGATTTGATCCACGCTGTCCGTGTTGCGCAACAGCACCTCGAACTCCGCCCACGTCTTGCATTGTCGCGCGAGTTGATAAATGGGCATAATGGATTCCTGCGCCGCGCCAATCGCCAATGCGGTGCTGGAAGCGGCGCGCACGAATTGCAACGCGTCGGTCAGTTGCTGCGTCAGTGCGCGATTCAGCACGCCTTGTGTGTGGGCGTTTACGATGACCTTGATCGCCGGGCCGAGCGGTGGAAACGAGGGCGTCAACGCCTGTGCGCCTTGCGCGGCGGCCAAGAAAGCGTCGGACGAAGCGGAGACGGGCAAGACCTCGGCGGCGCCCGCGCCATAGATGAAAAAATCCGCCACTGAATTGCCGGAGAGACTCTCGAACCAGTTGGCATCGGAAGGTACGGTCATCAAACCGAGCGCCTGGAGTTTACCGAATACAGTGAAGTCGCGTTGGAGCGCGGCCACAAAGCCTTCGCGCAGTCGCAGACATTCCTCGGAATCGCCCAATTGCTGCTCGATGCTGTAATCAATCAGCAGCAAAGCCGGGCCACGCAAACCCGCATTCCTCGCGGTGCTCGCGGCCTCGGCAAAATCGGCATCGGGCAGGTTGACATATTCCGCCTCTGGTCGGTCAGCCAGCGGATCCGGCAGCTGCAGGACGGCGCACAGGGCGGCACCTAGCGCGCAGATGAGCAGAATACGAAGCAGTTTCATAGCACCTCTCCTCATTATGGAAAGCAATTCATCATGCCAATGGGCATGGCGCGAAAATACGCGAAACCATGCGCCAATCCAATTTTATTTTCATCGGACGGGAAACCCTGCAACAAGCAACAGCGTGGCCGCCTTCGGTCGTCATGTTCAATTACAGCATGGATCGCCACGTTACTTGCCGGCAGGTGCTTGCGGCGCGACCGCTGCCGGGACCGGAGTCGCGGGCGCTTCCATCGCAGGAGCGGCCGGGGCCGCCACCTTGGCCGCCGGAGCCTTCACATAGTGCAGGCCGACCGCCAGCACGGCGAGAATCACGCACGCGGGCAGGAGGAGTTTGAGCGCCTTCTGCACCGACGCGCCCTTGGCCATGTTACCGATGGCCTTCGGCACAATCACCGCACCGGCCAAGCCAACCGCAAAGATGATGCCGAAGAGGCTGCCGCTGCCGCCACCAAACTTTGTGAACGTCACGCCGACCGTGGTCGGAAAAGCCGGGGCGAACACCAAGCCCGCGAACGCCGCCATCGCGTAGGCTGCGCAGGAACTCTTGACGCCCAGCATCACGATGATAATCACCGCCGCCACCACGGCCGCGCCAGCGATGAGCCAGCCGCCCAGTTGTGTGATGGTGGTCAGGCCCGTGACCAAGCGTCCGACCATCATAGCAACGGCGAAAACCGATAACAGCCGCGCCGCCGAGGCATCCACTTTGTCGGTGGGCATATCCGGCTTCTCCTTCGAGAGCACTTCCTTGCCGAACGGGGCGAGCCAGTTACAGAAGCTGGATTCCAGCGCGATATAGCAGAAGAGCACCAACGCGGCGAGAATCGTGACCGGCTCCTTGAGCAGGCCAAAGGCGTCACCCAAGGTGAAGCCCGCTGGAGCGGCGGGATATTTGGCCAGCAAGGCGAAAACCAGCGGGAGCAGGACGATCACGCCCAACGCAGAAACCGCCTTTTCATAGGAGACCTTCTGGAAGAGGAAACTCACCACAAAGGGCGTCAGGAACAAGCCGAGGCCGAAGAATACGTTGACGATGTTATTCGCCGCCGCCGCATTGCCCTTGAACAGGTCTTGCACCACCTGGGTACCCAGCACATTACCGGTGGTATTGCAGGCCATGGCCCCCACGCCCAGCAGGATGCAGGCGATGAGACCAGCTTGGAAACTTTTGGCGTTGGCCAGCATGAGGATGCTGGTGGCCGCCGCCGCAAAACCAATGATCGCGACGGTCTTATAGCCGAGCGAATCCATCATCACACCCACCGCCAGCGAAGCAAGGAGGCAGGCGAACATGAACGCGGAGATCATTGAACCGAACTTGGCTTGATCAATGCCCATACGCGGCATCATCTTGACCGCGATGGATCCCAAGAGGGCAAAACACATGCCGAGCCCGAATGATCCACTCAACCCGACGACTTGTGTCCAGCCGTTATGGTCCATGTTCCACTCCTTTTTGAATTACCACCCGGGGCCGATCCCTCACCTGCCCGATCTGCCTGCCCCGTTAAGCTGGTGGCAAAGTAGGAAGACGGCTGCGCGAAGTCAAGAGCGGTCATACGCACGTGCGCTACACCCGAACGGCTCGCCGAGGATGACTCGCCCTGCCCTCGTCACCAAGCACGGTTTGCGGTTGCCGGGGTTGGGTGACGCGTCGCGCGGAGCCGCAAATCAGGTAGACAGGCGCCACCCACCGCTCACGTGGCGAAGACTGCTATATTTTGAGTTCCGCGTTCACCCGCTTGCGCCATCATTTCCAAACCGAGACCGCTGCACAACTTTTTTGAACCGGGTTGGTGCGGTTGGTATAACGGGGGCCTGAAAACGACCCTGAATCCCCGGCTGGGCTTGCTCGATAGCCTGCTGCCCGCCGGCCCGGTAATGACTTTCTGGAAAAACTCGAACGGAGCCTATACTGGCACGCCCATGCCCGGCTGGATTCTGCGCGGCATCGCCGAGCAATAATCACTCGTTTTCCAAGCCTTGGAAAAGGTCGAATCTTCCCGCGCTGGCACAGGTCTTGCTCTTTCCATTTCTTGCCTTACGTTGTCTCAGTTGAGGCGGCTTGTGAATATGCCGTACAAAGTTTGGAGTCTGGGCGTGGGCTTGTTGTCCGTGCTGGGGTTGTTGCCGGCGGTGGCGCAGTTGCAGGACGCGGATATTCAAGCGCTCCACGAGCGTGGCCGACGTGAGGGCTGGACTTTTGCCGTCGGGCATAACCCCGCCTCCAAACACCATATCGCGCATCTGTGTAGCTTGGCGGAACCGAGTGGTTGGCAACAGAAAGCGCGGTTCGTTGCGTTGCATGAGGGGAATAGCGGCGTGCTGGCCACGAGCACTACCTTGACCAGCGGTGGTACGACGGCCACGGCGGGGAGCAGTGGTGTGACGGCCGGTACTTTGCCGACCGCGTTCGACTGGCGCGCGCAAACCGGCTTGCCGCCGATCCGCGACCAGGCCGCGTGCGGGAGCTGCTGGGCGTTTTCCACCGTCGGCGCGCTGGAGTGCGCCATCAAAATCAAAGACGGTGTGATCGCCGATTTGTCGGAGCAGTGGCTGATCAGCGACAATCAAGATGGTTGGGGTTGCGGCGGCGGCTGGTTCGCTCACGATTATCATTTGCGCGGTTCGGCCAAGCACGATCCCTATGGCGACAACGGCGCGGTGCCGGAAACGGCGTTCCCCTATGTGGCGCAAGATATCGCGCCGCACGGGCCCTATCCGCATAGCTACTGGCTGGACAACTGGGCCTATCTGGGCACCGGTTCCAATGTGCCGACGCCTGACGAAATCAAGCGTGCCATCATGACCTATGGCCCGGTGTCGGTGGGCGTTTATGCAAGCAGTGCGTTTCAGGCGTACGTGGGTGGCATCTTCAACAACAACGACGACAAGACCATCAATCATGCCGTGGTGTTGGTGGGCTGGGACGATACGCAAGGCTCGAATGGTGTGTGGATTCTCCGTAACTCGTGGAGCGCAGGGTGGGGCGAGGGCGGCTACATGCGCATTCAGTATGGTTGCAGTCGCGTGGGCTATGCCGCCAATTTTGTGGATTATCGTACGGCCACAGGCGTGCAGGTCAGTCCGGGCGATGGTCTCGGCGTCACCGGGCCGCAAGGGGGCGCGTTCTCGCCCAGCGCCAAGGCCTACACCGTGCGCAACGCGGCCACACATGCCGTGAATTGGTCGTCAAGCCATACGCAGCCGTGGATCAGCATCGCGCCGGCTTCCGGTACGCTGAACGGCGGCGCGCAAGTCACGGTGACCGTCAGCATCAACAGCACCGCCAATACGCTGGCCGTGGGGAATTATGCCGACACCCTCACAATCACCAATCTGACCGACCGTGACTATCAAACCCGCCCCGTGGCGTTGCGCGTCGGTCAAGTGGACTATTTCACCGAGTTGTTCGATACCACGCCTAACGATTTGAAGGGGAAGTCCATCATCTTCACGCCGAACAGTTCCTCCAACGGCTACACCGCATCACATTTCGACATCACGACGTTTCCGACCGATCCGACTGGTGGCACGCGGCTGGTGCTCACGGACGACGGCTATGCGGCCATCAGCCTGACGAACGGGATGCAAGTGGCGCTCTACGGCACCCGCTACTCCACCTTTTACGTGGGCGCGAACGGCTACATCACCTTCAATGCCGGCGACAGAACTTATAGCACATCACTGACCAACCATTTCAGCAAGCCGCGCATCTCGGCGTTGTTCGAAGATTTGAACCCGGCGGCCGGCGGAACCGTTTCTTGGAAACAGTTGGCCGATCACGCGGCCGTCACGTTCCAAAATGTGCCGGAATATAACACCATCACCACAAACAGTTTTCAGATCGAGCTTTTCACCAATGGCGTCATCCGGCTCAACTATCTAAGCTTGGATACCGTCCGCGGTTTGGCCGGTCTCTCGCGCGGCGCGGGTATGCCTGCCGACTATCAGAAGAGCGATCTCACGGCTTATCCGCTCAGTCAGCCGCCAAGTGTTACCATCACCGTGCTGGCAAATCCGGCGAACGGGGGCACCGTGAGCGGCGGCGGCACCTATGCGGCGGGCACGCCGGCGCAAATCTCTGCCGATGCCGCCTTGGGTTGGATGTTCACCGGTTGGAATGATGGCAACACTTCCGCCGTACGTAGCATCACCGTACCGGCCAACGATGTCACGAACACCGCCAACTTCGCCTTCACGACCAACGTGACGCTCAAAGTGTTATTGCAAGCCGGCAATGGCGGCATGGCGGGAATGTGGACACTGGGGGCCGATTATCGGCCGGCCGCGTGGCAGTCCATCACCGGGCCATTGGGCGCCGGCTGGATTCTTCGGGCCAGCAATCAAAACCGCATTCTATTGCAGCAGGGCGATGGCGGCATGATCGGTCTGTGGGATTTGGCGAACGGCGTGCCGGTGCGCTGGTGGCTGGTCTCCGGTGCCATGCCGGGCTGGATTGCGCGCGATTTGGATGGCAACCGCATTCTGTTGCAAGCCGGCGATGGCGGCATGGTGGGTGTCTGGACCCTTGATGGCAATAATCATCCGGTCACGTGGACGACCTTGAATGGTCCCGTCGCTGGCTTGATCGCGCGCGCGCTTTGCGGGAACCAGATATTGGTGCAATTCGGCGAAAGTTCACCGATTGGTTATTGGACGCTCGACGGCTCGAACCATATTACCACGTGGACGCCGCTCAACGTCACCCTGCCGCCGGGCTGGATTCTGCGCGCGCTGACCAAGAACTACATTCTGCTCCAAGCGCGTGATGGCGGTATGGCCGGCCTGTGGGAGTTGGATGCCCAGGGTGCGCCGCGCTTCTGGCATCCCGTCAGCGATCCGCTGCCGGGCTGGATTCTGCGCGGCCTCGATCAGCCATAAAATGGCGTTTTTTCCAAGGCGTGGAAAAACAGCGCGCGTACTTTTCCAAACCTTGGAAAACCGGAACTATTGACAGCGCCCGCCGTTCGCCTATCCTCGCGCCGCGCCATCATGGAAGCCGTTGCACCTCAAAAAACGCCCGACGACGAACGCGACCTGATCCGGCGCGCGCAACGCGGCGACTTGTCCGCGTACGAAGAGCTCGTGCAACGGCATCATCCGCGCATCTATAATCTGCTGTATCACATGACCTCGCATCGCGAGGATGCGCAGGATCTCGCGCAGGACGTGTTTCTCAAAGCCCATGCGGCGCTGCGGCGGTTCCACGGGCACAGTTCGTTTTATACGTGGATTTATCGGATCGCGGTAAACCACGCGTTGAATTTCCGCGAAAAACGGCGGCACGATCAGGCCGCGTTGCGCTTGGACGACATGGATCAAGGCGTGGAGCGCGATCCGACGTTCGTCGAGTTGCGTTCCCGCGAATCGCCGTTCCGCGATGTGACGATTGGTGAGTTACAAAAAAAATTGAACGTTGCGCTCCAGAAGCTGTCGGAGAATCACAGAGCGGCGGTGGTGCTGCATGATATACAGGGCTTGCAGCATCACGAAATTGCGCGCATCACGAAAACGTCGGAGGGCACCGTGCGCTCCCGGCTTTTCTACGCGCGCCAGCAGTTGCAAAAGGAACTCGCGGAGTTTGCGCCATGAAGTGCGAAGATGCCAAGATGCTGATCGGTCTGCCGGATGCTGATCCCCGCGCCGTAGCGATGCGGGATCACTTGCGTGCGTGTGCCGCGTGTCGCGCGGATGTGGATCATCAGAATAATATCCGTGCGCTGTTGGCGCTCAAGCGCTATGAACAGCCACCGTCCGGTTTTTCTGAGCGTTGCGCGGCGAATATCCGGCGCGAATTGGAGCAGCAAGCAGCTACGGAGGGCGCAGGTTGGCGCTTGTGGAGCGAACATTTTGGCCGAGCCTTTCAGCCGCTACGCCTTGCCGCCGCCGCAGTGTTGTTGATCGGTCTCGGCTTCTATGGATTGCGTCCCGCCACCGAGCTGGCCGCGCCGGTCGGTGCGCCTGCCAGTTGGGCGCAAATCCGAACGGAATCGGCGTCTGCGTCTGCGCCGCTGGTCGTGGCCACCGACAACCTGCCGTTGTTAATGGCGGCCTCGAATAGCGGTTCGCTACGGATGGACTACGGCCCCGGCGCCACCGTGCCGGTGAACTTCGAGTATTGATTTCGCGGTTCCCACAAAATCAAAACGCCAAGTCGCAGAAGGTTCTGCAACTTGGCGTTTTTACGTACGGCCAACAGGATTAGCCGGGCTTACGTCTGGCTTGGATACTTGATGGTCGCTTTAGCGCGGAGTGCTTCAATATATTTCTGCACGGCCTCGCCCTTGATTTTGTTTTCGAGGTGCTTGCGAATGTCGTCTTTCACCTCGTCCAGCGCCATGGTCTTACCCGGCTTTTTGGCCAGTGTTTGGATGATGTGATAACCAAATTGCGTCTCGACCAGCGGGCCGATTTCTTTGAGATTCTGGTTGAACGCGGCGGACTCGAAGGCCGGCACCATCTGCCCACGCGGGAAGGTGTATTCGCCACCCGTTTCCTTGCTGCCGGGATCGTCGGAGTTTTCCTTCACCAACTTCGCAAAATCAGCGCCTGCCACCAACTGCTTGCGCAAGCCTTCGGCCTTGGCTTTGGCGGTCGCCTTCGCCTTGTCGTCGGCATTGTCGGGGAATTTCACCAGCAAATGACGTGCGGTAACGGTTTCCGGCGTCGCCATATGCGTCTTGTTGGATTCATAGAATTCTTTGATCTGTTGATCCGAGACCACCGCCTTGTTGCCGATCTCTTTTTCCAGCAGCTTTTGAATCTTCAGGCCGTCGCGCATCTCTTTGTCGAAATCCGCCCGGTTCATGCCCTGTGCCGCGAGCGCGCTCTCCAGTGTTTGGCCCGGCGGGAGGGGCATCCCCTTCAGCGCTTCCGCAATATCGTTCGTGGTGATTGCAATTTTGGCCTGCTCGGCGGTTTTGAGCAGCAATGTCTGCATCACCATTTCATCCAAAACACGCTTGCCAAATTGCGCGCGAAACTCGGCGATCCGCTCCGGCGGGATATGTCCGCCGCTCATCGCCAGCACGCGTTCCATCCGCGTGTTGACCTCCGACTGGTGCAACTCGACACCTTCGACGACCGCGACGACGCTCGTCGGCGCGATGGTTTTCAGCATGGGCGCGGCGGTGGGTGGCCGTGCCGGCATCGTGGATGCCGCCGAAGCGACGGGCGCGGACGGCGCTTGGGTCTCAATTTTTTTCGTTTCGGCGCTACACGACGTGACTACGGCGACGATGGCGCAAAGTGACAGGATCGAACAGGCGTGCATGTATGGTCCTTTCTGGCTATCCGCTCCATCGCCTACGGGCCCCATGCGCGTCGGTCGGATGGCGGAAAGGCGCGCATCATGCTCAGGCGCGTGCGGCAAAGCAAGGCAAATCGCGATGTGCGTGCGGGTTTTTCCAAGGCTTGGAAAACTCGCACGTGGGCTTTTCCAAGCTTTGGAACAGCGGTCAGTTCCTGTGCGCCACGTGTGTTTTTTCACCTTGGCCCGCGCTCTGGCGGCAACGCCGGTTGCGGATGGAATCGGTGTGTTGCCAAGTTGCGCGAAATAATCGGATTTCGGCACGGCGGTGAAATATTTCGCGCCATGCCGCAAGATATTCCCGGAAATAGCCACGGAGTAAACATTCCACAGCTTTTATACCCTCCAGGAGCACGTGTAGTGTCAGCCAGGTTGTCGGGAAATTGCGGAAAACGAAAAGCAGGCGATTACGTTCATAGATGCGCATAAAATCGTGACGCGCCAAGCGCCCAAAACTGGCGGAACCGAGGTGCACCGCCCGGCTGGCCGGCACGAATAATACTCGCCAGCCCGTTCGGCGAAGATTCCAGCCCAATTCGGCATCTTCATAATAACCAGGCGAATAAAGCTCGTTCATACCGTTGGCTACCTGCCACGCCGTTTTCCGCACCAGGAAAAGTGGGCTATGGAAATCCACCTCCGCCTCATGATTTCCGGGATCAAACGGGAAGCGGTTGCCAAGCAGGCCGTATAAGGGATGCAAGCGCGTGCCGCAGAATTGCGTAGTGCCGTCGGAGTTCAAAATGCGTCCGCCAGTCATGCCGATGTTAGGCGCGCGCAACAGCGCTTCTACCAACGGAGCCAACCAATCAGACTCCACGAGCACGTCGGGATTGACCTGCGCCACCAAGTCTGTCTCCGCCAGCGCGATCGCGCGGTTCAAGGCGGCGGGATAACCGAGGTTGGCAGCCATGCGTTCCACGCGAATTTGCGGGAACTGTTGGGCGACCATGTCCGCCGTGCCATCGGTGCTGGCGTTATCCACCACCAACCAACGCACAGCAGGGTAATTGGTGACAACGAGGAGGCGGGTCAGAACATCAGGCAGTAATGCTACCGCATTATACGTTACCATGCAGACCGTGACGGGCAGTGGTTTTATTGGGTCCCCCTCGTCATTATTAGGGCCGAATCAACAGGAAATGGGCTGTCTCAGAAGTAATCTGCCGGGGTGACCTACAGCGCAAGATCGCTTCACGTTCGGCCGCACTGGTGTTCTGCTTGTCAATGACGATCCATGCTATCCTATCGCTGGCGAGTTGCGCACAGGCTAGTGGCGCGGCCGTTTCAGTGCAGAGCTGATTCCATATGTTGCAGTTCTGGTATTTGCTGCGCAGGGGTGGGTCAAAGCTACTATAACCGTTGACCGTTCGACAATGAGTGCGCAGGATGCCAAGCATTTCCTCTGTAATTCCGCTGGGTGATGAGGGCCACGGTTCGTATGGCAGACGAATTATGCTGTCGCCCTCTTGGGTGACCTTGTTTAACTCGGTGTAATGTGCCGTTGCCGCTTCGTAATTATAAGCGACCACAGGAAGCCAAGGCATACCCTCCAGCATCATTAAGGCAACAAGTCCGACAGGCACAACTTTTCGCCAGAGGCCATTAAAGACCCTCGCACCCAAGGCGAAGACAAAATACACGGCAAACAAACTCATCAATGGTAACACACACATGACCAAGCGACCGGGTGTCCGGTTAGCAGCGAATCCCGGCATAATCGTGTAGGGAATTAAATAGAACGGGTTCGTGGGGAATCCATGAATAAAAACAGGCCCAAATGATGCGCAATAGACGATACCCAGCAGGATAAATAGCGGGATTAAACGCTTTTCTCGCTGCTGCCCCGCGTAGATGCATCCGGCAAGGCCCAAGCCTAAGTATAGAAAGCCGCTGAGGTGCAATGCTTCGTGACGGCCCCATGGAAGAGTGTCCGGTTTCAGGAATACGGAGTTACCTGGAGGAGACAAGATGGATCCAACCCAACTGCTATACACGGCCGCCTCTTGTAATGGCCGGTTTCCCATTATTTTCACCGCATGAAGATAAGGCATAGCGATCCAAGCTAGTGCTGTGATCACAACAATACTGCCGAGTCCGACGGCAAAAAACTTGCGCCGACTCCACCGGATGTTCACGGTTGCGGTCAGAAAGGTTCGCGATCGTATCAACACATAGATTAGAGTGATAAAGACGCCGGTTACCGCCACGTTTGGTTCACAGGCAAACATAAGCAATACCACGACCAGCCCGGCGAGAATATGCCGGCCCTTGGGGTGTAGCGCATAATCGTCACAGATCATTAGGAGAAGAAGGTAATAGTAGGCGGACAGCAATTGGAAATGGGCCATAATATAGTAGACCGGCACACACAGCAAGATACTCAGCAAAGCCACACAGGTGGCCGGAACCATGTGATGAAGTTGCCGATAGGCCCATTCGAACACCATGATGCCCAGTAGAAGGAAGGCGAAGCCATAGAGCATGTTGAATGAAATTTGCGGATTGAAGCCCAAGAGACGCAGCGGGGTGTATATCACCTGGTAAAGGAATAGATTGCTGCTGAGCGCGATGGCCTGGTTAAACGGAAAAAACGTTTGAGTATAGTACCAGTCCCTTCCGTGTACGATGTTCTGAAAAACCTGTTCTAAAATGAAGACACAAAGTGGGGCATCTGGCCGGGATGCTGAAAGGACGCCAGCCGGATGCGCAAGTAAGGGCTTTAGAAGTGCCAAGACGCCGATGGTGAGAAATACGTATGCAAATGTGCGGCGCCTTATCTTGCATGCCCTATTATTGACGTTGACTGTCATGAAATTTGCCCCTTCGGCTATTTTCAGCATCGTATGCTAGTCCCGCAGTCTATCATATTTAAGGTCGCGCAGGATTGCTTCTGCTTTTGACACAAACGAGGCCTTTGAGTATTTCATGATTGAGTCGTGCGCAATCCCTCGCATGGTTGTCACTCGTTCTGTGCCAAATACAGATACACACTCGGTCATTTGCTTCTTCAATGATGCGTAGTCTTCAAAAAGAAACCCTGCTTGTTGAACGCCTCGCACAATTTCCCGTTGGCCTGCGCTATCAATCACAATGGGGAGGCATCCGCAAGCCATGGCCTCGCAAGTCGTAATACCGAAGTGTTCGTGCAGTTCGGGGGTGCTATCCTCTTTTTCACCCCAGCCCGCCGCGTGCCAGTAGGCGTGGGCCTGTTGATATTCTTTTAAAAGCGCAGGAAAGGGCAAGTCGGTCAAAATATCAATGGGATGCCCGGCGCATATTCTTTCCAATTTTTTGAAGAAAAGCCGATGTTGCCATCGGTCAGTATGTCGGGAACCAATGAAACGGAGTCGCCATCCTTCGGGGATTACACCTTCCGAACGCAGGCGGATAAAAGCCCTGGCCATTTCGTGGTGCTTCTTGTTGTGGCTGCCATGAAAAAAACGCCCGACACTTAGAATCACAGGTTGCCGGGGAACTGCGGGGTCGAAGGTGAACATGTCGGTATCAATAGAAGGGGGGAGAAGTTCGGAAGTCCGATTCCATCGGGTCTGTACCCAGCGCGAAGTAAACTCCGATATGGCGAGAATGCGGGTGTAAGAATTAATCGCTATGGATGCCGATGCGGGTGGAAAGAGCCGGTTTCTGAAGCCACGGTCTATGACGGCACCAAGTGTAGTGGTGTTGATACATAGTCCTGTGGCGCGATATTTCGACGAAAGCTTGCTCTTCGGCTGATCGGAGGTGTCTGTTTCAAATGCAAGAACCATCCAGTCCTTTATTGGTGCGATTGGCCATTCAACCACGAGCGTGTGGTCGTGTATTGTCCACGAGGCGGGAACCCCATCAACCCGCACGCTCCGCACGTTGCTGGTGGATGACTCATGCAGGGGAATGTGAAGCCGGCCCGCGCTTAGCGCACTGGCATGAATGGCCATCAGCCCGTGACCGGCAAAACAGCCCTGTCCACTCGCTCCGCGATCGTGATACCCCGCCAGAAGAATCGCCCGGGGGCGACGCAACAAAGACCAGCACGATTCCATGCGATCGCGGGCTTGCTCGGATATGGCGCGGACACGCTGCCCTGCGAGCGTGGCGAGCTGCTGCCATGTGGTTGCTCCAACAACAGGGTGCGGAAAGAAACACACATATAACGAAAGCGGTGCGGCAGACGGCATGGATGAACAGTATGTTGCATTGATGAACAAATCGTAGGCCGAACTAAGCGGGTACAGGTCCCGACACGGCTTGTTGGGCCAACACACGGGACGGCATCTATGCAAATCAAGGCGGAGTCTACGCTGAAGTTCCTCAATCGTATTGTTGGGAGCCGTGGTGATCAAATCAACATCATGTTTTTCTGAAAAGGTCTCGGCCAATGTCCCGGCATACTTTTCGCCACCACCTAGGGTGTTCCAATAGCGGTTGTAAATACCTATTCTCATGCATTAACGGGGGGATTGTGGGCCCGTTTGGCAAGCATGGCTGATGCCATACGCAGCGCAGTCCCCAACGCCTTGAAACTTATCTGGTCTGGTGTGAGTTGTGACAACGAAAGATCGCGCGGCAGCCCATCACTACGGACAAGACTCACCCCATAAAACAGCCATTTAACAACAAGTAAAAGCAATGTCGCAGGCAAGATGAGCGAGGGAATATTTTTTATTTTCATCAACTGTTGATTTCGCGTCACATGATATCGGAACGAAGGCGACCATTCGATGCTGGAGCCTGCGTGTATGTGGTGGACAACACTGGTCGGTTCAAAAAAAATGCGATATCCGGCTTTGGTTAGTCGCCAAGATAGATCGGTGTCCTCAAAGTACATGAAAAATGATTCGTCAAATCCTCCGAAGCGAAGAAACAAAGCCCGGTTCATCAAAAATGAACATCCGCAAAAGGCGTCCACCGGACTTGAAAAATCATACTGCCCCATATCTTGCTCAAAAATACCGCGGTCGGCGGTTGCTCCATTCCGGAAATTGAGATGGGTACCGGCATTGTTAATTAGCCACGTTGCTTGATTCAGCATGCCGGGTGCGAGCGAAATCTCGTGGGTGGTGAAGGATTTATTCACCGCGATTGTTGAAAGGCGGGTGGTCCCACAATAGATTTCTGCGACGCGTTTGTCTGTGGCGCTTCCACCTGAAACGGTGAGGCGCAGCATAGCCGGTTGAGCAGGATTTGCAGGGGGCGGGTCTGGAATGGGCAGCGAGAACGAGCAATTACCCTTGGACCACCGCACGATCCGCCCATCAAACCCGCATTCCTCCTTGTAAAAACCAGCCCGGAAAAGTTTCTTGTCATAGTCCGCGCCCATAATGCCGGTATTTTGAATATCAACGGCAATACCAAGCGCTCGGTTATCATGATCGGCAGAATAAGACGTGGGCACAGTAACGGTGATTTCAACGAAACGCCTAAACAACCGCACCTTCGGTGCGATTGCGCCAACCCGGTGATCCTGCGTTTCTAAGCGGACATATCTGTTAACAAGCCTTTCGAGCCAATATTCGTCAACTACCGCGTCATTATTGATGAAGGCGATCAGGTCGCCGCGTGCCTGTTGGGCGCCAAGATTATTCCCGCCGGCAAATCCAAGATTTGTGCCGCTTGTTACGATACGTACACTGGGGAAACGGCGTTGAAGTTCCACAACCGAAGTGTCGGTCGAAGCATTATCGACCACAATCGTTTCGAAAGCAGAGTAGGTCTGTTTAGCAATGCTCTCCAGGAGTCCCTTGAGAAATCGTTCCCCATTATAATTGACCGTCACAACACTGACTTTTGGCATCATATTTATCGGTTGTATTTCGGTCGAAACTTAGGCTTGCGAGTCAAGTCTGTGAACAATCATGCGCTTCATCCAGCTAAGGAAAAGCCACCAACAACCCAGGCCGGCAAGGGCGTGAAGCCCGGGATGATGTGATCTGACTTCCCGCCACTCGGAGATAAACGACTCGTCACCGGCTCGGCAAACCATTCTCGCCTGTTGCCAAGCTTGGGCCGCCGTAACGGCACAGTCCTTGCGTAGCGCATACGTAGTTTTTCCCGTCAGGCGGGGATTTCGGACGGGCTTGAAGTGGCGACCAAAGGCCTGCTGATAACGCAACGTTAATTTGTCCAAGACATCCATGCGGAACGTCCTTTGGGCGAGGTTTTGTGCCGTTGTTGCTTTGGAATGAACACGAAACGCGGCCAAGCTCTGCGGCACAAATGCCGCCCCTTCGTTAATCATTATGCGGCACCAAAATTCTGTATCGCACAATTGAACAAATGCCGGATCAAATTCCCCCCACGCGTGAAATACAGATTTGTTAATCAGGGTCACCGTGGGTTCGCCGACAAGATTGTGCCATGGATGCTGAATTGCGATTTGCACGGCGCGCGCTGCATCAATTACCGATGTGCCCTGGTAGTCTGTACGCAGCTTTTGTTTATGGCGTTCAAACGAACTCCGTAGTGCCGGGGGTGTCCTGTCTTCATAGATAAAATCCCGCTCGCAAAATCCAACCAACTTGTGCCCCCGCTCGCACGCGAGGAGGAGCTTTTCAAGGCATGACGACTTGATAACATCATCTTGAAATACAAACTTGATCCATTCTCCGCGCGCCTGCTTAACGCAATTATTCCAGTTCTGAACAAGCCCCAAGCGACACGGATTTGAAATGAAACGAAAGCGGGTGTCGCCCTTGGCCAGTTGTCGGGCCAAGTCGAGCGTTCCATCCGAACTCTCATCATCACAAATTACGACCTCGTAGTCTGTGAAGGTCTGGGCGCGGATACTGGCAATGCATTCAGCAAGATAGTCCCTGCTGTTGTAGGTGGGGATACAAATGCTAACGCAAGGCGCTTGTTTCATATGAGATTGGTTACCGTTTCGGCGGGCTGCTCACAAAGTTTATGTCGAAACAAAATGTTTCGGCTTCGCGAAAAGAAGCGTTCTTTTATCGCCCCCCGATTCATTGAGAGAATATGGGCCATGCCTCTTGGGAGGGGGAGGGGCTGAAGTTGTTATCAGGGCGCGCGGGCGCGCCGATGATTCTCTGCGAGTTCGGCGTAAATCTCATTTCGGCGTCGGCGCACGACCTCGGGGGAATAGTAATCGGTAGCGGCAGTCCGGCCCTTCACAGCTAAGCGCCGCCACAACTCCGGGTCTTGAGCCAGTTGGATGGCGGCCTTGCTGAATTCCTGGGGATCATCCCGAACCAAGATCTCCTGCCCATCCTTGACCTGCAACCCCTCGCAGCCTACCGTTGTGCTGATAACGGGCACCCCCTGCGCCAACGCGACCATGATCTTGACTCGAATACCACTACCAATCCGCAATGGCACCAGCAGAATGCCGCCTCGTAACGTCGTGGCAAGCTCGGGGATAAAACCCAAGAAGCTTAACCCAGCTGTTGAGTGTCTAATCTTGGCCGATTCACTCCATTCTCCGACGACAAGCAGCCGGGCCAATGGCAACTTGCTCTTGATCTTCGGCCAAACGTCAGCGAGTAACCACGCGAGAGCATCTCGGTTGGGCGCATGTCCTTCTGACGCTACTAATAGGAATCTACCATCAAACCGTTGCGGAAGATCAGTAGCAATGCCGATATCAGCCGGTATAGGGAAGGGGCTAACAAACAGTTTCTCTGGTGCAACATATGGCACGAGGCATTGCCGATCCTCTTCGCTTAATGTAATCACACCCTCAAAGTTCTGAAGATAAGCCACCTCCTGTACACGCATGGCGGCATTTAGGTAATCAGAATAACCATCCCTGCCACGGGTTGTCAGAAATCTATCCGAATAAACAAAGTGAATTTGGTAATGAATGAATAACTTTGGTATATTTTCTGGGATCCAAGCACCAAGTGGTAGCATCTCTACAAATTCCGCTTGGAATAAATCCGTACCCTTCGACAATTCTTCCTGCAATACAAGGATCAAGTTCTCCGGTAATGGCAAGAACGGATAGTAAGGTCTGCCCATGCCTGGCGGTTCCGGATGCTGGTGGGCCGATAAGTCTAGAAGCCGCCCCCCCCGTATAAACCGTACGATGCGCGCTAAAAATCTCGTTCGTGTTGCTTTATTATAACATACCGGACGAATATAAACTTGCGGAAGTTGGCGTTGAAGTTCATTCACGTGCAAGAATTCGGCCTCGGTATACACCGGACAAACCAGTGTGAACTGGTGGTCTTCCGCCAAGCACTTTAATGTGGAGAACTGCGCCGCATTGCCGCCCGAGTTAAGCGGCCACGGCAGATAGTGTGAGGCAATTAAAATACGCATGGTTGATTCCTGTTCACGGGGCATTGTCATCTTTGCCCAAGATGAGTGGTGACGACCAGCGATAGCGGCGGGCCATAGCTTGCGAAATTAACTCACCATGGGAATATTTTTTCATAGAAACTCAGGTTGTGGCGCATGAACTTTGACGAGCAACCGACGAAGGTCTTTATAGCGGATCTCGTTGGCCCAGTACCCCCATGAGTGACGCCTTAACCGGGTGATGACGCAGGTAATCACCCAACGCGGATGGAAAAGAAGTTGGCCCAACAAGTATACTAGACATGTACGCTGACTAGAGGCGCTTTGACATGTGAGTTCTAAGAGATCCTTCTCCAGAAAGGCGGTGAAGGCCTTCGCGTCTATCTTCGCCAACAGCGGAGGGCCGATGTCTCTTGTCCGGTTAAAGGCATTTTGGGACATTTCGATCATCTTCACTCTTGCCGCGGGAGAATGCACATCCTGCGTCGCTTGGCGGCCATGCTGTCTCCACGTGGCGAGCATATCGGGAATATAAATACAATTCTCCATGAGCCCTGTCCGCATCCCCCACTCGAAATCGCTGATGGATCCCCATCGTCCATCGAACAGTCCAACCCGGGTAAACACAGCGCGTCTGATCAGCAACTGCGTGACGGATGTGTAGACCGTGAACAAAGCCGGGTGGAGCAGTCCATCGTGGGGTGCCCGGCGCAGGTTGCGCCGTTGCACCAATGCTTGGTCATAAATGCCCAAGGTGTAATGGTTCCATTGGTGTTGACCGGGATATGGGGTGCTCTGCTCATCAATGATTTGCAGACGGCACTGACAGAGGCCACAGTCAGGATGCGCTTCCAAGGCTGCGACCATTTTATCCAAACAGTCTGGTGCCATCGTGTCGTCGGCGGTGGCGATGTAAATGAACGGACCGGTCGCCATCTCGATGCAGCGATTGAAGGCCGGATAGATGCCCGCGGGCGGTTCTTGGAGCGCGCGCACGCGGGGGTCGCAAGAAGCCCACGCCAAAATTTGCTCCCATGATCCATCATCCGAAAAACCATCTAGTGCCACCACCTCCCAATCGGTCAAGGTCTGTGCCTTGATGGATGCAATGCGTTCCGCGAGAAACGGCGCGGCGTTCCGTACCGGCAAGCAGATGGAGACCTTCGGCGGCATGCTCAATCTTTCACTTTTCGCAACCACAGAGCGCCACCCCTATTTTTCAGGCATAACGGCATTTTTTCTGTTAAGAAATCACGAACCTTCTGCCCGCAAGAAGGGCTGATAACAAGTTCGGCCCCATCGTCGCAGGCTTTCGTCCAACCGCCCTTCCCGTTGAAGCCGCCGCCTAGTAATACTACCCCTTTTGACCAAGGCATTTTACTTGATCTTCTACAGCTAGATCAATGGGCGTAACTGCGGCGGGGTGGTAGATTATAACCCTGCCGTCCACTAACACTCTTCATCCCATCCGATAAGCATAGTAGGCCGACACCGAATCAATCCCAAAACCAAACGCGATTTGAATTTCACAGAAGCGGGCAATTCTTAACCCTAGTCTCCTTTATATGGACAAGTTTGATGGGTCCAACGCAAGAGCGCCGGAAACAGGATACGCTTATAAATCCGGTCCAACCAAGGCATCACGCGTGCATAGGTCTTCTGTGAAAGATTTTTTTCGGCTAGCGGCCAGAATTCTAGGTAGCTGTAATGAAGTAATCCCGGAGGGAAAAAAGGTGCACCGTGGCGTCTCATAATACGATAAAGTTCTTTGAGCCGTTTGGTTCCACCGGTTGCGGTTTTAGTACTTCCATAAATTCGTTGAGCAGAAAGCTGTTGACGCACATAGTGCGGCGTAGACACCTTTCCGAGGCGAATAAAATAATCCCAATCCATCCCCCAGTTTAGAGTTTCATCAAGATCGCCCACTTTTTCTATCATCGTCCGACGCCAAAATGTTGAGGGTTGAAATATGTAGTCGAGTAAAGAAACCAGCACCCATTGATCGTATTCCCTTGAAGCCGGAAACACTCCTAATGTTTTCTTGTCTTCTGCAACTAAAACTCCATCACCATACAGCCATTGCAGATGGGGATACGCGTGGAAGTGCCGTGCTACACAGGCTAGGGCCCCCGGCAAAAAGTAGTCATCGCAGTTTAGCCAACAAATAATATTGCCCGTAGCCTTGCGAAACCCTTTATTAATCGCGTTTGATTGTCCCCGGTCTTGTTCGGAAAAAAAACAGACATTAGAATACTTCTCGAGGTAAGGTTTAATCGTTTCTTGTGTTGTATCTTTTGACCCCCCGTCAAAAATCAGTATTTCAACAGTTGTTCCTAAATTTAATTGCTGCGAAACCAAACTTTCTACACAATCCACAAGGAATCTTCCTTGGTTATAACTAGGTATTATAACAGAGATTTTCACGGGCTGTGTGGATCAGATTTTTCACGAAAAGATCAGGGGCATTATTGAAACGATTATATACACCGCATACCTATTCATTAACGCCGTCCTGCGACCGTGTATAAATCCAAACTGGTACCTCTGAGTACACTGGTCTGTCGGTGATGACAAACGTGGGTCGTAGAAAATCCAAAAATTTTGAGAAACGCTATAATCATATCCGGGGGAAGTTGCCACCGCGTATCGGCTTGGTCTCTGTCGCGTCCATCGGGTAGAAAGGCGAGGCAGGGTAACCGATGGGTTGCGTCTCTCAAAAATCGGTGCAGTGCGAATCGCTTGAGTATTTTGGCAGATAAACACCCTGTCGCGGGCATTAACTCGATTATAATGATTGCTTCTTTCACTAAGGCACAAGCTTTCTTACCGACCATAGCTTTAACTGCTGACCCATTCGGTTTTTTTAACCCATTCGCTTTTGTCTAACGACCATCCAATATTAGATACAGGATGGACAAAACCCATAAATGGAAACCTGCAAAATGGCCATTTTGCGCCGAGTTTTGTACGCTTTATCCATGATTCTATCGCGCCATAATGTCTTCCGCCGTATTGATAAAGCACGGCATCGGCCTCTGCTATGTACTCGTTCATATTTGTAATCGATCGCTGGTTCCCGTGAACTCTAAATCCACCCAGGAGGGTCCTAACGCCGAATAACTCTGCGTGCTGAAAAAACCGCGCCCATAATTCAAAATCTCCCGCTAGCTTATATTGGTTTGACAGGCGTGCGCCAACCCCTTCCCAAAGCACCCGTCGCCAGAAGGTGGACTCCTGCTGGATGAACTCACCTCCATAATGGCGAGGGTGCTTAAAGTACTGTCCGCGATAGAAAAGGGTGCGATTAAATCCCGTTCTCGGGAAAACACCGACAAAAAGGCCTGCGCTATTCCAACATGCAGGCAAAAGGCTTGAGATCCATGTGACCTCCCGAAATTCCGAGAAAATTTGCGCCACAACGCCGAGCGTCCATGGAAAGATCATATCATCTGCGTTTACCCACGCCATAATTTCGCCAGTAGAATGAGCAAAGCCCTTGTTGATGGCATCGTATTGTCCGTGGTCGGATTCGCTACACCAATAGGTCAGCCGGTCGGCGTATTTTCGGATAATGTCTACCGAACCGTCGGTGCTGCCGCCGTCGATGATGATGTACTCAAGGTTGGGATAATCCTGCCCCAAGACAGACCGGATGGTTTGTTCCAGAAAAGGGGCTTGGTTGAAGGACGGTGTGACAATGCTGATCCGCGGCGATATTGCCGGGATGGCGGGAGCAGGAGAACGGGAAGTCATCATGAGTTTGTAGGGACCTTATGACCGTTGGGCGTAGAACTTGAGTATTTGTTCGATCACTTGGTCGGTTTCGGCGTCCGTCATCCCGTAATAGACGGGCAGCCGCAGCAGGCAGGCGCTGACCCGGTCGGTGACGGTCATGTCGCCGCCGACACGACCATACTGCTGTCCCGCCGGGGACGTATGCAATGGCACATAATGAAAGACCGCCAGGATCCCTTGTGCGCGAAGGTGGCCCAGCAGTCTTTGGCGTTCCTCGGGCGAACGGGTGACAAGATAATACATATGTCCGTTGGATCCTGTCTCACGCGAACGGAAGGGCAACATCACCAGCCCGCGACGAGCAAGCTCCTGAAGCCCGGTGCCGTACCGATCGCAAATCCGGCAGCGTCGGCGGATGATCTCATTGGCGCGCTCAAACTGCGCGAGCAGAAACGCCGCCGTGAGTTCGCTCGGCAGGTAGGAGGAACCGATATCCACCCAAGTGTATTTGTCCACGTCGCCCCGGAGAAAGCGTTTGCGGTTGGTGCCTTTTTCCCGAATGATCTCTGCCCTTTCCATGCAGCTCGGACGATTCACCAGCAGGGCTCCGCCCTCGCCACTGATGATATTCTTGGTTTCATGGAAGCTGATGCACCCGAGATCAGCAATCGTTCCCAAGGGCCGCCCGTGATAAGTCGAAAGCAGCGCCTGCGCGGCGTCTTCAATGACCCACGTATTGTGGCGCTTTGCCACGTCGAGAATGGTATTCATTTCGCAGGGCACCCCGGCGTAGTGCACGGGCACGATTGCCTTGGTTTTTGGGGTCATGGCGGTTTCAATCAATGTTTCATCCAGATTTAGCGTGTCTGGTCGAATATCAACAAAAACGGGCACTCCCCCGCGCAATACAAAGGCGTTTGCAGTTGAGACGAAGGTGAACGAAGGCATGATGATTTCATCGCCGGGCTGGATGTCCGCCAAAATGGCGGCCATCTCCAAGGCCGCTGTGCCGGAGTGCGTGAGCCGCACCATGCGACATGCCAGATTTTGCTCGAGCCAAGCGTGGCATCGGTGCGTAAACGAGCCGTCACCGGACAACTGACCGCCCGCCACCGCTTGGGCGATGTAGGTCAGTTCCTTGCCCGCGATGAAGGGTTTGTTAAATGGGATTTGAAAAGCCATGCGTGTTCCTGCTGCCGGATCCGGCGTCATCATACCAACGATGATACCAGCAACCTCGTGCAATGACATGACCGCCGTGTTCATAGAGATGGCAAGCGGCTGTATTTATTTCTTGGGTGACCACCGTCACTCGTTTTACCCCGGTTTTCACGAAAGCCCGGCACACATAATCCAGCAGCTTCGCCCCAAGACCGCGACCGCGATAGGCTTCCGCCACGCCGAGCAGCCCGATCGAGCCTCGCGTGGCATCAGTCGAATCTGTGCGTCCAGTGACAAATCCAATAATTTCATTATCGGCCCGGATCACCCGGCAGCCAGGGACGCACCCCGCGCTATCCCGGCGCACCCATTCCGCATAAAGTTCACGTACACGCGCCGGGGGGAACCCCGCATCGCGTGAAAAGCGCGTTGCGGTGAACAGTTGGCGGGCGAGGGAACACACCGCTTCCTGTTCATCAGGGCGCATGGAAAACGATGCATCCGAGGGGCCTTTCGCCAGCACAGCCGGGTCGAGTTCATACTCCACCCGAATATCCATGGGTTTGAACCCCGCGAAGGATTCATTTGCTTGGATGCCGTTCTCCTCAAAAACGTAAACACACTTGAGCCCCTGCCTTCGGGCCCACGCATCCACCGCTGCGGCAGAGGCGGCCGTGATCTTCGGGAGGTCGGCGCGCCCGATCGGGATGCCGAACCATTGGCTGTCCCAGTCCAATACCCGATATCGTAGATCACTCACGTCTTGGTTGGCTCCGTCGGGCGCTGGGTCAGGTGGGCGAGCAGTGCCTCGTACCTGCGCTCAATTTGGTGTGGGTCATGGTGCCGGGCGGCCGCCGCCGCTGCACGCAACCCCGCTGAGCCGTCGTCGGCGAGTAGCTGCTCCAGTCCGTGCGCGAAATCGACGGCATCGCCTAGTCTTGCAAGGTAGCCGTTGTCCCCTGAGGTGATCAATTCGGGGGCGATGCCTGTGTTAAAAGCGACCACCGGGGTGCCGCAAAGCATGGCTTGCGAGACCATCATCGGCCCCGCATCTTCGAGGGACGGGCAGGCAAACACGTCGGCCGATTGATACGTCAGGGCCAACTCAATGTTATGCTGAATATAGCCCGCCTCATGGGAAGGAAACGGGAGTGCGTCAGCCAAGCTGCGCCCATTGGATCCCATCAGCCAAAAAAGAAGATCCTTGTTTTGGAACGACGGCGCAGAGTCGGGCGGCCTCCGTGTCGCTAGAATTTTCGCGGCTGTGAGCAGGTGATCCATTCCCTTCCGGGGATCGTTCAGGTCATGGCTCCCGATGAGAATAATTTTCTTGTCGAGGGGCATTCCTAAAATTTCGCGGGCCATGACTTTATTCAAGGGCCGCAGTCGTCCACTCATGGGGAGCGGAATCCGGGCGACGGGATGTTTGCGGAAGATTTCGCTTTCGGCCAGCCGATCCCCAAGCCATTTTGTAGGGGCCAGGAAGGTGATCGGCAAATCCGTCAGTTGTTGTTTCTCAAGCCAGGTGCGCTCCGCCCAATTACGGCTTTCATCGGCCTGCAATTGAGGACAGTTTTTGCATCCGGTCTGGAATCGGGTGCAGCTCCCGGGATAATGGCATCCGCCGGTCATGGGTTCCATGTCCAGCAGTACCCAGATAATGGGGCAGGCCACCCGTTCAGCGAGCCTGCGAATATCGGCCACAGTCAGCAGATGGGTAATCCAGTGCAGGAAAAGAACGTCCGGCTGCGGCATCGCCTGCAAGGCGGCATCCAGATCGGGAATCGGCGCAAGATTTCGATTGAAGTAGTGGAAGGGCAGGGGCGTTACGCGATAGCCCCCCGACATACGGGCGCGGGCGCGTTCGACCAGTTCCGACCAGTGGCCGGTCCGCAATGAGCGCACGCCTACCGGCACCACATCGGGATCGGAGGAGAACTTCTGCCGGACCGCCAAGACGGAGTGGTGGCCGGCTTCCCGCAGCAAAGCGTGGAGCTGATAGGTGGCCTGCGCCGCGCCGCCGGCGATATCGGCGTTGGAGAAATGCAGCAGATTCATGCCGGGAGAACTCCGTAGACGGCTTGAGCGTCAATTGCGGTCAACGGTAGTTGAACGCCGCAGGAGGTGAAAAACTCGTCCGTCGCGCGGCGGCAACCTTCGTAGCAACCATAGTCGTCAATGATCAAATATCCGCCGGGGACCAGCCGGGAAAACAGACCTTCCAAACAAACTCGGGTCGAGGCGTACCAATCGCCATCGAGCCGAAGGATGGCGATTGGCCCCATGGTTTCGGCAGCGGCCGGTACAGTATCCTGAAACCAGCCGACATGGTAATGCAGATATTCAACTGGGTACCCGATGACCCGTTCCAGCAAATGTCTGTTGTCCTCCAGCGTGCCGGTTCCCGACGCGAAATTCTCGTAGAATCCTCGCACGGCCTGTAGCTTGCCGGTCGGATGACAACCCACGGATTCGGCCTCCGCCACGGCTTTGGCTCCGTCCATGGCGGGATCAGGCTCGGGGATGCCCTCAAAGGAATCAAACAGGTGCACTGAACGCCGCGTCAGACCGTGACGGAGGTTCGCTAACGCCATCACTCCGACCAGGCCGCCCTTCCACGTGCCGCACTCCACGAAGGCTCCGGGGATTCCGTTCTGTTCGCAAGCAACCGCTTGGCGATAAAGCGACAACTGGCGTTCTACGGGAGCCATCGTATTCGCCTGCACTTGAACCCGGTAAAAGTTGAATTCATGTTGCAAGAACCGCTCCGCCTCTTCCCGCTCGCGGCTGAGGGGCGCGGCGCGGGGGATGTCGTGCATGCCGCGTATACAGCGTAGTATTTTTCCGATCAGCGGTCGGGGTGATACTCGTTGGAGCAAGGGCCGGTCACGCTGGATTACGGGTGCAGGTTTGCTGCCTGGTTCGGGACATAAATAACGCATTTCGTAAACACGATCAGCCGCAACATGGCGGACAACTGCGGGAGGATGCTTAAGGGGAAAGGCCATGGCTTGCGTGGAACGATTAAACATTTCGGCACAGTCTGACTTGGTATGGGTGGCTCGCGCGTCGCAGCCTATATTGCTCACAAGATTTCGTGACGGCTGGATCCCCAGACCCTGATTGGCCCAGACCGAGAAAATCCACCGGTAATCCCATGCACTGGTTTGGTTCTCATGGCAACGGGTAATGATGTTGCTCCAATAGCGGGCTGCCATCTCGCTGCCCAGAAGATTGGTCAACCATTCAAAATCGAATAGACAGGGGTATTCCGCCGGGGTCTGCTTGTAGTGCTTCCACGCGCGGCGCCAGGTTGCCCAACCCCAGGTGTATGGATACTGCGAAAAGAAATAGGATGAGTCGGAATCAAACCCGTTTGGCTGAAAACAACACCCGGTGATTGCCATGATCTGCTCGTCGTCGCGGTGTCGCTCGAGCAATTCGGCGCAAAAGGGAAAAAAAGACGGATCCGGAAGACAGTCGTCCTCAAGAACAATGCCCGCCTCGACATGCTCAAAAAACCAAGGGATGGCCGAGCCGACGGCGGCATCGCACCCCAGATTATGATCCCGAAAAAGGGTTTTCACCTCGCACGGCCAGTCAATCTGTGTGGCTAGACGTCGTGTTTCCTGACAGTTCCGGTCATCATCCGGATGATCCGGACGGGGGCCATCTGCCGCAATAAACAGACGGGTGGGTCGCGCCGTTTGGATCTGTTCCAGGACCCGGTGCGCTAAATCCGGACGGTTAAAGACCATGAGCAGGATAGGGATGTCTTGCGCGGTAGTCACTTCATGCTCAGGTCATAGAGGCGAGGGATTACGAAGCCAATATTTGCTTATTCGCTGCTTCTACCCATAAGCATATTTGACTTAAATATGCACCGTGTAACTGGTAAAGCTTCTTTGCATTAACTTCATCCTGTCGCTGTTGAAGAACGGTGTTCCATAAACGCATGCCTCCGACGCCAAGCTTTTCCAGTTGGAAGTTTGCTTTATACCAAGCTACATGATAGCCACTACGCCATGTGCGCAGGCAAACTTCTGCGTCATCCCATTGGAATGGAGCGAAAGAAATATCTATATGACTCAATGTCTTTATGAAAATTTTCCTGTTCAGCCACATGGGGGCTCTATCCGTATACATTACATATTCAAAACTATGTTTGCTGGCAGGTATTCCTGACAATTCAAATCTAAATGAGTTTACCCTGCCTCCGGTTTTCCCGTCGAATTCATAAGGCCCTCTCGCTCCATCAATGGTCGTCTCAAACGGGAGTAACTTCCCCCCATCTCTACCTCCGAGTATAGTAAGCTTGGGGTCGGCTTTTAAATACCGCAGCCCCTCGGCAACCCAGTTGAGGTCCGAAAAGTCATCATCATCCTGCATCAGAACAATGTATTCCCCCCGGGCCATCCAAATCGCCCTATCATACATTATCACTTCATATAGATCATTCGCCCGAAGTAAGAACTCATTGGGTCTGTTTAAATAGGATGATAGCAATTTCGTATGATTCAGCAGTGAACCATCGTCAATGACAATAATTTCTGAATGTTCAGCGTGCCTAAGCTTGCTGACTAATTTACACACGGATTCGCTTTTGTTGTGACATTGAATGACAAATGTTATCTGAGGATCGGAGGTGTATTTTCTGCCGGCCCATTGCTCATATGTTTTTTGGGTGGTTTGTCTGTTAAATAAACCTGCCAGCTTCCTTAAGGAGATGATTGGGCGCATTATTTTTCGCATTCCGCATAGATTGATTCGTCGTCCCGGTTGGCCAGATCCAATTCAGGGTCAAACTTCCGCGCTCTGCCATTCCGAAAACCACTCTCCGACAGGATCGTCAGCAGATTCTCCATGTCAAACATATGGCGGTGATGCCCGCCCATGTAAGCGATGTAATTCAAATAATCGATGCTGGAGTAGAAATTATAGCCTGGCTTATACTTGCAGTATTTTTCTGCATCAAAAGCTTCAGGATGCAAGTACGCCGCTACGTATAGTCCGGCATCCGGCACACAGGCGCTCATCATGCCGCCCGGCTTCAAGACACGCCGACATTCGCCTAAGACAAACTTCAGTTGGTCAGTGTAGAAATGCTCAAGCACATGGGATGAATAGATTTTGCTGACGGTATTATCAGGGAAAGGGAAAGGCTTCAGCAAATCCATCATTAAGTCGGCCCCGGGACACTGGTCTGAGGTCAACCAACCCTGCGCGCCCTTCTTGGTTCCCGCCCCGATCTCCAATTTGATAGGCTCGCCCGAAGCAATCAGCGACCCGATTAAATCCAAGCTTGCGTCGCGCGGGGTTGATGAAGCGTCGTTTTTCGAGCTTTTCATCCCCCCGGCGAACCGCAGGCTGCTGCCAAGGATGTGCCTAAGTCTTTTTATTACGTCCAGCATGGGTTATCGCCAACGCGCTTCGAATGGTGCCATTATTTTTCGGGTTTTATAGCCTTCGGTAGAGAATGTCAGCATAGGCTTCGTTGGCCTGCAACACGGCGACAACGGTGTAATATTTTCCAATGACCGCTTCGATTTCCGGCTTACGGCGCACTTCGATGAGCATAAACTCTGGCCGGTGGCGGTCAAAATCAATGCCTTTGAGGGCTTGGGCCTCATAGCCTTCAACATCAAGTGACAGCAGATCAATGTGTTCGATCTGATGCTTATCTATTATCGCGCTTAACGTCTGGGCGGGCACCCTTGTTGTATAGACCTTTTCATGACTTTTCAGGAATTGAAGGCCGTCTTGGATGTGTTTCCTTTCCTCCTCGGCATCACCCAAGGCCCCTGGGACGATACTCATCAGGTTGCAATACTGTATCTCTATGGTGTGCTGTGGATATTCCGCCGCAACCAAAGCGCAATGCTCAACAAGGCAGCGCGGGCGATTTTTCTGACAGTCTTCGGACAACGAAGGAACCGCCTCGATCAGCAAACCGTGCCAGCCTAGATATTTCTCAAAGTAAAGCGTGTTGCTATAGCTGATGCCGTTATTGGCTCCAGCCTCTATAAAGAAACCGCCGCGCCGCCGCAAATAAGGCTCCAGCTTGATGTCCAACTTTTCGAGTGCGAACGAGTCCCTTTGCTCTCGCGGACAACGGCGGTCTTTGATGTGCGTCAATAACGCTTGCAGCATAGATCAGCTTCCTTGCTCCGCGAGGTTCCAGTCGCCTTTCAATAAAAACGGCGCATGACTGCCAAAGCCCTTGTGACCTGACCCATAAAAATCACCTTCAATGACATCCAGCCATCCCACCCCATCTTGGGGCCAATCAGTTTCCACGCCCTGGAGGGTCAGGCGTGCACCGATCCGATACCGCCCTGCCGCCAAGGGAAGCTCCGGAACCTTGCAGCGGATACAACCCCTTGCGGAAGTCATTTCGAATTCATGGTTTTGATAGGAACTGTAAAGGATGGTGAACACCTGACTGCCAGTGGCGTCGTGAATCGAGAAACCGGCATCCAGTCGCTGGATGCTTTTTCCTGTCCGGTTCGAGATGGTAAATGCAAATATTGCATCTGCACCACTTTGAAGTGCAGACACTTGGCGTCCCTTGGTATCTTCGAGATGGAAGTCGGACAAAACCACTGCGCCCGACCCTGATCTGTCGGTGCGTTCGCTTAGTCCTTTCGCTTCGCCGGTCGAATCCATCGCCTTGCGCAGATAGCGGGAGATTATTTCGTCGGTCGGTCCATCCCCCGCGATTGTTCCGTCCTGTAGTAGAATGCAGTGACTGCACAGGTTTTCTATGGCCGCCATATTATGACTGACAAAGAGAATCGTGCGCCCCTCCCGGGCGACTGCGCCCATCTTCCCCAAACATTTCTTTTGAAAGGCGGTATCCCCCACCGCGAGGACCTCATCCACGATCAAGATTTCCGGATCTAGGTGGGCCGCCACGGCAAACGCCAAGCGGACATACATGCCGGAGGAATAACGTTTCACCGGCGTGTCCAGAAATTTCTCCACCTCGGCAAAGGTTACGATTTGATCGAACTTGGCGGCGATTTCCCGTTTCTTCAGGCCCAAAATGGTGCCGTTCATGTAGATGTTCTCGCGGCCAGTCAATTCCGGGTGGAAACCGGTGCCCACTTCCAGCAGAGATCCCACGCGGCCATTAATGAAGGCTTTGCCAGCGGTGGGTTCCGTGATGCGCGTGAGGATTTTCAACAACGTGGATTTGCCGGCGCCATTGCGGCCGATGATGCCGACAATTTCGCCCGGCTGTACATCGAAGGACACATCCCGCAAAGCCCAGAATTCCGGATTCCGTTTGCTCGGCTTCGCCCCCACTGTCCCCATGTGCACGACCGGATCCTGCCCGCACAGCTTCAGCCAGCCGTAGCGGATCTCATCCGCCAGCGTCCGGCGGTTGATGGACCCGAGGTGATACCTCTTCGAGATGTTCTGCACTGAAATGGCCGGCGCGTCCATGGCTCCCCTCCGCTCACACAATATCCACGAAAGTCCGCTGCACCCGGTTGAATACAAACAGGCCCACCACCAGCAACAGCACGGCGGAAACTACCCCGATAGCCACCTGTTCGAGACTGAAGGTCCCCTGGCCGGCCAAGCTGCGGCGCGTCGCCTCCACCGCCCACGACATCGGATTGTACAGGATCACCCACTGCCACCGCTCCGGCACCATGCTCGCCGGATAGATGATTGGCGAGGCGTACATCCACAGCATCGAGAAGAAGGGCAGGAAAAAGTTGAGATCCCGGTACTTGATCGTCATGGAGGACAGCAGTAGCCCCATCCCTATCCCCAGCATCGCCGCGTAGGCCAGAATGGGCAGGAGAAGCAGCATGTGCCAAGCCGCCGGCAGCGCCGTATCCGTGAAAAACAGGTAGTAGGCCCAGAATCCAAGAAACATCAGGAAGTTCAAGCCCGCCGTCGTTGTCGTGACCATCACCTTCACCACCGGCACACTCAACCGTGGAAAATATACCTTCCCGAACAGCCCCACGTTGTCTGTCAAGGTTCCCGCTATGGAGTTCATACACGTCGCGAAAAAGTTCCAGATCAGCATCCCGCTCATGTAGAACAGGAGCGGCGGAATCCCGTTCGTCCCGATTCCCGCGATGTTGCTGAAGACCACCGTAAACACCAGCGTCGTCAGCAGCGGCTGGAGCACAAACCAAGCCGGTCCCAGCACGCTCTGCTTGTAGGCCGAGGTCAGGTCCCTCCGCGCCATGATTCCCATCAGGTCCCGGTACTCCCATAGCTCCCGGAAATTGATGCGCCACCACGGCTGGCTGGCGCGAATGACGGTCACTTCTGTCATAAACTTTTCCTGTTCAAGTCTTCGCCGGCACCAAAAGCCGGAGCAGCGGATTGCCCAATATGGTGGCGGCGTGATCGCGCAGCACCTTGGCCCGGCCAACGCGTGTGGCGAGGAACTGCAATTCTTTGTTAAGCGGAGCTGTGCGGGCACCGTTTTTCAGGGCCGCATGAGTTGCATCGAGTTCGGATGCCAAGGATTCAACCTTGCTGCGTACCAAATGCAACAATCCCTGCCGCAGCGCCACACCGATGGTGTCTGCGGTTCGATAGTATTTCTTCCGATCTCCCGGTCGCCATGTCCGCCGAATCAGTCCCAATCCCTCAAGTTGCCGGGCCGCTATGCTCACCGCGGCCTTGCTCAACCGTAGTTCTTCGCAGATCTGATCCAACGAGCAATCGCCGTCCCAGAGATATAGGTAAACCAATAGCTGCCCGACGATCCGCCCTAAACCCAAATCTTTCGACGTTCGCCCGCCCACTTCCACTAGTTGCCGTCGTGCTTGTTGCGTCAGATCGCTCGGGGGTGTCCCTGAAACACCCAACGGCCCTTTTCGGCCAAGCTGCCGCCCTTGGTCGTCGTTCACGAGACCGGCCAACCCCTTATTGCGAACCCGCCTCATCATCACGCCGTCCGCTCCGGAGCGGACCCTGGATTTTGATGTTTTAAAAATCCGTAAAACTTGTAACGCCACCACGTGAGCCTGTCCAGTTAATTCTAAACCCGCGGCACCGTGGTTGCTTGATCCCCGCCGGCTCCGCCCCAACAGGCCGCAAGACTCGAGCTTCGAGTGCCCCCGATGCGCTCGGCCTTTAAGACGCGTACGGTTCAGTTCTCCGGTACCATTTTGTTGCGGCCGATCACATAGTGTATGTCTTCTATGCCGCAGTTGATGAATTGTGTTCCAAGGTTTGGAAAAAGAAAGGTTTTGGTTTTCCAAGCCTTGGAAAACCAGCTAAGCGGCGGTCGCGCGCAGCACATCGGCAATAGCGCCGGCGGTGTGGTTCCAGTTGAAGGTGGCGGCGCGCGTGCGGGCGGCGGCGATTCGCGCAGCGCGGGCGGCGGGATCAAGCCGCAACATCTCGCGGATGCAGGCGACTAGTTCTGGCGTGTCATCGTGTTCGCAATAGGTGATGGCGTCGCCGCCAACTTCCGGCACCGAAGCTTGACGCATCGCCACGACCGGCGTTCCCGCGGCCATCGCCTCGAGCACCGGCAGGCCGAAGCCTTCGTAGAGCGAGGGAAAAACAAACAAATCGGCGGCTTGATAGAGTGCGGCCAGTTCGGCGCGCGGCGTGCGGCCCAGCCGCGTCACGCGGTGGGTGTCGGGCAGTCGCGCCAGCGCCGCTTGGACACGCCGTTCGCCGCGGCGCGGCAAACCTTCCAAAACCAAACGATGGGGGAACTCCGTTTGCAATACGCCGAACGCTTCAATCAATCGGTGAACGTTTTTATGTGGATAGGTGTTGGCGACGCAGAAGATATAGGGCGTGTCATCACCGACCAACTCGCGCCGGACGTGCGCCAACATGTCTGGCGGCTGTGGCGTAAAGAAGATATCACCGGCGGCCAACAGGGTGGGGGTCACTTTCGCGGGGTCAACACCGGTATGGCGCACGATCTCGCGCTTGGAAAATTCCGAGAGCGTCAGGATGTGATCGCAACGCCTGGCGGTTTGCATCACCAACGCATGGGTTGCCAGCCACGCCGACCAGGCAAGATCGGACGGATGACTCAGGTATTGCATGTCCAAAATCGAGACCACTTGCGGACACGGAGCGCGCAGCGGCGCGACATAGCCGGGCGACCAGAGCACGTCCACGGCGGCCGCCTCGGCAACGCGTGGCAGTTCGAATTGCTCACGCAAAATACGCACAACACGATTACGCGCCCGGAAAGGTAGCAAATGAAAATCTACATTGGGAAAAGGGCTGAATCGTTCGCACAGAAAGGCGTCATTCTCCAGGTTGGTGAAGAGTAAGAACTCCACGTCTGGCTGCGTGCCGGCCAAGGCGTGGAGGGTTTCGAGCAGATAGGTCTCCGAACCGCCAACTTCGCCGGGAATCAGAAATAGAGTGTTGACGCCTATGCGCATGCAGTTCCTTTGCTCCGAATAGCGGCCATGAGCTTATAACTGCCGACGATGCCGAAGCGTACGCCGAGATGAATAAGCGCTTGCAGCGAGTAGCGACCGGCGTCGGCAACAGCGGCCTCCCATTCCTCGCGGAATTGGCGGCGGAACGTCTGGCCGCTGATAGAGCCGGGGTGCCAGCGGAAATCCGCCAACGGTGCGCCGGGTGCGCAGGCCGCGCCACCGTGATGCCACAAGCGCAACATGAATTCATAATCCCAAGCGGCTTTGAGGTCGGTGCGCAGAAAACCGGCACGCGCCATGGCCGTACGACGGAAAAACATGGCCGGTTGAGAAACATAGTTGATGCACTGGAACGTGAAACGAGAAGAACACGGGAAAAACATCTCCTTGAAACGGGTGATGCCGCGCCGGATTTCCGCATCGCCCTCATTGACGATCCGGCAGTGGCCAAAAACAAAAGCTGCGCAGGGTTGTGCGGTAAATATTTCGGCGGCACGGCGCAGGGCTTGAGCATGATAGCGGTCATCGGCGTTCAGCCACGCTACGATGTCGCCGGTGGCGCGCCGCAACCCCTTGTTGATCGCATCGGCCGGCCCGCGGTCGGGTTCGGTCACAAGAAATGTTTCTGGTCCGAGAAAGCGCTGAATAATCTCTTGCGAGCCATCCGTGCTGCTGCCATCCATGATCCAATGCTCCACCTCGACGTCCGGCCCGCGCTGCGCGGCCACGCTAGTCAGCGCGGTTTCCAAAAATCGCGCGCCGTTGAAGTTGGGAGTGATGATGGAAAACTTCATGGCGCGATGCTGGTGGGTCTTGCGGAGGTTGGCGGCAATGCCGGTGGATCAAGCCGCCATGCGTCGTAATCCGGACCGAACTGGCGCAGAAATTCCACGCCCCAGTAACGCTGCCAGACCGGCAGTGGTAACAGCAGCACCGTGCCAACATACGGAATGGCCAGCATCAAGAAGCCGCAACAGCAGGTCAAGCAACCGGCGAGGAAAACCGCCGTGAAAATGAGCAGACCGACGGCAAATCGCAGCAGGCCGTAGAGCAAAAACGGACCGGGTTGTGTGCGGAACAACCGCAGAAAAATTTGCCAGGCCGCGCTGGTCTTGAGTTCGTGTCGCCGCATCAACACCACCACAAAGTCACTCAGAAATATCCTGACATAGCCGATCACCAGTGACAGCAGCAGTAACAAAAGACCGCCCGCCACAACGGCAGCGATGGCCCGTCCGCCCCAAACCCGGGCGCGGATATCCGGCCAAGCCAGAGCGACGCACAGTCCCGCCAGCACGACGCACACGGCTAGGATGACGCAACCATAAACCATCCGCCATATGAACAGCGAATTACCCTGTCGCCGCCAGCGTTGCCAAGGTTCGGCAACACGCGCCACACCCGTCAAGCAATTATCGAGGAACATAAATTCGCCGCGCGCGCTCAGCCACACCAGCACCAACGCCAAGACCAGAATCAGTGCCGCCGCAATGCTGCCCAAGGTGATGATGAGCACCATGTGTTCGTGAACAAACGCACCGACGTCCGGGCGGTGATGTACGTCGTGGAAATTGAAAGAACCGCCTTGCTCGCCCAGCGTGGCCAACCAAGCGGTGAAGCCGATCGCGAGCCAACGCGTCAGGTCGAACGGGCGGAACAGCAAATTCTTCATCTTGTTCCACGCCGTTTCCAGCGGCTTGAAATAGGCGATGGGTGGCACGTTCATGGATCATTCCTTTCCGCGCCGTGTTTGTAGTCTTTTGGTCTGCGTCCGGCAAGCCTGCGGAGAACGCTTGCCACGGCGCGGCAGGCGGGTTATCACACCGGCATGAAGAAATCCAAAGGGCGTGTGTTGGGCGAGGGCAAATATCTGCGCCTGCTGGATCGCGACGGCTGGGAATATGTTGAGCGTCACAGCATTCGTGGCATCGTGGCCATCATCGCGATCACCGCCGACCGCCAGCTCGTGTTGGTCGAGCAACTGCGCCGTGCGTTGGACGCGCGCGTGATCGAGTTGCCCGCCGGTTTGGTGGGTGATCTCGCCGGGGCGGAGCACGAAGACCTCGCCGTGGCCGCCCGCCGTGAACTGCTCGAAGAAACCGGCTACGCCGCCACGCGGCTGGAATTCCTCTTTCACAGTCCGTTGTCGTCGGGCCTATCGTCATCGCTCATCACCTTCTTTCGCGCCTACGGCTTGAAAAAAATCCACGCCGGTGGTGGCGATGAAAGCGAGGACATCGTGGTGCACGAAGTGCCGCTCGCGGAGGCCGATGCCTGGCTGGCGGCGCAGCGTGTCCGCGGTTGCTATGTGGATCCGCGGCTCTACGTGGCGTTGCATCTCGCCGCGCGGGACTGAACTTTTTCAAGCCTTGGAAAACGGAATAGGCGCTTTTTCCAAGGCTGGGAAATCGCGCCGCAACTCCCCACTTGATTCCCGTGGGCACAAACCCTATTTTCCCTGCGGTTCATTTAGGAGCAACCATGTCCAAAGAGTTAGCTTTTGCGTTGATCAATCCGTACACGATTGCCAAATCGCGTACGGGCGGGGCGATTGGCCGTTTGATGAGTCGCACGGGGCTGGACCTCGTGGCGGCGCGGATGTTTGGGCCGAGCCGCGAGCTGGTGGAAAAATATGCCGCGTGTATCCGCAACGATGCGGACCTCGATGCCGTCGAGCGGCAACTCTTGAGCGATTACGTGCTCGGCGCTTACCTGCCGGACGCGCGCTCGGGCCGCCGGCGTCGCGTGTTGATGCTGCTTTTCGAGGGCGAGGACGCCGTGCAGAAAATCATCAAGGCCACCGGGCATATCGGCACCGGTTTGGATGCGGCGGAAACCGTGCGCGACACCTACGGCGACTATGTCCTCGATGAACATGGCAAGGTGCGTTATTTCGAGCCGGCGGTGTTGATCGGCGCCAGCGTGGCGTCGGTCAAGGCGGCGCTGAAACTGTGGGCCGAGTTCTCGCCCACCGATGGCGGTGTGGTCGAAGAAGCGGCGGACGTGCCGCGCGAAAATCATATTCAAAAGACGCTCGTGTTGATCAAGCCCGACAACTTTCGTTTCCCCAGTTCGCGGCCCGGCAACATCATTGACCTGTTCTCCGGGTCCGGCCTGCGCATCGTGGCCGCGAAAGTGCATCGCATGAGCGTGGCCGAGGCCGAGCAGTTTTATGGGCCGGTGCAGCAGGTGTTGCGCGAGAAGCTCAAAGGCGTCGTGGCGGAAAAAGCCGCCAAGGCGCTGGCCGCCGAGCTCGGGTTTGAAATTTCGGCGGAAACCAAAGCAACCTTGGGCGAGATGTTCGGCCCGCTCTACGGTGACAACCAATTTTTCCAAATTATCCAGTTTATGACCGGCCAGATGCCGAACCATTGTACGGCGGCGGAGAAGCAGAAGCCCGGTAACGAGCGTTGCCTCGCGCTGATTTATGCCGGCCCCCAGGCCGTCGAAAAAATTCGCAGTATTCTAGGCCCCACCGATCCCAGCAAGGCGCAACCCGGCAGCGTGCGCCGCGAATTCGGACGCGACGTGATGGTCAACGCCGCGCACGCCTCCGATTCGCCGGAAAATGCCGCGCGCGAATTGAAGATCGTCAAAGTCGAGGAAGACCTGATTACGCCGTGGGTCAAAAAATACTTTGGTTGAGCCGCTGCGCGGTCATCGCCACATTCACGAGGGCCCTATGTTCGAAGCCATTACCGCTGCGCCACCGGATGCCATTCTCGGTCTGACCGAGGCCTTCAAGCTCGACGCCAATCCGCGGAAGGTCAATCTTGGTGCCGGTGTTTTCGTGGATGAGACCGGCCGGACGCCGATTTTGGCCAGCGTCAAAGCCGCCGAAGCCGCGATTCTGGCCGCCGCCCAAACCAAATCCTATATGCCGATTGCCGGCGATCCGACCTACCGCAGGTTGGTGCAGGAGCTGGTTTTTGGCGCAGAGCATCCCGCGCTCCGCGATCAGCGCGCGCGGACGGCGCACACGCCCGGCGGCACCGCGGCGTTGCGCGTCGGCGCGGATTTTCTGCGCAAATTTTTTCCGCAGGCGTCCGTCTGGTTGAGCAAACCGACGTGGACCAACCACCGCGGCGTGTTTACTGCCGCCGGCTTCACGGTCAAGGAATATCCCTACTACAACCCGGCGACCAAGGAACTCGATCACGCCGCGTTTCTCGCCGCGCTGCGACAAATTCCGGCCGGCGACGTGGTTTTGCTGCACGCCTGCTGCCACAATCCGACCGGCGTGGATTTGACGCCGGCGCAGTGGGCAGAGGTCGCCGCCATTGCCGCCGCGCGCCGCTGGCTGCCGTTCGTGGATTTCGCCTATCAAGGTTATGGCGATGGTCTTGAACCCGACCGCGCCAGTGTGCTCGCGTTGGCGGCGCAATGCCCGGAATTGCTCATCGCCAGCAGCTTCTCCAAAAATTTCGGCCTCTATCAAGACCGCACCGGCGCGCTGACCTTGCTGGCTGCCGATGCCCACGCCGCCGGTGCGACCTTCAGCAACATCGAAAGCGTGATCCGTGTCAATTACTCGAATCCACCGGCGCACGGCAGTCTGATCGTCAGCCATATTTTGACGACGCCGGAACTAAAGCGGCAGTGGCTCGGCGAGCTGGATGCCATGCGGCACCACATCAGCGGTGTGCGGCACAAGTTCGTTGCGGGTTTGCAGGCGCACGGCGCGCCCGGCAACTTCGATTTCATCGCCCGCCAGAAGGGGATGTTCTCGTTCAGCGGGCTAAGCGACGCGCAAGTTGCGTGGCTGCGCGTCGAGCGGAGCATTTACATCGTTGCCGGTGGGCGCATCAACGTCGCGGGCATCACGCCGGCGAACTTCGACTATTTGTGCGCGGCGCTGGCCGCGGCGCTGCGCGCCTGATTTTCCAAGCCCTGGAAAAATAGCGGCGGCGCTTTTCCAAGGTTTGGAAAAGGTATACCCCGGCGTTGACTGCAAATCTCCAATCCTGCTATTTTCCAAGCATGAATGAGCAGCGCGGCAACATTTATGGTAGCGGAGTTCCGGCCAAGCCCGTCGAGCCGGCGGCGGCCCCAGGTGGTCCTTCGCAAATGGATCTCTTTGTGCGGGAATTGTTGCTGCGTCAGCGGCGGCAAGCCATCGCGCTCTTGCTGGTGACCGTTCTGGCGGTGGTGCTCGTGATCGGCATGATTTATTATTGGACGAGCCGCAACAAAAAGGGCCTCTATCATCCAGAGGAACGGGTTGTGACGGAAACCGCGCGCACCGCCAATACGCCGGTCGAGGAGACCTTACCGCTCTACCTGATTGATCCTTTGAAGTACATCCGGCCTACACCACTGCCGGACAAGCCGGCGGAGTTGACGGTGGATTGGGTGAAACAGGCGGTCTATCACTTGCTCGAAGGCGAAAAGGCCGCGCAGAGTGGCGGTTATGCGGTCGCGTTGGAGGAACTCGACAAAGCCCAGCGAATTTTTCCAGGCATGAAAGGTGTTACGCGGCTGCAAGGCTTGATCTATCTCCAGCAACAGAATTATGCCGCCGCGGCGCAGGCGTTCGAGCAGTCGTTGCAGGCGGAGCCGCCGTCCTTCGGCGTGGTCAACAACCTCGGTATCGCTTATCTTGGTTTGACCAACATGGCCAAGGCCGAGGCGTGTCTGCTGGCCGCCGTCGGGATGGACACCAACTACGCGTTGGCCTATTTCAATCTGGCGATGATCCGGCAGCGGAACGGCGATTTGCCCAAGGCGGCGGAATATCTCGGCAACTATACGCGTATGCGCCCCGAAGATGTCTCGGCGACGGAGAGTTACGCGATGATGCTCATCAAGCTGGCAAATTGGGAAAAAGCGGCGGTCGTGTTGAGCGAGCTGGGCGAGGCCACACCGCAATCCTCGGTGATTCAATTCCGGCTGTCGCAAGTGCTGTCGCATATCGAGGAAAAACGTTCGCAAGCGCTCGATGTGTTGGAGCACGCGATCAAGTTGGTGGATTCACGCAAGGCGTTGGGTTGGCTGGCGCGTCCAGAATTCGATCTATTGCGCAAAGAGCCGCGCTTCAAAACGTTGTCGGAGTCGTTGGCGAAGGGTCAAGAGTGATCGGTGTTTTGCGTGCCCGATACCGGTCATCCGGCCAGCGGATATGCAGCGCGGTGCCCTCGGCCATGCGCCAGAGACGTAGACCGCTGTGCTCCAGGGTGGCTTGGGCTTCCTGGGTTTCCCGATGTTCGGAAGCGGGTGTGATGACTGCACGCGTGGCTAAACGCGCCCACGACGCGGGTGGCAGTGCTTCGATCTTTTCCGCCAGCACAAACGATGCCGCGGGTTCCGCGGGCCGCGCCCCAAGTTGCGCCAGCGCTCCCCCGCCGGCATCATTCAGAAATAACACGGCCAGCGGCCCGCGCGCGATGCGGAAAATAAGCGCCCGATCTTCGACCCGCCGCGTCCGCAACCCATGGGCCGGATGGAACACTTCCAACTCTGCGCCACCCGCCAGTGGAAAAAGTTGGCCGGCTTCCAAATGACGTTCGGTAACGTTTTGTCGCTGCGCGCATAATTGCGTCTCGGGTGGCGCGGAACCAGACGTCAACCAAAGTTCGCGGGTGGGAACTTGGCGTAGCAGTTCGCAGGCTCCGCCGGCTTGGGCCGTGGTGCCGCGGGTCAGTACCAATGCGCGCAGTTGGCCGACGCCTTCCGCATGAATGCGCCGCAGCAAGTCACGCGCGAGAATGCGCGGTCCGGTGTTCACCAACAACTTGTCGCCGCCGGGGGCATCCACCAGCGCCACGGTGGCGTCGCCCAGACGCCAGAGGTGGATGGCCAAATTGCGGTCGGTGGCGGCGTGCCACACGAAGCTGCCAAACAGGAAGACCAGTCCCACGACCAGGCCGCGTCGTGTTCGTGGCCCACCAAGCAGGGCCGCTGCCAGCAGCGCGTAATAGACGGCAATCACCGGCCAGCCAGGGGACCGCACGAAAAAATGTCCGCCGGGCAATACCGCGCTCCACTCGGTGCAACGCGTGATGAAGGTGATGACGAGCAGGTTGGCGCTGTTGAATATCCCGGCGAGCGGGAGCCATAGCGCACCACCGACCAGCGTCAGGCAACCAAGCACCATCATTAGACCTGCCGCCGGCACCACCGCCAAGTTGGCGAGCAGTGCGACCGGCGAGATCAGATTGAAATAGCGTGCGGTGATGGGTGTGGTGGCCAGGCACGCAGCCAACGAAGTAGCCGCCAGCAAAATCACGTAGCGCGCGGTGGCCCGCGCCCAACGACGCGACCGCGCTTCAGCCTGTAATTGCCACGGATCGGCGCTTAGCCCGCGCCGCACGCAAGCAGCCAGCGGTGGATAAAATAGTAACAGCCCCAACACGGCCGTGTAGGACAAGATGAAACCCATATCCAGCCATTGCGTCGGATCCCACGCAAGGATCAAGATCGCCGACCATGCCAGCGCCAGCAGGCCATCCGGCCGCCGCTGGAGCAAGGGTCCAATCCAAAACAGCAGCGCCATGATGCAGGCGCGGATCGCGCTGGGTGCCAGCCCCGTCATCAGTGTGTAGAATGTCAGCAGTGGTGCGAGGCCAAAGAACCAATACGGCTGTGTTAATCCCGCTGTGCGGAGTATGGCCAGCAACAGTAGCGCGATCACGGCCACATGCGTGCCGCTGACGGCAATGATGTGCAGTGTGCCCGTTACAGAGAAATCGCGGAAGAGCGCGTCGCCTATGTCCTCGCGTGTGCCCAGCATCATGGCGCGGAGCAGCCCGGTTTGTTCGGGGAATTTTTCCAAACCGCGTCCCAAAAGATCGGCGCAGGCCGCGCGTGTCTCCAAACACAAGCCATAAAGCGAAGCGTGTGCTTCTGCCAGCCGCCGTGATGCGACAAAATCCGCCGCCAACCGATAGCCCGCCGGTGTCTCGCCGCCCGCGCGCCATCGCTGATAGGGACCCAGCAGGCCGGTGAGGAGCCACCGCTCGCCGAATTGTGGCGGCGTGACGCTGCCGGCCACGCGTATCCGGCCTTCAATCTCGCCTGCCGCCCGTTGCCAATGAGTGATGCGGCGCAGTCCTTCGAGCCGTACGGGAAACGTCCAGATCATTTCGCCGGTGCGGTCGTCGCGCTGCCCGGTCGGTGCGTCGCGTATTTCGCCGAGCACGGCAACATATTCCGCGGGCCGCGCTAATAACGCCGTGATTTCGCGCGCCGAAGGATTGTGTGCCACCAGCGTGGCCTGTGCCCAGCCGGCGCAGGCGAGGCTGGCCGCCAGTAGAAAATCGGCTATGCCACGTTGCCGCCATAGCAGCGCCAGTAACGCAAAAGCTCCACCTGTGGCCAGCACAATCAGTGGCGTACCAGGGATTTCCAAACCCAAGCCGATGCCCAGACAGAACGCCAATGCCAGTCCGGCCACGGGACGGCGGAGTGGCGTGCGCGGCGGCAACAAGGGCAGTTCATCCTCCGGCAACAGAACGATGGTATCGGGTGTCGTGGACATGCGATTGACATCTCCAAGTCAATGTGGCAAGAGTTTGCGCCGTCACGGTCGTAACCGCAAGGGCGATTAGCTCAGTTGGCTAGAGCGCTTCCTTGACATGGAAGAGGTCACAGGTTCAAGTCCTGTATCGCCCACCAGAAAACACAAGAGAATCAATGGTTTTATGAGCTTCCAATTTCCTCCCGTTCTTACGAAAACTTCCCCGTGGCAAATCGGTGGCAAATTGGGACTCATTTTGGCTCCACAACTTCGGCCTTAACAGATTTGGCAACAACGCGGAAATTCGTTTTCCAGTAGCCGCCATCGCTTTTTTATGGGCTTCGTCAACATTCGCAGCGGTCTGTGGTCTGCAACCTTGAATGTCCCATGAGTTGCGCGAGCACAGATTGATTGATATTGCTCGCGCCTTCATCTGTCCCCAAGGTATGACGTAACCCATAAGGCGGCTTGGGTTTCTTCATGCCAATTTTTTCGCACAGGCGCGTCAACCGTTGCCGAAAGGCTGAAGGGGATAAGACTCACCACATTTCAGGTTCAAGAATACATGGTTGGAATGTTCATGCGCGGTGAGTTCGCTTTCCGTTTCAACCGTCGGCTGGCTTTCCACCCATCGCGGCCAACGCTTCCGCCGCCTGATCCAGCCGGCCGTCAAAGCCTTCTATAATCTCGCAACCACAATCGGTCGGGGGCCTTTGAGTCCATCAGCCACCCCATTTTTCTTTTACCTCATTTTCAGGTAAAGATTTGGACACAAATTTAAGCCGTCTATGTTCAGCGCAGATTACGAAGAGATGAGAAATTCGTTGATTTGTCGGCGGATGTTCACGAGAAAGTTATGAAAGCAAAATAGCTTGCGCGGCGGAGATGCGCTGGTATAGTCCGCGCCCAGTTCTTCAGATGAAGAGCGGAAGCGAGCGCGGCCCGGCCTCCCGGGATCGCCAAAGCGGATTGAGCCACGCATGGTGCGGAGCTCGAATAACGGAGGAATGAACATGGCCAGTAGCCCGGCGGGTCAAGCCCGTCTGACAGTGAATGTGCAGGATCTGCTCGACGCGGGGCTGCATTTTGGTCACCAGACCAAGCGGTGGAATCCCAAGATGAAGCGCTATATTTTCGGCGCGCGCAATGGGATTTATATCGTGGACCTCGAAAAAACCCTCGAATGCATGCGCACGGCGCTGCAGTTCATCTACGAAACCGTGGCGCGTGGCCGGCAAGTGTTGTTGGTCGGCACCAAACGCCCGGCGCAAGACCCGATCAAGACGCTGGCCGAGCGCGTCAAGATGCCCTATGTCACCACACGCTGGCTCGGCGGCACGCTGACGAACAACCAGACCATCCGCAAGAGCGTCGCACGGATGCGTATGCTGCTCAAGATGGAGGCCGATGGCTCCATCAACGACCTGCCGAAAAAAGAAATTTCCAAGATTCGCCATGAGTTGGAAAAAATGAAGTACAACCTCACCGGCATCGCCGACATGGAAAAACTGCCCGGCGCTGTGTTCATCATGGACGTGGGGTGCGAATCCAATGCGGTCAACGAAGCCAATCGCCTGAAAATTCCGGTGGTGGCGGTCGTGGACACGAACTGCGATCCGGATCCGATTGACTATCCCATCCCCGGCAACGACGACAGCATCCGCGCGATCCAACTATCGCTCGACGTGGTCGGTCAAGTGATCGAGCAGGCGCAAGCCGAGTATAGCCGCATCGCCGCCGAAGAGCACCGCAAGCGTGCCGCGGCCGATGCCAAGGCGAAGGCCGAAGACGAAGAGCGCAAGGCCAAGCAGGCGGCCGCGCGTAAAGCCAAGGCCGACGCCGCCAAGGAAGCCGTCAAGGCCACCAAGGAAAAAGAAGTTGGCGAGAAGAAGCCCGTCAAAAAAGCCGCCAAAGCCGAAGTGAAGGCCGAAGAAAAACCCGCGGAAGCAAAAGCGGTGGAAGAACAGCCCGCAGCACCGCAGGGCTGAGCAAGTAAATCGGAGCATGTGAAGGAGTTGTCATGGAGATTAGTGCAGCATTAGTGAAGGAACTGCGCGACGAAACCAACGTCGGCATGATGGAGTGCAAGAAGGCCTTGATTGAGGCGAGTGGCGACAAAGAAAAGGCCGTCAAAATCCTGCGTGAGCGCGGACTGGCCATCGCCGGCAAGAAGGCCTCGCGTTTGGCCAAAGAAGGTGTCGTGGCGGCGGAGATCGTAGGCGGCGGCAAGACCGGCGTGATGATCGAAGTCAACTGCGAGACCGACTTCGTCACGCGCAACGACAGCTTCAAGGAGCTGGTCAAGCAACTGTTGGAGACCGCCAAAGGCATTCACGGTTCGTTGGCCGAAGCCGCGAAAGACATGGTCGTCGCCAAGATTGCCTCGATCGGCGAGAACATCATCGTGCGCCGCAACGTGCGCTACGACGTGCCGGGCGAAGGCATCGTCGCCAGCTATATCCACCTCGGCGGCAAAGTGGGCGTGCTCGTCGAAGTCGGTTGCGGCCAGGCCGCGACCGCCGCGAACCCCGCGTTCAAGGAAGTGGTCAAGGACATCACGCTGCACATTGCCGCGTGCAACCCGCACTACCTCGTGCGCCAAGACGTGCCGGAGCCGGTGCTCGCCTCGGAAAAAGAGATCTATGCGAAGCAGGTCACCGGCAAGCCCGCCAACATCGTCGAGAAGATCGTGGTCGGTAAGCTGGAGAAATTCTACAGCCAGGTTTGCCTCGTCGAACAGGGCTTCGTGAAAGACCCGGAACAGACGATCACCGAACTCCTCGTTGCGAAAGGCAAGGAGTTGGGCGATCAGCTCGCGATCCGGCGCTTCACCCGCTTCCAAGTCGGCGTGGAGTAACCGCCCGTGCGACGCGTACGGCGGCCTTTTCCAGGGTTTGGAAAACGGCCGCCGTCGCTTTTCCAACCCTTGGAAAACTTATGAAAAATATCGGTGCCATTTTCGATTGGGACGGCGTCGTGGTCAATTCCGGGCGGCTGCACGTGGCCAGTTGGACGCAACTCGCGACGGAAGAAAATTTCCCGCCGCCCAACGTGCCGGGCCTCGGCGGCCTCGGCCTCAAGAACGAAAAAGTCATTACCGAACTGTTGCGCTGGACGCAAGACGCCGGCGAAATCCGACGATTGATGCACCGCAAGGAGACGATTTTCCGCGAGCGCGTCGCAAGCGGCGGCATTGAGGCCATACCGGGCGTGATTGATTTTCTACGCCAACTTCAAGCGGCAGGCATTCCCGCGGCGATTGGCTCTTCTGCGCCACGCGCCAATGTGAAGGCGTGCATCGCGGCCTTGAAATTGCACGGCTTGTTCGCCGGTGCGATCACTGCCGAAGACGTGTCGCACGGCAAACCGGACCCGGAAGTATTTTTGAAGTGCGCGGCCTTGCTTGGTCGCGCGCCAGCAGAGTGCGTAGTATTCGAGGACGCGCCCGCCGGCGTCGCCGCAGCACTCGCCGGCGGCATACGCGTGATCGGCGTGTTGACCATGCGCACGAGGGAGGACTTGGCTGGTGCAGAGCGCTACATCCGTTCCTTTGCCGAATTGACACCTGCGGATTTGTCCACGGAACATACGGAATAACACGGAAACAGAAAGGGCGGACTTTCCAAGCCTTGGAAAACCCGCCCTTCCGCTATTTGTTAGCTGTTATTTTAGTGGCCAGCCGGTTTCTTCGTGCTCTTGGCCGCAGGCTTCTTGGTCGTCGTGCCGACTTTGGCGCTCGTCGCCTTGCCGCCCTTCGCGTCCAATTCCTGCTGCTTTTTCTTCAGCACCAGCATCATCGCTTGTACACGTTGATCGGCTTCCTGAACGCGACCCGCCGCTTCGGCTTCCTTCTGCTGCAATGCGTTCTGGAGCGCCTGGATGTCCTGCTGCGCGCGACCGAGTTGTTGCTCAAGCCCGGCACATTTTTCTTGGAGCTTCTGGTGCTCTTCCTTGGGCACGCCGCAACCGCTCAAGGCCGCCACTGCCAGCACCACACATACCGAGCGAATGATCGTCTTCATAATTTCCTCGTTATCAAACTTTCGCCGCCACCTTGGCGGGCAACGCGTCGAACGGACTCACTCTAGCGCAATCGCCGCCTTTTGCAAGGCCGGAAATACGCCCCGCCCCGCGTCGTCAAGCGGCCTGCTGGTGTCCTTTGATCTTCTCTTTGAGCAGTGCGCGCAGTTGTACGGCATCCATCGTCCGCAACTGCTCGGCTGGCACGCCCAGCGCCAAAAGGCGGCGGCGGTGCGTCTGTTCGCGGCGGCGGCGGTCGGTGCCACTCTTGCGCGGACGGCGTAGATTCTTATTTCGTCGTAACATGTCGCCCATGATAATTCTCCTGACTCGCGTCGTTTGCGGGCGCGGACTCTACACGGAGCGACGGCGGCAGGCAACCGCAATTTCTGGCCATGGGGGATACGGGCGGGCACGATGCCTTCCAACCATATGCAGATGTGTGCATATAGACATATAGCGCATGCCGTTTCCAACCTTGGGAAAAAGGGACGGTTATGTTTTCCAGGCCTTGGAAACCCGCGTCATGTTGCGCCGTTGCAGGCGTGCGTGATCAGGCGCTCGGCAAATATTTTGAAGCGGCACGACCTCGCAGGCCGCACCGAGTCGGATCGCTTCGGCGGGCGCACCGGCGACCGCAGGGGCGTTGCGACTAAATTTCACCAGCGCGGCGGCCTTGATTTTGTTCGCCAGCATTTCTGCCCTATTGGCCCATGGCAGTTGCGGCCTGGGCTTGCAGACCACATCCACGGTACCGGCAGCGATGACGTCCAGTGCGACCTGGCCGCCCGGTGGTGTGAGCGAAGAGACAATAATGACGGGTACGGGATGATAGTGCATCAGCTTGCGTAGGAATATGAGGCCATCCATGCGCAGCATTTCGATGGTCGAGCAGCACCACGTCGGGGACCAGCTTGAGAATTTTGTCGCGTGCGATGCAGGCCTCGGGCGCGCTGCCGGGCACCTCGATCTGCGGATCGCGCCCCAGCTCCGGCGGCGCACATCCACTGTGCCAACACGCTCATGATCGTCACCGCCATCTTCTTTCTGCTGTTGGGGTTGGGGCTGCGTGTGATGATCTTTGGCTGGCTCTACGCCTGACTTTTTCCATGGGCGGGATTACAATTTTGGGCCGGATGACACGTTGTATGAATGGCGGTAAATTTATTGGCCCAAAAATTGGGAGCTTTATGCAATCGTCACGGCGCAGCATGAAGGTGGTGTGGATGCTGGGGGTGCTCACAGGGATCGCCGCAACGGCGGCACCGGTGCCGCCCGCGCGACCAGCCATACCGTCAAATCCGTACGAGAGCCAACGGGCACCGACGCCGCTCAACGAGCTTGACCACCTCGTTTTCGCCCAATGGAAAAAGTTGGACATTCAACCCGCCAAGGTTTGTTCGGATGCGGTGTTTATTCGACGCGCTTTCCTGGATGTGATCGGCACGCTGCCTACCGGTAAGGAGGCGAAGGCCTTCATTCAAGACCAGAACCCCCAAAAGCGCGAGGCGCTGATTGACGCCCTGCTGAAGCGTAGCGAGTTCACAGATTATTGGACGATGAAGTGGTGCGATCTGTTACGGGTCAAGGCGGAGTTCCCCATCAATCTTTGGCCAAACGCCGTGCAGGCCTATCACCACTGGATTCATGCGGCCATCCGCGACCACTGGCCGTACGATCGGTTTGCGCGCGAGCTGCTCACGGCCAACGGCAGTAATTTCCGCGTGGGGCCGGTCAATTTTTATCGTGCGGTGCCGAGCAAGGATCCACCGGGTTTGGCCAAAACCGTGGCGTTGACCTTCATGGGTGAGCGGGCCGAAAAATGGCCGGCGGAAAAACTGGCCGGGCTGGCGGGATTTTTCGCGCAACTCAACTACAAATCCACGCAAGAGTGGAAGGAGGAAATTGTCTTTTATGATCCGCTCAAGACCAATGCGCAAGGCGTTGTGACGCAGGCCGCCGTGTTCCCCGACGGCAAATCAGCGGAATTCTCCGGCGACCGCGATCCGCGCGAAATTTTCGCCGACTGGCTGATCTCGCCACAGAATCCGTGGTTCGCGCGCAACATCGTCAACCGCATCTGGTCGTGGCTGCTGGGCCGCGGCATCATTCATGAACCGGACGACATCCGCGCAGATAATCCGCCAAGTAACCCCGAATTACTGACGTATCTGGAAAAGGAATTGGTCGCCGCTCATTGGGATTTGCGGCACATCTACCGGTTGATCCTGACGTCGCGCACCTATCAACTTTCCGCGGTGCCCAACGACTCGAAGCCCGCGGCGGAAGCCAACTTCGCGCGATATCCGCTGCGCCGGCTGGAGGCCGAGGTGCTGATTGATGCGCTGAACCAGATCACCGGCACGACGGAGCAATATAGCAGCGCCATCCCGGAGCCGTTCACGTTCATCCCCGAAGACCAGCGCTCGGTTGAGCTGCCCGATGGCAGCATTTCCAGTTCCTTCCTCGAACAATTTGGGCGCCCCTCGCGCGATACTGGCTTGGAGTCGGAACGCAACAATCGCATTACCGCCGATCAGCGACTCCACTTGCTGAACTCAAGCCATATCCAACGCAAGCTCGAGCAAAGCCCGAAGATTCAATATTTGCTGCGTAACACGACCACCTCACGCGAGGCGATGGGTGGACTCTATTTGATGATTCTTTCGCGCTATCCGACCGAACAGGAAGTGCAGGCTTTCACGGACTATTCCATGGCTGGTGGCATGAAAGGACGCGAGACCGCGCTGGACCTTGCGTGGGCGCTGATCAACAGCACGGAGTTTCTCTATCGGCATTGAGTTAATGAAGGAAAAGCAGGTGTCACCATGAACTCAAATCAGAACGAGCGAATACTGGCCAGTCTGCGCGGCGGGCCCATCACACGGCGCGAGGCCGTGCGGCGCACGTTTCTTGGCACGGCGGGTTTGCTGCTGGCCGACCGCTTGATCGTCCCCGCGCGCGCCGCCGTGCGACCGGCGACCGCCAAGGCCGTCATCCAAATCTGGATGTGGGGCGGCCCGTGTCATCTCGACACCTTCGATCCCAAACCCGAAGCGGGCAATGATTTCTGCGGACCGCTGAGCAAACCGATTGCCACCAACGTACCCGGTATCCGCATTTGTGAGCTGCTGCCCGAATTGGCCAAGCAGGCCGACAAGTATTCCATTCTCCGCGGCATGACCCACGGCGTGAATGGCCACGAAACCGCATCCTACGAAGTGCAAACGGGACGCAAGCCCGGCACGGGACAGGTTTATCCGGGTGTCGGCGCGGTGGTTTCGCTCTTCAAAGGCTATGAAGCCGGTTACAAAGGATTGATCCCGCCCTACATCGTGTTGACCGAATTACAGGGCCGTTTTTCCGAATCGGGCTTCCTCGGTTCACGCGCCAAACCGTTTGCGACGGGCGGCGATCCGGGCCAAACGCCCTTTGTCGTCGAAGGCGTCGTGGCCCGCGGCATCTCCGACAAGCGGCAACGCGCCCGGCGCGAACTCCTCCACAATCTGAATACGTTGGGCGTCGTCATCAAGAACGATCCCAGCTTGGCCGCCGCAGAGCAGTGCGAACACCAAGCCTATGACCTCATTCTGGGCGATGCCGGCAAGGTGTTTGATCTTGCGCAGGAGAAGGACGCGTTGCGCGAGAAATATGGCCGCAACACGTTCGGGCAAGCGTGCCTGATGGCGCGGCGGCTGGTCGAACGCGGCGTGCCCTATGTCACGATCAATTACAAAGGCTGGGACACGCATAAGGAGAATTTCCAGGCCATGCGTCGCAACTTGCCGATCATGGATAAAGCGATGGCAACGCTGTTGCAGGATTTGTCGGATAGCGGCTTGCTCGGCAGCACCATTGTGTGGTGGGGCGGCGAATTCGGCCGGACACCGCGGGTGCAGTGGGAACCGCCGTGGAACGGCGGCCGCAACCACTTTGGCAAAGCATTCTGTCACGTGGTCGCCGGCGGCGGCTTCAAGGGCGGACGGGTGGTGGGCTCCACCAACGCAACCGGCGAAGAAGTGACGGGCCGCCAGATTTATCCGCCCGATCTCATCGGCAGCATGTACGAACTGCTCGGCATCGACACCGAGGCGAAACTGCCGCATCCGCAAGGTTGGGATGTCCGCGTGATGCCCGCCACAGGGGAAAACCTGGCCTCGGCCGGCCGGCTGACGGAAATCATGTGAAGAGGTGAAACGGTGAGAACCCTATTTCGACAGCAGTTCCCAAGGCTTGGAAAACACAACCGCACCTTTTTCCAAGCCTTGGAAAACGGCGCCGCACGCTGGTGTGCGCTAACGGTTTTTGCGGCAGCGCTGCTGTTTCCCGGCAGCGCGGGGGCGCAGCAAAGCGCGCCGCACATCGGCTATGTCTATCCCGCCGGCGGACGCCAAGGCACCACGTTCGAGGTGGTCATTGGTGGACAGTTTTTGATCGGCATCACCAATGTGTTCATCTCGGGCGGCGGCGTGCAAGCCACCCTCACCGACTTTGTTCGGCCCATTACGCAGAAGGAACTTAATGACCTGCGCATTCAACTCGATGAGTTGATGGCGCGCCGGGCCGTGGTACGGAACGATTTCCGGGCCTTGGAAAAGTTCCGGAGCTTCAAAAATTCCAAGACCATCAAGAGCGATAGCGCCACAGACGACCAGGAACTGGAAGCCATCAAAAAGAAATATGCCCACGCCACCTGGACGGATGCCGACGACAAGCTGCTCTATGAGATACGCAAGAAAGCGTATTCGAGCGTCAGAAGGCCGGAGAACCCGGCGATCTCCGAACTCGCCATGCTGCGCGTTACGGTGGCCGCGGACGCCAAGCCGGGCGACCGCGAGGTACGCTTGGGAACACCGCAAGGGTTGACGAATCCACTACTCTTCAAGATCGGCCAAATGCCGGAATTCACCAAGCCGGCGATCAAGACCATTCGGGGACAACGGACGCTCAAGGAAGCCCAACTTGGTTATCAGACGAAAATCGCCAAAGAAAAAACGGAGACAAAGATCACGCTACCCACCGTCGTCAACGGCCAGATCATGCCCGGCACCGTGGATCGTTTCCGTTTCGCGGCCCAGCAGGGCACACACCTCGTCATCGCCGCCAGCGCACGCGAGCTGATTCCCTACCTGGCCGATGCGGTGCCCGGATGGTTCCAAGCCACGCTGACGCTCTACGACGCGGCGGGCAAAGAAGTGGCCTATGACGATGACTTCCGTTTCAATCCTGATCCGGTGCTCTATTATGAAATCCCGGCGGATGGCGATTATGTGCTCGAAATCAAGGATTCCATTTATCGTGGTCGTGAAGATTTCGTCTATCGCATCACCCTCGGCGAAATGCCTTTCATCACGAGTCTCTTTCCCCTCGGCGGCCCTGCCGGCGCCTCAACGACCGTCGAGTTGAAAGGCTGGAATCTACCGAGCCATCGGCTGACGCTCGACAATCAAAGTAAAGCGCCGGGCATCTATCCTGTTTCTGTGCGCCAGGACGACTGGATATCCAATTTCGCGCCGTTTGTGGTGGACGCCTTGCCCGAGTGCTTTGAGAAAAAATCCAACGGCCAGCGCCGGACCGCCCAAGCGGTCACGCTCCCGATCATCGTGAACGGCCGTATTGATCACCCCGGCGATCGGGACTTTTTCACATTCGAAGGCAAAACCGGCGACCAGATCATTGCCGAAGTCATCGCGCGCCGCCTCAACTCGCCGCTCGATTCCGAACTCCGGCTGACCGATGCCAACGGCAAACAGATTGCGTTCAATGACGATTTTGAGGACAAGGGTTCGGGTCTTGAAACGCATCACGCCGATTCCTACCTCCGCGCCACGCTGCCGACGAATGGCGCGTATTATCTGGAGATCGCGGATACGCAGCACCAAGGTGGCCCGGAATTTGCCTACCGCTTGCGCCTCAGCGCGCCGCGTCCTGATTTTGCGCTCCGCCTGGTTCCGTCCAGCATCAATGTCCGCATCGGCGGCACGGTGCCGCTCACCGTCTATGCGGTGCGTCACGACGGCTTCACCAACGCGATCGCGATTACGCTCAAAAATGCGCCAAAAGACTTCAAGTTGAGCGGCACCGGGATACCCGCCGGCCAAGACCAAGTGAAGCTTACGCTGACCGTCGCCCCGTCCTCGCCGGTGGAAGTATTTCATCCGGTTTTTGAAGGTCAGGCGACGATCAACAGCCAGGTGGTGACCCATATCGCGGTGCCGGCTGAAGACATGATGCAGGCCTTTTTCTACCGGCATCTGGTTCCTTTCCAAGACTTGGATGTGGCGGTGGGCGGCTACTTCAAACAAAAAGCCGCCGCCAAAGTGCTCAGTGCGTTGCCGATCAAAATCCCGTCCGGCGGTACGGCGCGTATCCAGGTGAACGTGCCGTCCAGCATTTCATACGGGAAACTGGAGATGGAACTGAGCGATCCCCCCGACGGCATCACCCTCCAAAAAGTTGTGTCCGTCTCCGGCGGCAGTGATCTCATTGTGGTCAGTGATGCGACGAAAAACAAACCCGGCCAAAAAGGCAACTTGATCGTCGCCGTTTTCCTGAAACGTTCCGGCAGCTCCGCGAAAAATAAGTCACCCAACAACAAACAACGATTTCAGGCGACCACGCTACCGGCGATCCCCTTCGAGATCGTTGCGCCCTGACAACCCTTCACCACCCCAGCGCGCGAATGAGCGCGTAGAGCACCGGCACACTGCCGAGACTCAACAGCGTGCTGACGAAAATACTGGACGCGCTCAGGCGCGCATCGCCGCCGAATCGCTCGGCGAACAGACTGCAACTGATCGCCACCGGCATCGCGGCCACGAGATAGATGGTGTGGCGCGCGACCACCGTCAGCGGTAACCCGGCCAGCGCCAGCATATGGATCAGGATAATCGTTACCACCGGTGCCACCAGCAAGCGCAAGCTCACCACACCCGCCAACAGACCGCGATGGCTGGGATCGTCCCACGTCAGACCGCTCAACTGCGCGCCGGTGACCAACAACGAGAGCGGGATGGTCAAGCTGCCGAGCATCGCCAGCGCCTGCACGACGATGCCGGCGAACCAGCCGAAGCCGTGATCGCCCTGCGGCGTGCCCCAATCGCCAGCGCCCGGCACCAGCAACGCCACAACAATGCCGGCGACTGTGGCGAGCAGGCCGGGATTGGTGACGAGCTGTTGCAGGTCGCGGCGCTCAAACTGGCCGCGCAGAATCGCCACGCCACCGGTCCAAAGAAAAATCTGCGCGCCGAGGTTGAGCAGCAAAACCGTCCGCACACCTTCCGCGCCAAACAGTCCCTGCACAATCGGCAACGGCAGATAAACCCAGTTGGGCGTGCCGATCACGAACGCAAAAGTCGGCCGCTCCGTCGGCGTGCGCAATCCGCGCGCGGCCAGTACGCCGATGGCGGCGGCCGCGCCCATCACGACCAAGCCCAATACAGGAATCCACAAACTGGCGCGCAGTGTGGCGGGACTGACCGAGCCGAGCATCTGCGTGAATACCAACGCGGGGAAGACACCATCCACGACGAGTCTGCCGAGCGCGGTCTGGAACTGGGGCGCCAGCAGGCCGCGCCGGCAGATCAACCAGCCGGCCAGCATCACCAGAAACATCACCGCGATTTTGTTGAGTACGATCCCGGCATCCGCCATGACACGCTCCGTGTTGGGACGGCAACCATAGGCTGGGCCGGCGGCAATGTCAAAACCGGCGGTGGTTTCCCAAGCTTGGAAACTGTACGGGAAATTTTGCAATGCCGCCGCCGTGTGGTAGCCTTGCGGCACAATTCGGGAGCGATTATGAGCAAACTCGTAGTGATCGGCGGCGGGCCGGGTGGTTATCCGGCGGCATTTCTGGCGGCAGACCTCGGCTTGGAGGTGGCGTTGGTGGATCAGGAACAAAATCCCGGCGGCGTCTGCCTCTATCGCGGCTGCATTCCCTCGAAAGCGTTATTGCACATCGCCAAGTTGGTCGAAGAGGCGCACGACGCCGCGAAGTGGGGCGTGACGTTTGGCGTGCCACAGCTCGATCTCGCCAAAATCCGCGCGTGGAAGGAAAGCGTCGTCACGGGTTTGACCGGCGGCCTTGGCCAACTCCGCAAGGCGCGTAAGATCAGCTTCGTCCAAGGCCGCGCCAAATTCCGTGACGGCCACTCGTTGCTCATCCGCAAAGCCGACGGCACCGAGGAAACACTCGCGTTCGATCACGCGATTCTTGCCGCCGGTTCCTCGCCCGCACAAATTCCCGGTTTCCCAAACCAGTCGCCGCGCCTTTGGGATAGCACCGGCGCGCTCGCGCTGGAGACGATTCCGCAGTCGCTGCTCGTGGTCGGCGGCGGCTACATCGGCTTGGAGCTCGGCTCGGTCTATGCCGCGCTCGGCACGCGCGTCAGCGTCGTGGAAATGACGTCGCAACTATTGCCCGGTGCTGACCGCGACCTCGTCGCGCCGCTGGCCAAACGGTTACAGAAGAAATTCGCCGCGATCATGTTGGAGACCAAGGTCGCTTCGATCACCGAAGCGGGCGACGGTCTGAAAGTCCGCTTCGAGGGCGCGCAGGTGACCCAGCCGGAGCAGACCTTTGACCGTGTACTGGTCTCGGTCGGTCGCAAGCCGAACTCGCGCGATCTTGGTTTGGAAAATACCAAGATTGAACTCGATCAGCGTGGTTTTGTGAAGGTGGATGGGCAACGCCGTACCGGCGAACCGACGATTTTCGCGATCGGCGACATTGCCGGCGAACCGATGCTCGCGCACAAAGCGACGCACGAGGCGCGCGTCGCAGTCGAGGCGGTTCTTGGAAAAAAGAGCGTCTTTGAACCGCGCGCGATCCCCGGCGTCGTCTTTACCGACCCCGAAATCGCGTGGTGCGGGCTGACCGAAGCGCAGGCCGAGCAGGAAGGTCGCACGGTCAAGGTCGCCAAGTTCCCGTGGACCGCCTCCGGTCGCGCGCTGACGCTCGACCGGCAGGAAGGTGTGACGAAGCTCGTGATTGATCCCGAAAGTGACCGTGTCCTTGGCGTCGGCCTCACCGGTCACGGCGCGGGCGATATGATTGCCGAAGGCGTGCTCGCCATCGAAATGGGCGCGACCGCCGAAGACCTCGCCCTGACCATCCACCCGCATCCGACGCTCTCCGAAACGATCATGGAAGCCGCCGAAGTTGCCGGCGGCCACTGCACCCATATTTTCAAGCGCCGGTGAGTGTTTGCCTTGCGTCCGGCTCTGTTGTTATGCTGTTGGCCCATGAAACGCCCGTCGGTCATGATCGTAGAAGATGAGCAGTTGCTCGCCGACCTGCTATCGGCGTGCTTGGCCAGCCAATTGAATCTGAGCATCGTGGGCTGCGCGCGGTGCGCCGCCGAAGCCTATCCGCTGGCGACGCAAACCCAGCCCGAGCTAATCTTGTTGGACATTCAACTGCCCGGCACCAGCGGCCTGGAAATGATCGCGCCATTGCGCGCGGTCGTGCCGACGGTCAAGATTCTCATGCTCTCGGCCTACATGGATCCCCACACCATCTACCGGGTGATCCAGAGCGACGTGCAAGGCTATGTGGAAAAACCCAGCCCGTTGAGCGTGGTTACGGAAGCCGTACAACGTGTGTTGGCTGGCTGCGTCTTTTTTTCGCCGGGCTTCCTCGCCGTCCGGAAACAATACCTCGCCTCCGCCGAGGCCTTTCACAAAATTTTGAGCACGCGGGAACAGGAAGTGCTGCGGCTGGTCGTGGGCGGCTTCAGCGACCCGGAAATCGCGGCACAGTGCAGGATTTCCGAACACACCGTGAGCGTCCATCGGAAAAACACGCGACGCAAACTGGACGTCCATTCAGACCGCGAATTGCTGGCCTACGCGCGGCGTTGGGGGCTGGGGCCGAAAGACGTGGCCAGCGCTTGGCATCAAAACCACGTCGCCGACTGAGGCCCGGCGCGGTTTTCCAAGGCCGGGAAAATGGACGGTTGACTTTTTCCAACCCTTGGAAAAAGCTGCCGAACCGTTTTGAACGCCGGCGTCATCCGCCCGGTCTGAAACGCAACAACGTAAGGAAGGGAATCGCACATGCAACCAAACCGCCGGCGCTTTGTGGGGCTGCTCGTTTTTTCGGCGGCGCTGCTCGCCCGCCTGCCCGCGCACGCAGAAACGCCCGCCATCAGCGCGGCGGAAGTGGATCGCGCGGTGAGCCGGATGTACCAGTCGCTGGTGCGGATCATGGTGGTGATGGAGTCGCCGCGTAGCGGACGGCTGGAAAAAAATCTCGGTTCCGGCAGCGGCGCGATCATTTCCGAGGATGGCTATATCATCACCAATCACCATGTGGCCGGGCGCGGCAAGCGGCTGATCTGCCGGATGTACGACGGCGAAGAAGTCGAGTCGCGGCTGGTGGCGACCGATCCGCTGACGGACATCGCCATCGTGCAACTTGATTTGAGCAAACGCAAAAATAAAGCGCCGCTGCACGTGGCGCAATTCGGCGATTCCGACCAGTTGAGGGTGGGCGACGTGGCGTTGGCGATGGGTTGTCCGGCGGGCGTCTCGCAGTCGGTGACCAAGGGTATTATCAGCAACACGCAGCTCATGCTACCTTCCATGTTCGGCGGCGCGGGTGCTTTCCGCGAAGAGGGCGAGGCCATCGGTTCAGTCGTGCGTTGGATCGGCCACGACGCCGTGATTTATCCGGGCAACAGCGGCGGACCGCTGGTGAACCCCGCGGGCGAAATCATCGGCATCAACGAAATCGGCTTGGGCAGTTTGGGCGGCGCGATTCCGAGCAACATCGCCAAAGACGTGGCGCAGCAACTGATCGCGACAGGCCGTGTGCAGCGGAGCTGGCTGGGCATCGAAGGACAGGCGCGGCCCAAAAATCTGGGCATCGAACGTGGCGTACTCGTCGGCGGTGTCTTGCCCGATTCGCCCGCGGCGGCGGCGGGACTCAAGGCGGGCGATGTGTTGCAAAAATATGACGGCGTGGAGGTGGATGCCCGCATCCCGGAAGATTTACCGGCTTTCAACCGGCTGCTCCTTTCCACGCCGGTCGGCAAACAAGTGGAACTCGTGACGTTGCGCGACGGCAAGGAACACAAGCTGACCCTGACGACCCGCGTGCGCGGCAAGGCGCAAAGCAACGACGTGGAACTCAAGGAATGGGGCATGGTGGCGCGTAACCTGACGCTGATCGCGGCCATCGAATGGCAACGGCCGAACACCAATGGCGTGCTGGTCGTTTCCGTGGGTTTGGCGAGCGCCGTGAGCGACGCCAAGCCGGCGGTCAACGAAGGTGACGTCATTCTGGAAGTGGCCCAGGCCGCGGTGAACAGCGTGGCCGATTTACGCCGCGTGACCGACGCGCAACTCAAGGGCATCGAAGGTACCAAGCCGGTGCTCGTGAAATTCGATCACGGCAAACGACAGTATTTGACGGTCGTGAAAATCGGTAAGGAGCAGAAACGGCCCGACGTCGAACCGGCGCGCAAGCCGGGACTCTCCGCCGAATTGCAGGCGCTCAGCCCGGAACTGGCCGAAGCACTGGGCTTGCAGGGCCGCAGCGGCGCGTTGGTCACACTGGTCTATCGCAGCCACTCCGCCGAACGCGCCGGTTTTCAAAAGGGCGACATCCTGCTGAAGTTCGATGGCGACCCGGTGAAGTGCGAGCGGCCCGAAGACGTGAGCGATATCTACGCGCAGATCCGGCGCTACCGCGTGGGTCGCGCTGTGCCCTGCGAAATTTTGCGCGGCGGCCAGTCGCAAACGCTCACTCTAAAACTAGAGGAAGATTTGAGCACCGCCGAGGAGCATCTACCCTATAAAGACGATGTTTTCGATCTGACCATCGAGAAGCTCACGGAACTGGAACGGATTCATCGCGATATTCCGGCGGACCTCCAAGGCGTAAAGATCGCCGTCGTCGAAACCGGCGGCTGGGCGCAACTGGCCGGCTTGGCCAGTGGCGACATTTTGCTGGCGATTGACGGCACGACGACCGGCGACGTGGCGACCGCCGAAAAACGGCTCAAGCAAGCCGCGCACGCCAAAGCCAGGCGCGTCGTATTTTTCTTGAAGCGTGGCGTGCATACGCTGTTTGCCGAACTGGAGCCGGATTGGACCAACGGGAACGGCGCGAGCAAGAAAAATGCCCCATGATGAGGCGTTTTCCAAGGTTTGGAAAAATCGGCCTTCCCGTTTTCCAAGCCTTGGCAAAGGAACACGGTTTATGAAAATAAAAATGATTTTGTGCGGCGCGCTGATCGCCGCCGGCACGGCGCGCGCGGAATTGCCGCCCGGCACCATCCGCGCCATCCAAGCGACCAACCAAAATTCCGTGCTCATGCTGAGCGGTGCGCTCAAGTTTATGTGCGGGCGCTGCAACCAAGTACACGACACGACGGTCGAAGGGCCGGTCACGGTCGTGGACACCAACGGCCTGCTGCTCACCTCGTCCAGCGTGGTGCAAATCTCGCTGCTCACGCGCAAGATCGAAATCCGCGAAAGCACACTCAAGGTCAAGTTGCCCAACGGAACGGAACTGCCGGTGCGTGTTGTGTTGACCGACCGCGATCTCGATGCGGTCTTGCTCGCGCCGGAAAAACCGTCCGCGGTAGCGGCGGGCACCTTCAAGCCGGTCAACTGGGCCGCGACCGCCAAGGCGCACGTGTTGGATGATATTGTGATCGTCGGGCGCATGGACAAAAATCACAACGCGTTGGTAGAAACGGCACCGGCCAAAATCAATTCCGTGGAAACCAAGCCGCGCACGGTTTATGGCTGCGCCCATCTGGTCAGCGGCGATGGCGAGGCGGTCTTCAACGCGACGGGCCAACTGGTCGGCGTCGGTTTGGGCCGGCAGACCATCGTGGCGGCGGATGAATTGCAGGACGTTATCGAACAAGCACGCCACGCCGCCGCCACGGCGACCACAACCAAGGAAGCGCCATGAAAATTTTATACGCGATTCCCGCAGTGGTGCTGCTCGCACTCGCCGGTTGCGTCTCCAGCCGGTCGGGATCGCATGCGATGGGCGGCAGCGCCGCGCTCGCCCGGCACTTGGTGGCCGCGCATCAAAATTCGATCGTCACGGTGTTGGGCACGCTCAAGACCACCATGACCGTGAAAGGTCTGGGCATGAAGCAGGAAAATGAAGCGCCGGTGGAAGCCCCGGCGACGATTGTGGATGCCACCGGTTGGGTCGTGGCGGGCAACTTGTTGCTGGACCCTGTGAGCAGCATGTTCCACGGCCCGCTGCATATTCAGCGTGGCGACCAATCGTTCGAAATCGAGTTCAAGGCGCACTTGGAAAAGTTGCGCGTTCTGCTTGCGGATAAAACGGAAGTACCGGCACGCGTGGTCACCCAGGATGACGACCTCGGCCTCACCGTGCTCGCCATCGAGCCGCAAGCCGGCGCAAAAACGTCCGCGTTCCCCGCGCTAGCGCTGACGGGTGAAGCAACGCCGGCGTTGCACGCGCCCTGTCTGGTGCTCAGTCGCACCGGTGAAGCTTGTCAGCGCACCCCGCTGGTGGTGCGTGGCCTGCCGGTGAATGCGTTGACCAAGCCGCGGGCGTGCCACATGTTCATGACGGAAATCGTGCCGCTGGGCCTGCCTGTTTTTGCCACCGATGGCCGCTTGATCGGCATCGGCTCGGTGGATTTCCGCCCACCCGATTTGGAGCAACTCGAAAAGATATCGGAAAACCAAGTGCGGCCTCTGTCGATCATTTTACCGGTCGCAGACGTGCGCGACTTGGTGGCGCGCGCCCAAAAAGCCACCGCGCGCGTTATCACGGTGGCCCAACCGCCACCGGCGCTCACTCGCGCGGCGGGACCAACGACGCTCGGCGAAATTTCCGGTGAACAGGCGCGCGCGTTCATCGCGGCCCGGCAGGACGCGATCGTCACGTTGCGTGGCTCCCTCAAGTATAACGACGGCCACAACGCGAAGCCGCACGAACAAAACGTCGAATGCGTCGCCACGCTGGTGGACCGCGCGGGTTTCGCGATCTGCGGCAACAGCGGCAAGACCGCCGAGCTCAAATATGAAGAGCAGCATCTGAACTTTGTGCTGCATGACGGGACGGAAGTGCCCGCCCGCATCGTCTTGCAAGACGACGACCTGATGTTGACCGTGCTTGCGCCCGCGCCGAAGTCCGGCGAAAAAATCCCCGCTTGGCCCGCGCTCGCCTTGCAGCCGAACGCCAAAGCAGAGCTCTTCGACGACGTGCTCGCGATCAGCCGCCTTGATCGCTCGCACCATTATACCCTCACCGCCGATACCGGCAAAATCACGGCCTGCATCACCCAGCCGCGCGTCTTCTATTTGACCGACGGCCATCCCGGTGGCGAGAATCCGTTGGGTGTACCCATTTTTCTAGCCGATGGTCGTCTGCTGGGCGTGACGGCCTTGCAGCCGATGGCCATGAACCGCCGGCCTTCGCGTAAATCCATGCCGTTCGATCTCGCCTTGCAGCAGGAGCAGCGCCTCCATGTCGTACCCGCCGCCGCCTTGGCCGAGTTGGTGGAACAGGCCCGCAAGGTCGCGGCGAAGACAAAGAATTGAGGCGCATAGCGGATGGGCGGTTTTCCAAGGTTTGGGAAAAACGCCTGTTCCCTTTTCCAAACCTTGGAAAACCGGAGCCCGCGTGCTAGAGTCGCCACAAATCGGAGGATGCTATGGAACGAGAACATGGTTGGAGTTCGCCGCCGCCCATTCCGTCACGCTCGACGTTGCCGTCGCTCGGGCGCGGCATCGGCATCGCCACGGTGCTGGCGCTGCTCGCGATCGGCTTGGTTGTGGTGCTGCCGGGCTGGGTCTGGTTTTTCTGGCGCATCGAACCGGGCGCGGACGAACTCGCGGTGATGATTCACAAGACCGGCGCGAATTTGCCGTCGGGCGAAATCCTCGCGTTGCAGCCGGAGCAGAAGGGCATTCAACTCGACGTGCTCTCGCCGGGCCGCTATTTCAAAAATCCGTATTCGTGGGATCGGCAGATCGTACCGGTCACCGATATCCCGGCGGGCAAGCTCGGCGTGCTGACGCGGCTCTATGGCCAAGATTTGCCGCCGGGCCAGATTCTTGCGGGTAAAGACACCAAGGGTATGCTGCCGGACGTGCTCGGACCGGGTAAGCATTTCATCAATCCCTACGCCTATCAGGTGCAGATTTTCGATGCGATCGCCATCCGCCCGGGCTGCGTCGGCGTGGTGACGCGGCTGGTCGGCAAGGATCCGCTCTCGAACAGCATTCCGGCGGAGCAGCGAAATACGTTCATCGTCGGCGCCGATTTGAAAGGCGTGCAGGCGGAGGTGCTCGACCCCGGCACGCATTACCTCAATCCCTATTTGTTCAACGTGAACGAAGTGAATTTGCGGAGCCAGCGCTTCGAGATGAGTGGCGATGACTCGATCAATTTCCTGACGATGGATGGCTTCACCGTTCACGTCGAAGGCACGCTGGAATTCGCGCTGCTCCGCGACAAGGCCGCGCTGCTGACGCATCAAGTCGGCGACATGGACGACGTGCTCAAGAAAGTCATTTTGCCGCGCGCCCGTGGATTCAGCCGGATCGAAGGCAGCAAAAATCCGGCATTGAACTATATCGTCGGCGAGATGCGGCAGGCGTTTCAGAACAACCTCGAAGCGCATCTGCGCGAAACGTGCAAAGCGGCGGGTGTGGCGATTCGGTCGGTGCTGATTCGCAACATCACCGTGCCGGATCAAATCGCCAGCATCATTCGCGACCGCGAGTTGGCCAAGCAGACGGCGAAGATGTATGACCAGCAAATCGAGCAGGCCAAGTCCAAGGCTGAACTGACGCGACAGGAAATGCTCGCGCGTCAGAATCAGGAAAAGGTGCAGGCCGAGACCTTGCAATTACAGGCGACGATTCTCGCCAAGCAGGAACAGCAAGTACGGCTGACCGCCGCGCAGCAGGGGCTCGCCGTGGCCAAGCTGGAAAACGACGCCGCCGAGGCGCAAGCGGCGGCGGTGATTGCCGAGGCCGGCGGCGATCAAACGGTTGTCCGGCTCAACAACGAGGCCGAAGCCAAGGTGTTTCAAAATCAAGCGCTGGCGTTCGGCAGCGGCTTGAACTACGCGCGCTATCTCTTCTATCAGAAAGTCGGACCGCGGATTGAGACGATCCTCGCCACCGATCAAGCGGATGGGTTGGGCGGTTTGTTCCTGCCCTACCTGCCGACAGCAGCGCATAAGGAGGCTGGAAAATGAAAAAATCACTGGGCATTTTGATTGTATTGATAGTGCTGGCCGTCGGCGGTTTGTGGCTCTTTTGGGAATGGGGCTTCTGCCGCTTCTATGTGCCGGCAGATCACATGGCGGTGATCATCGCCAAGGAAGGCGAGCCGCTGGGGCCGGGCCAAATTTTGGCGCACAAGGGTCAGAAGGGCGTGCAGGAAGACGTGCTCGGCGAGGGCCGGCATTTCCTGAACCCCTATCTTTTCGAGCACCAGATTGAACCGCTGGTCAGCATTCCGCCCGGCAAAGTCGGCATTGTGACCTCCAAAGTCGGCAACGACTTACCGCAGGGCGAATTTCTCGCTAATCCGGGGCAAAAGGGTATCTCGCGCGGGGTGCTCGGCCCGGGCAAATACCGCCTGAATCCATCCGGTTATCAAATTGACGTACTGGACGCGATCTCGATTCCGATCGGCTACGTTGGCGTGGTCACTTCGCTTGCCGGCGCAAAAGCGCCAGAGGGCCAATTTGCCGGTGCGAACCAAAAGGGTATCCGCTCCGACGTTTTGCAGCCGGGGCTTTATTACGTCAACCCGAAGGAATTCAAGGTGGATGTGCTCGAAGTCGGCTTGAACCAGGTTTCGATGCTCGGCAAAGCGGGTAGCGCCATCATCACCAAAGGCGCGATCGCCAGCAAAAACGAGGCAATGAACGCGCTGCAATTCAAAGTGCTGGAAAGTCAGGCCGAACAGCGCGCCAAAGAAATCCAGGCTCAAGGCGGGAAAATGCAGATCGCCGTCAATGAAGCAGAAGGCGTGGCCGCGACCCCCGCGTCCTATGACTCGCTTTTATACTCTCACAAAAAATCTAGCGTTCGACGCGATCTGGCGCCCGCCGCCGCACCTGCGATGGGCGGCAAGCCGCGCCGACCGGGCGAAGCACAGGCCCAAACGCCGACGTTTGTGCTCAACCAGTTCGTCGGATTCCCGTCGCGCGACGGTTTCGAGATCAGCCTCGACATGACGGTGGAATTCGAGCTGCTGCCCGACAAAATTCCGACCATCTTCCGCGACTACGGCGATCTGCCCGCGGTCGTGGATAAAATCATCATGCCGAAGATTCTCTCCATTTCGCGGCTCAAAGGCTCGGCCTATCGCGCAGTGGATTTCATCGTCGGCGAGGGCCGCGAAAAATTCCAGACCGACCTGACCGAAAGTCTCAAGAAAAGTTTGGCGGAGAAAAACATCTCCATCCACAACGCGCTGATTCGGCACGTCAATGTGCCCGATCAGATTCTTGATCCCATCCAACAGGCGAGCATCGCGGTGGAGCAGGACCTGACCAACCGCGAGAAGCAGAACACCGCGCGGCGGTTGGCGCAACTCAATACCGAGCAGTCGCTGATCGAGCAGCGCGGCGCCGAGGTCGCACAAGAAACCGCCAAACTCAAAGCGGAAATCCGCGCCACGCAGGAGAAGATGGTCGCAGAAATTCAGGCCGAGACGATCAAGCAGGCCGCGCTCGTCGAACAGCAAACCGCGGTGCAACGCGCCGAAAAGGTCAAAAAACTGGGCAAGGCGCAGGCCGAAAAAACCCAGATGGTCGAAGGCGAAAAAGCCAAGGGCTTCCAACTCAAGGCCACCGCACTCGGCGATCCGCAGGCCTATACGCTCGCCGAACTCGCCAAGAACCTGAACCCCGCCGTGCGAATCAACATCCTGCACGCCGGCGAAGGCACGCTCTGGACCGATCTTGAGCGTGCGACGCTCGGCGATCTCGGCGGCGCCAAAATGCTGCAAAAACCGCGGCCCTTGCAAAAATAGACCGCACGCGAAAATGCCAAGCCGCAAAGAATCCCGCTTTGCGGCTTGGCGTTTTCATCCGCGAAAGCTTATTCTTTCCGGCGCATGCTTCACTTTATACTCAACGGCATTTCCCGTGGCCTCGCGCGCGTGTCGCGCCCTACGATATTGCGGCTCGGCGCGCGACTCGGCTGGTTCTATGGCCATATCGTCCGCCAGCGCCGCGCCGAGGCGCTCGCCGCACTGCGCCGCAGCTTGCCGGAACTCACGCCCACCGCCGCCGTCGCCGCACTCAACGGCATGTATCGAAATTTGGCCACCAATCTCGTGGAAATTCTGCGCGAAGCCGGCGGCGCGGATGAAAATATCCGCGACTTATTCAGCGTCGAAGGCGAAGAAATCGTCACCGCGGCCCTTGCGCGCGGGCGTGGCGCGTTGATTCTCATGGCGCACTACGGCAGTTGGGAATTGCTCGCGATGTACACCGCCCAGCGTAAATATCAACTCTCGATCGTCGCCAAGAAATTCAAAAACACCGCCGTGGATGAACTCTGGAATCGCCTGCGCCAGCGTTACGGCATCACCGTCGTCTATGCCCACAACGCGGCCCGCACCTGCATCCGGGCGCTACGCGAAAACAAGCTGGTCGGCTTCATGCTCGACCAAAACCGGCCGCACGACAAAGGCGTGTTCGTGCAATTTTTCGGACGCCCCGCCAGCACCTCGCCGGGGTTGGCCGTACTCGCTTCGCAAGCGCAGGCGCCGGTGATCCCTGTCTTCATCCAACGCCGCGCAGATGGTGGCCACCACATCCGCATTCTGCCCGTGATCGAGCCGCCGCCCGACCGCACGCCGGAAACCGTCTTGCGTTACACGCAGCTTTACACGTCCATTCTCGAACGCGAAATCCGCGCGCATCCCGATCAGTGGATTTGGATTCACCGCCGCTGGAAAGCCCAACCACGTCCCGGTGATCCGCTCGCCACACCCGTTTGCTGCTGAACGAGTGGCGCAAAATGTGGGTCGTTGTGTTCCCTTCGCTACAATCCGTTTCGTATTGCGGTCGCCGGCAAAGCGGATAAACTTCTCCACCGTTTAGCGGGCGAGTGGTGGAATGGCAGACACGCAAGACTTAGGATCTTGTGGCGCAAGCCGTGGGGGTTCAAGTCCCCCCTCGCCCACCAGTCGGTGATGGCAAGCGTGAAATATGCAACCCGAGAATGCTCCCGAAATTATTGCCCGTGGTGCCTGCCTGTACCGCGGCCATATTTTGCTCTGCCGCAACCGGAAGAAAGGCAACGTTTACCTACCCGGCGGCCACCTCGAAGGCGAGGAGCGCGCACCCGACGCACTCCGCCGCGAACTTGCCGAAGAACTCGGCCTGCGCTGCGCCGTCGGCCGGTTGTTAGGTGTTGTTCAGCACGCTTTCGATGAAACCGATCATCGCGTAACGGAAATTAATTTTGTTTTCACCTTCCGGTTGCCCCGCGCCACGTTGCGGCAACCACCGGCATCCGCGGAGGAAAAGTTGGAATTCATCTGGTGGCCGCTCACATCGCTCGCCCGATCCAGGCTCGAACCGCGCATCGTGGCACGGCTCCTGCCCGGCTGGTTGCGTGCTGGCACCGGACCGAATCGCTGGGCGAGTACGTTTTGACGGCACCCCGAACACTTTTCCAAGCCTTGGAAAACTCCGTGCGCCGCATCGTCCGGCGTGCTAAAAACTACGTATGCGCATTGTTTTCATGGGATCAGGCGAGTTGGGTTGCCCCGCGGTCGAGCGACTGCTGGCCTCGCCACAAGATGAGTTGGTGGCGGTGGTCACACAACCGGATCGGCCGCGGGGCCGTCATCTGCGTTTGACGGCGTGTCCGGTGAAGCAACTGGCGACAAGTCGCGGCGTATCGGTGCTGACGCCGGAGAAATGCGCCGCGCCGGAATTCGTCGCGCAGCTTGCTGCGCTACGCCCCGACTTGATCGCCGTCGCTGCGTACGGCCAATTTTTGCCGCGCGCCTTGCTGGACTTACCAACGCACGGCGTAATCAACGTGCATCCTTCGCTGCTACCGAAATATCGCGGTGCGGCGCCGATTCAGTGGGCCATTACCAATGGCGAGACAGAAACCGGCGTTTCGATTATCTATTTAATCGAAAAAATGGATGCCGGCGACATCCTCGCGCAAGCGCATATGCCGATTGCGTCCGCCGACACCACCGCCACGTTGTCGCCACGGCTGGCGGCGCTGGGTGCAAAACTTTTGTTATCCGCAATCGAGGATATCCGCGCCGGTGTGGTCAAACGTACACCACAAAACGACGCGCTGGCTACGCGTGCGCCCATGCTCCGGAAAGAAAACGGCCGCTTGGACTGGTCACAATCGGCAGCCACACTGCACAACCGGATTCGCGGTTTTTTCCCATGGCCGGGTTGTTATTTCGTCTGGCCGCATGATTCCGCCAAGCGCGTCAAAGTGCTCAAAGCATCCCTTGAAACCGGCAGCGGCGAGCCGGGTCTGATCCTGAAAACCGCCGCCCACGGTTTAATCGTCGCGACAGGTCGAGCTGCGTTGTGCTTGGCGGAGGTCCAGCCGGAAGGCAAGCAGCCCATGTCCGCCACAGCATTCAGCAACGGCGCGCGTCTGCGAGTCGGCGACCGGCTGGGTTAAGCGTCGCACGTTGTAGTTAGAAACGGCCTCGTCAAATTCGCGCCATCGTCGTCCCTTTCAAATTAGTAATCCGAACCCTGCCCTGATATTCCGCGACATCGAAGACGGTGTGCATATTAAAAGGATATCGCGAAGAGAGTATTTGACTATATGCACACATCTGCATATAGTCCTTCTTATGAAACGTGACGACGCTGTGGCGCGAGCCAAAATTCTGAAGGCCTTGGCCAATCCCACCCGCCTGATGATGGTGGACGAGCTTAGCCGGGGAGACCGCTGTGTGTCCGATCTACGCTTCCTGGCGCGCGTGGACCCTTCCGTTATCAGCCGGCATTTGGCCCAGCTCAAAACCGCGGGTATCGTCATTGAACGCCGCGCGGGTATGCGCGTCATTCACCACCTCGAATGTCCCTGCATCTTGCAAGCCCTCGACTGCACGCTAGGTGTGATGCAATCCGATGCGGTGCGGAAATCGCGATTGGCTACTGTAGCCACACGAAAGGCATGAACGTGTTTAGGGATTGGTCGGGCCGCTGTCCGATAATGCTGGATAGGCCTGCCGGTGGATTTTCTGTTTCATGCGATCATGCGAGGGATTAAATGAAAAAGATCCAAGTGCTCGGTATGAGCTGTGCGAAATGTAAAGTGCTCGCCACAAATGCCGAAACTGCAGCCAAGGCGCTCGGCATTGAATATGAGTTGGCGAAAGTCACCGAAATCAACCAAATCCAGAGTTTCGGCGTGATGTTAACCCCCCGCGTTGGCGGTGGACGGTACGGTGTTGTGCGTCGGCAAGGTCTTGAGTGCCGGCGAGATCGCAAAGCTCATCAGGTGAAACCGGCCAGAAACCGGCGAGGAAACAGGAACATGAAAAAAGATATATGGCTGGTTGCGGCGCTGGCAAGCGTATGGCTCTTGGCTGCGATAGCGACGGACGCAACAAACGCCCCGCCCCCCGCTGCCGGCACCAAGCCAGCACTGCCGAAACTCGTAGACCTTGGCGCGGGAAAATGCATCCCATGCCGAATGATGGTGCCGATCCTGGAAGACCTAAAGAAGAACTACGCGAACAAATTCCGGGTGGAGTTCATTGACGTTTGGAAAAATCCCGACGCGGGCAAGCCGTACAAGATCAACTTGATCCCGACGCAGATTTTTTATGCGGCAAACGGCAAGGAACTGTTCCGCCACGAGGGGTTCTTTGGGAAAGATGACATCTTGGCCAAGTGGAAAGAACTCGGGGTAGACCTCAGCACAACAAAGTAACATGGAACACCTCTTTTCCAGCTTAAGTCATGCCGTCGAAGGCGTGCCACTCATCGCGCTGGCGGCTGCCTCGGCATGGGGCATCTTGAGCATCGTGCTTAGCCCCTGTCATCTGGCGAGCATTCCACTGATTGTTGGTTTTATCAGCGGGCAAGGGCGTGTCTCGACAGCCCGCGCCTTTGGCCTCGCGACACTGTTTGCCATCGGCATCCTGGTTACCATCGCGGTGGTCGGCATACTCACCGCGGCGGCTGGCCGGATGCTCGGTGACGTTGGCCGGTGGGGAAATTACTTCGTCGCCGCCATCTTCTTCGTGGTTGGCCTGTACTTGCTCGGCGTAATTCCGATGCCGTGGTCGGGACCTGGCCCGGTGAACATGAAACGCAGAGGTTTGCTCGCTGCGTTCATTCTCGGCCTCGTGTTCGGCATCGCCCTCGGCCCTTGCACCTTCGCCTATATGGCACCGATGCTGGCTGTGACGTTCAAGCTCTCGTCCAGCGCCCCGCTCTACGGCGCCTCCCTGTTGTTGGCCTACGGCGTGGGCCATTGTTCGGTCATCGTACTCGCGGGAACCTTTACCGAGGTAGTGCAACATTATCTGGACTGGAACGAGAAATCTTCGGGCGCATTGATTCTTAAGAAGGTGTGCGGTGTCTTGGTTATTTTAGGGGGCTTATATCTGATCTGGACGGCACCGTGATATCGCAACAAGTACGTCGAAAGGACATGGTTATGGAAGAATATCTGGAGACAACCTACGACAAATTCATTTTTCGGGTAAAAGTTGATTACCATTACACTCAAGATGAGTTTTGGGCCGAAATCAAAGGCCGCATAGCCAAGGTCGGCATGACGGATTTTCAGCAGAAGTCCAAAGGCGATATCACCATTCTCAATACCGTGGCAGTGGGCACGGAAGTCAAACAAGGCCAGGCCATGGGTGACGTTGAAACCATCAAGGCGATCCTTGATCTGATTGCACCCGTCACCGGCAAGGTGGTGGAGGTTAATCCAGAACTCAAAAATCGGCCTTATCTGATCAACCATGACCCGTATGGAACGGGTTGGTTATATCGGATCGAATTAGCGAACCCGGAAAATGACGCCGGCGCACTGCTGTCCGCCAGCGCTTATTTTGAACTCATGAAAGAAAAGGTCGCTCAAGCGGCGAAGAGTTTATATGGGTGAGATGGCTAAAAAAGTTGTGGTGCTGGCCTGTAGCGGCATTGGCAAAACATGGGGCGCGTTGGCGCGGGAGACGGCGCATGAATTGGTCGAGCGCGTCCGGCCCGGCGTTGCCACGACCATCTGCCTGCCACGCTTGGTTATCAACGATCCCGAGGCCCGGCGTTTGGTGCTGGAACATCCGGTGATCACCTTGGATGGTTGTCCCAAGGCGTGCGCCCGCAAGAGTGTGGAAGTTCTGGGCAGAAAAGTGGAACAGGCTTTGGAAACCATTCAGTTTTATATGGCCCACAAAGACCTCAAACCCGACGGGGTCGCGCAGTTGAATGAAGCGGGATTGAAACTGGCGCGCGTAGCCGCGGACGAACTGGCCGCGACGGTAGATCGGCTGGCGGCTGGGGAGAAGACATAATGGGTGTTCCAGTTGCTAAAATCGGGATTGTTCCGTGCAGCGGTGAGGCGCTGCCTGCGGGGACGGTCTGTCGTCTGGCTTGTCGTCGGGTACTGGATAAATTCCGTAAGGATCAGACCGTTGCCATCTGTCTGCCGCTATTCATTGCCGGGGGCGAGGAGGAACGCGGGTTTGCCGCCCGGCATCCCACCATCACGGTGGATGGCTGTGAAAAACGGTGTGCCGCCAAGGCTACGGAAATGTTTTCGGGTAAGCCCGCTCAAGCGTTGCTCATCCCCGATATTCTGGGAAAACGCGGCATCTCCATGCCCACACGGTTGCGTGTTTTTGGGAGCGAAGAAGAGTCCGCCGTGCAGGCAGTCGCAGATGAAATTGCTGCTTCCGTGGATGCGGTGTTGGTACAGACACGCGCTGAAGGAAAACCGTATGGCGATTTATAAAAACAAAGTGGAATGGCGTGGGGCACATCTGGGTTACACCTGGTGCCAGAACGGAACAGAGATGGAGTTTTCCGCCCCGCCCAACCTGCACGGCAAAGCCGGCGTGTTGACGCCCGAGGACGCCTTCGTCGCGGCTTCCAACACCTGTTATTTCATGATGGTGGTCTGGGCCGCCGAGCGGTTCAAATTGAACCTCGTGTCGCTGCACTGCGAGGCTGCGGGGGAAGTGGAAGAATTCATAGACCGGACCTCGTGGTTCAAGCAAGTGGTGCTCTATCCTAAAATTGTGGTCAAGGGTAGCACCCCGGAAATCGTTCAACGGGCCTTGGACATGGCCCTGAAGTATTCCACCATCAACCAGTCTTTCAAGTCCGAGATCACCATCACGCCTGAAATTATTATTCTGGAAAAGTGAAGCATGCGTTCAGATCATCAAGCGACCGCGTTGGAACCCTGCGGACACGTCACGGCGGAATGGACCATCCGCAATTGGCTCGGTGCCCTCGGCGTACGACTGAATCTCCGGCGGATGCACTATCGCGTGACGCCGGGTTTATACGCGCTCGGAAAGCCCGGACCGGATGCGCCGGTCTTTGTGTCGGCGAACTACAAACTTTCCTTTGATCATTTGCGGCAGGCCTTGGTCGGCTTGGACGGATGGATTCTGGTGTTAGACACGCAGGGGGTCAACGTCTGGTGTGCCGCCGGCAAAGGCACCTTTGGTACCGCTGAACTAATCGGCAAGATCCGTGAATGCCGCCTGCTTGAGCGGGTGACGCACCGCCGGCTCATTGTTCCGCAACTGGGTGCGTCGGGTATCGCCGCCCATGAAGTCCGAAAGCAGAGCGGCTTTGCTGTAATCTATGGACCGGTCTACGCAGCGAATCTTCCGGCCTTCCTGCAGGCCAAGCTCCACGCAACACCGGCGATGCGGCGCGTACACTTCCGATGGTATGAACGCCTTGTCGTGGCCCCGGTTGAAATCGCGCTCTATCGTAGGGAACTCTTCCTCGGCGGTCTGGCCCTGGCTATATTGGCCTGCCTCCCCACGGCAGGCGCTTCTTGGGCCATGCTGGGGCAACGCAGCGGGACGGTGTTCTTGCTTTGGCTTGTAACTTCGGGATTGGCCATTTTCCTCGGCCCACTATTGCTGCCGTGGCTGCCGACACGCGCTTTTTCAATCAAAGGCGCCAGCCTTGGCCTCGCCCTCGCCCTGTGCAGTCTTGGCTTGCTTGGCCCGGACTGGACCAGACTGCGCAGTGCGGCGTGGGTGCTGCTGCTTTCTACCGCAGCCTCTTATCTGCTGCTCAATTTCACCGGTTCAACAACCTTTACCTCGCCGTCTGGGGTGCGCCGCGAAGTGCGTTTGGCGCTTCCCGTGCAGATTGTGGCCGGAGTTGTGGGTCTCACGGCATGGACGGCTGCCGGGTTCTTGCCAACATGGTGAAGAGATATGATGAAATACCTATCCAAAGATATTTCCCTGCGGCTCGATGCCGGCCGATGCAGCGGCTGCAAAATGTGTGTGATGGTCTGCCCGCATGGAGTCTTTGCCGTCGAAAATACGAAGGCGCACATCGCGGATCGTGAAGCTTGTATAGAATGCGGAGCCTGCGCCTTAAATTGTGCGACCGGGGCCATCACCGTTGCCAGCGGCGTGGGTTGTGCCGAAACCATCATCAACGGATTACTGACGGGTAAAGAAACGTGTTGCGGTGGTGATGCCTGCTGCTGTCCCCCGCAAGCTTAATTCCCCCAAACAGATAGGAAATATACAAAATGAAAATGAAAGTGTTGTTTCTGTGCACCGGTAATTCCTGCCGCAGCCAGATGGCCGAAGGCTGGGCGCGCGCGCTGAAGGGTGACGTGCTCGAAGTTTACTCCGCCGGCATCGAGAAACACGGGTTGAACCCGCGCGCCGTCCGCGCTATGGCCGAGACCGGCGTGGACATCAGCGCGCACACCTCCAAAACCGTGGCCGAGTTGGGGCCGATCCACTTCGATTATGTCGTCACCGTCTGCGGCCACGCGAATGAACACTGCCCGCTCTTCCCCGGCAAAGCGAAGATCGTCCACGTCGGGTTCGACGACCCGCCGCAACTAGCCAAAACCGCCAAGACCGAGGAAGAAGCACTTGCACACTACCGCCGCGTGCGCGACGAAATCCGCGCTTTTGTTGAGACCCTGCCGGCATCATTGGAGAAAAAAATGAGCGACACTACTACAGCTACGGCCCCCAAACGACTCGCCTTCTTCGAGCGCTACCTGACCGTTTGGGTCTTTCTCTGCATGGTCGTTGGCGTGACGCTGGGCAAGTTGTTCCCCGGCGCGACGGCAGCGTTGAGCAAACTTGAGTTCGGCCACGGTTCGCAGGTGAACGTGCCCATCGGCGTATTGCTCTGGCTGATGATTTACCCGATGATGCTCAAGGTGGACTTTGGCGCCATCGGCGGAATAGCCAAAAGGCCAAAGGGCCTGATGGTGACACTGTTGGTCAACTGGCTAATCAAACCATTCAGCATGGCGCTGCTCGCGTGGGTCTTTATGCAGCACGTCTTTGCGCCATGGATCGCGCCGGAAATCGCCAAGAGCTACACCGCCGGCCTCATCATCCTCGCCGCCGCGCCCTGCACGGCGATGGTTTTTGTGTGGAGCTATCTGACCGATGGCGATCCCATCTATACGCTGGTCCAGGTCGCGGTGAATGATCTCATCATGCTCGTCGCCTTCGCCCCGCTGGTGATGTTCCTGTGTGGCGTCGCGCACGTCGTCGTACCGGCGAAGGTGCTCATCACCTCCGTCATCGTCTTCATTGTCATTCCACTCTCCGCCGGCTGGCTGACGCGTACCGCGTTGCTCAAGTCGCACGGCCCAAAATGGTTTGATCAAAACTTCCTCCCCAAGTTTCATCCCGTGATGGTCGGCGCGCTGCTGCTGACGCTCATCTTGATTTTCGCCTTTCAAGCACAGAATCTGACCAGCCGCTGGTTCGCTGTGCTGTTGATCGCCGTGCCGATCGTCATCCAAGTCTACTTCAACTCCGGCCTCACTTATTTGCTCATGCGCCGGTTGCGCGTCGCGCACAACGTGGCCGCGCCCGGCGCGCTGATCGGTGCGAGCAATTTCTTCGAGCTGGCCGTCGCGGTGGCCATCACGCTGTTCGGCGCGGATTCGCCCGCGGCGCTGGCGACGGTCGTCGGCGTATTGGTGGAAGTGCCCGTCATGTTGTCCGTGTGCAAGCTCTGCAACCGCACGCAGCACTGGTATCAGACCGACTGATCCGCCTTTTGCTTTCTGGCTTGCCAAGCCGCCGGGCGGCGCAACATAGTTGCACGTCGTGCGGTACGCTCCCGTAGCTCAACTGGACAGAGCATGGGATTTCTAATCCCAAGGTCGCAGGTTCGAGTCCTGCCGGGAGCGCCAAAAAGCACTTTCCGAAAATTCGTTGCTGCACAACGCAGGATTGATAGGACATCATTCCCTGTTGATCGCGGCCTGCGGTGTAAAATCAAAAATACAAGCACCTGGTGAGCAGGTAATCCGTGT
>SCQF01000011.1 GCA_004321905.1 Verrucomicrobiota bacterium | reverse complement strand
GGCCGAGTTACGGTGGGTGGAAGGTCAACTCAACCGCCGGCCTCGCAAACGCCACGGTTACCGAGCACCCAGCGACCTGATGCCCCATCAATCTGTTGCACTTTAGCCTTGAATTCCCAAGCTTGGAAAACTAAAGGGGTGATTTTTCAAGCCTTGGAAACCCTTGCGAACCACGCGCCGACGGTTCTTCCCGGAGAGGCGCATGCCCCCATGCGGCTGCTCAATCCCCGTCATGCGGAAAATTTATCATGCGCGCCGGGCCTCATCAGGGACCCACGGTAAGTGTAAGGTTGTCGAAAACGATGTCCGTATCGGCAACGTCTTTGGCATTGATAAAATGAATGTGCCGGACGCTCGCACCGCCGAAGTTGACCGTCTTGTCCTTCAGCGGCAATTCAACTCCGTCTATAAAGAAGGAAACAAGGTTCTTTTTTTCATCCCACTGCACCACATACTTGTAATTATGAAATGCTCCCACAGCGAACGGTCGGCCAAGCATCTTGCCCAGTTGGGCGGGGGAAAACAAGCTTGTCACCGGCTCGCCAGCGCGGCCCGAGCTGACCGCCACCGAACCGTCGCCTTTCAAGAGGATGCTCATCGGGCTGCTGTCTCTTTCCGGCCCCTTATCGCTGAGCAGGCTGATGGAGCCCCAACCCTTCGGGTTCGTGCCGAGGTATTTGATGTCGGCGGACAACGAGAAATTTTTCCCGGCGATCTGCTCGGCAAAGTCCGCTTCCACCTCCATGGCCGCCGGGCCGACGCGCTTGAGACTGTTCGCGACGATGGTATTTTGGCGGCTCGTGGACACCAAGAGTGTTTTGCCCACACCCACATAGGCGGAGGCGACTTTGCCGCGAGCTTGCCGGATCAGATCAATGTCCGCATTCACTTTCATGGTGTCCGGCGTATCGAAGGTATCGCGGAAAACGATCTTTTCCGGTCCGGACGCGGCTTGGGCGGTCTTCCCAATGTGGACTTGGCCACGAAGGTCCACGGCAACAACCGTGGCGTAATCGTTGACTTCGGCGGTGGGCAGTTTCACGACCGTGCCGCCCTCCGGATCCCGGCTAAAGGGCAGCTTGGGATGGCTCGGATCGCTCAATAGCCACACGGCGGCAACCTCATTTTCCAACGAGGGAATCCGGATGCGCGACTGCCACGGCCACTGGAAGATGTGGAAGTAGAGACGGGCGTTGCCGTCCGACAGATGCTTGCAAGTGCAGCGCCCCCAAGGCACGCCGTTGGGGAACGGATTGGCGGTGGTGCCGTAGATGCTCTCTCCGTTGACTTTCATCCAGCCACCGATGGCGTGCAGAGTGTCAATGGTGCTTTGCGGCACGGAACCATCCGGCTTGGGTCCGATATTGAGCAGGTAGTTGCCGCCTTTGCTGACGGTGTCAATCAACTGATGGATCAGTTCGGTCGGCGTTTTCCAGTCGTGGTCGAAATGGGAGTAGCCCCATTCGTGGTTGAGGGTCTCGCAGGTTTCCCAATCTTGACCGGGGAAGCCGGTCGGCGGGATGTGTTGCTCGGGTGTCTTGAAATCCATACCCCAAGCTGGATTACGGGAAGTTTCAGACTGCCGCGCCAGACGATTATTGATGATGATTTGCGGTTGATGCCGGCGGATCATGGCGACCAGTCCGGTGGCGCCCCATTTTTCACCGCTCATTTCCTTGGTGCTGTAGTCCGGCCAGAAGACGTCTATTTTTCCGTAGCGCGTCATCAATTCTGCAACCTGTTCATGCATGTAGCGAATATAATCATCCCACTGGCGCGGACGGGCGGCGACTTTCGGATCGTTACGCATATAGGCCGGGTAGTCGGGGTGATGCCAGTCGAGCAGCGAATAGTAAATCCCGGCGTGGAGACCTTCGGCGCGGACCGCATCAAGGGTTTCCCGGATCCAATCGCGTTTCGCAGGAGTATTGGTGATCTTGTAATCGGTCAGCTTGCTGTCAAAGAGGCAAAACCCTTCGTGATGCTTGGCAATGGGAACGACGTATTTCATGCCCGCGTCCTTTGCCAGCCGGGCGATGAAGGTGGGATCGAAGTGTTCGCCGGTAAACTTCTGGGTCAGGGCGGTGTATTCGTCCGCCGGCACGGCCAGCCTCATCTGCAACCAGCATGAAGAGCACACCACCGGTAAAGCCTTCTGTCCATCCCAAACGCCACCAGCGACACTGAACAACCCCCAATGGATGAACATACCAAAGCGCGCCTCGCGCCACCAAGCCATGCGGTCATCGCGTGCTTGGGGAGATTCTTGCTCCTGCGCAAAGCCCGTGCCGCCGAACCCCATAATCGTCGCCAGAACGAGACCGATGGATAATAACTGAAGTTTGTATTTCATAATTTTATTTCGTTTGGTTGCAACTGAATACGTGTTGGGCGATAAAGACCACATATCGTACAACAAATTACTCTGGCGCATCTACCGCTGGTGCGGCGGGGAGTCAAGGAAAATTTTAGAGGGGGTACGGGAGTGAGCGTCCGGCGGTCGCTAAACGCAGGGCGGCAAGACTCCTGCGCGGCGGGCAGCTCGTCGCAGCACGCTTCATAGACCGTGTCGCCGAACGGCGGGAAGGACACGAAAAATAATTTAGCCACAAACAAGGTTTGGGAAAGTCAGCGTTCCCGTTTTCCAAGCCCTGAAAAACTCGTGATTTTTGCTTGCCGGGCGACGCGGGGGCCTTTATTTTCCGCCGTCCGCGCTAACGAAAGAGATGACGATGAGCAAAACCTACAAGATTGCCGTAGTCGCCGGCGACGGCACCGGCCCGGAAGTGATTGGCGAAGGCTGCAAGGTGTTGCAGACCGCCGCGCAAAAATTCGGTTTCAAGCTGGAACTGATTCCACAGGACATCGGTGGCGCGCGCTATCTGCGCACCGGCGAGGTGTTGCCGGACAGCGTCCTCGCCGACCTCAAGCGCGTGGACTCGATTTACCTCGGCGCCATTGGGCATACGGACATCAAGCCGGGCATCCTCGAAAAAGGCATCCTGCTGCGTATCCGTTTTGAACTGGATCAGTACATCAATCTGCGACCGGTGAAGCTGTTTCCCGGCGTCGAATGCCCGATCAAAGGCAAAGGCCCGAAGGAAATTGATTACTGCTGCATCCGCGAGAACAGCGGCGGACTCTACACCGGCATCGGTGGACTTTCGCGGCAGGGCACCCGCGATGAAGTCGCCGTGCAAAACATGGTCTATTCCTACGCGCAGGTGGAGCGCTGTCTGCGCTACGCGTTCGAGTATGCCCGCAAGCACGGCAAGCAGGCGCGCGGCCTTGGCGCGACCAACAAGCTGGCGCTGGTCGGCAAGTCGAATGTGCTGACCTATATGTATGAGCTATGGAATCGCGTCTTCGCTGAAGTCGGCGCGGAGTTCCCCGACGTGCAGCGCGAGTATTATCACGTGGACGCGACCTGTCTCTATATGGTCGCCAGCCCGGAGATGTTTGACATCGTCGTCACCGAGAATATGTTTGGCGACATCATCACTGACCTCGCTGCGATCACACAGGGCGGGTTGGGCGTCGCTGCGGGTGGCAACATTAATCCGCAGGGCGTGAGCATGTTTGAACCGATTGGCGGCACAGCGCCGATGTGGACGGGCAAGAACGCGATCAATCCGCTGGCCGCCATCGGCGCGGGGGCGATGATGATCGCGCAGCTCAGCGAGACGAAGGCGGCGATGGCGATTGAGAACGCGATTGCCACGACGACGCCCAAGATGAAGAGTCAGATGGCGAACCAGATGGGCTACACGACCACGCAGATCGGCGACATGGTCGCTAGCGGCGTTTGATGTTTTGCCACAGAGAGCACAGAGGACACAGAGCGGAGATGTCTGATCCCTTAACAGAGCAGATTATTTCGACGGCCATCGAAGTGCATCGTCATCTGGGGCCGGGACTGTTGGAATCAATTTATGAGGAAGCGCTTTGTCACGAGTTGACCCTCAAAAACATCCCGTTCGAGCGGCAAAAGGAAATTGATGTAGTTTATAAAGGCAGAACCATTAAAGGCCAAAGGTTGGATTTATTGATTCAAAGCGGAGTGGTGGTGGAAATCAAATCTGTCCGACATCTGGAAGATGTTTTTGTGGCACAGACGTTGTCATATTTGAAAAGCACCGGCCTCCACCGTGCTTTGCTGGTTAATTTTGGGGCAGCGCGGTTAGTGGACGGGGTGAAGCGAATCTCTCTGTGAACTCTGTGCCCTCTGTGGCAAAGGATCGAAATATGAAAAGTTACAATTGTTGCGTGGTGGGCATCGGCGCGGTCGGCGCCGAGATGGTGAAATTGCTCCGCCGCCGGAAATTCCCGGTCGGCAAACTGGTGGTGTTTGCCACCCGCGAGCGCACCGAACTGATTGACGGTGTACCGGTCGAAGTGCGCGTGGCCGGTCCCGGTTCGTTCAAAGGCATGGACTTTGCATTCTTCGCGGGTACCGAAGGCGCGAAAGGTGCGTCCAAGACCCTTGGCTGGCAGGCGGTCGAGGAAGGCTGCATCGTCATTGATAACGGTGACGACTTCCGCATGGATCCGCGCGTACCGCTCGTCATTCCGGAAATCAACGCCGCGGCGTTGCGCCAGCATCAGGGCTTCATCGCGAACCCGAACTGCAGCACCATCATCGCACTCATGCCGCTGGCCGAGCTACACAAAGCCGCGAAGATCAAACGTATCGTCGCCAGCACCTATCAGGCGGTCTCCGGCACCGGTGCGCCAGCGGTGAAAGAACTCGAAGCACAGGCGAAGGCGTGGGCCGCAGGCCAACCGCTACCGCATGAGGTCTATCCGCACCAGATTTTGTTCAACGTGATTCCGGCGGTCGGCTCGTTCAAAGACGACTCCGGCGAGAGCACCGAAGAAATCAAAATGCGCAAAGAGACCCACAAAATTCTCGGCGATTCTTCGATTCGCGTCGGCAACACCTGCGTCCGCGTACCGGTATTGAACGGCCACAGCATCGCGATCAACGTCGAATTCGAGCAACCGATGACTCCCGAAAAAGCGCGCGAAATCCTCGCCCAGGCTCCGGGCGTCAAGCTCGTGGACGACGTAAAGAACGCGACCTATCCGATGCCGCTCAACGCCTCCGGCCACTACGACGTTGAAGTCGGCCGCATTCGCAAGGATCAGAGTTGCGACAACGGCCTCGTCCTGTGGTGCGCCGGCGACAACATCTGGAAGGGCGCCGCCCAGAACGCCATCCAGATTGCCGAGGAAATGGTCCGCATGGGCCTGAAATAGGTTCGGCGCGAAATCGAAATGGCGGGTTTCTTGTCCGCCGTAGCCTTGGCGAAGGTGAATCCAAGGCTTGGAAAATTCATCGTTCTCCTTTTCCCAGCCTTGGAAAAATCAGCCGCGTGGCAGCGCGGCGTGCTGCGGTAAACCGGCGGAGAGCAATGCTGATTCGCTGGCTTCGGGAAATTGTTCCAAGCGTTGGATCAGTTTTTCCAACCTGCGGACGTCGGCGAGCGCGGCAGCGGGCGCGAGGCCAGTGGCTTGCCGCTGCTGCGCCTCGGCTTCAACAGAAAAATGAAAACCGCCCGTCTCGACATTCAGAACGCGTAACAAGACGTCGCGATGCCAAAGCAAAAGTTGCTTGAGCAGCGTCGCGCGTACGGCGCGATAACGTGCCCCGACCCGCGCAGCGATGACCTCTTTTTCCGCGCCTTCTTCCTTCGCGGCGTCACCTTCAACCTCGGCCACGCGTTTACGCTCGGCGTCGAGAATTTGCTCCAGTTGGCCAGCGCGCGCGGTGGTTTGTAACGCGTCCGATGCCGGACCAGCACGTAACCATTCCAAAAGCGCTTCGCGCCACGGCTCGTCCGCCGCCGCCACATCCGCCGCCAAGGTGATTTTCTGGCAGCGCGAAAGGATCGTCGCCGGCAACGACTGCGGCGATTCAGTCAGTAAAAAGATCAAACTCGCGGAAGGCGGTTCTTCCAAGGTTTTCAGGAAGGCGTTAGCCGCGGCGGTGTTCATGCGATCCGCGTCAATAATCACGCCGACCTTCCACGGCCCGATGAACGGCGTCAGACTGATGAAGCGCACCATCTTGCGGATACCTTCGTCCTCGCCCGCTTCGCCGACAACGATCTGGCGCGACTTGCTTTCCGGTTCAAGCCGCAACACGTCGGGATGCTCATGCGCCACCACGCGGCGGCAGCCGTCACATTTGCCACAGGGCTTTTCCGTGGCTTGGCAAAAAAGCGATGGCAGAAAAGCGTTGAGCAACTCGTTCGCCGCCCCGCGTACGGGGCCGTGGATAAGATAGGCGTGCGCGAGGCGTCCTGCGGCAAACGTCTCCCGCAACTGCGCGAGCGCGGCGGCGACTGAATCATCGGCTGACACGTTGCACCAGCTCCCATGCCTTGGCGGCGACGACATCGGTTGGCTCGCGTGCATCCAAAATCTGGAACCGCGCTGACCACCGCCGCGCGAGTTCCAGATAGCCGTGGCGGACACGCTCGTGAAATTCCTGCGCCTCCCGCTCGATACGATCCTTACCGCCGCCGCGTTGCTGGAGACGAGCAAAGCCAGCGCTCACCGGCAGATCGAGCAGGATCGTCAAATCCGGCTGCGCGCCATCAATCGCGAAGTCGTTGATCGCAATCATCTGTTCGACGGGGAAACCGCGGCCATAACCTTGATAGGCAGTGGTCGAGTCGGCGAAACGGTCGCAGACCACCCACTCGCCGCGTTCGAGCGCCGGCACAATGACGTGCCGAACCAGTTGCGCTCGGCTGGCGGCGAAGAGCAGAACTTCCGTCTCGCGGCAAATCGCTTCCCCGGATTTATCGTGCTGTAAAATTTCGCGGATCGCTTCGCCCGTCGGTGTGCCGCCGGGTTCGCGCGTGTAGAGCACTTTGCGACCGGCTTGCTCCAGCGCCGCGACCAGCCGCTTGGCTTGCGTCGTCTTACCGCCGCCTTCCGGCCCCTCGAATGTTATAAATTTTCCGCGTTGCATTTTGTCTTTTCCAAACCTTGGAAACCGCCCCTACATTTTCTTCAATTTTGGTCCTTGCGCGGTGTCTTGAATGACCCAGCCGCGTTTCTTCAATTCATCACGAATACGATCTGACTCCGGCCAGTTCTTGGCTTTGCGTGCGGCCTGCCGCTGCTCCAGCAAGGCCAGCGCGTCGGCATCAGCCTGCTGTTGCTCCGGCTGCAAAAAGCCGAGAACGGAATCGAAGCGCTTCAATAGACCCAGCACGGTTGACGCGCCCGCAGCATTGAGTGTCTTCTCGTTCATCGCCCGGTTGCCGGCGGTGATCATATCGAAGAGCGCAGCGAGCGCGGCAGAAATATTGAGGTCTTCATCCAGCGCCGCCGTGAAAGCATCCAAGGCCTGCTGTGCCCATGCCGGCAAATGGTGGTCGGGGTCGGCGACCCCGGCTATGGTACGCAGACGGTCGCTGAATTCATCAAGCCGCCCGAGCGCCGCACGCGCGGCATCGAGCGCGGTAAAAGTGAAGTTGAGCGATTGGCGATAGTGCGTCGCGAGCAGTTCGTAACGGATTTCACGCCCGCTATAACCTTTGTCCAACAGATCCCGCAGCGTGAAAAAGTTGCCGAGGCTTTTGGACATCTTCTTGCCATCCACCACCAGATGCGCGCAGTGCATCCAGTATTTGACGAACGGCTGGCCGGTGGCGGCTTCGCTCTGGGCGATTTCGTCCTCGTGATGCGGAAAGATATTGTCCACGCCACCGGTATGGAGATCGAAGCTCTGGCCAAGATACTTCATGCTCATCGCGCTGCACTCGATATGCCAGCCGGGCCGCCCCCGGCCCCACGGCGCGTCCCAAACCACAGCGCCATCCTTCTCGTCCCACGCCTTCCAGAGCGCGAAGTCGGCGGCGCTTTCCTTTTCATATTCGTCTTGCGCCACGCGCGCGCCGGAGCGTAAGCCGGTCATGTCGAGGTGCGCGAGCTTTCCATAACTTGGAAACTTGGCGATGCTGAAATAGATTGAGCCGTCGTCAGATTTATAGCCCACGCCTTTATCGAGCAGCGTTTGAATCAGCGCGATCATCTCCGGGACGTGGTCGGTCGCGGCGGGATAATGCTCGGCGCGCTCGACGCGTAGCACGGCGAGGTCCTCGAAAAATGCGTCAATGTACTTCTTGGTAAATTGCCGCAGCGGTAGGCCTTGCTCGCGCGATGACCGGATCGTTTTGTCGTCCACATCGGTCAAGTTCATCACCTGCGTGACGCGGAAGCCGCGAAACTTCAGATAACGCCGCAGCAAGTCCTCGAAAATATAGGCGCGGAAATTGCCGATGTGCGCGAAGTTATAAACCGTCGGCCCGCAGGTATAGAACCGCACGTGCCCCGGTTCACCGGGCCGCAATTCCGCCAACTGCCGCGTCAGCGTGTTGTGTAGCTTGAAAGCCATGGTGTTGTTCCGTTGTCGTCGGGGCGGGAGTTTAGCGGACACCTCCGCCGCATTCAACGCCGCAGTCATCATCCGACTTTTCCAAGCCCTGGAAAACGCCAACGGTGGTTTTTCCAGGGCTTGGAAATCAATACGCCGCTGAATCGCCTTGCCAACGGGCGCTGATCGGCTACAGTGTGACGTCATGTCTGCGGGCACCAAATACGCCATCTTGGGCGACATTCACGCCAATCTGGAGGCGCTGCAAGCTGTGTTGGCCGATGCCGAAGCACAGGGCGTCAACCAGTATGCGTGCACGGGCGACATCGTGGGCTATAATGCCAACCCGGTGGAGTGTTTGGAAATCGTACGCGGCCTGAAGTGCGCGATTGTGCGCGGCAATCACGATCATTATTGCTCCTATGACGAGGAACTGAACGGGTTCCATCCACTGGCCGCCGACGCCGTGGACTGGACACGCAAACAGCTCACGGAGGAGCACCGCCAGTTTCTACGTAACCTGCCGTTGGTGGCCAAACAGGACACTTTTTGGCTGGTGCACGGCACGCTCGATATGCCGGATCGGTGGGGTTATGTGTTCGAGGCGCTGGAGGCGGAAGCCAATTTCACCTATCAATTCACACCGTTGTGTTTTTTTGGCCACACGCATGTCCCGCTGGCTTTTGAAAAGACGGATTTCGTCAAAGGCGGGTTATACACCAAGATCAAGGTGCAGTTCGGTCGCAAATATTTCGTCAACGTGGGCAGCGTGGGCCAGCCCCGCGATGGCGACAAGCGGTCGGCCTATGTGATTTATGACCCCGCGGAGCGCATGATTGAATTGCGCCGCGTGGAATATGATATCGCCACCACCCAAGAGAAAATTACCAAGGCCGGTTTGCCGCCGCGGATGGCGGCCCGGTTGGCCGTCGGGCGCTAGGACGATTAAGGAGACACCGATGAAGCTGCGTTTCGTGTTTGCCATGCTGGGAGCCATGCTGGCGGGAGCGGCCAACGCCCAGGTGGAAATCTTCTGCCAACCCATCCACACCGATTTTCTGATCAGCGAAGAAACCACCATCCGCGTGGAGGTGCACAACAACACCAGCGATACCTTGGTGCTGGCCGGCACCAATCGCAATGCCAAATTAGGCTTTGAATTGACCACTGAATCCGGCGCCGCGGTGTCGCAACGGACGGAATTGCCGTTCGCGCCGGCAGACGTGATTCACAGTGGCGAAACTTGGACGCGGGCCATTGACTTGTTGCCCTTTTACGATCTGCGTAACCCGGGCCGGCTCATGTTGCGCACCTATATCGAGTGGGATGGCAAGGCTTTCTTGACGCCGAAACATTTCTTCAACCTGACGCGCGGCCCTGAAATGGGCAAGCTCATTGTCGCCGCCGGCACGGGCCAGAAGAAAGCCACGGTCAAATATAGCTTACGCACCGTGGCGCGTGCAGAAGGCGAAATGCTGTTCCTTTGCATCGAAGACCCCGAAACCCAAGTGCGCGTGGCCGCCGCCAATCTGGGCACCTCGATTCGGCTCTATCCCCCGCAATTGCGACGCGACGCCGAAGCTCGCCTCCATGTCTTGCACCAAGCCGCACCCAATCGTTTCACCCATAGCGTGCTGACCGACACCGGACACCTGCTCAATCAAGAGCACTTTGCCACGGATTATCAAATGCCCGAAATGCGGGAAGTCGACGCTCATGTGGTCGTCACCGGCAGGCCCTATATCCCGGGCGATGATCGCCGCCTGCCCTTGGGACCGGAAACCAACCACTAGCCTTTCAGTCCGCATCAAAAGGCAATCGCTTGAGCGACGCGCTCCAGCGCGCGTCCAATTCGGCGGGCGTTAGTTGTAGAAAGCGGCAGAGCAATTCGAGTGGCGGTGTGCGCTGAATATCGGTGATGGCATCCAAGCTGCGCAGGTGCCGGAGATAGTTGAAAAAGCCCGGTTGATCCGCGGGACACATCAAAAGCCGCACCAAACTCCACGACTCCGCATAGGCCAAGTCCACCCGCCGATCACCGGCGAAAAACCCCTGTCCCCCCTGATCGCGGTGCCCCACCAGTTCCGTCAACGGGATCAGGCATTGTTGTTCCAACGCTGTTTTTATCCGTCCGGCATACACCGGTTCCACCGCACCGAACTCCCGCGACTCGCACCAGAGCGCCAAGCCTTCCGCCAGCCAACCAGACGTGACACCTTCGATCAAAATACCGGACGCATGAAAAAGTTGATGCGCTCCTTCGTGCCGGAGTATCCGCTGATTGGCCCGCTCCGCTTCCCGTAGAAATTCGCAGGCCTGCGCCAGATCATGCAACCGAATCGCATTCGCTTCGACATCGCTGGCCGCGCGTACCTGGCGCTTCTCCGATCCGAAGGCCAAATACTTCAAGGCCTCTTGCAGACCGGACGCATGCCGTTGATCGAACAACGTCAAACGCAACGGCGCCGGCGTATAAAAACCATCTTTGACCGGCGCGCGCCCCATGCGGCAGCGTTGATGGGCATGAAACGCCGCTTCCTCGGAAAAGATCAACACCTGCACGTGATCGGGCAGGCCCAAGCCCTCGGTCAACCCGCCAAACCGCGCACGAAACGTCGCGTGCAGTTTTTCCAGCGCATCGAGATAGCGCGCCGCGCACGTGGCCGGCTCGTCCGTCAGCAAACTGTACGGCGGACGCCGAATCAGGCGGAGATCAGGAAACTCCAGTTGGAAACTCACATCGCAATAATTGACGCTGGGCGGCGGCAGCAAGACCGCGATGCGGTCAACCTGCGCGCACTCGAATTCCGCCATCAAACGGCCATCCACGCCCAACGGCGCGGCCCAGCGCACGACATTCGTCGTAACGCTCAACGGCCACCCGGCGAACTCGCGGCCATCGCGCAACCCAAGCCGATGCGTCGGCGTCGTGTAGGCCACACGCCGCATCAACTGCTCCCATGTGGCGCGTTCGCCCGGCGTGAACTGGATATCTGTTGCCGCCGCCCACCCCACCACCAGACCGGTCACCAAGGCTATTGGCCATATTTTCATACCGTGCTTGCGCGGCAGCTTATGTTGCACGGGTGACTTTTCCAAGGCCTGGAAAAATTGTCGGTACGCGTTTCCAAGCCTTGGAAGAGTCAGATTGTTTCGTGGGCGACAAGGTCTTCCCACGTCTCGCGGCGCCGGATCAGCGTGTGATCCTTGCCGTTGACCATGACTTCCGCGGCGCGCGGGCGGCTGTTATAGCTGGAGCTCATCGCAAAGCCGTACGCGCCGGCGCTCAACACGGCGAGCAGATCGCCTTGCCGCATTTCCGGCAGCTCGCGGTCTTGCGCCAGAAAATCGCCGGACTCGCAGATCGGTCCGACCACGTCGCCATGGACGCGCGCGCTCGTCTCGCGCACGGCACAGATTTCGTGGTGCGCCTGATAGAGACTCGGACGGATCAAGTCGTTCATCGCCGCATCCACGATCACAAATTTCTTGAAGGGACTGTCCTTCACATATTGTACGCGCGCCACCAGCACACCAGCATTGCCGACGAGGTAGCGACCCGGTTCCATCACGATTTCCAAGCCGAGCGGCTGCAAGAGCGGCACGAGTTCACGTGCGACCACCACCGGTTCCAGCGCGTGCTGCTCCGGCTTGTATTGGATGCCGATGCCGCCGCCAATGTCGAGGCAGCGGAACGCGGGATGCGCCCGTTTGAGCGTCTGGCAGAGCGGCGCGATTTTCCGCACGGCCTCAACAAACGGATGACTGGTCAAAATCTGCGAGCCGATGTGCATGTGCAGACCGACCACTTCGAGATTCGGCAGGCGTGCGGCCATTTCGTAGGCCTGTTCGGCGCGCGCCAGATCAAGGCCGAATTTATTCTCCTTCTTGCCCGTGGAAATATATTTGTGCGTCTGCGGATCCACATCGGGGTTGACCCGCAAGGCAACGCGACCGGTCGCGCCGATCCGCCGGGCGACATCGGAAATCCGCGCCAGCTCCGGCTCGGATTCGACCGTGAAAAAGCGAATACCTTCTTTGAGCGCGAATTCGATTTCGTCGGCGGTCTTGCCGACGCCAGCGAAAACGACGCGCTCCGCCGGTACGCCCGCACGCCGCGCGCGCCAGAGTTCGCCGCCGCTGACGACATCGGCCCCCGCCCCACCTTCGGCGAATGTTTTGATCACCGCGCCATTGGAATTGGTTTTGACCGAATAGCAAACCAGCGGCTTGACGGCGGCGAACGCCGCAGTCAGCGCGCCCAGTTGCGCCAACAAATGATTGCGGCTATAGACGAACAGCGGCGTGTCATAACGCTCCGCCAACTCCGCCACCGCCACGTCTTCGGCGTGCAACATCCCGTCACGATAGGTAAATGCGTTCATGCGGCGAGAGCATACCGTGGCCGCCGCGCCTGCCAAGCGCAAAGACAGGCAATTTTTGGACTGCAGCGGCTCGCCGCCGCTTGATCTTTTTCCGTTCTTCCATGCTAATCTGCCGATAGCCTAGAGCGTTTCTGGTAATCATGTAGCGCAGCTGCTGCGAAACAAACGTGATGTTGGCCACGCGCCACGTAGAAGCGACCTCCGGTCGCTTTTCCTGATGCGGACGGAGTCCGCATCTACGCCGGGG
>SCQF01000066.1 GCA_004321905.1 Verrucomicrobiota bacterium | reverse complement strand
GACCGCGCAGGCGGTGAGTAGAGCGGTCAGGCTAGGCGCGATTAGGTGCCGGATGCGGTAATGGATGCTCGATGAGATCGCCATATTCATTCCTCCCGTATTCCAAACCAAGCCGCATATAAGGCCGGCAAGAACAACAGCGTCAGTACCGTGGCGACCAGCAAGCCGCCCATGATCACGACCGCCATCGGCCCCCAGAACACGCTGTCGGCCAAGGGTATCATCGCCAGAATCGCCGCGGCGGCGGTCAGCACGATGGGGCGCAAGCGGCGCACGGCGGCCTCGATCACGGAATCCCAGGGGCGAACCCCGGAGGCAATATCCCGCTCAATCTGATCGATCAGGATCACCGAGTTACGCAAAATCATACCCGCCAGCGCGATCACGCCCAGCGTGGCGACGAAGCCGAACGGCACATCAAAGATCAACAGGAAGGCCGCGACGCCTATCATGCCTAGCGGCGCCGTCATCAACACCATCGCGGTGCGCTTGACGCTCTGCAACTGCATCATCAACAGGGTCACCAAACTGAACAGCATCACCGGCATCACTGCATTGATCGAGGCCTGGGCTTTTTGGCTGCTCTCCACCGCGCCGCCCACTTCTATCCGGTAGCCGTCGGGCAATTTGGCGCGCAGGGGTTCCAGCAATGGCTCGATTTGCGCTGTCACCTCCGGCGCTTGTGTGTCGTCGCGAATATCGCTACGCACCGTAAAGGTCGGGAAACTGTCGCGGCGCCAGATGATGCCGTCCTCGAAACCGTATTCGGCACGCACCAATTGGCTTAGCGGCACCGACTTGCCGTTTCGAGTCTGGATATTGACTTCCTCGATCAGCGACGGGGTATTGCGCTCGCCGGATTCGCCGCGGCCCAGTACCTCGATCAATTTGTTGTTTTCCCGGTAATCGGTGATTCCGAATCCCGACAGCACGGTGTTGAGGGCCAGGGAAATGTCCTTGGAGCTGACGCCCAATACCCGCGCCTTGTCCTGGTCCACGTCCAGATGTACCACCTTGCTGGGCTCGCTCCAATCCATCTGCACGTCCAGCGTATGCGGATTGCCGCGCATGACTCTGGCGACTTCTTCGGCGATGGCCCGAGTCTGCGCGATGTCGCGGCCGGACACCCGGAACTGCACCGGAAAGCCGACTGGCGGCCCGTTTTCCAGCCGGTTCACGCGGGCGCGCAGTAAGGTAAAGTCGTTGTCGAACGCGGTGCGTAAACGGGCGATCAGTTTTTCCCGCGCTGCTAGATCCTTGGCCAGTATCACGATCTGGGCAAAGTTGTCGCGGTCTAGTTGCTGATCCAAGGGCAGGTAAAAGCGGGGAGAGCCAGCGCCTACATAACTGACGTAGTTGACGATGTCGGCATCATCTTTAAGTAAGGCCTCGGCTTTTTGGGTTTCGCGCTCCGTGGTCAGTATCGACGAACCCTGGGGCAGCCAAAGATCGACCAGCACTTCGGGCCGGTCGGAGAAAGGAAAAAACTGCTGTTCGACCCAATGAAACGAACCCATGGCCAACACGAACAGCGCGGCGGTCGCCGTCAGCACTCAGCGGCGTCGGCGCAGACAGCCGACCATCAGCCGCCGAAATTTCGGATAAATGCCCCGGTTATAGACCTCGGCCTCGTCATACACGCCATGACCTGTAACATCAGGCAAAAGCAGTCATGAATTCGTGGACCGAGTGCTTGACCTCGCGCGGCTGGTCGGACACCTGATACACGTCGATGCCGACCGGCAGGTTGGCCGACAGGCGGCCGATTTCAGAAGAAAGTTGCTCGCCCAATGCCAGGATGTCGCCGCCCTTGGTCATAGCTACCGCCAATCCTATGGCATCCTCGCCCATATAACGGAACTTGGGCGTCATGGGTTCGGCATAGTCGCGATAAACCCTGGCGATGTCGCCCAGCCGGAACTGCCGACCTTTGGCTGTTATGCCGATTTCGCGGATCGCCTCGACCGATTTCAGGTCGCCACTGACGCGCAGGTAAATTTTGTCGCTGGCCGTATCGATGCTGCCGACCGGATTCATGCCGTTTTGTTCGCGCACGGTCTGGGCGATGATCATCGGGTCTATGCCCAGCGTTGCCAATTTACGGTGCGATATCTCGATATAAACTTTCTCTTGCTGCACGCCGATCAAATCGACCTTGGCGACGCTGGGGATTCTCAGCAGCTCCTGACGCACATCGTCAACGGCATCCTTCAGCTCGGCATGACTGAAACCGTCGGCGGTAAAGGCGTAAATCGTGCCGTAGGTGTCGCCGAATTCGTCGTTGTAAAAAGGCCCGCGCACGCCCTCGGGCAGGGTATGGGCGATGTCTTTCAGTTTCTTCCTGACCTGATACCAGGCATCGGGCACCTGCGCATTGGGGCGTATTCTTTCAGATTGACGAAGATGAAGCAGCGGCCCGGCTCGGAGTAGCTTTTCACGTAATCCAGCCAGGGCGTCTCCTGCAATTTCTTTTCCAGGCGGTCGGTGACTTGCTGTTCCATCTCCCGCGCCGTCGCCCCCGGCCACTGCGCGCTGACGATCATGGTCCTGATCGTAAAATCCGGGTCCTCGGCACGACCCAGCGTGACATAAGCCAGGCTTCCCGCCAAGGTGATGGCGCACAGCAGGTGGGCGATGAAAGACTGGTGACGCAAGGCCCAGTCGAATAGATTCAGCCCGCTCATGGTTTCGCTCCCAACAGGCGTACTTTCTGTCCGGCTAACAGCTTATGCACGCCGACGGTGACGACTCGTTCGTCCTCGGCCAGACCTTCGGTCAGCTTGGCGTTCTCACCGTCATACCCTGTCACGGTGACGGCTCGCGGTTTAACCGTCTCGGTCGCAGGATCGAACACCCACACGGCCGATATACCGTTATCCTGGGTCAGCGCCGTCAACGGCAGGCTAACCACGGGCCTGGTCTCGTCTTTTTGGACATGCACGGTGGCGGTCATGTCCAAGCTTACACCCTCGTTGGCATCCGGCACCGAAACCTTGGCGTTATAGGTGCGCAGCACTTCGTCCACGCCCGGCGAAACTTCCCGGAGCCGCCCCAGGTAGAAATGTTCGGGATCGGCCCACAGGTTGACCTTGATAGAAGTGGCGTCGAGCGGTTTTCCGGCACGCTGATCACGACTTCCTTCTCGTCGGTTTGCGCCAGCCGGACGATGGCTTGCCCGGCCGCGATGATCTGCCCCGGCTCCGCATCCACGGCGGTAATGACGCCTGAGCGATCAGCCCGCAATTCGGCGTAGGCGGATTTGCGGGCATAACTTCCCAGGGACGCGAGCTTCGGCGCTGCGGACCTGATCGCTGCGGCGCTCCAGCGCGGCCGGACTAGCCAGGTTTTTTTCCGTAGATTGGCGAGATGGCCGCGATCCTTGAGGGCCTGATCCAGCTCCGCCTGAGCCGCCGCCAGTTGCGCCTCAGCCCCGGCCTCGGTCTAAACGGACATCGGCTTGGACCAAGGTCGCCAGCAGTTGGCCGCGTTCGACAATCGATCCTACCTCCACTAGGCGTTTAATCAGCTTGCCGCCGACCTGAAAAGCCAAGGGACTCTCGTGTCTGGCCCTGATTTCGCCGGAATAACGGGCGGTGGTCGCCGTTTGCCGGTATTGCGCACCGGACGGGGTTAGGGCTCGGTCGTCTTGGATTCGGAACAGGCGGTCAGGAAAATTGCGCTTACGGTCACCATGGCGATGAGTTTGGCAGGCCGAGCTAGCGACTGATGCGTAGCTTGGGTTGCGACTACATGGGCGCGGGAGGTAAGGCAACGCATGGAGCAGTTGCCGAACCTAGCGTAACCCAACAACATCAAAACGTTGTGATTCATCGTTGCACTCCTCTGATCATCGCGTTAATGGTCATTTTGGCGGTATCTTCGACGCTACGCCACTTTATCCAGGGGTAGCCGTAAAGGTTGATATGAATGGCGACGACGCCGTGCGTGCCGGCCCAGAAAGCTTGCGCCAACAAATGGGGATCGGTAAATTCGGAAGCCAGCAATTGCTTCGCTATGGCTTCTTCAAACGTATTCAACAAAAGCAGGTAAGCGTCGGTTTCCGGATTGCCGTACCCCATTTCCGGCAGTTGTTCCGCTTCGTGCAGCCGGTTGCTCATAAACATCAGCCGAAAGTGATTGGGATACTCGATGCCGAATGTCACATAAGCCATCCCGGTCTTACGCAGCCGTTCCAGCGGCTCAGGCTCGTCGGCAGCGTTTTGGATCGCCTGCATCAACGACAGCATATCCAACCGGCATAGCTCTCGAATCAAGGTATCCTTGTCCTTGAAATGGAGATAAATGGTGGTAGGGGAATATTCAATTTTCTCGGCAATGCGGCGCATGGTCACTGCGTCGTAACCTTCACTGGCAAACAACCCGCGCGCTGCATCAAGGATTTTGTTGCGGATTTTCAGGTGATCCCGCTCGCGCCGTTCTGATATGCTCATAAACACCATTTATTTACTTAACTGATGTTACGCACAGGCTGCCTTGAGCCCTTCCAATTCCCTCAAGGCCTGTTGAATAGCACCGATATACAGCTTGCTCCTTAAGGCGAAGTGGTTCATTTTATGTTTCAGATGCAG
>SCQF01000059.1 GCA_004321905.1 Verrucomicrobiota bacterium | reverse complement strand
CATCCCAGTGAGCGGTAACGCAGTATTGTTTAGGCATAACAGTATTTCCGATAAATCAGGCAAGATTGGCGATTTTCATCCCTTACTCGTTTTCCCGCGCCGGGGGATTTTTCAGCATATCCAACAGCTCGCGCAAGCAGGCGATTTCTTTGTCTTTCTGGGCGAGCATTTCTTTTAAATACTCGATTTCCAATTGCGCTTTGCTTAAATCGTGCGCCAAATCAGCCGGTTCCAGGGAAGAATGAATGTGGTTATTGAAGTGAGTTTGCGATGAAGCAATGTTAAAAATTCCCCGATCCTCCAGGCCGATCAAATCGCTGAGATTGATGTCCAGAATTGCGCTGATTTGTTCCAGGCGGGAGAGAGGAATATCGGTTTCGCCGCGTTCGATTTTGCCGTAACCGGTGGGGGACATGCCCAGCCGCTCCGCGATATCTTCCTGCGACCAGCCCTTGGCTTTGCGTATCCAGCCGATTTTCTCGAAAACTTGCATCATCCACACCCAGAGTGACGGTAATAGTGTTGATAGTTAAAAAGGGTTGATGATCCTCAACCGGTTTTCAATGATTTGTCCATGTTGCAAATCTTCGCTGAACAAATGCTCACAGTGAGCTTCCAGTGCGGTAGCCACAATGACGCTATCATAATGACTAAAACCATAACGCGCAGCAACTTTCCAGGCCAAGCGTATATGGCGAATATCAACCGGTTGTAGACGCACCAAACACAATACCACCTCCAATTCCTCGGCGATTTTGTCAGGCGACCAATAAAGTTTGCGGCGCATCACGTGGCTGCACTCGTTGATTACCTGGGTTGAAATTGTGGGATATCCCGCTAATAGCTGGCTGGAAATCCGTCTCTTAATGTCATCATCGCCGAAAGCGTACAAAACGACATTGCTATCCAGAAAATCACTCATATCAACGTCTTGCGTCGTCATATAGCGCATCACGATCAGCAATGGGTTTTCCGTGCCAATTTACCCGTACTGTCGCAATATGAGCCAAGGCCGCCTGCCGCTTCTCTGCATCATCGGCCATAGGCGTAGTCGGCTGTCCGTGGCGCTGCTCCAGAAACTCAATGAAGTCGAGCACTTCACGTGCAGCGGCTTCGGGCAAGGATACGCTGTGTTGATAAATGGTTTCTGCCAGGGTCATGACTATCACTCAAAAGGATCGTGATCGATTTCGTAAGCCTCAATCAAGTCACCGACAACGGAAAGCAATGAGTACAGAGGATGATTGGAATCGTCGCGCACAATATCAAGCAGATTATTCAGCAAATCCGTAGCCCGCTCATAATCGGCCTCGGTTTTCAAAGGCAACACTCTGCTTTCCTTTCGTTCAGGTTGGCGGTGTCCATTGCATTTGCAATTTTCGGTGATGAGTGGCGCAATCACGCAAATACAGGTTGATCAATGTTTGATAGGGTATGCCGGTTTCTTCCGTTAATGATTTAAAGTATTCAATAGAATCACAATCAATGCGCATGGTGACCGGTTGTTTAAGGTACTTGATGTATGGGTTTTTTTTCCTTCCATCTTGGAAAAATCATAATGGTCTTTCATGTTCTTTTGCTCCAGTATACTTGCTCTTCATCTTTATCGGCTTTTCTGGCAGATATTATCCTTATCAAATGAAACGCCATGCTTTGCAATATTTAGTCTATCCTTGTTGCCATCCCATTCAAATTTAAGTTTCTTCATGGCTGCATTGTATTTATGAGTATATCAATACCAATGCTCTTATAAAAAGCAACAATGAGGCGAATCTACGCATTCGTCCATTATTTGTCACTGGGAAAATGGTACGCACAGCGTACCCTACTCGTTTTCCCGCGCCGGGGGATTTTTCAGCATATCCAACAGCTCGCGCAAGCAGGCGATTTCTTTGTCTTTCTGGGCGAGCATTTCTTGCAAGTGCGCGTTCTTCAGGCGCTCCTGGTTTAACTCATGGGTTAATTCGGCGGGTTCCGTAGCGGCATGGATGTGGTTATTGAAATGGCTTTGATAATGTGATGAGGCAATATTAAAAATTCCCCGATCTTCCAGACCGATCAAATCAGCAAGATTGATATCCAGGATTTCGCTGATTTGTTCCAGGCGGGATAAAGGAATATCGGTTTCGCCGCGTTCGATTTTGCCGTAACCGGTGGGAGACATGCCCAGCCGCTCCGCGATATCTTCCTGCGACCAGCCCTTGGCTTTGCGTATCCAGCCGATTTTCTCGAAAACTTGCATCATCCGCACTCAGAGTGATGGTAAAGCACTGAGAGTGTATTCATCTGGCGGTATTTGGCAAGCGATACTGTCGACTGGGCGGCTTATGGAGTGCGCCGGCCCAGCGTAGCGCGCCGGCGCTGTGGCTTTTGCTGCGTTGCGGGTGGGCACGCCTATCGCTCAGCGCCGGTGTGAGTGAACGCAGCGACAATGCACCGAAAGCCGCCGCGTCCTCGCGGAATCACTAATTCTACTTTGTCAGATTCACTCCCGCGCTACCTGAGAGCGTCTGGCGTGGGATTCCTTGGCCTGTCGGCGCAAGCGGTGGCGTTTATTGATGATGCCAG
>SCQF01000010.1 GCA_004321905.1 Verrucomicrobiota bacterium | reverse complement strand
CTGCCCGATGTTGCAGAGGGTGTAGTCGTTGGGCCGGTTGGTCGAGTTGCTCCACGGATAGGGCCAGCCCGCACCAACAGGATAGCAATTGGTCAAGGCCAGTTCCCAGAGGCGGTCATAAAACGGTTTGGCAACGTTTTTGAGTTGGCCGAGGTTGACCGGTAGATAGTTGTTTGTTGGCGAGAAGTGGCTGACCAACGCCGCGACGTTGGAACCCGCCCCACCGATGTGTTGCAGGTCTTCGTCCAGTTCCGCCGCCGCCTGCGTCGCCAGCCATTTGACCTGCCCCTGATTGACCGGCGCAAAGTCGTTGGGCGCGGCGTTGGTGTTCAGCACATTCCGGTTCGTCCACCACGCCGGCGCTTGGGCGTGCGCCACGGCCATCGTCCACACCACGCCGGCCCATAGGCAGATGAGTTTGATGTGCGCCTTCAGCATAGATTACCTCGCTCTTGAATACACACCAGCGAAGCATGCCACCTGAAATTCTTCAACGTTTATTTTTACCGTTTTTCAGGTAAAGAGCAGTCATGGAGCGGATATTCCAAGGGTTGGAAACGACTCGGGCAGGTTTTTCCAAGCCTGAGATCTCTGCAAAACTCTTTTGAACGAGTTTTGCCAACGGGTGTCGAGGGGGGGGGCTGAAAACCACCCTGAATCCCCAGCGCGGACTGCTCGATAGCCTGCTGCCCGCCGTACCGACCAAGGCCTTTCTCGAAAGGCTCGAAACCAGCTTGGACTGGCGACCGCTGGAGGAAGCCCTACCCCGCCACGACGGGCCGCCCGCCGCCCTTTGTTGTTCAAAATGAGCCTGTTGCAACACTGCTACGGGCTATCCGATCGGAACTGGTGGCCGCCACGCTGCTGCAGGTTAAAAATAACCGCACGGCACCGCGTCTTGCCGTTGCCACCTTTTGCAGAGGTCTCAGCCTTGGAAAATCAGTAGGATTTTCGTTTTTTATGGGATGGGGGGATGACGCCCTGGGTCTGCAACTGACTTTCCATCTCGGGCGTAATCGCGGTGGGCATCGGCGGCGCGACCGCACCATTCATCTGCATTTGCGGTACAGGGCCGCCATCAGGAGCGGTTATCTGCATGACTTGGTTGCTGCGCTCTTCGCGGCGACGCGAGCGATACCGTTCATAGAACTCGCGCCATGGATTTATGGTGAGTGCGGCGGGGCTGCCGGGGGGCGGGGCGATGTTCAACGGCGTGTTGGTGGAAGCGCCGGCCTGCATATGTAGCACCGTGGTTTCCGTGCCCTTGCGCACCACCACGGCTTCGTCGGCATAACGGACTTCCACCAATTCCAAACCGTCTTCGGATTTCTCGCCGCACGCGAGTACGAAGTCGCGCTTGACGGCAGCATCTTCGAAGCCGGCACGCAATTGGCCGTGCACCGTCCAAATGGCGCTGAGGCGCAGGCTCTTGGCGTAATCGGGCGTCACCGTGGCGTCCTTCGCCGTCAGCGCACCAAAGGGATGCCGATCCAAGATGACTTGATAGCGCTCCCACTCCGCGGCGTGGGCGGCCATCAGGAGCAAGGCGGTAAAACTCAGCGTGACAACAGCTTTCATGGCACAATCATTGGGGCGTAACGGGAACGGCATTCGTCGGCATGGCGACCGGCGCCGCCGGCGTCGGTCGTTTCCCGAACAGCGTTTTCTTTTGCAGCGCCTTCGCCAACTCCGGGTCGGGTTTAGCCAACGGGCTATCCGACCAACCACGGATCAAGACTTCTTCCATATTCGAATTCTTGTGCAACCGCTTGGTCTCAGCCCGCGCTTCTTCGGGTGTTTTCAGGACATAGGGCGTGATGAGCACGAGCAATTCCGTGCGGATGGTCGTGTTGTTGTCGTTACGAAACAGCCAGCCGATGAGCGGGATGCTGCCGAGCAACGGAATGCTGTCGCGCGATTTACTTTCGCTCTTTTCCACGAGACCACCGAGCACAATGGTCGTGCGATCTTCAACCGTGATAAGCCCTTGGATTTCGCGTTTGTTGATGATCGGTACCTGGTTGTTGTCAATGGTTTGTTCACCCGCGATGGTATCGGCGGTCTGGGTGATATCCATCTGTACCATCCGATTGGGGTTGATGTGCGGGCGAACGAGTAGATCAATACCGATATCTTTGTATTCGTAGGTGGAACTGGTGGCGCCGGTGCCGGTCGTATACAGCGTGCTGGAGGTGATTACCGGACGCTCTTGGGTGTTTTTGATCTCCGCGGTCTCGTTATCGGTGGCCATGATGACCGGGGTGGAAAGGACCCGCGCATCCGTCGAACGGTTGACCATATGGATCACCGCATCCAGATTCAACCCGCTGATGGTGGTGTAATAATTCAACCCACCCGGCATGGCGAAGTTGCGACCGATCGCGGCGGCATCCGGCATCGTGGCACTGGCGGTGCCGGAGTTCCAGCCGCCACCGAAGGCCGCCACCGGCTGGTTGACCTTCAAGCCGCCACCCGGCCCGGCCGCCGTTTGGTTATAGGCCTGCAGCGAGCGCTGCAACCAGTTCACACCAAACTCGGACGTTTTGTTGAGATCCACTTCCAAGATGACCGCTTCGATCAACACCTGCGACAACATGACATCCAGTTTCTCGATGACCTTCTCCAAGTCGGCGATGTCTTCCTTGGTGCCCATCAACAACAGTGCGTTGGTGCGCAGATCGGCAAGTACGCGGGTGGAGATGGTGACGTTCGGCGCGTTGTTGCCGAAAGGATTGACACCCGCGGTGGCGCTTCCCGTGCTCGTGGGTGTCGAGCGCGAGGTGGCGGTGCGATTCCGCGAAGACGTGGCGGCGGTGCGGCTGCGGGAGGCTGAAGTGCGCGAACCGCTCGTGCTCGAGCCGAGGGAACGCGAACCGCTACTGGTTCCCGTACCTGTGGCGCCGCCCAGCGTGCTGCTCGTGCCGCCCATGGAACTGCCCCGCGTACCATAGGAGCCGCCACTGGTGCCAAGCATGTCGTTGAGCAAGCCGGCAACCTCATCGGCGTTGGCCCATTGCAGCGTGACCACACGAATAACGGTCTCCGGGTCAACCTTGCGATCCATCTCCTTGATGATCTGCTCGAAGAAGGGGAAGTTCGAGGGGCGGGCAATGATGATCAGGATATTGGTGCGGTCATCGGACAAAATTTTCACTTTGCCTTGGATCAGCCCACCTTCCACCACACCTTCGGATATGTTAGCCGCAGAAGATGGCCGCGCGACACCCGGCATGGTGGGAACGGGTATGGGGAAGGGCATTTGAGGTGGGGTACGTGGTTTGGAAATGGCCTGCGTATCGTCCAGCAAGGAGGTGAGTTGTGTAGCAATGGTGGCCGCGTCGCCATGTTCCAAGGTGTAGACGCGGACTTCGACGCGTGCTTCGGGCGGCTGATCCATAAATTCAAGAATTTCCTGGATTCGTTGAATGTTGGCCGAGGTGTCGGAGATCAGCAGGCTGTTGGCGCGATCCAGTTGCTGAATCTTGCCGTAGGTGTGCAGGATGCTCTGGAGCACCGGCAGGGCCTCGGCCGGTTCCATATATTTGAGCGTAAAAATGTAGCTGACGAGTTGATCGGTTTCGGCCGCGGGTTTGCCCTGGCCGCCATGCTGTAATTCCAAGCTTTCTGCCCGGCCCATTTCTGATTTAACGACCTTGGAGAACTTCGGTCCCATCGCCACCAAGCTGATGTTGTTGAGCGCCAACGCACTTTCCAAGGCGTGGATCGCCTCGGCGGTCGTCAGTGGACTCTGGCTGCGCAACGTGACCGCGGCGGCCACCTGGGGCGCACGAATGATGGTGCGACCGGTCAAGTCGCCGTACATGTTCAGCAACTGGTCGAGCGGCGCATCGCGAAAATTGAGCTGGATGCCACTGGCGCTGTTGGTGGTTACCGGCATCGCGACCGCATGGGTCGCCGCCACGTTGGTGCCGGGTCCCACCGGCGCTGGCGGGTGCGGCACAACGCCGGGCGCTGGTATCGCAGGCAGCGGCGGATGGGCCACCGGCGCCGGGGTGATTTGCGAGGGCACCGGCAGGGCTGGCGCAAGTAACAGCGCAGCAACGAGTGCGCCCCGGAATTTTTTTGACATGGCATTCATGGCTTGTTGGTTTGAATCATGGTCCCGCCCGGGCGGGACGTGTTGGTTTTAACGGACTCCTCCGTGACGGCATAGGCACTGTTGATCACCAGGGAACCTTTGAGGCGATCCGCAGCCCCCGACGCCGGCGACACGGTTAATCGCCGGACATCAAAAATAACATCCTGGGTCTGCAAAGCATAGAGAAAATGGGTCAAGGCGTTGAGATCGGACTCCCAGGCGCTGTGAATGGCAACCTCGCGGACAACACCATTCGTATTTTCCATCTGCGGCTCCCGCTGCCCCAGGCCAAAACTTTGCTCCTGCGCCATCCGATCCAGCGTACGCATCTGTTCGGCGGTAACGTCCCGATCCAAGCCATAGCGCGGCAACTTGCGCTGCAGCGTCTCCAGCTGGCTGACAACCGCCTCACGTTGGCTCAAGGTGCGTTTGGTGAGCCGCAGTTTATCCTGCACCTTTTTTTCTGTCTGCGTAGACGTTTTCCAATCCGTGAGGGCCGCGCGCACAATCCACACCGTGCCCAGGAGCGCCAACACGACACCTGCCGCGACGACCAACCAGAGTTCCCGTCCGGCGAACTTCATAGCGCCTCCTCACTGAGCGACAAAGTAACACTGAAGCCTGTGTGCGCCTGTTTGCCGGATGGTGGTGTGATCCCGTGCAGTTGCACCTGCTTGAAACACGTGGCGCTCTTCAACCCCTGCTGAAACGTGTAGATGTTTTTGGCGTCGTCGGCTTCGCCGCGCAACGTGAGCGTCTGGCCTTTCGTATAGGTGAAGGATGTGATTTTGACGCCGTCCGGCAGGGCCGCACTAATGTTACGCAAACATTCCAACGCCGAACCGGTCGGGTCTGCATATTGCTGCAACAAGCGCAGCAAGGTTTGTTGCTGGCGCACTTCGGCGGCGGGCTTTTCCAAAACCGTCAACTCATGCTGCAACTGGGCCACGCGATGTTGCCGCCATTGACTGCCGCCCAGCAAAGCCACCAAGCCCAACGCCCAAAGACTACCCACGACCATCGCCACGGCGGTCAGTCGCCGCCGTATTTTCCGCTGTTGCTCCGCAACCAGCCAATCCGGTAACACCAGGTTGATGGTGGCTTCCGCCACATCAGCCGCGCGCCGCGCCACACCTTCGGTCAGTGCCGGTAGCGTCGCGAGACTTTGCGCGGTCACGCGTAGATCGGCGTGCGCCTGTAGCCCCTCCATCAGGGTGGCGGGCACTTCCGGAGCGTGCCAAAGGGTCAAACGTTTTGCCGCCGCACCCCATTCCGCTTCCAAGGATAACAATGCAAAATCCAATTCTTCGACCAAGCCCGCACTGTCGGTGGCGGTGTGGCCAAGGGTCCGAAACAACAACGGCCGCCCCTCCTCCAGCGCCATCAATTCCGCGCCGGTATTCGTGAGGATGACGACCAGTTCATGACCGTGCTCGGCCAGTTTCCCGGCAGCGCGTAGATTTTGCCACCAGCCCAGCAGATCCACACCCACGCCGGCTGGGAGCCGTCCGGTGGCCAGCAGCGGCGCGGCCAACGCGGCAATCACCTCGCGTTGTGCCGCCGCAATCAGCACCCGGGTTGATTTTTCCTGGCGCTCGAGGACCTCCACCGCCATGACCATGTTTTCCGAAGAAAACGGTGAAAATTTATCGAGCTGCAACTCGGCCATCCCGCGCAACTCACCCGCTTCGGCGGTAGGCAAGGTGACGACCCGCAGCAACGTTTGTGCGGCGGGCAGAGTCAACCAAAGTTGTCCGGGCCACTGGGCGACCAGCGGCTGGAGTTGCACCGCATCGGGTGCCGTCGCGACCGCCGTCTGGCCGTGCCCGGTGACGTTCCATGCATCTTTCTGGGCCGATAGCGTGCTCCATTCCACCTGGCTGTCTGGCCACGCCACTGCCGTTATGCTGCGCTGCGTCAAAAAAACTCCTATCGGTTACCGTGTTTCGCCCTCGCGCCAAAATACCGGCCGAATTTTTCGCGGATCGTTCCACAGCACACAGCGAATAATGCTCTGCACACCGGCACACTCGCCCCGCACCACGACCCGCATGAACCGATGCTCGCTCGTCGTCACCATGTTCTGAATCGCGGGCATCAGCCGCGTCTTCGCAAACGCATCGTTCAAATTCACGAAGCCATCGTCCAGCGTACCGGCTACGCCATCCGGCCCGACCCGTTGGGTGATGATATCATCTGCCACCGCTTCATCAACAGTCGGAAGTGTCAGCAACACTGCACGGCTCGCCGCGTTGACGTTCACCTTGCCATCGCCCCACACCGTCAAGAGTTGCGCCAAGCCCGTCAGGGGCGGCGCTTTCTCGTTTGCCGTCGGCCCGCCGAAGACCATAGCCTTGGTAAACCCTTTTATCATCAATAATTCTTCCACCGTATCGAGCGCGGCGCCTTTCGTCGGATAGCCGCGCTCCAGATAAGACGGATCATCGGATTCCGCGCCGTTGACGCGCGCGTCATCGTTGGCGTCGGTCCAGTCGAGAAAACAGTCCGTCAATTCCGGCCACAACTCCTCCGGGATGTTCGCCTCGGCCAGTACTAGCGGCCACTCGGTCTCGCGGAGCTGATTCACATTGCGGAACGCCTGCTCTGGAATCATATCAAGCGTAAACCTGCCGTGCTCGAACTCGCGGACATAATTCGTCACCGCCAGTCCGCGCTGCAACCACGCAGCGGCGAGGAACACCTGCTCATCCTCGCCGTTCGGCATCGGCAACTCCGGGTGAACTTTTTGCGACTTCCACACCAGGTAACGCGCAAATTCCGCGCCGGCCCGCGCGAACTGCTGCGCCTGTACCCGGTTGCGCCCAAAGGCGGTGATGCCGGCCTCGATGTTCATGTCGAACGCCATCGAACTGACCAGCAATGCCAGAATCAGCAGAATCCAGAGCACCACGATCAGCGCCGAGCCACGGGTTTTTACAGAGCTTGGAAAATGGGAACGCGGTTTTTTCCAAGCCTTGGAAAAACACGCAGCGTACTTTTCCAAGCCCTGGAAAAAAGCTGTTTTCCACCGCGCCATCATGGGCCCCCGCCTCTGCCCGGCGGCAAAAGTCCGCCGCCGCGCGATCTCCGTTGTCCCTGACCCGGTCCCGTTCCGCCTTGGTCGCCGCCGGAATGCCCGCCCCACTGATTGCCTTGGCCCGGCCCGCGTGGCCCGTTCTGTCCCTGTTGTCCTTTTTGGTTCTGGTTGGCTTTCTTGCCGCCGCCCGCCGCCGGCGGAAACGGATTTAGCGTGATGCGCATGGCGTCGGTAACGTTGGTGACGCCGAGCGGCATTTCGATGAGGCGTTGAAGCACGAGCGGTTCGGCGGTGGGCGCATTGCTCGCATCGTTGTTGACGTAGAGGGTGATCTCGACGAGCGCCGGCAACGCGTTACTGCTCGTCCATGCGGTCTGCCAATCCTGCACCTGATAATCGAAAACACGGCAAGCAAGGCCGCTCACTTCCGGCGCGATGAAACCGGGTTCGGCCGCGTCAATCTGGTCGGCATCGGTCACGAGATAAGGCCACGCGCGCACGACCAGCGCCGGCCGGCCGGCATCGGTTTGCTCGATGCCGAGCGAGATGCGGTGCAAGCCGTAGGCCAGCGGCGAGCCGGGCGGCAGGAACGCGGCCGATCCCGTGACCCAGCTCATCGTGCCGGCCGGCGGATTATCATCGCTGTTGCTGATTTGGAAGCTGTAGATGCCTTGTTTGGTCGAGGCGCCACCACCCGCCGTCGAGCGTAGTGCGTTGGCGAGCTGATCCATCACGTGTTCGCCGCGACGCAGGCCTTCGAGCGCGCGCTGGCCGCGGTCCCAGCCGTTGATCGTGGTGACCATGGCGGCGCCGACGATCGCCATGACGGTCACGAGAATGGTCAGGGCCACCAGCACCTCGAGCAGCGTGAAACCGGCGCGTCCGCGTTGGTCAGCGGCTGACATTCACGCCTCCGCTTTGCATGTACTCGGGCTTGAACACGATGGTCATCGTTTCCTGCGCCGACTCGTGCCCGCCATCGTTCGACCACGCGATGCGGGTGTTGATCTGGAACAGTGGTTCATCTTCGAGGCCGATCGGCGTGATCTCCCGATGCCAGGAAAATTGCTCGTTCGGCGGATCGAAATTTCCATCTTCAGCTCCAGCGGCAATCTGTTGGCCCATGCCCAACGGGTGTTCGGCGGCCAGACGCTGCAATAGATAACGGGCGGTCTCGTAATTTCGTGTTTTATGCACCACCGCAAGACAGCGCGAAACCGCCTGGATCAGAACGGCCAGACCGATGCCGAGGATCGCCAGCGCGAGCAGCACTTCAATCAGGGACATACCAGATGTGGCGGTGCGTTTCATGGGTTCACTGATCCGGATATCGCACGTCCAACTGGCCGGTCAACTGGTCGGCGGTAAGCTCCACCGTGTGACCATGATCATCCACCAAACGCATCGTAAAGCCGTCACACAGACCGCTCGGATAGTACAGCACCGCAGGCGGCACATGGGGGTCGTCGCTGGTGGGACGTTGCGTCTCAAAGTTATCAATCACAACGCCGGATTCGAGTACGCGGAGCATGTCGGTCGCAGCTTTGTCCTCCACCGCCTGACCCTCGGCATTCGTCATGACGGCGCTGCTATCCGTGGGGGTTGCAGACATGGAATCCGGCACGCCGTTCCCGTCATCATCGGCAATGGCCGCGGCCAGTTCAGAGAGGCTTTCGCTTTCGCGTCCGGTCAAAAACACGATTTCCAACGAGTTCTGTTCCTTGTTCACCACCACCGCCACCGGTCGCTGTCGCAGCACGGCCATATTGCGGGCATAGCGGTGGGCCATCACCACCGAGCGCACCGAGGTGCGGAGTTTCGCGCCGGCAAATGAACTGACGAACATCGGCACGGCCAGGCCGGCGATCAGCACGAAGATGGTCACCACCAGCAGTAATTCCACCAACGTGTAGCCACGTCTGCGGGGACAGCCCTTCACATCAACCACACCTTCGCGCCATCGAAAACGTCATTTCGCCGTACCACCCGTCGGCGGATTGTCGGATTTCCAGTTGGCAATGTCGTCATCGGTATTTTCAATCCCATCCGGGCCGAAGGACATCAGGTCATACTTATAAGGCTTATGTGTTCCGGGATAGGCGTATTTATAAGGGGTTTGCCACGGATCCAGCGGGATCGAGGCGATGATGGGATCATCGCCCGCGGTCAGCACATCAATATTGGCCGGATATTTCCCCGTTTCGAGCAGGTAGGCTTGGACGCCCACCCCGATGCTGTCAATATCGGCCTTGGCCTTGGCGACCCGCGCCTTGGTGTTGTACTTCGGGATCGAGACGGCGACGATACCCGCCAACAGGCTGATGATCGTCACGACGAGCAGGATTTCGATCAGGGTGAAACCTGCACGTGAACGGCGGCGTTGTTTTTTCTTTTTCATGTGGCACTCCTATTGCATCGGTGCATCAAACCTTTAGCGCGCTGGTCAGGTCGAACACCGCCAGCAGCAGACTGACGGCGATGAAGCCGACGACCACGGCCATGATCAAAATCATCATCGGTTCCAACAGCGAAGTGAAAATCTTCATGTAGCGATCGAGTTCTTCGTCGTAGCGCCGCGCGATGTGGTTCAACGCGCCGGAGAGGTCGCCGGTCTTCTCGCCGACCGCGAGCATTTCGGTCAGTAGCGGTGGGAAAATTTTCCCGGCGGCCAGCGGGCCGGAGATGCTCGTGCCATCGGTCACACGGCTGCGCGCCTCACGGATTTCGGCGGCGAGCACGCGGTTGCCCATCGTTTCCTCCACGATGCTCAGCGCCTGCAATACCGGCACGCCGTTGGACATGAGCACGCCCAAGGTACGCGCGAACTGGCCAAAAGCGTCCGAGGCGATGATGTGCTTGGCCAATGGCATCTTCAGCAACTGGCGATGCCACCAGAATTCGCCTTTGGGCGTATGGATCATCCGGCGGAACGCCGTAAAACCGACGACCAACACGATGAGCAGCAGCCAGCCCCAGTGCATCAGAAAATTACTGCCGTTGATGAGAATCAGCGTGGGCAACGGCAACGAACTGCCGAGGCTGCGGAACGTGGCGGCAAAGCGCGGCACCACGAAAATCATCGCAAACACAATGGTCGCCATGCCCACCACGATGATGATCATCGGGTAGATCATCGCCTGAATGACTTTTTCGCGCGCGGCCATCACACGTTCATAGTGCAGGCAGACCCGGTCGAGTACCCCGGAAAGATCGCCGCTGGCCTCGCCGGAGCGCATCATGCTGATATAGAGTGGCGGAAATGAGTCCGGCCATTGGCCTAGCGCGGCGGAAAGGCTGGAACCGCCGATGATCCGGTCGCGCAGCGCCGTCACGATTTGCTTGGCCGCCGGATTGGTCTGGTGATGCGCCAAGGTGTTGAGCGTCTCGCTCAGCGTCATACCGGAAGAAAGCAGGTCGCGGATTTCGCGGGAGAAAATCAACAACTCCCGCGTGCGCAGTCGCGGAGGACGCGGAGTACGGCCCCAGCGTGTCGCACCCTTGTTTTTGGCCGGTGCTTCCGCTTTGGCCTTTTTGCCATTGCCGCCGCCGGCCTCGTTTACCGCCACCGGCATGAGGCCGAGCCGCTCGATCTGCGCCAGCGCCGCACGCCGGTCAGGCGCTTCGAGCTTGCCTTCCACCCGCACGCCGTCACGGTCGCGGGCCGTATATCCAAAAGTCGCCATAAATTTCCGTCACTGCTGATTGCTGATAGATAGCGGACGAACCGCCCAAACATTGTGGCCGCTGCGCGGCTAGGTCTCCGCCAGCGCCTCATCTTCCTCAGATACGCGCAGGACTTCTTCGAGCGTGCTGACGCCGTTGAGCGCCTTGGTCCAGCCATCCATGCGCAACGTACGCATCCCATGGCGCAGGGCGTGCGCCTTGATCTCGCCGGCGGTCGCACGTTGCACGACGAGCTGCCGCATCGCGTCGTGGACCACCAAAATCTCGTAGATGCCCGTGCGCCCGCGGAAACCCGTGCGGCGGCATTCTTCACAACCCACCGCCTCCATGATCGTGCCTTCTTTCAGCCGCTCGATCGGGAAGCTGATGCTTTCGAGGAATTTCGGGTCCACCTTCCACGGTCGCTTACACTTCGGGCACAGCCGCCGCACCAAGCGTTGCGCGACGATGGCCTCCACCGACGACGCCACCAAAAACGGTTCAATGCCCATATCCACCAACCGCGTGATCGCGCCGGGCGCATCGTTCGTGTGCAAGGTGCTGAACACCAAATGGCCGGTCAGCGCCGCACGAATCGCAATTTCCGCCGTTTCCTTGTCGCGGATTTCGCCGACCATGATGACGTCCGGGTCCTGGCGCAAAATATGCCGCAAGCCGACCGCGAACGTCAGTCCGATCTCCGGCCGCATCTGAATCTGATTGATGCCGGGCATCTCATATTCAATCGGCTCTTCAACGGTCAGGATGCGCTGGTCAATCGTGTTGATCTCGTGCAGCCACGTATAAAGACTCGTGGATTTGCCCGATCCGGTCGGCCCCGTCACCAGCAGGATGCCGTGCGGCCGCTGGATCAGCTTGTGCAGAATTTCCTGATCCGGCGGTTCGAGGCCGAGCTTATCCATGCCGAACAGCCCGCTCGACCGCATCAGCAGACGCAAACTGACGCTCTCGCCATACACGGTCGGCATTGTCGAAACGCGCACATCAATTTCTTCGCCGCGAATCCGCACGCTGATACGCCCGTCCTGTGGCAACCGCTTCTCGGCGATGTCCATGTTCGACATGACCTTGATGCGGCTGATGATCGCCGACTGGAAACGCTTGAGCTGCTGCGGTACCGGCGTCTGGAGCAGCACACCATCCACGCGATACCGGATCCGCAAATCGGTCTCCATCGGCTCCAGATGGATGTCCGTCGCGCGGTCTTGGTGCGCTTCCCAAATGATCTGGTTGACGAACTTGACGATCGAAGCGTCCTGATCCAGCTCGCTAATGTCTTTGGTCAACAGATCGTCTTCGAAGATTTCTCCGGTGTCGTCCTGCATCATCTGGTCCACGGTTTCCGCGCCGACGCCGTAGAACTGCTTGATCGCTTTGACCAAATCCTCGCGGGTCGCGAGCGCAAACCGAATCCGCAGCCCCGCCGCCAACCGGAGCGCATCCACCAAGCCGGGCCGGAACGGATCGTGCGTCGCCACGCGCAAGGTATCGTGCTCCAGCGCGAGCGGCACGACGTTGTATTGGAACACCGCCTTGGTGGGCAGCTTATCGAGCACGGCGCGTTCGATCTGCTGATCTTGCAGGCGGACGCAGGCCGTGTTCATCGCTTGGGCCAACGCCGGCAGAAAAACTTCTTCGCGCGCATAACCTTGCTTGGTCACCAGTTCCGTGATGGAGCCGCCCTCGGCGCGATACCGCGTGAGCAGGTCTTCGATCTGCGCGTCCGAAAACAGGCCCGTGCCCTTCAGCCGATCAAATAATTTGGCCGCCATACGTTTGCTCCGGTTCAAAAGCGTCGGCAGTATGGCAGAACGTCCGTCCCTTTCCAACCCTTGGAAAAAATCACCCGCTGCTTTTCCAGGCTTTGGAAAAAAGCAAGTTCTGATCCGTGTGCCGCGGGCGTGTTTTTTTCCGCTTTTCGCGCGAGGATCGGTCGCCGGGGTTGTAGGAGCCATGCCCCGCACGGCGATGTTCGCCGATCAAGGGATCAGCTCCTACAAAGCTTCCGCCTGTTGGGGCCGTCAAAATGTGTAGGCGGCGGTCACCACGAGATTACGACCGGGTTCGTTGACGCCTGAGCCGTGGATGCGGTAGTCTTCATCGAAGATGTTTTCCAGCGCCACGGCCAAGTCCAGGTTTTTGACCACGGTGGTGCCGGTACGCAGATGGAAGACGGCGTAAGCAGGCGTCCCACCCGGCGGAACACGCTGTGTGTCGCGTTCGTCATCGGCGGAGAGTTTGTCGGCGCGCGCGGCCATATCGCTGACGACTTCGCACCAATAGCGTCCGGCTTCCTCCTGCCAGCGCAGCCCGACTTCGGCCGTCGGTGGCATCAGCCGGCTGATGTAGTCGCGCTCTTCCTTGGTGGTGGACTTGGGATAGGCGTCCACTTGGCCATCCATCCATGACGCGGCCACCCACGTTGACCACTCGCGGCTCAACTGGACGGCTTCAGTAAACTCCACGCCTTGCACATAACCCCGCCCCGAGTTCTTCTTGGTCACCTCGTCCAACCCTTCGATTTTGCGACCGGTAGGCGCGCGCACGATCATGTCGTCAATGGTCGTGTAGTAATAGCTCGCTTGGGTCGTCAGGCGCGCAACGCGCGATTTGACGCCGACTTCGTAGGACACGTATTTCTCCGGGTCCAAATCGGAAACTGGCGTTTCGATTTCCGTACTGCGGGCGATGTCCAGCCGCGTCAGATCGGAAAGGTTGGGCGCACGGAAACCCTGCGAAACGCCCGCGAACACCACGTGTTTGCGATTTTCCGTCAGCGGATGCAGGAGCCGCAGCGAACCGACGACGGCGTTCCAGTCGCCGCTGACGCTCATCGGCTTGCCGGCGACGGGGTCTTTGACGCGCTGGGCGTCGGCTTGGGAATAGGTATAGCGGACGCCGGGGATCACATCCAACTGGTCGTGGAAGAGTTTGATGGTGTCCTCGGCGTAGGCCCCGACGGTGTCATAGGTGGCGTCGTCGGCCACCGGCCCTTGGATTTCCACAGCGTCCAGCTTGCCGTTGACTTTGTACTTGCGACCGTAGGACACCACGCTGTCGCGATAATATTCCGCGCCATAGACCCAATGACCGAGCGCGGTGTCAGAATCCAACTGGAGCGCGGCGCCCCACGTGGTCACGTCGAAGCCCTGCTGCTCGCGCTTGTCGTCCTTCTTGGTGCGATAGAGGTCTTCGCTCTGCACCTGCCGCGAGAGCGTGGCTTCGAGGCCATCCACCGGGCCCCTCAACTCCTTGCTCTGCAACTTGAGGTAGGTCAGATCGCGACGCTGGTCATAGGAAAGCACCTTGTCGTCGCCATGCTTCAGTCCGTCCCACGTGATGCCATAGACGGTGCGATGTGTCCGCCACGCGTCTTGCTGGGTGACCGTTTGATGGGCCAGCGTCAGGGTGGAGTTCTTCTGGAGGTGATAGTCCGCGCGCAGGTCCCAGTCGAGCTCCTCATAGCCGGTGTGCTCCTGCAGCCCCACATCCTTGCCGCCGCGCAGATCGCCAAAATCCTTGAGCGATAGCCCGCCGACAAAACCGAGTTCCTCGCTCACTCGTCCGCCCACTTGCGCGCGGCCAACGTTGGAGCGGTCGGCGGTGGCGCCACGGTAGTAGAGTTTCCGCTCCCACGTCGGCGCCCCGTCATAATCCGGCGGTTGTACCGGCAAGGCGTTGAGTGTGCCGCCGATCGCATCGCTCCCGTAGAGAACCGAGCCCGGCCCCATCACGAGTTCGTAGTCGCGGATCGAAAGCGGGTCCACGGTGTTCCAATATTGGTTGGGGCCATCGCGGAACACGGAGTTGTTCAGCCGAATGCCGTTAACGAGGCACAACGTGCGGAAGCCGGTGAATCCGCGCAAATAAGGCGAACCTTGCCCGTAGGATGTTTTTTGTACAAACGTGGAAGGAATACCGGCGACCACATCCGGCGTTGTCCGGCTGGCCTTGTGCTCGGTGCCATCGGCACCGTTGAGGCGATATACCGTACTCGGCACAGCCAGGATGTCGCGCGCCGAGCGCGTGGCGCTGACGACGATTTCCGGTGCCATGGTTTCTGTTTTGTTTGTCGTCGGCTGCGCTTGGACGGCAACCAGCGTTTCTAACAAAACCATGCCTGCGATCATAATGCTTGCGCCGCACTTCATCATTCGTTTCCTTTGCTTGGTGGAACAAGCCGGAGACAGTTCCGGCATGACGCAGGTATAAACGCGGACAGGAGCCACAAGGTTCACTGCGGGTGCAAAATAGGTCGCAAAGAGTGGCGGTATGGTTCACGCCGTTACGTAGATGCGGCCTCCGTCCGCATAAAAGAAAGCGACCAGAGGTCGCTTTTACGAATTCTTGTGTACCCCGCAGCGTTACACTGTTGAGGAAAAGCGCCCCGGCGGCCGGGGATAACCGCCCTCCACTTGTGCGGGGCAGATTGCATTGGAGGGCGCGTGTCCCCACGCGCCGAAGAACATTGTTTTTTTATAAAACAATGCGGCAGGAAATTGCAGCTGCGCCCGTTAGTGCGCCGTGCCCGCTTCGAGTACCCGCTGGCGGAACGATTCCTGCAGGTTTTGGAAGGCCTCCGGCGTAATACTAACCTCGCCCGTGAAGGGATATTGCAAGGACAGCGCCACGAGCAGACTCAGCAGAACGATCAGCATGATGAAAGTGGTGATGGTGATCTGTACCCAGGCGTGGCGGTTGGCGAAGAGGAGCGAATAGACGACGGTGGGTATCGCGCCGACAAACAAAATCAACCAAAGGATGCTGTGAATTTCCGTTCGGCTGTAGAGAATGCGCATGCGGCGGGTGGCGGAGAGTTCGTTGATGTCGCGCAGATACTCGGTCAGATACGCCTCCTGCAATTTGCCCTGCGGTTGGAGTTTGTAACTCTGCTGCCAGAGTTGGGCGTAAATCTTCCGGGTTTTGGGGTGCTCCTGGCCGCGTGCCGCCATCTCGGCCCATTCATCCCGGATCACCGACTCCGCATAGGCCTGAAGGGTTTTGTGGATGTCATCGGAGGTGACGGAATCAAACGCTTGGGCGTCGCGCCACATTTCGCTCAAAACAGTGGTTTCGCGGATCGTATTCCGCTCGGTTTCGGAAAAGCGCTCCCACGCGACGATGATCGTGAACGCCAGCAGCACGCCATAGATCAGGCCGAAGACGGCGTAGGTGAAGCCGACGATCTCGTTGTTCTCCTTGAAGGCGGGATAGGGCCAGAGACGGCGTACGCCCCAGACGGCGAGGCATGGCACAATCACGCAGACCGCCACAATGATACCCACCGTCACGGGCAGCGGTACGGTGGCCACAAAATGCATCCAGCCCATGCTTGCCATCCTTTACTTTTTGGTATGCCGTTTCCAAGCTTTGGGAAAAAGGCAAGGAGCCATTTTGAAAGCGCGGGAACCGCATAGACGCTGATGAACGCCGATGGTTTGATGTCGGCGGGCGTTAAATCCGCGGGCGAAGTTGTCTTGGGGCAGTCTTTGGGGAGCACACGCGCCTCGCGTGTGGAAGACTGCGCCCTCGCGGTCGGCTGGTGGAAACCAAAACCCGCTGTCCCGTGAGGCGTGGCGCCTCACAGGGCGCACGCGAGGGCGCGTACGCTCCCCGGATAAGACCGATTCACCCAACGACAAGATTGAGCAGTCGGCTGGGAATATAAATCTGTTTGCGAATTGTCTTGCCCGCAAGATGCGCGGCAAGACTGGCGTCGGCCTGCGCGGCGGCGACGATCTGTTCCTGCGTCGCGCCGGTGGGCAGGGTGACCTTGCCGCGCTCCGTCCCGCCAGTAGCACCCCGATCAGCTGCCAAGCTACAGCCGTTTCCCTGTAACACCGCTATGGTTCATCACTCTGCCCTGCTAAAAGGCACGGAGCACCTCGTCGGCCTCCGTTCGCTGGTGGTCAAACACCATGCTACCGAAAATCAGCGACCCTGCGCCTTTCCTTTTCCATCCGCTGTTGCACTTCAGATTAAAACCCGCCCCGTCTTATCCGCTATTCGCTATTTTGTATCCGCTATCAGCCGTTCCAGCGGCCTTTTTTGCGGTGGATGCGCCAGCGCATAAAGAACGCCACGCCCGCCAGGCCCAGGAGCGACGCCGTACCCGGTTCCGGCACGGCCGTTAGCGTGATCACGTGCCCGCCGTTGGCCAGGTCATCATAGTTGATGATGAACTGATTCGTGGTCGTGAGATTACCGC
>SCQF01000060.1 GCA_004321905.1 Verrucomicrobiota bacterium | reverse complement strand
GCGCTGTAATCAGTCATTTAAGATTCCTCCAAAAGACACCCGATAGGATCCGTTCATACTTCAACAATACTACGACAAAATATGCTGCTTAATGAGCATACTATTATGAGACCGTTAATATATTGCCACGCTTAACCCATACATCAAAAGTAGTACCCTTTGAAAAAATTGCAGAGTCAGTATTTCCTGCATCTAATTTAATCCAAACAGACAAGGTTCCTTCCCTTTCTCCATTCATTATATCGCCTGGTAAAGCAATGTAATCGTTCACCCCACTCAGATAAATGGCGCTGGTTGTATTGCCAAACCTGTCGCTTGTCAATCGTGCATTTTGTATTGTTCCGTTATTGCCATTCCCGCTCTCATCATTAGCATTTCCATTAAATGGGTAATATGCTACCAAGCCTTTATCAAGACTCGATGATTTTGATTTTGGCTTTTCAGATTGCGGTATTTCTTTGACGGTGACCGGCTTTTGTTCATAATCAAATGGCTCGTCACCCAAGAGCCTTTTTATAAGCCTCTTGCTCGATTTAATCAGGTCGTCAACTTCACACTTGCACTCATCCTCAGATGCCGCCTCTATTTTCCCTGTCTCGGCGTTTATGAGCGAAAGCGAAAGATAAAAGGTGCTGCCGAGTTTGCTCACTGAACCTGCTATTATCTTTCCCACTCCAAGCAACTGTCCTGCTTCAACTACACACTGACCGGACACGCAACCGGAAAGCTGGAATTTCTGTTCGCTAAATATCTTGTCCATATTGCCACGATCAACAAGCTCGTATTTGCCAGACTTGTGTATTTCAAGCCGAATGCTTTCAGAAAGCGGCAGTGATATGTCCTTGTCAATCTTGCCCTTAACCTCAAGATCAAATACAGCAAGCATGTTGTCAACGCGGCGGACTTTTTTGTCCTTCTGAGCGGCGGCAAAGACACCTGAGGCAAATATTATGATGAACAAAACAGTCAATATCTTTCTCATCAAGACTCCCTATCTAAACAGCCTATTTGATTTCTCTCTCAAAACCTTTTCTATATTCGGCAGTTCACCTTTAATAATGTCTTTCACCTTGCTGTCAGCTCCAACAAAAATGGTTAGAGGCAGTCCGTAAACGCCATATTTTTCTCCGACTTTTCCATAAACATCGCTAAGGATGAGCGGCTTATCTACTTTAAGCTTTTCAAGCATGTCCATAAATTTATCGAAAGCCTCTTTGTACCCAATTATTACAACAGCGATTCCCTTTTTTGACAGTTCAGGAACAAGGGAGTTTAAAATCGGCAACTCATGTTTGCATGGCTTGCAAGTTGAGGAGAAGAAATTTATGATTATGCCTTTTGTAGAACTCTTTTTTAGATAAGAACTCAAATAAAAAAAATCTCCGCTATTATCTCTGAGTGAAAATAAAGGAGCGGTGTTATTAATGGTTAAGGCGTGTGCATTCAACCCCAAAACCAATACTAAGATAGTTGTAAATATGACTGTTTTCATAATGTATTTAAGATACCTTCTCCGAGTTGAAAATGCAAATAGTTATGCTGTTTTTTTCTTTTATATGCCTTTATTTTTGTGTGTAACGCCTGAAGTCACGGGGAGGTGCGGCAGCGCCGCGCCGATCCCGTGAAGTGATTCGTTGCACGTTTTTATTTGTTTTGGCTTTATCATGCTGTTATTAATCCTAAATAAAAAACAGGAAGGGAGGCGCAACACAGAAAATGAATGGTCAAATCATCTCTATGTTACACCCCGAAGGATGCCATTTGAAAACCGCAAGGTTATTTCAGCTCGCAGGAAGCTACAAGGGACCAACTTGTGTCACCTCCTTTGGTTGCCGATTTAACGAGCAGTTTCAAATGAACGCCGCCCCATCAGTAGATGAGTTATTAATTTACTCATCGTTGTACCTCCTAAAAGGCTGTGATGGGGAGACTAACGCCTCCCTTTCTGGTCTTTATTCATGCCGTTTAATTTATGCCCTTAATTTGCCGTGAAGTGATTTTTTTATCAGTTCTTTATTTGTTGTTCAAATTCTTGTTTATAGCTCTCCTTTGTTTTATCCAATTAGGGCATGCAAGCCAAAACCAAGTCCAAGAGTTGCGGTATTTCCAACAATACGACCAAATGCGGCTACAAAAGCATCTGTCCAGATATTTTCTTTATGTTCTTCCAGAGTCATGGATAGCATTTCGCGATTCTGGTCTGGAACACATGCCTCAACGGCACTGAAAAGTAATTTCCATTTAGTTTCATCTTCATTGGCTCGGATTGTAAAAAGGCTGATAAACCAAACAATACCAAGCATTTCAAGAAAGGAAATATTATTTATGTTTAGAACCCTCACGGCAAACCAATTCCAGAAACACATAGCGACGAATGCTGTATATGAGCCAATTAAAAGACTAACGAAAGGAGCAACAACCCACGCCCAAGGTTTATTCATTTTTATTGCCTCCTGTTTTTGAATTTGCCGTTTTTATTGCTGCAACGCCGGAAGTCACGGGGAGGTGGCGCAGTTTGCCACCGATCCCGTGAAGTGATTCGTTATGCTTTCTTTTTCTTGATTTGTTTAATCATTTTTTCTGGATGTTCCCATTCTGTTTTGCCCGATCTTTCTTCAAAGTAATTCCTGAAAGAATATAGGTTTTGAAGAACTTTCTGTTCACCAAATGAGTGAGAAACTAACATTACAGATAATAACCCGCGATAAAAATAATCAGACAGACTCTCAGTGCATGAAGCTATTCTTGGAGTTTCAAGCATTCCGGCAAGATAATACTTAGGGGGATGCCCTCCATACATCTCCATTATGTGACCAGATGCTCCATGTACATACCCAGAAAATGCTTGACTAAGTGTTCTGTTTAATTCCTTGGCGTCGTTTGGATTTGTTTCGCTTTCTGGCATTTGTGCAAGTGCAGCCTGTATCTTTTTCCTGGCTATAGTTGGACGCTTCTGCCCGGACAAAAGTGGATTATCAGGCACGTCAAATTCTTCCTGATAAAATGATGTTAAGTACTCTTGATGCAGCTTGCTTAAAGCACCTGTTTGAATAGCTTGGCAAAGAAAGAAAATATCTTCTTGAAACTCGTCTAATGTCCTTAAAATAACACCTAATTCCTGTACAAACCCTCCTTGAAGAAGATGCAGCGAAGCCTGTAATCCACTTATTAATCTTGCCAGCTTTTGAATAACAGCAGCTTTAATAGTTTGATTCTCATAACGAAAGACATGATAAGAACCTTGTTTAATAAGAGCTGGCTTTTCAATCATGCTTTCAAGATGATGAAATGCATGTTGAAGTACGGGCAACGTTTCAAGGTAAAGGTCTATAATCAATTTCATTTCTTATGCATACCGCTGAGAATCACGGGGAGCGTGAAACGCGAGCCCGTGAAATAATTCGTTATGTGCTGCATTTATTTTAGTTATTGATAGGTTTTGTTTCAATGGCGCTATCTGCCGAGAATTTTGCCAAGAATGGACGCGCCTTCCCCAACGATACGAGGTGAGAATAGTGCTAAGAATAACCAACTTAATGCAAAATAAGACTGTCCGTTCGTAATGCCATATAGCCCAAGCAAAAGAAGAAAAAACATGATTGCTCTTCGCCTCCAATCGAAGGGGAGCCAAGGACTAAGCAAAACACCAGATAATTGGGCATGAATTTCCTTAAGTTTTTGTCTGTCATCGGCTGTTAAATTGTCGCTTTGTAATAATTGTTCGATTTCTTGAGATGTTTTTTTTGCTTCCTTGTATTTATCTCTGTTCATTTCGCCTCCTTTCATAGTTGCTATTTTTGCATAACGCCGGAGATAACCGGCGCAGCGAAGCGGAGTCCGGTTGATTGACTTGTTGTGCATGTTTTTTAAACAAGGAGGCTATGTGAATCATATAAAATATCAAGATAAAATGAAATTTTCCGGTAAAGTTTCATTGGTTTCTAATGAATTAAATTCATTAATACGCAAAGCATACGAACTAAAATATAATCCTATTATAAAAATAAGAAGAAATTTTCAATCAGAGAATATCCCGTATATTGAAATTATTTTTTTCCCCCGGAATGGAGAAAATAACTTAAATTGCAAAAAAGGTCAAAAATGCCAGAGGCGATAGAATTTATTTGGCTTTGTTTCCAGAAATGAATTGTTTCTTTTGCTGTTTTAGATCGGTTTGAAGTTAATTTGTTTTTTATATCTGCGAATTGTTCTTGCAGATGTACAGGGAACCAAGATGGTTCAAGGATGGCTAAATGATTTACATAAGCAACTACAATACGGTTTTTTAATTTGCCTTGACTGATAATTAAAACCAATGTGGCTTTATATAAACATTCATCTAAATAGCTATATTGCATGTAGTTCATTTTTTATTTATGTAGTTATTGGCCTTTAATTTTAGTTTTTATTTTATGCATAACGCTTGAATTCACGGGGAGGGTTTTACCCGATCCCGTGGAATGAAATGTTCTGTATCCTCTATTTGCTCTTTTTATCATCGTCTCTATTTCGTTTGGTTTTTATTTGTGTGGCTTTACAATCTTCATATTCTCTTGGGTCAAAATCATATTCAACTGGCTTGCTGGCGGCGAGCTCTGAATTGCTCATGCTTTTCTCTTTTATTTTATGAGTTTTGAAATCATAAAAATAAGCTATACCTTTTGTTTCATGAGCCATTCCAGACTTGTCCGTCCACTCGGATGCAGTAAAAAAATAGGTGCCGTTATTTGTGTACCATTGATGCTGATACGCAGGCACATCTACTGAAGAGAATACAACACGCCCTGTACGCAAGTCGAAGATTGCCAAGCCAGATGTGTCGGAGGCATAATGACTAAAGATATAGCGCTTGTTTTCTGTAATAAAGTAAAAACCGCCCAACAGATCAAACACCTTGCCGTCTTTGTGGACTATAAATAATCTGCCGTCATAATCTCCGTTTTTTACGACAGTAAAGTATGGATAGGGCGGTTGCACTTTTGGTATGAACAATCCATATGAGAAACCAACGGCCTCGATATTATCAAAGTATTTTTTATAAATTGCCCTGTTTCCCTTGTTAACAAAAAGCCAAGTTCTACAGAAGTGAGGAGATTCGGCATGTCTCTCCAATCTCTTTGCCTCAATGACTTTAATAAAAACATCTCCGTGATGAATATCCGCCTGGGAAACTGAGAAGTTATTTGAAGGGTATTGTTTCATGATAAAGCCTTTGTATGCATCAGCACCGTTTGAAATAAACGGGGTCAATAATAAGAGAAAGATACCAAATATTGTGATTATCAATTTTGCGATTGCAGTTTTTATCATGTAGTTATTTTTTGCCTTTATTTTGCCGTTATTTGCCTTTTATCTTCACAGAACATTTAATCTACCAAGTTGCGTGTTCTATTTAACATGATTATGAATATAGCACAAGACAGACTGTGGGGCAACCTAAACTTCTAATTATAACAACCTAATGGATTTTGCTTGTATCATTTTTCATGATAATATAGATAAAAAAGAATATGGAGATAATATGGTAAATTCTGTGCAGGGTGTTGGAGATAAGCTCCCGGA
>SCQF01000065.1 GCA_004321905.1 Verrucomicrobiota bacterium | reverse complement strand
TTCCACCGTCAGAGCGTTGATACGTTTCATAGCTGCTTCTCCTGCTTCTGCCTTCCAGGCTAGCAGATTGCCAGGTTTTTTATGGAGGAGTACTTATGTGTTTATGCATCAAGCGGCAGACTCCCGCAACGATAATCTGCCCTCGCAGGGCATACAGCGGAATAACCAAGGTTGCCTGACAGCGGCGGCTAAAGCCGCCGCACTCCACAGGCTCCGTCTTGATACCCAAAACGAAAAATCAAAGGTTAAAGGTCAAAGCATTGCTCCGCGAGAACACGCCTCACAACACCTGGAGCGCAACGTAACCGTGGTTGTAGGTGTCGCTGATGTCGGCGACGGAGCCATTGCTGAGGCCAACGAGGAAGTGCATCGAAGCAAAGTCGGTCGTAGCCGCCCAATAAGAGTAGTCACCGTACCAACCCGACGGAACCCCATTGGTACTTTTTCCCGTTCCCGTCCCATTTTCGGCATCCCAGATAGCCAGCAGGCCATCATAGGTGGAATTGCTGGCCGTGCCGCTCACCGCCGTGCCCGGCGGATTGGAGGTGGTAAATGACGACATCCCATAGACGGGTAGGGCAACGTCCACCCCGTTCAGCGTGGCATAGCGGTAGGTGTTGCTGGTATCGCCGCTGTGGCTGCTGCCGTTGCTATTCTCGGTGAAAATACCATCCAGGACGTTGTGTGAGGACACGTAGTCATTGCTATTGGTATAACCCGTACCCTTGGTGTTCGCATTGGAACCATCGCCACTGCGATCCCAATAGTAATACCACTGGCCGCCGTCCACTTGCACCGGCTTGATCAGTTTGCCGTAGTCGGCCCCGAGGTCTATCACGGATTCTCCGGCTTCACCCACATTGGTCACCGTCAGCGCCACCGCCTGGGTACCGGCCAGGCCGCCGTCGTCGGTGTCGACGACGTTAAAGCTGTAACTCGACTGCGTTTCGTAATCGGCTGAGGCGTTGAGCGTGACTTGGCCGCCGGCGGAGATGCTCAGCAACGCGGCGTCGGCACCGGTCAGACTCCAGTTCGCGCCGTCACCGGCATCCGCATCAGTGGCCATGGCGGTGTATACGACGGTACTGGCCGCGGCGTTTTCCGCCACGCTGGCCGTCGCGCCCGAAGTCACCGTCGGTGCTTCGTTGACGTCGGCGATGCTTAACGTCACAGCCTGGCTGTCGCTCAGACCAGCATCGTCGGTGTCCACGACATTGAAGCTGTAACTCGACTGCGTTTCGTAATCGGCTGAGGCGTTGAGCGTGACTTGGCCGCCGGCGGAGATGTTCAGCAACGCGGCGTCGGCGCCGGTCAGGCTCCAGTTCGCGCCGTCACCGGCATCCGGGTCGGTGGCCGTGGCGGTGTACACGACGGTGCTCGCCGCCGCGTTTTCCGCCACGCCGGCTGTGGCATCCAAGGTCACCGTCGGCGTTTCGTCGACGTCGGTAACGCTGAGTGTCACCGCCTGATCGGTATAGTTGCCCGCCGTATCCGTAGCGCGAACGCTGAAGCCATAAACGTTGTTGCCGCCACTGTCGACGGGGGCTTCATAGTTCGGCACGTTGGCAAAACTCACCGTGCCGTTGTCGGTGTCGATGGTGAAGCTTGCCGCATCAGTACCGAGCAGGGCGTAGCTGACGTTCGTGTCGCCATCAGCAGTCGCCTCATAAACCGTGGCCGTGGACGCGGTATTTTCGGCAACGCTGGCCGTCGTGCCGGAGGTAAACACCGGGTCCATCGTATCCACCTGATAAGCGGCATTGCCGGCCACCGCCGCGTTGGCGAGCAGGACGTTGTTGCCATTGGATTTTTTGAGGGCGCCGCCATTTAGGGCAAAGGCGTTGGCGGCGATGCCGATGCCGTCGGCATCGGTTTGATCGGCCTGAATGGTGTATTGGAACACCAGCGTCTTGCTGCCGCTGCCGGAGGCGTAGCCGGCTTGCACCGTAGTGCCGCCGATGTCGAGCGCCAGTTGCGGCGTACCGGTAACGGTGATGGTTTTGCTCAGGGTCGCGGTGACGCTGACGACGTCACCGGCATTGAGCAGGCCGTTCTTGATGCCGTCGGCGCTGGTAATGGCCAGGCTGCTGATGATTTGGCCATCGCTGACGTTCCAGGTGATGTCGCTGAATTGCAGCCACTTGATGCTGAAGAGCTGGTCGATATCGCCGTTGAGGCTGGTGATGGTCAAGGCACCGTCGGTTGCGTAGCTGAACGTGTAGTTGGAGGACGAGTCGTCGTAGATCACCGTATCGCCGTTGTCGCCGCCGACCAGGGTATCGGAGCCGAGGCCGCCGACCAGCGTATCCATGCTTAGTCCGCCGCCCAAGTAGTCGGCGCCGTCACCGCCGTCCAGGCTGTCTTTGTCGTCGCCGCCGCTGATGCTGTCGTTGCCCGCATCGCCGGTCATGCTGTCTTTGCCCGCGCCGCCGGCAATGGTGTCATTGCCGTCGCCACCGACGATGGTGTCGTCGCCGTCGCCGCCTGACAAGGAATCGTTGCCCGTGCCGCCATTGACGGCGATCTTTTTGTGCAACGGTGAGTTGGTGCTGCTACCGGTGTCGCCATAAATGAGGTCGTTGCCGGTGCCGCCGGAGACGGTATCGTTGCCGCTGCCGCCGGACGTGGTGTCGTTGCCGGCGCCACCGGATACGCTGTCGTTGCCGGCATCGCCGGTGAGGGTATCGGAACCGGAGCCCGCGTTGACCGAGTCGTTGCCGGTGCCACCGGCCAGGCTGTCGTTCAGCGTATCGGTGCCTGCGGCGATGACGTCGTTGCCGGTGCCGCCGGACAGCGTGTCGCGGCCCGTGCCGGCCGCGATGGCGTCGTTACCGGCGCCGCCGGACACGCTGTCGTTGCCGGCATCGCCCGTAAGGGTGTCGGAACCGGAGCCCGCAGCGACGGTATCGTTGCCGGCGCCACCGGCCAGGCTGTCGCTCAGCGCATCGGTGCCCGCGACGAAAATGTCGTTGCCGGTGCCGCCGGACAGCGTGTCGCGACCCGCGCCGGCCGCCAGGGTGTCGTTGCCGGTCGCGCCCGTGACGGTGTCGTTGCCGGCGCCGCCGTTCAGGCTGTCGCCGACGGCGTCGGTGCCACCGCTGACTGCATCGTTACCGGCGCCGCCCAGCAAGGAGTCACTGCCTGTGCCGCCGCTGAGGGTGTCGTTGCCGCCGGCGCCGGTAACGGAGTCGTTGCCGCTGCCGCCGTCCAGGCTGTCGCCGACGGTATCGGTGCCGCCGGTAAGGGTATCTGCGCCGTCACCGCCGAACAGCGAATCACGGCCCGTGTCGCCGGTAATGGTGTCGTTGCCGGCCGCGCCGGTGACCGAGTCGTTGCCGGCGCCGCCTTCCAGGTCGTCGCCGACGCTATCGTTGGCGCTGCCGCCGCTGATGGTGTCGCTGCCGTCGCCGCCGAACAGCGAGTCGCGGCCTACGCCACCGCTGATAGTGTCGTTACCGGTGGCACCGGTGACCGAGTCGTTGCCGTCGCCGCCGTCCAGGCTGTCGCCGACGGCGTCGGTGCCGCCGGCCAGCGTATCGTCGCCGGTGTCGCCGAACAGCGAGTCGCGGCCAGCGCCGCCGGACAGGCTGTCGCCGCCGATGCCGCCGGAGACCGAGTCGTTGCCTTCGCCGCCGTCCAGCGTGTCGCTGTCGTCCGCCGTGCCGGTGCCGGTAATGGCGTCGGTGTTTTCGCCATAAATGACGTCGTTACCCGCACCGCCATCGACGCTGTCGGCGCCGGAGCCGCCATAGGCGTAATCGTCGCCGTCGCCGCTGGAAATGGTGTCGGCGTTCTCGCCAACCACCGTGTCGGTGCCGTCATCGCCGAACAGCGAGTCGCGGCCGACGCCGCCGTCCAGGGTATCGGAACCGGTGCCGCCGTCGGCGCTGTCGTCACCGCTGCCGCCGACCACTTCGTCGGCATCGGCGCCGCCGTCCATGACGTCGTTGCCGTCGCCGCCATCCAGCGAATCCAGGCCATCGCCACCGTCGGCGCTGTCGCTGCCTTCGCCGCCGTCAAACCAGTCAAAGCCCTTGCCCAGCACCGCTTTGTCGTTGCCGGTGCCGAACGTGGCTTTGTCGTTGCCTTCTTCCGTCGTAAAGTCCAGTTCATGATTACTCGTATCCGTCGAGAAATCCTGGGTGCTTTTGTAGGAAAGATCATTCCATGAAATATCATGGAAATGAAACTGCTTCATATCCACCTTGTCCCAGGTATCGTTCCCCAAGTCATTCCAGTCGATATAGTTGACGTTCAGCTTTTCATAGGAAGTCGACTGAAATTGATTCCATTCCACCTTGCCCCAGTCGACACCCTGCCACTGCGTACGGTCTGAGCCGAATTCATCGAACTCGACATTGCCCCAGTTAACTTTTTGGTACTGGGTCGGGTCGGTATTAAAACTGGTGAAATCGACGTAGCCCCAGTTGACCTCCTGATACTTGGTGGTGTCCGTGCTGAAATCCGTAAAATCCACTTTACCCCAGTCGATGCTTTTATATTGGGTGGGGTCGTTATTAAAGTCGGTGAATTTGACTTTGCCCCAGTCCACGGCCTGATACTGGCTGGCATCGGTGAAATCCGTGAAATCGACCTTGCCCCAGTCGACCGAGTTATATTGATCGGGCTTGTTGTTGAAGTCGGCAAAGTCGACTTGCCCCCAGTTGACCTCTTGATAATGCGTGGCATCGGTATTGAAAGTATTGAAGTCGACATTGCCCCAGTCCACGGATTGGTAAAGGGTGGGGTCGGTGCTGAAGTTATTAAAATCCACCGAAGTCCAGTCGAGCGTAGACCAATCCGTGACCGTATGCAGGTCGTCCGGCGGGGGTTGTAAGTTCGAATTGGTGTTGGTCGTATTGGGGGGTTGCTGGTTGTTCGAGTTGGTATCCGTCGTGTTGGGCGGAAGCTGATTGTTCGAGTTGGTATCGGTCGTGTTGGGTGGCAGTTGATTGTTTGAGTTGGGATCGGTCGTATTGGGAGGCTGCTGGTTGTTGGATGTGGAGTTGGTCGTGTTGGGCGGAAGCGTGCTGGCGGCAAGGTTGGTCGTCATGAGATTAGTACCTGTAATTTATAGATTATTG
>SCQF01000067.1 GCA_004321905.1 Verrucomicrobiota bacterium | reverse complement strand
GACGCAAGTGTCACATGGAGACTGCTCAATAAAATCAAGTGTTCACATCCCTGTGCTCTCGGCAATTGCTCCATGCATTGCTCTACCTCCTGCATCCGTGCAGTCGTGGATTCCGGCAATTCCTGCCGGAATGACGGTGTACCTCAAGCACTTGTGTATAAAGATGAGCGCGCCGCGTGGGAACGAGGAAAAATGACTCCACCGCTACAGAGTATCCACGAAAGACGCGAAAAGTCATTGGGTGAAATTTTCGTGCTTTTCGTGTCTTTCGTGGACAAAAAACGATGAACCCATCGGCGCTGTTTATTTACCGTCCAGTCGCCACCAGCCTGCTGACCTTGGCGCTCGTCCTGGCCGGTATCCTGGCGTTCCTGAATTTGCCGGTAGCGTCGTTGCCGCAGGTGGATTTTCCGACCATTAGTGTGCAGGCCCAATTGCCCGGAGCTAGCGCCGAAACCATGGCGGCTACGGTAGCCACGCCGTTGGAGCGGGCTTTGGGGCGCATCGCCGCCATCACCGAAATGACCTCCAGCAGTTCGCAGGGTTCGACCCAGATTACCTTGCAATTCGACCTGGACCGCGATATCAACGGCGCTTCCCGCGACGTGCAGGCGGCGATTAATGCCGCAGCCAGCCTGCTACCCAGCGGCATGCCGAATCGTCCCAGTTACCGCCGAGATAATCCGGCCGACTCGCCGATTTTAATACTGGCGCTGACCTCCGACACCCTCAGCCGCGGCCAGATGTACGATGCCGCTTCGACCATCCTGGCGCAGAAAATAGCGCAGGTTCCCGGCATCGGCCAAGTGCAGCTGGTCGGCGCGGCGCTGCCGGCGGTGCGGGTCGAGCTGAATCCCAACGCCTTGAGCAAATACGGCATCGGCCTGGAAGACGTCAGGAACACGATCACCCAAACCAATATCACCCGTCCGAAAGGCGTGCTGGAAAGCGGCGGCCAACGCTGGCAAATCCAGGCCAATGACCAGGCGCGCAAAGCCGCCGAGTACCTGCCGCTAATCGTCAGCTACCGCAACGGCGCGCCGGTCAGGATTGGCGATCTTGGCGAGGTGGTCGATTCGGTCGAGGATTTGCGCAATACCGGCTTGAAAAACGGCAAACCGTCGGTATTGCTGATTCTCAGAAAACAGCCGCTGGCTAACGTGATCCAGACCGTCGATCAAGTCCAGGCCATGTTACCGGAATTGCGCGCCGCGATACCGAGCGCGATCGACCTGGAGGTGGTGGTCGACCGTTCGCAGAGCATCCGCGCTTCAATCCACGAAGTCGAGCACAGTTTGTTGCTCGCCATCGTTCTGGTGATTTTGGTGGTGCTGTTCTTTTTGCGAGACCTGCGTTCGACGCTGGTGCCGATTATTGCAGTGCCGACATCCTTGCTCGGCGCTTGTGCGGCCATGTATTTTTTCAACTACAGCCTGAATAACCTGACCTTGATGGCCTTGACCATCGCTACCGGCTTTGTCGTCGACGACGCGATCGTGGTCTTGGAAAACACCAGCCGCCATATCGAAAAAGGCGTAGCGCCGTTCAAAGCAGCGCTGCTGGCCGCCAAGGAAGTCGGCTTTACCGTGTTGGCGATGAGCGTGTCGCTGGTCGCGGTATTTTTGCCGATTTTATTGATGGGCGGCGTGGTTGGCCGCTTGTTCAAAGAGTTTGCGGTGACGCTGTCGGCGGCGGTGCTGGTCTCCTTGCTGGTGTCGCTGACCGTCACGCCGATGCTGTGCGCGCGCTGGGTGGGCAGGGAAAGTTCGCAGCATGGCCGTGTCTATCAAGGCCTAGGCCGGGCTTTCGACCGGGTGCAGCATTTTTACCAACAGACATTGCGCTGGGCGCTACGCCACGGTCGCATCATGATGCTGATTTTGCTCGGCACGATAGGTCTGAATATTTATCTGTACACCATCATCGACAAAGGCTTTTTCCCGACCCAGGACGGCGGCAGATTATTGGGCGAGGTTCAAGCCGACCAAGGCGCTTCGTTTTGGGCCTTGCAGAAAAAGTTTTACGAATTTACCGAACTGTTGCGACAGGATCCTGCGGTCGATACCGTGGCCGGGTTTGCAGGAGGCCGACAGGGCGGCAATAGCGCCAGAGTTTTTGTAGTGTTGAAGCAGCACGATGAGCGGGAACCAATCGAAGCCGTCATGGGCCGGTTGCGCGATAAGGTAAAACGCATTCCCGGCGCCGAACTGCACATGTTCGCGGCCCAAGAACTGCGTATCGGCGGCAGGCCCTCGCTCGGCTCGTTCGACTACGCCTTGCAATCCGACGATCTGGGCCTGCTCCGGGAGTGGATGCCGAAAGTGGTCGCCGCATTGTCCAAACTGCCGGAACTCAGTGACGTCAGCTCCAGCCAGCAGGACAGAGGCCAGCAGATCGGCCTGGTGGTCGACCGGGCTGTGGCGGCGCGCTACGGCGTCAGTCAAGCCATGATCGACGCGAGCCTTAACGACGCTTTCGGCCAGCGCCAGGTGTCGGTGATCTATAACCCGCTGAACCAGTACCGGGTAGTCATGGAACTGGCCCCCGAATATTGGCAAAGCCCGGAAGCCTTAAAGCAGGTGTATATCAGCGTACCCGCCAAGCGCTTGCCGTCCGGCGAGCAACAGGGCGCAGTCCAGGTGCCGTTGTCGGCGTTGGCGAGCTTTGCGCCGACCAGCACGCCGTTGTCAGTCAACCATCAAGGCCAGTTCGCTGCCGCCACGCTGTCGTTTAATCTTAAACCCGGCGCCTCGCTGTCCACCGCCACTGAACTGATCGAAACAACCCTGCGCGACATCGGCGTGCCGAATGCCGTTCAAGGCAGTTTTCAGGGCTCAGCCAAAGCCTTCAAGGAATCGTTGCGCAACCAGCTGTTTTTGATCCTGGCCGCTTTGCTGAGCATTTACATTGTGCTCGGGGTGCTCTACGAAAGCTATATCCACCCGCTGACCATCCTGTCCACACTGCCTTCGGCCGGGGTCGGCGCGTTGCTGGCGCTGATGGCCTGCGGCACCGAATTTAGCATCATTGCGCTGATCGGCGTGATTTTGCTGATCGGTATCGTCAAGAAAAATGCGATCATGATGATCGACTTTGCGTTGTTTGCCGAACGCGAGCACGGCCTGGATTCCCGCGAGGCGATTTTCCAGGCCTGTTTGCTGCGTTTCAGGCCGATCATGATGACCACGCTGGCCGCGCTGTTCGGCGCGCTGCCGCTGGCGTTGGGCAGCGGTTACGGCGCGGAGCTGCGCCAGCCGCTGGGCATTTCCATCGTCGGCGGCCTGATTTTCAGCCAGATGCTGACGCTGTATACGACGCCGGTGGTTTACCTTTATTTGGATCGTTTCCGGCTGTGGTTTGGTGGCCGCTACTTAAATAAGTAACTACTCAGGGCTAATTTTACGCTGGTTCCCAAGCTCCAGCTTTCCTCGTTCCCACGTGCTACGTGGGAATGCAGTCAAGGCGCGCTGCGCCGCGAGTCGAGCGGTCAACAAGCTGAAATGCAGAGTGTCTCTAAGCAGGACGCAGCGCGTCCCATCCTGCATTCCCACGCAGCGCGCTCATCGTTATACACAAGTGTCTGGATGACGTGCTTTGAAATACTTGTGTATAACGATGAGAGCGGCGCGTGGGAACGAGGAACGTCCCGCCTGTTCAGAACGACGCAAGTTAGACCTTCCAGGTTTTAAAAACCTGGAAGGT
>SCQF01000055.1 GCA_004321905.1 Verrucomicrobiota bacterium | reverse complement strand
GCGCATCGTCGTCCTCCGTTCGCTGGTGGTTTGTTAGTCCAAACACCATGCTACCGAAGATCAACGACCTTGCGCCTTCCTTTTCTCACATCCGTTGCACTTCAGATTAAAATCCGCAGGTTTGGAAATCAGTCCTCAATCTTTTTCCAACCCTTGGAACTTTTACCACCCGCTGGAGGTTTGCCGCCGCCGCGCTTGACCTCCATCTGCGCTAAACTACAATGCGCGCATATTTGATGGTGGTGCGGCTATATAAGAGGTAGTCGGTAAAGTTCACGGAGGACCTATGACAATAAGTTTGTTTGTTTCAATACTTGCCTTAGTCGTTTCAGTCTTTACAGCTTGGCTCACTTTGTTACGCAAGGGTACTGTACTTATGACAAAACCGACGGTCATTTATTTCGGCCCTGATGGCGGACCAAGCTCAGATGAGCGTCCCGGTTTGAAGGTCTATCTTCGCACTTTGCTGTATGCTACATCGAAACGAGGACGCATCGTTGAAAGTATGTATGTTCGTCTTCGGCGCGGAGAGACAAGTCAAAATTTCAACATTTGGGTGTACGGAGACAAGCAACTAAATCGCGGCAGCGGATTGTTTGTTCCTGAAAGTGGCGTTGCCGCAAACCATCACTTCTTGCTTCCACCAGACGGCACAGCCTTTCAATTTCTCTCCGGCAAATACATTCTCGATGTGTTTGCTTCTTTGGTGGGTGAACGGACATCGCGTCTGCTGTATTCTATCCAACTTGAAGTCAGTGCTGAGCAAGCTTCTTCCTTGAATCAATCCGATTTAGGGCTCTATTTTGATTGGGGCCCCGATGCGGGAAAATATCACGCACATATACGAACACAGCCCAAACCAGAAATCCCCCAGTTCCTTCGTGAACTACTATGAAGATGGATGAACAAAAACTTATTTTTGGCGCGAATGACGAGGTGGGGCTCGTGGCGCTGGAACATGTCGTCGGCAAAGAAGTGGACGAGATGCTGTTGTTCTTCCGGCGCGGCAGAAAGACGGAGGAGGTGCGGGAGGCGTTCACGCCGTTTCTCTGGCTGATGGATTCGCAACTGCCGGAGGGCGCGCCCACGCCGCTACGGTTGGAGAAGTTGGCGGGCGGCGCGCCGCTGAATCACCTCGCGTTCTTCCGGTCGTGGAAGGAATTTCAAAAGGCGGTGGACTCTCTCAAGAAAGCCACCGGCTACACGCCGTCTGCGCCCGGCGCGCCATACTTCCTGTTCAACGACCCGATTCACCAGCATCTGGTGCTGACGGGGCGGACGCTGTTCAAGGGCCTGCTCTTCGGCGACCTCAAGAGGTTGCAGGTGGATATCGAAACCTATACCGAGCGGGGCTTCGAGTTCTCCAATGCCGAGCGCGCTGGTGATCGCATCATCGCCATCGCGCTGGCCGACGAGACCGGCTGGACCGAGGTGCTCGATGGGTCGAAGCTCGACGAGAAGAAACTGCTGGAGCAGTGGGTCAAGCTCGTGCAGGAGAAAGACCCGGACGTGATCGAGGGGCACAACTTTTTTCAGTTCGACTTGCCCTATCTGATCGCGCGCGCCCGGCGGCACGGTGTGAAGCTGGCATTGGGGCGCAACAGTGCGCCGCCCAAGGTGCATCCGAGCCGGCTCTCCATCGCCGAGCGCACGCTGGCCTATCCCAAGGCGGAAATTTTTGGCCGGCACATCGTGGACACCTATTTTCTGGCGCAGTTCTATGACATCAGCCACCGCTCGCTGGAGGGCTTCGGCCTCAAGGATATCGCCATCCACTTTGGCTTGGCCGAGAAGGATCGTACCTATATCGAAGGCTCCGAGATTGCGCGCACCTTCGACCGCGAACCGCAGAAGCTGATGGCCTATGCGCGCGATGATGTGGCCGAAACGCGCGCCATCAGCAACCTGCTTTCAGCGAGTTTCTTCACGCAATGCCAGCTCTTGCCCTACAACTATCAAAACGTCTGCGTGCGCGGCTCCGGCACCAAGGTGGATGCGCTGATGATCCGCGAGTATGTCCGGCAGTGTCACGCGCTACCGTTGCCGCAACCCGCGCGCGAATTCGCCGGCGGCTACACCGATATTTTCCTGACGGGCGTTTTTCAGAACGTCCACCACGCCGATGTGCGGTCGCTCTATCCCTCGTTGATGCTCAAACTCGGCCTCAAACCGCGTAGCGATGAATTGGGCGTGTTCACGACGTTGCTCGCTTATCTACGCGATTTGCGGCTCGACGCCAAACGCAAGATGCAGCAGGCGAAAAACCGTGACGAGGAGCAGCATCAGGACGCGCTCCAGAGCACGTTCAAAATTCTGATCAACTCGTTCTACGGCTATCTCGGTTTCGGCACAGCGCGCTTCTGCGATTTTGCCGCCGCGGAGAAAGTCGCCGCCGAAGGTCGCCGAATCCTCCAAACCATGATCGCGGCGATCAAGGAGCAAGGCGGCACGCCGATCGAGATTGATACCGATGGCGTTTACTTCCTGCCGCCGGAGAAGAAGATCGAGGCATTCCGCGTTGCCGTCCAGTCTGCGTTGCCGGAGGGCATTGATATCGAGTTCGACGACCGCTACCGCGCGATGTTGAGTTATAAGATGAAGAACTACGCGCTGCTCGATGACCAAGGGGAGATCATCATCAAGGGCGCGGCACTCAAGTCGCGTGGGCTGGAGAAATTCCAGCGCAAGTATCTGCGCGAATGGCTGCGGCTCAAGCTGGAAGGCCGCGACGCGGAAATTCCCAAAGTGCAGAACGAATTCCGCCGCGCCATCCGTGACCGAGCGTGGCCGATTGAGGAATTGGCCAAGACCGAAACTCTCCAAGACGCGCCCGCGACCTACGCGGCGAAGATCAAGGACAGCCGGCGCGGACGTAACGCCGCCTATGAACTCGCGCTCAAGTCGGGCCGGGAGTATCGCGCCGGCGATCAGATTTCCTACTACGTCACCGGCACCGCCAAGGGCGTCGCCGTGCACGGCGCGGCCAAGTTGGCGACCGAGTTCGATGACCAGCAGCGCGATGAAAATGTGGCCTATTACCTCGCCAAGCTCGACGCGCTGATTGAAAAATTTGATGCACTTTTCTCCGCCGAAGCGCAAGATAGCCGCGCGGAAGGTCAGGAAAAAGGAACATTACTATGAAACGAATGGATCGGCGGCGGGCAGGTTTCTCGTTCATCGAAATCATCGTGGTGATGGTCATCATCGCCATTCTGGCAGGCGTGGTGACCGTGAATGTGCTGCACAAACCCGCCGAGGCAAAAATTTCGGCGGCGCGGATGCAACTCCAGCAACTGCGGACAGCGGTGGAGATGTACGCCGCCGAGCAAGGGCATGTGCCGACACAGGAGCAGGGTCTCGACGCGCTCGTACACAAGACTTCGCTGCCACCGGTGCCGGAACGCTATCCGCAGGGCGGTTACTTGAGCAGTTCCGGTGTGCCGCTTGATCCGTGGAAACACCCGTTCGTCTATCTCGTCCCGGGTCGCAGCAACGAGACCTTTGAGGTCATGAGCTACGGCAGCGACGGCGAACCGGGTGGCACCGCCGATGCCGCCGATCTTTCCAGTTCGAGCCTGCAATGAGTTCTATTGAGTTTTTCAAATGTGCGTGACAGTCTTGTCGTCAGGTAGGGACGGCTCTCCGAGCCGTCCGCGGCGCGTAGAAGCGACCTCCGGTCGCTTTGCAAAAATGCGGCCAGAGGTCGCATCTACGTCGCGCCCTGTCCCAGGGGCGGAAGGCTTCACGCTGATCGAAGTGGTCATCACCTTCACCATCGCCGCGTTGGTGATCGCCGCGACCGCGAGCGCGCTGATGGCCACGTTACGCGCCGAAGCCACCACGCACCGCCAAGTACAAGCCGAGGCGGCGTTGCGTACGCTGCAAACGCAACTGTGGATCGGGACCGAGACGAACAGTTTCGCCACGAATTTGCCACCGGACTGGGCGCTGGAGAGCGAAGTGATCGAGCGGGGCGAAGGCACCAACCGCGTCGAATGGACGGTGTGGCGTATTGGGCCGGTGGCGCACGCGTCGTTTACCGCAACGCTGGCGACGCAAACGCCGTGAACGGTTTTCCAAGGCTTGGAGAATCGTACCACGCACTTTTCCAAGAATGAAGCGCCGGGTTCCCCGTGGCTTGCCACGGGGAGGAAGGCGCTCCTTAGCGGAGGAGTTCAGGGGAGGCGGCAGCCTCCCTTGATGAAAGGCCCTTGCGGGCTGTGG
>SCQF01000054.1 GCA_004321905.1 Verrucomicrobiota bacterium | reverse complement strand
CCAGCTCCGGCGGCGGTCCAACCAGCAGGTTCCGGGGCTACGCCCCTCCACCTGCTGGTTGGTGTTGAAGGGGGCGAACCACTAACATAGACTCTGGCTCCGTTGATGGGGGCACGTCAGGAGAGCATCAAGGCGCAGCACCCCCACTTCTTTCACCGGTTGGCCAACCAGCAAGCACCGGAATACCTCTGGATCGGCTGCTCCGACAGCCGCGTGCCCGCCAACGAGATCGTCGGCCTGTTGCCGGGCGAACTGTTCGTCCACCGCAACGTGGCGAACATCGTGGTCCATTCCGACATGAACTGCCTCTCGGTCCTGCAATATGCGCTCGACGTGTTGCGCGTGAAACACGTCATCGTCTGCGGCCACTACGGCTGCGGCGGCATCAAGGCGGCGATCGAAAAGCATCCGCACGGACTGATTGATAACTGGCTGCGACACATCGGCGACATCCATCTGCGCAACGCCACGGAACTGGCTGCACTGCCGGATGACCACGCGCGGGTGGATCGGCTGTGTGAACTCAACATCATCGAACAGGTTGCCAACGTCGCGCGTACCACGATCGCGCGCGATGCGTGGGCGCGTGGACAACCTTTCACCATCCACGGCTGGATTTATAGCATCGAGAACGGGTTGCTGCGCGACCTCGAAGTCAGTCGGTCTGCACCAGTACAGGCATAATTCTCATCGGGTCGCGTCGTTGTCACGCAAGCCATATTCGTTCAGCTTGCGATGGAGCGTGCGGCGGCTGAGGCCAAGTTGCTGGGCGGCAAGGGTGCGATTGCCGTCGTGTTGTTTGAGGGCTTGGACGATGAGTTGTTGCTCCGCCGCTTCGATCGTGAGATTGCCACCCAACGCCGCACCCGCCGGTTTGCCGGCAGCGAGTTCGCGGATATTCGCAGGCAAGTCGCGGACGGTCAGTTTCTCGCCGCGCGCGAGCACCACCATGCGCTCCATCACGTTGCGCAATTCGCGGACGTTGCCCGGCCAGCGATAAGCGGCCAAAAGATCGAGTGCGTCCGGCGTGATGCCGGCGACCGGTTTCTGGTTTTCCGCGGCGAACTCTTGGAGAAAATGTTGGGCCAAGAGCAGAATATCGCCGCTGCGCTCGCGCAACGGTGGCAGGTGGATATTGACCACATAGAGTCGGTAAAAAAGGTCCGCGCGGAACTTCCCCTCCTCCACCATTTTTTTCAGGTCGCGGTTCGTCGCGGTCAGCAAGCGCACATCCACTTCCAGCGTTTCGGAGCCGCCGACCCGCTCGAACTTGTGTTCTTCGAGTACGCGCAAAATTTTCACTTGCACCGCGGGATCAATCTCGCCGATTTCGTCGAGGAACAGCGTGCCGCCATCGGCCATCTCGAACCGGCCCTGCCGCCGCTCGGTCGCACCAGTAAAGGCGCCCTTTTCGTGGCCAAACAATTCGCTTTCGAGCAGCGTCTTGGAGAGCGCCGCACAATGCACGGGGACGAACGGCCCCTTGGCGCGCGAGCCTACTTGATGAATGGCGCGTGCAACGAGTTCCTTGCCGGTGCCGCTCTCGCCCTCAATCAACACCGTGGTGCGCGTCGGCGCGACCTGCCGGATCATATCGAACACCTCTTGAATGGCCGGTGAATTCCCCAGAATGCTTTCCAAGCCGAATTTGGCGTCGAGTTGCTCACGCAACGCGCGGTTCTCGGTTTCCACTTCGCGACTGCGGAGCGCCTGCTTCAGCTTGATATCGAGTTGGTCGAGATTGACGGGCTTGGTCAAAAAATCGTAAGCGCCACGTTTCATCGCTTCCACCGCAGTTTCGACCGTGCCATAGGCGGTGAGTAGAATCACCAGCGGTTGGGGTTGGCGCGCCAGTGCACGGGAAAGCAGCGTCAGACCATCCATGCCCGGCATCCGCACGTCGCTGAGCACAACATCCACCGGCTGCTGATCGAGCAGCGCGAGGGCGCGCCGGCCATCCTCGGCCAGCAACACGACATAGTGCCGCTGCAAAGCGCGCGCCAAACCCTCGCGCGTGTTTTTCTCGTCGTCCGCAATCAGAATGGTTGGTTTTTTCATTTCATTAACCGCCAAGACGCCGCGCGAGCGTGCCGTGCGGTAGGGCGGGCACGCCGTGCCCGCCGCGGCGCTCGCGGCGCGAACGCCCTACCTCGATAAATCCCGTGTCCATCTGTGGCTCAATTTTCTTTTGCCGTTTCTGTGGAGCGATGCGCCTTGAGCAACCGGATGCGCTGTTCCTCGCGCGGCAGAAAAATCGTGAACGTCGTGCCCGCGTGTGGCTCGCTGTGGATTTCAATTTGTCCGCCGTGATCGCGAACGATACGTTGGACAATCATCAGCCCAAGGCCGGAGCCTTCGGCCTTCGTCGTGCTATACGGCTCGAACATGTTCGCCAACCGCTCCGGCGCGATGCCCGGCCCGGTGTCCCGGAAGGCGATGGCCAGAAAACGCTCCGTGGCGCGCGCCTGAATTTTCAATAATCCGCCGTTAGTCATGGCTTGGATGGCGTTACGGATGATGTTGAAAAAAGCCTGCCGGATTTGCAGCCGATCCAATGGAATCGCCGGCAAGTCATCCGCTATTTCGACCTCTACCAGCACATCCCGATCGTGGATTTCGTGCTTCAGAAAATCCAGTGTTTCCTGCACGATCTCGCGAACATGGGCCGTCTCCAGCTTCGGCGGCGCAGGCCGGATCGCGCGCAGAAACTGCGTGATGATGCCATCCAGGCGCTGCACTTCCTTTTGCGTCACAGCCAACAGTTCACGCAAATTTTTCTGCTCGCCCTCCGGCAGCACGCTCAATTCACGACCGATCAATTGCAGGTGAATATTCAACGAGTTGAGCGGATTGCCGATCTCGTGCGCCATCCCGGCCGCGAGCAGCATCAAGGCATTGAGGCGTTCCGATTCCAGCGTCTTGGCCTCGTGTTCGCGATCGCGCGTCACGTCACGCAGGATCACCACGGCACCCGCTTCCTCCTGCTTCACCACTGCCAGCGGCACCACATAGAACGCGATAAAACGGTGTTCAGGGTAGGTGATCTCGATCTCACGACTGACCAAGCGCGACCACTCCTGCTCGTCGAGCTGCATCACACATTCCCAGTCAATCCCATGCAGATAGCGCGTAATGGGCTGACCGGCCACGTCCTCGGCACTGACACCCAACAATTTGGCCGCCGCGCGATTCGTGTAGGCGATCCGGCTCTCGCCGTCGAGCACCACGATACCTTCTTGGATCGCGTGGAAGATGGTCTCCAGCAAACCCTTCTCATGCGAGAGCCGGAGGAAAAAAGTTTGTAGGCTTTCCGGGTCGAGCCGGTCCATCCGCGCGATCAATTTATCAACAAATCCTGGTTTCATAACGCGCCAAAACGTCTCACATCGCCAGATAGAACTGCGTCAGATTGGCCATTTTTCTACACGTTTTTTTTAAAGAAACAAGAATTTTATGAACTATTTGATCTGAATCATTCCTGCCCCACCGCGTTCTGGCGGCAGATTGAGCGGCTTTGCGTTTTGCTTGAGCCATGCGGCGGCGTTGGCCGCCGTCGTCGCGCCGCTCGCGAGCGCCTCGGCCAACGCGCCGGAGACGATGGCCGCCGCCTGCGACGTGCCGTCCCCGACGACGATGTAGGCTTTGCCGTATGCCGACTGAATACCAACGGCAGGCGCCACGATGTCGAGACCTGTGCCGGAATTGGAAAAGTAGGCCTGCGCGAAATTCGCATCCACACCACCAACCGAAATCACACTCGCCACCGACGCCGGAAAACTGAGCTGATTACCCGTCGCATCGTTGCCGGCGGCAGCGACGATGACCACACCCTTGTTCTGCGCATAGGTGATGGCATCGCGCACGGCCGCGGAGTCACCATAGGAGCCGAGACTGATATTGACGATCTGCGCGCCGGCATCGGCGGCCTGCGTGATGCCACGGGCGAGCGTAAAGCTGTCGCTCACGCCTTGCGCATCGGCAACGCGCACATCGAGGATTTGTGCCGCGGGCGCGATACCGGCGGCTTGCCGGTTCTGCCCGGCGATCAAACCGGCCATCGCCGTGCCATGGCCATTGAAGGCCTGCCCATCATTCACCAAGTCCACATGCGTAATCTGGTTCGGCGCAAACGTTGGATGATCCTCAACGCCGCTATCCACTACCGCCACCATCACGCCCTGCCCCCACGCCGCGCAATCGCCATTCGCGCCAATCGCCTGCAGAAAGCTCTCGCCAGCGAACGCCGCCGTACCACTACCCGCCGGACGATTCTCCTTTTGTAAAATATCCGGAATTCGCGCGATAAAATTGGCATCCACATTGACCTCCGCGCCGGCGTCCTGCAACGCCGCGCGCAGTTGGTCAAGTTGTGTGTAGCCGATCCGCGCAACGCCGAGCGCGTCCAGTTGGCCGAGTACCGTCAGACCGGCTTTTTCCGCGCGACCCAAAAAGGCGCGAAGCGCCTCGGTAGACGGGAACTTCAGCAACGCCTCGCGCGGTCGCGCACCGGGACGATCCAAGCGACGCTGCAACTTCAGCAATTGGCGATCTTCCTCGCCAAGCTGCGGGACCACGGGGACCAATGCTTCCTGCACAGCCGCCACAACCGGCATACGATAGAAGGTCTTGGTGGCGACGCGCTTTTCAATCCGCGGCGGTGGCGCGGCCTGCGGATGTGATCGCCCCAGCCACAGGCCCAACGCCAAGGCGAGGCTCGCGAGCAGCAGCAGACGGAAAGTTTTCATGCCGCATTCTACTACTTTTTTACGATTTTTTCAGCCGTTTCCAAAGCTTGACTCGGCTACGTCCGTCGGGCACCTTCGCTCTCAACTATGGAAAAGATTTGGCAACTGGAACCCGCCGCAACCGCGGCGCAACTGCGTACGGATTTGGCACAGGGCCTGACCGCGACCGAAGCGGCGCGTTGCCTGACCGAAACCGGCCCCAATCAATTACAAGAGCAAGCCGGGCACAGTCCGTGGAAAATCTTCTTTGACCAATTCAAAGACCTGATCATCTGGGTGCTGATCGGCGCAGCGCTGGTTTCCGGTTTTCTCAAGGAATGGGTGGACACCGGCGCGATCATCGGCATCGTCGTGCTCAACGCGATCCTCGGCTTCATCCAGGAATACCGCGCCGAGCAGGCCTTGGCGGCGTTGCGCCGACTGGCCAGTCCGAACGCGCGCGTCGTACGCGACGGCCAACTGCTTTCCATCCCGTCCGCCGCGCTCGTGCCCGGCGACCTGATCGAGTTGGAAGCCGGCGACTATGTTGCGGCAGATGCGCGCGTGGTCTCGCACACCGCGAACTTCGCCGTGCAAGAGGCAAGTTTGACCGGTGAATCCGCGCCCGTGGCCAAACATACGCCCGCGCTCGCCGCCGCCGATTTGCCGCTGGCCGAGCGCGCCAACATCGTGTTCATGGGCACCGCCGTCGTCACCGGCAAAGCGCGCGCCCTCGTTGCCGAAACCGGTATGCGCACGGAACTCGGCCGCATCGCCGGCATGATTCAGGCGATCGAAACCGAGCCGACTCCGCTCCAGAAAAAACTCGATACCTTCGGCGTGTTGCTCGTCAAGCTCTGCGCCGTACTGGTTGCGCTCGTGTTCGTTCTGCAATGGTGGCGCGCGGGCTGGCACTTGCACGACCTGGGCGAAATTTTTCTGACCGCGGTCAGTCTCGCCGTCGCCGCGATCCCGGAAGGCCTACCCGCCGTCGTCACCATCGCTCTCGCGCTCGGCGTCCAGCGGATGGTCAAGCGCCACGCGCTGATTCGCAAGCTGCCCTCCGTCGAAACGCTCGGCTGCGCCACGGTCATTTGTTCCGACAAAACCGGCACGCTGACACGCAACGAAATGACCGTGCAGGCGATTTATACTGAGGGCCAGTTGACCGAAGTCACCGGCGTCGGCTATGCCCCGCAAGGCACGTTCCGCAAGAATGGTGCGGGTTTCCAACCCTTGGAAAGCCCGGCGTTGCGCGCCGCGCTGGAATGCGGCGTGCTCTGCAATGCCGCCAACCTACGCCAAGAAGACCGTGTGTGGAAAATCGTCGGCGACCCCACCGAGGCCGCGCTGTTGACCGTTGCCGGCAAAGCCGGACTCGACCGCATCACGCTGGAACGCGAACAACCCCTGAGCGAGGAATTGCCGTTCGACTCCGAACGCAAGCGCATGACAATGATTCGCCGCGCCACGGATGGTCGCCGCATCGCCTACGTCAAGGGGGCCCCCGACGTAATCCTGGCGCACAGCACGCTACCCGAAGCCCAACGCGATGCGCTACGGAAAATCAATGCAGAGTTGGCGGGCCGCGCGTTACGCGTGCTGGCAGTGGCGCGGCGCGAATTGGGCGCAGAGCTCGTCGAACCGACCATTGAAAACGTGGAGCGCGAACTGACGTTTCTTGGTCTGGTTGCGATGATGGATCCGCCACGCGAGGAAGCCAGGATCGCGATGGCCACCTGTCGCGCCGCCGGCATCCGCGCCGTGATGATCACCGGCGACGATCCCAACACCGCCACCGCCATCGGTCGTGAACTCGGCATGCTCGGTCCGGACGACCATGCGCTGACCGGCGCGGCGCTCGACAAATTGGACGACACCGCGCTCGCCGCCGAGGTTGAGCATGCGCCGGTTTTTGCGCGCGTTGCGCCGGAGCACAAGCTGCGGATCGTCCGCGCCTGGAAGCAACGCGGCCAGATCGTTGCCATGACCGGCGACGGCGTCAATGACGCGCCCGCCGTCAAGGAAGCCGATATCGGCGTCGCGATGGGCATCACCGGCACCGACGTGACCAAGGAAGTTTCCGACATGATCGTGACGGACGATAACTTTGCTTCGATCGTTGCCGCGGTCGAAGAAGGCCGTGGCATTTATGACAACATCCTGAAATTTGTCCATTACCTGCTTTCGTGCAATATCGGCGAAATTCTCGTCATGCTGATCGCCTCGCTATTGGGCCTACCGGCGCCGCTGCTCCCCATCCACATTTTGTGGGTCAACCTTGTCACCGACGGCCTGCCGGCGCTGGCGCTGGGCATCGACCCCGTAGATGCCGATATCATGCGTCGCCCACCGCGCGACCCCGCCGAACCGGTGGTGGATCGGCGCCGCGGCTGGGTCATGCTGTTGCAGGGCGCGTTCATCGCGTTCTGTGCGCTCAGCGCCTTTGCCTTGGTGAACTATGTGGAACAAGAAGGCCTGCGCCGCGCACAAACCGCGGCGTTCGCCGTGTTGTCCGGCTCACAACTTTTCCATGCCTTCAACTGCCGCCATCAGACCAAATCGCTATTTACGCTCGGCGTGTTTTCCAATCCCCAACTGTTGCTCGCCACCGGGTTCTCGCTCGTCCTCCAAACACTGGTCATCACCGTTCCCTGCCTCGACGCCATCTTCAAGACCGAGCCGCTCAGCGCGTTCGACTGGCTGTTGGTGCTCGGCTTGTCGTCGCTACCGCTCTGGCTGATGGAATTGGTGAAAATATTTCTGCGACGCCGTGCGGCAGCGTGATTTTTCCAAGCCCTGGAAAAAGTGATATTTTGCTTTTCCAAGGTTTGGAAAAATCAATTCCTGCGTTACACTGGGCGCATGAAAACTCCTCTTTTTTCCGCGCACGTCGCGCGCGGTGCGCGCATGGCGCCGTTCGCCGGCTGGGACATGCCCATCCAATACACGAGTATCCTGGCCGAACACGAACACACGCGCCGCGCAACTTCCGTTTTCGATATTTGCCACATGGGCGAATTCGAGTTGCGCGGACCAACCGCACGCGCCGACTTGGAACGGTTGCTCACCATGCCGATCGCCTCGCTCGCGGTGGGCCAATGCCGCTATGGCTATCTGCTGCGCGCTGGCGGCGGCGTGCTCGACGATCTCACGTGCTACCGCCTTGGCCCGGATCATTTCTGGCTGGTCGTCAACGCCGGTACGCGCCAGCAGGACGCAACATGGATCCGCCAACACGTTGCACCGACCACGCAATTCACCGATCTTTCCGACGCCACCGGCAAACTGGATATTCAGGGGCCCACGGCACGCGCTGAAACCGAGCGCGCCCTCGGCGCACGGTTGCCGGATTTGGGCTACTTTCGTTTTGCCGAAGTCACGCTCGCCGGCGTGCCCTGCCTGCTCAGTCGCACCGGCTACACGGGTGAATTTGGCTACGAGCTTTATTGTCCGCTGGAAACGGTCGGCATGTTCTGGGAACGCCTGCTCGCCGGTGGCGCCATCAAACCCGCCGGCTTGGGCGCGCGCGACACGCTCCGTTTGGAAATGGGTTATGCGCTCTACGGCCATGAATTGAGTCAGATGCGTACGCCCGCCGGCGCGTCGCAGGGCCGTTATATTCAGCTCGCAAAGGACTTTATTGGGAAAGCCGCCGTCGCGGCGGAATTACAACAACCCACGCAGGTCTTGATCGGGTTGCGCTTGGACTCGCGCCGCGCCGCCCGCGCGGGCGATGTGGTTCGCGCCGTAGATCAGCCCGTTGGTGTCATCACCAGCGGCTCCTTTGCGCCATCGGTTGGCGTGGCGGTGGCGCTGGCCTATGTGGACGCGGTACACGCACAGGTCGGGCAACCGCTGGGCCTTCAGGTTCGCGGCGCGGTTTTGCCGGCCACGGTGACCACGCTTCCCTTTTATACCGCCGGCACGGCCCGTTGAGAAAAATTTTTGCGCTTGAGTGCCGTCCGTTCACGTGGTACGGTATTCTAGAAAATTGAGTGGGAGGTGCCGCATGGCCGATGAAATCAAACTGGATACGAGCATTCAGACCAACGACATCGTGTTTGAGTGCCCCAACTGCGGCAAGAGCCTGGCTATTGAGGCCCGCGGCGCCGGCATGGAAATCACCTGTCCCGATTGCCAAAACACCATCCCGGTGCCCGCGCCGGATGCCACGAATACCGACATCGCAGAGCTGGTGAGCGAACTGGAAGCGGCGCGCGCCGAGATTGCGTTTTTGGAAAAAAATCAGGCCGAATTGCAAATGCACTTGGAACAAATCAGCACCGAGTGGGGCGTGATTCAAAACGCGCTCGACCGCGTCATGGCCTTGATACAGGACTTGCGGCTGCGCTGAAAGCGGCTCGGCCAGCCTCGCCCTCCATCGCCATCCAAGCGAAACTACCTCCGCAAGACACGTCCTTTTGTCGTGTGGAGGGCGAGGCTGGCCGAGCCGCCGATGGACCCGTCACCCCAACCGCCCGATAAAGCGGCCGAGGCGCTTCATCGCTTCTTTGATTTGTTCCAGTCTTGTGGCGTAGGCGCAACGCACAAAACCTTCACCGCACGCGCCGAATGCCGTACCGGGCACCACCGCCACGCGCTCCTGCTCCAGCAATTTGAGCGCAAACTCTTTCGCGGGCAAACCAAACTTTCCAATGTTGGGAAAAGCGTAAAACGCGCCCGCCGGTCGCGTGCACTCGAGACCCAGCCCGGCGAAGGCCGACACGAGAAAATTGCGCCGGCGGCGATATTCCGCCACCATCGTTTCGATGTCCGAATCCGGGCGCGCCAGCGCCTCCAGCGCGGCTTTCTGCGCGAATGACGACGCGCAAAGCATTGTGTACTGATGGATTTTCATCATCGCATCAATCACTTCCGCCGGCCCGCAGGCATAACCGAGCCGGTAGCCCGTCATGGCCCACGCCTTGGAAAAACCGTGCAGGAACAGTGTGCGCGCCCGCATCCCCGGCAGGCTGACGATGCTGGTATGCGGGCCATCATAGGTCAACTCGGCATAAATCTCGTCGGTGATGACCAGCAAATCGCGCTCCCGGGCAAAGGCGGCGATCTCCTCCAAGTCCTGCCGGCTCATCGTCGCACCGGTCGGGTTGTTCGGGAAATTCAGCATCAGCACCTTGGTGCGCGGCGTGACTTTTTTCTCCAACATGGCCCGCGTCAAACGGAAGCCATCCGCGGCGCGCGTCTCGATGGCAAGCGGCACACCGTGCGCAAAAAGAATCACCGCACGATAGGAAACATAGCACGGCTCGTGATAGAGCACTTCGTCGCCGGGATTGATGAGCGCGCGGAGCGCCAAGTCCAGCGCCTCGCTCACGCCGACCGTGACGAGCACTTCGCTCTCCGCATCATAGTTCACGCCGTATTTCTTGCCGACATAGCCGGCCAAGGCCTTGCGTAATTCGAGATAACCGAGGTTACTGGTGTAGTGCGTCGTCCCGCGTTCCAGCGCAAACACGGTGGATTCGCGCACGTGCCAAGGCGTATCGAAATCCGGCTCACCGATGCCAAGGCTGATCACGTCCTGCATCGTGCTGACGATGTCGAAAAAATCACGGATGCCGGACCGCGGAATGTCGCGCACCGGCGCGGCAATCCGGTCACGGAGAGATGGTGAGCCGCTCGTCTTCATGATTGGTTTCCATCAGCACGCCGAGGCGTTTATAGGTTTTGAGCATGAAATGCGTCGAAGTCGAAAGTACGCCATCAATCGTCGCCAGTTTCGCGCTGACAAACGAGGCGACGTCGCGCAAGTTGTGGCCTTCCACGAACAGCAATAAATCATAGGTGCCGCTCATCAGATAGGCCGAGCGCACTTCCGGGAACCGGCTCAAGCGGTCGGCGATGCGATTGAAACCACCGCCGCGCTCCGGCGTCACCTTGACTTCGATCACCGCCGTGACTTTGTCGAGGTCGAGCTGGTCTTCGTTCAAAACGGCCTGATAGCCGCGGATTACGCCGCGTTTTTCATATTCGGCGATGCGCCGTTCGACCTCTTCCACGCCGATACCGAGCTGCTGCGCGATGGTCGCGCGCGACTCGCACGCATTCGCCAGCAAAAGTTTTAGTAATTCGTCCATGCTACACCTCTAATTATAATGACGGGCCAGAGATTACACCGATTCGCCGAGACGCCAAGCGGAAAACCACGCCGAATTTTTCGGCCATGGACTAACACAGCTACGAAAAGAGTCCACGGAACACACGGAAAGGATTTGACGGGATGAACGGGATTCACCTGATTTTCCTCCGCGCGCTCTGCGTCCTTGGCGCGAAAATTGGTCAGTTTCCCAGCCTCCTGAAAACCGAAGGTGAAGTGTTTGGGCGGTTGTTTTTTGGGGTCAGACGCGGGTTCCGCGCGGGCCGGCGGTCAACTGCGGCGTAGTCGGGGTCTGCGTTGCTCTTAATCTGTCCAGCCAGAGGTCACGCGGCGTGAGTCCGCCCCAACTCTGCGGTAGAAACAGGACCAGGTGGTGCCCGCGGCGCCCCAGCGCCGCTCCGCACACGAACATGGTCTGGCGAAGCGTGGCGTCGCCGGGCAGCTTGCCGGAACTGAGATTTCAACCAGGTTTCAAAAGCCAACGTTTTGCCTTTATCGGCGAAGGCACATGACCAAATCATTTGCCATGGCCGGTATTTTGCTGTGTGGGAACTACCGCTGTCGTTACGTTTTTGGAGGCGGGCCACTAAATCGGTGGTGAAGCCGGTGTAAGTTTGGGTGGGCTGAACCATACTGCGTAGAATATAGACGCGAAACATAGCCCGTCTTTGTTTCGCTGCGCTCAACTACGCCAAGCATGCTTTGCCCTGTGGGCTGCGCCATGCGAAGCCCGCAGGGCGAAGCATGGTGGAGCGAATGGGATTTGAACCCATGACCCCCACGTTGCGAACGTGGTGCTCTCCCAACTGAGCTACCGCCCCAAAAAAGGTGGCGCGCTTTTAGCAAAAGCCTCCCTGCGGTGCAACAGTTTTCCCGCGCCCATATTTTCGCTTGTCGCCCGCGGGCCGCTTCCGTATAGTCCCGGCGCTTTTCAGATAGGAGTACGTATGGCATTCAAGTGTGACATCTGTGGAAAAGGTCCGCGCGCGGGCAGCCGCATCGTGCGGCACGGTTTGGAGAAACGCAAGGGCGGCATCGGTTTGCACACCACCGCCGTCACGAAACGGCGCTTTCTGCCCAATTTGCAGACGGTACGCGTTCAGGAAAACGGAGGCGTTCGTACGCGCCGCGTGTGCTCCGGTTGCCTCAAAGCCGGCAAGATCGTCAAGGCTTGAGTCTTCCGTGCCGCTGCGCTGGTGGAGGAGTAGTCGCCATGGCAGACGAACTCAAATCTCAAGTGGCCGAGTTGCGGGTGGACGGCCAGGTGGTGGCGCTGCCGGTGCTGGAGGACACTGCCGGATTTCGGGCGGTGGATATCCGGGGCCTGTGGAAGGACGCGCGGGTCTATACCTATGACCCCGGCTTCGGCTGCACCGTGTCCTGCCAGAGCGCCATCAGCCATGTGGACGGCGAAAAGGGTCAACTCCTTTACCGGGGTTATCCCGTCGAAGTGCTCACCGAGCACTGTACGTTCGTCGAAGTGGCCTATCTGCTCATCCACGGGACGCTGCCGACCCATGCGCAGTCGGAGAAGTTCTCCGCCCTGTTCAACCGGCACTCGATGATCCACGAGGACATGCGCACGTTCTTCCGGCGCTACCCCGAGCGTGCTCATCCGATGGCCGTGCTCTCGGCGATGGTCGTCTCGCTCTCCAGCTTCTATCCCGAAGTCGAGCAGACCGATGAGGATATTGACATCGCCGCCACACGGTTGCTTTCCAAACTGCGTACGATCGCCGCGTTCTCCTACAAAAAATCCATCGGCGAGCCGGTCAGCCAGCCGAGCTATAAGCTGTCCTACTGCGCGAACTTCCTGAACATGATGTTCAGCTCGCCGGTGACGGACTACCAGATTGATCCGGTGCTCGTCCGGGCGATGAACCAATTGCTGATTCTCCACGCCGACCACGGCCAGAACTGCTCGACCAGCACGGTGCGGCTGGTCGGCAGCAGCGGCGCGAACCTCTACGCCTCGGTCTGCGCGGGCATCTGCGCGCTGTGGGGCCCGCTGCACGGCGGGGCGAACCAGGAGGTGATTGAGATGCTCAAGACCATCCAGCGCGAGGGCGGCCACGTGGATAAGGCCATCGCGCAGGCCAAGGACAAGACGAATCCCCGCCGGCTGATGGGCTTCGGTCACCGCATCTATAAGACCTTTGACCCGCGCGCCGGGATCGTCAAAAAAATCTGCACCGAGGTCTTGGCGCGCACCGGCACGCGGGATCCGTTGTTGGACATTGCGATGGAGCTGGAGGGCAAGGCGCTGGCCGATCCGTATTTCATCGAGCGCAAGCTCTACCCCAACGTGGATTTCTATACCGGCATCGCCTATCGCGCGATGGGCTTCCCGTCCGACATGTTCACGGTGCTCTTCGCGCTCGGCCGGTTGCCGGGCTGGATCGCGCAGTGGCAGGAACTCCGCCGCGACCCGCACCAGCGCATCGGCCGCCCGATGCAGCTCTACACCGGCCCGATGAATCCCGCGTTCGTGCCGATCGAAAAACGACCGTAAGCGTTCGCGTCACCAAGTTTGACGTAGAGTCATCCGCCGTTTTATGAAAATCACACGGCGCAAATTTTTGCAGAACACCGCTGTCTTGGCCGCTGCCGGTTGTGGCGGTTGTCTCTCGCCCGGATCGGCGGGCCGTCTTAGTCCGGTCAAGATTCTCGACGCCCACACGCATTTCTACGACCCGTCGCGTCCGCAAGGTGTGCCGTGGCCGCCCAAGAACGACGCGTTGCTCTACCGCACCGTCCTGCCCAAAGATTATCGCGCATTGCCCATGCCGCAGGTGGTCACCGGTACGGTGGTGGTCGAAGCCAGCCCGTGGGTGGAGGACAACCAATGGGTACTCGACCTCGCCGCGCGTGAGCCGTTCATTGTTGGGTTCATCGGGAATCTGCCCTTGGGCACGCCGGAGTTTACCGGCCACTTGCAGCGGTTTGCCGCTCACCCGCTGTTTCGCGGCATTCGCATTCGTGAGGGGGCACTGGAAAACTTGTTGAACAGCCGCGCTTTCGTCGCCGACCTGCACGCCTTGGCCGAACGCGGCCTATGCTTCGAGGTGGGTTCGCAGTCGTCGTGGGTGGCGCAGACCGACCGGCTGGCGCGTACCGTGCCGAATCTTCGGCTCATCGTGAACCATGCCGCCAGCGTATCGGTCACCGGCAAAGCGCCGCCGGAAGCTTGGCGGCATTTGATGCAGAAGCTGGCCCAGCATCCGCAGATTTTCATGAAAATTTCCGGACTGGTCGAAGGCACTCGCCACTCGCACGGCGACGCGCCGGCCAACGCGGAGTTCTATGAGCCCGCGCTCGATGCGTTGTGGAACACCTTCGGGACCGACCGCCTGATCTACGGCAGTAACTGGCCGGTGAGCGAACGCTTCGCGCCACTCGCCACCGTACAACAGATCGCCATGGCCTTTTTCGCCACCAAAGGCCAAGCCGCGTTGGACAAGGTCTTCTGGCAAAACGCGCAAGTCGCCTACAAATGCAAGGTTCCGCGGGGCGCGTGAATCATCGCACGCGGTTTTCCAAACCTTGGAAAATGGCGTGATTTCTTTTTCCAAGAATGAAGCGCCGGGTTCCCCGTGGCTTGCCACGGGGAGGAAGGCGCTCCTTAGCGGAGGAGTTCAGGGGAGGCGGCAGCCTCCCTTGATGAAAGGCCCTTGCGGGC
>SCQF01000085.1 GCA_004321905.1 Verrucomicrobiota bacterium | reverse complement strand
GGGATTCCGTGGGGTAGCCCTGGAGATGTTCGTATTGGATGGTCACGAAAATCGGCAGGTTCGGGTGTTCCTGCTTGAGCTGCGCGTACACGGCGTGGTTGAGATCCAGGAACTGGGCCCAGCCTGCTGGATTCAGGCTGGCGAGCATGTTGCACTCGATCCCGATGGCCAGGAAATCAGGATTGAATTCCTGGATGGCGATCCGGCAGTACGCCAGGTAGGCGGCTTTCACCCTTGCATCGTTCAAGGGAAGGGCCGCCCATTCGGGGGGAAGCGGGGCATGGTCCGTCTGCTCCGTGGCCAGATCCGCCAGTCCCGACCGGGCATCGTTGAGGGGTGTCAGCGCCAGGTAGAAGCGCTGGCCTGGGTCCGCCTGGGACCGCACCGAGCGCCATTCGGCGAGAACGCGGTTCGGCAAGGGCTGTCCCGCGTCCACCTGGGGCCAGGGCACGCCCGCCACCTGGTGGAAGACTGCCAGATCCATGTGGGCCCGCTTGAGGGCGAACATCCGGTTGATCTGGGAGGCGTCAAAGCTGGGTGGCCACTGGGAACTGCCCAGCAGGAAAGGCCTGGATGGAGTCGGTGGCGGTGGATCGGGTGATCCATGGCCGGAGCCGCTGCAGGCCAGGAGACCTGCAAAGGCTATGGCGAGGATCCACAGGCGCTTCATCGGTTCATATTCCTTTCCTGGCGCACAAAGCGTCAAGGATTCTGGAAGGGGGCTTCCCCTTTTTCAGAGCCACCAAGCACGAGCCTTGGGGCGCCAAGCCTTCATTTCATGGTCGGAGACCATGGCAAACTAAGCTGATTCGCGCCATTCGGGAGCTGGGGTTCCATGGGTCTTTTCCTCCACATCATTGATCTTTCCCGGGGCCTTTTCTGCGCCCTCCTCTGCCTGGTGTTTTGCGGATGTTCCCAACAGGGAAGCCCCGCGAAATCCCCTCCCCTAACAGGACAGCCCTATCTGCATTGGCCCGCCAATCCTCCCGCCGAGAATTTTTTCCACGGCAGCGGCCTTCCAGGCACATCAGCCAGTGCCCGGTACATCGGAAGCCCTTGTGTGGTCTTTCCCCCCGGACCCATCGCTCCGCAGGTGCTGATGTACTATGCGGGGACGCGGGATTCGGGCGAGCAGGCGATC
>SCQF01000064.1 GCA_004321905.1 Verrucomicrobiota bacterium | reverse complement strand
GGAAAACCTGAGGGGCGAAGCCCCGCTGGTTTTCCAAGCCCTGTGGGAAAGCCGGAGGCCTTTCCATAGGGCGGCACCTTCCACAGCCCGCAACAATGCGTTTGTCATGGCACCGCGTCTTTTGCCGCGGTTCGCTCGGGATAGCGTCCACGCCAGGGATGATTGGGCGACGGAGTCCACTTGGTTCGTGCCCTGGCACATAGGGGCCGTGTCGCAACAGGTGCGGGCTGGATCGATATGGGGCCGAAGCTCACTTCACGGCCCCGGTAGTAAAGGTGCAGGCTCCCGTCCAGCCGTTCTTGCACGAGCACCGTGCCCTTGGCAGGCGGCAGGCGGTGACTCGGCCCGGTGATCTGGTAGCGCCGGGTGTGATACCGGACGGTCCAGTCGTTGGACACCGTGCGTGTGGTTTCAAAGACAAAGACGGCCTCAAGGTCCCGGTCCTCAGGCACGGGCCGGTGGTAGTCCACCGGGCTCGCCGGCACCTTCTCGAACCGCCGGTTGAGGTCGTCCAGGTAGCCGGAGCGCAGAAAGGCATTGGCCTCCTCGATGGTCCGTATCCCCCTGAGCTTCATCTCTTTCACCAGCCGGTCCTGGTACACCCCGTGCTTGCGCTCCACCCGGCCTTTGGCTTGAGGTGAGGAGGCGGGGATGATCTGGATCCCCAGCTTGTGACACGCCTTTCCGAACACCGTGAGCGGCAGCAGGCCCTTCTCAATCTCCTCCCGCGTGGGCTCCCGATCCGTGATGTAGACCCTGTGGTGGTCCGTATACAGCGCGCAGGGGATCCCGTACCGCTCGATCCACCCCATCAGCACCCGCATGGCCGCCTCGGTCGCCTCATGCGGGAAGAACAGCGCGAAGCTCCGGCTCATCGCGTCATCCACCAGGTTCATCAGGCAGCACATCTCCCCTGTCCCGAACCAGTCGTGAGGGCTTCCGTCCAGTTGCACCAGCTCCCCGAAGTGCTCCTTGGGCTCCCGCCACCGCCGGTGCGCTCTCCTCTTTCTGGCCCGCGTCCAGAGACCCGCCTCCTTCAGCCATCGCCTGAGGGTCTCGTGGTCCACGTACTGGCCCCACTCCCCCAGCTTCTCCGCCGCCAGTGTGGGGCCCCAGCTCATCAGCCGTTCCCGGTACAGCCCTAGCGCCAGGTCCCTCATCTGTGCAGGCTTCGCCCGGTTCGATGGCCGCCCGCGGCTCCGGTGCACAAGCCCCCCATCCCCCTCCTCTCGAAGTCGCTTCAGCTTCCGCTTCGCGTTCCGGTAGCTCCCTCCCAGCTTCGCTTGCGCGTCCTTCAACGCCTCCTTCCCGTCCAACACATGCCGCAACTCCACCAACCATTCCCGCTCTCTGTCGCTCATCCGAAGCGTCTCCTCCACAGTGGTTTCCTCCACCACCATCTTGAGGGGACATTTCTATCGAGTCCGATAGGGGACATTATCAAAGAGTTACGACAGAACCCTGCGCTCCC
>SCQF01000068.1 GCA_004321905.1 Verrucomicrobiota bacterium | reverse complement strand
TAGTGCATGACTGATAGGATGTTTGGCCTGCACATAAATCTCTGCGGCCTTCCTTTGCAATGCTAGGGAACTTGATAGGGCTAACATGGGAAAAGGCGGCGATGCCTTTTCATTCCGTTCGATTTTCTCAAGCAGTTGAATCATTTGATGGTTTACATCAATCCAATTACATATTTTCATCTTGGTGTGCAACCAAGTGCCATATAAGAACACATAGTTAGGCTGGATCGTGAGAGCCCGGTCATAGCTGTCCAGAGCCTGTTCAAAGCGCTTCAGCTCACGCAAGGCATTGCCACGATTGGTAAGCGCCTCCGCAAAGTCCGGCTGGATTGAGAGAGCCCGGTCGTAGCTATCCAGCGCCTGTTCAGGGTGTTTCAGGTCACACAAAACATTGCCACGATTGGTAAGAGCCTCCGCAAAGTCCAGCTGGATCATGAGGGCCCGATCATAACCGTCCAGCGCCTGTTCAAAGCGCTTCAGTTCACACAAGGCATTGCTACGGTTATAGAGTGCCTCCGCAAAGTCCGGCTGGATCGTGAGGGCCCGGTCATAGCTGTCCAGCGCCTGTTCAGGACGTTTCAGGTTAAACAATGCATTGCCACGATTGATAAGCGCCCCCGCATAGTCCGGCTGGATAATGAGGGCTCGGTCATAGCTGTCCAGCGCCTGTTCAAAGCGCTTCAGCTCAAGCAAGGCGTTACCACGGTTGTAGAGCGCTTCCGCATAGTCCGGCTGGATCGTGAGAGCCCGGTCATAGCTGTCCAGCGCCTGTTCAAAGCGCTTCAGCTCACACAAGGCATTACCTCGGTTGTAGAGTACTTCCGCATAGTCCGGCTGGATCGTGAGAGCTCTATCATAACTGTCCAGCGCCTGTTCAGGGCGTTTCAGGTCAAGCAAGACTTTACCACGGTTAGTAAGTGCCTCTATAAAGTCCGGCTGGATAGTGAGGGCTCTATCATAGCTATCCAGCGCCTGTTCAGGGCATTTCAGGTCAACCAAGGCGATGCCGCGGTTGTTGAGCGCCTCCACATAGTCCGGCTGGATAGTGAGGGCTTGATCATAACTGTCTAGCGCCTGCTCATAGCGTTTCAGATCACGCAAAGCATTGCCACGATTGTAGAGCGTACTTGCGTGATTAGGATTGATCATGAGCGCTTGGTCGGAAAGCTCAACAGCGACTATCGAATTCTTCCGTTGTGTAGCGATTGTAGCTAGTAGCTGCAGCGAGTCAAAGTGTTGTGGCTGTAGCTGTAATATCTCTTTGTAGAGAGTTTCTGCTTGATCCAGTTGACCTTGCTGATGCATAGTAAATGCTGTCTCCAATTTTGCAGCATTGGCCTGTATTATTGCTGAGCAGGGCTGTTTAGATACTATTGCAATAGGACTTTTTGTCTGGGGTATGAGGCGGCTTCGTTGTTTCATTATAAAGTTCAATATCAGCCCAAAAGAATTAATACTAACAGTTTATCGCTTTCCAGCCAGTCTGTTTATTAAATACTTCCTTGATTGGTTCGGATTCACATCAATAAATGCACACATCACAAGGTGCGGCGACTGCCAATCGACTAAATGAATATTCGCGCATTTTTCGGTAATCGCGAGAATTGTATATTTCAAGTACCGAATTTTTATTCACATCACCGACAACGTGCTTACCTTCGCCATCCATACAACATAAAGCCACTTTCCCACTTGCCATTATCGATAATTCATACCATCGAACACACGCAGTTGGAGAAACTTGCTTTTGACTACCAATATCTAATTGCCCAGCCCAATCACTTCTACCAATTAAAGAACAGCCAAACAACGGATAATACGTTGCAAGAAATTGTTTAAATTTAACATCTTCGAGCGAGTTATCACAAACGCGCGATACAGCCACTGAATGCGGGTATCCATTCTCAACACGTGTGTGCAACGCGTTTAATTTTTCAATCGTTTTTTCAAAGGGTAGTTTCATTGTTGCTTCATACGCATTCTTTTCATATTCGTTCAATGAAATCCAAAGATGTACAACATTTTTAATATCAGCAATTTTATCAACAATTTTTTCAGTTAATGGTGAGCCATTCGTAAATAATCGTAACTTCGCATTCGGTAATTCATTGTTGATTTTTTCACAAATCAAAAAAATACGTTTATCCAAAAAAGGGTCACTCACTTTGAAAGGTGAAATTATGAACGGTAAATCTTGAGGAATGGCTTTTAAATCATCTATGATTTTATCAATAAGCTCATCAGACATTTTGTCGCCTTTTCGTTCCATTGTCGGATAAACACAGAATGAACAAGCGGCATTACAAATAGCTTGCGTTTCAATGTTTACTTCCTTTGGAAAATCCATATATTTAGATCGCCTCATACGCGCAAAATAGACTTGCCGACTAATATGTATCGGGTGAACGGTCCCTTTTGGGTAGTATTCAAACTCACTTAATACTTCTAACCAAAGCTCAGCGTCAACATCTCCATGTAACGTAGCTTGTTGTAAATGTGTTTTCCCATTTTTCCTTGTTAATATATTTACTATGCCTAAATAACGCCACGCCGTAGCTATTTCTGGACGTTGTTTCGTGACTTGATGAGCCACTTTTTCTAACGTAGAAAAATCACGTTGGTTAAAAAGGCCATTCATATAGCTGTCCAGTTGATCAATTTTAATTTCCATTTTCTATGCCTTTTAAAGAACTAACGTTATTACATCGCTAGTTTTCTTCACAGCATACAATTCCATTTGCGCTTTGTAACGAAAAGGAATGTCGTAATGCACCACGTCAAAACCGTATTGATTTAACAGTGCAATTAAACGTTGCCGACTGAAATTGTGATAATGCTCAATTTCAATCCAATACGGATTGGCATTGCCCATTAAACGCCAACTAGAACAATCACTATTCGGCAATGAAATTATCAGCACACCTTTTGGATGCAACAAAGAATGAGCACGTTGTAACGCCTCACACGGATTCGGCAAATGTTCTAACACATCCATCATGCTGATAACAAACGGGTTGCCTTCCACCTTAACGGCCATAAAATCACCGCAAGCCCCTTGATAACCACTGTCACGCAAGGCTTGAACGGTTTGAGCGCGTGCATCTAGTCCAACGGCATTAAAACCAAATTCTGCCGCCGTCATTACCAATCCACCATCGCCACAACCTACGTCTAGCCATGTTGGGGCTGGATGTAGCGTCTGCAACAAAGCATAGCCGCCCAATACCGTTAACACATTTTGTATAACGGGTTTCCACGTTTGTCTTTTTTGGTCAGGATTACCGACACCAGCCGATTGTCCAGTGTGTGTATGTGCAAAAACTTGTTTTAAGCCCGCCTCAGTCCAATAGTCTTCGGTATGGATATGACCACATGCTGTGCAACGCATCCAAAATAACGTAGCAGGAAGTCCTTCATGCCATGAA
>SCQF01000053.1 GCA_004321905.1 Verrucomicrobiota bacterium | reverse complement strand
ACACGGATTACCTGCTCACCAGGTGCTTGTATTTTTGATTTTACACCGCAGGCCGCGATCAACAGGGAATGATGTCCTATCAATCCTGCGTTGTGCAGCAACGAATTTTCGGAAAGTGCTCTTTGGTGCACCCGGAGGGACTCGAACCCACACGGTGTTACCCACTAGACCCTGAATCTAGCGCGTCTGCCAATTCCGCCACGGGTGCAAAAGCGGGCGCACCATAACAGCCCGACCACGCCGCGTCAATGTCGCGCCGCGCAATTTTCATTCGGTACTAGTGGGGCGAAAATCAAGCAATTGGAGTTGAAGTGCGGTGTTGCCCTGCCAAGTCTGGCGGCGGAGATGGAAGGCGATATCAAGTGGGCCATCGGGAATTTCGCGTTGCGCCATACCGAAGCCAACGGCGCGCAACATGACGCCATCGCCGGTGAGCGTCAGGCCGAGCGTATCTTTGGCCATGCGGCGGGGCGCGCCCATCAAGCGTGCGCCGCGCACGGCCCAAACGGGATCAGAATGGTGCTGGCCAAAGGGGCGCAACCGCTCCAACGCGTCATGTAATTCGTCATTCGCTTCACGCAAGGCAAGCCAACCGTCCAGTCGTAGCGTGGGTCGCAAATCTACGTTGGCGAGTGTTTGGTGTGCCAGTTCGTTGAAGCGCTTTTGGAAGGCGGGTAGATTTTTTGCGTCCAAACTCAAACCAGCGGCGAGGCCGTGGCCGCCGTAACGCGTGAGCAGGTCGGCGCATTGCGCGAGATGCTCGACGAGATGGAATTCCTCGATGCTACGGCATGAACCGCGGCAGGTACCGTCGGCTTCCTGCGCGAGCACAATGCTGGGGCGGCGATAGCGTTGAACGAGGCGCGCGGCGACGATGCCGACGACGCCGGGGTGCCAGCCAGCGTTGGCGACAACCAAGCCAAAGATGCGCGCCGGATCAAATGAGGCATCAATTTCGCGCATGGCTTCGGCAACGATGCGCCGTTCGATTTCCTGTCGTTCGCGGTTGGCCGTGTCGAGTTGCTGCGCCAGTTCGTGTGCGTGGGCCGTATCATCGGTCAGCAACAATTCCAGAACTTTGGCCGCATTGCCGAGCCGCCCGACCGCGTTGAGCCGCGGGCCGAGGACGAAGCCGAGATGCCACGCGTCAGGATTTTCCGCCAACCCGGCGACGTCCATGAGCGCGGCGAGACCGATATTTTTCGTTTCAGCCAAGCGTAGCAAGCCGTGGCGGACGAGGATGCGATTTTCGCCCGTCAACGGGACGATATCGGCGACGGTGCCGATGGCGACGAGATCGAGAAAATCTTTGAGGTCAACGGTCGTGCCGTTGTTTTTACGCAGGTGCTTGAGCAGCGCGTGGCAGAGTTTGAACGCGACACCGACGCCCGCCAACTGGCGCAGGATGGGATCATCACCGAGCTTGGGATTGACGACGGCGAGGGCCGGAGAAATTTCGCCGGCGGGGTCGTGATGGTCGGTAACGATCAGCGGTACGTCGGTGCTGCGGACGGCGTCGGGCGAACAGGTGCCGCAGTCCACCGTGATGATCAGTTGCGGCTGGTGTTGCTCGATACACTTGGCAAGCGCCGGTGCGGTCAAGCCGTAGCCATCGTCGAGCCGGTGTGGGATGAAAGCGGCGACCTCGGCGCCGAGTGCGCGCAAAAACCGGACGAGCAGCGCGGCGCTGGTCAGGCCATCGGCATCGTAGTCGCCGAAGATGACGATCTTTTCGTGCGCGGCCAGCGCGTAGGCGAGCCGTTCCACGGCGACGGTGATATTCGGCAGGCGCTCAGGTTCGGAGAGATCGCTCAAGCGGGCGCGGAGAAATTTTTCGGCGATAAGAGGTGCGGTGTAGCCGCGCGCGGCCAGCAGGTGTGCGGCGGGTAACGGTAGTTTGAGTTCAGCGGCCAGCGTTTCCGTTTGTCGCTCGTCCGCCGCCGCCAAGCGCCATATTTTTGCGGACATAATTTGCAAATTTCCGAGCCTTGGAAAAAGGGCCGCGCCACTTTTCCAAGGCTTGGAAAACTCAGCCGCCTCAGGCCGTAACGACTTTTTTCTCGCGATGGAACAGCAACACGAACGGCGTGGCGACGTAAACGGTCGAATACACGCCGGTGGTCATGCCGATCAACAGGCAGAGCGTCAGGTCGCGCAGCGAGCCGCCACCGAAGATGAAGAGCGCAAGTACGCTGAGCATCGTGACACCGGTGGTCAGGATCGTCCGACCCAGCGAGAGATTGATGGCTTCGTTGGCGATTTCTTGGTAACTCCGACCGCGCGCGACTTTGACGTTTTCGCGGATTCGGTCGAAGACGACGATCGTGTCGTTGATCGAGTAGCCGATGATCGTCAAGATGGCCGCGACGATGTTGAGGTTGAGCTGTTCGCCAAGCGCACAATAGACGCCCAGCGCGACGAGCACATCGTGGAACAGCGAAGCCATTGCGCCGATGGCGTAGGGGAACTCGAAGCGGAAGCCGACGTAGATGGCCATGATGAGCAGCGCGATGCCGATGGCCAGCAGGGATTTCTGCGCGAGTTCCTGGCTCATCTTCGGGCCGATGCTGTCCTCGCGGATCAGTTGGAAGCCGGCATCCTGGAAGTTGGCGGTGATCGCGGCCACGGCCTTTTTGCTTTCCTCGAAGCCGGCGTTCACTTGCAAGAATTCGCGCGTGGTGACGCCGGCCTTGGTCTCGCGCTGATATTGAATGACGGCCTCTTTGAGGCCGGCGGCTGCCACCGTGGCACGGATTTTATCCACCGGCACTTTTTGCCGGAATTGGAACGAGAGCGAGGTGCCGCCGGTGAAGTCCACGCCGAGGTTGGCCTTGCCGCGTTTCAGCAACACCCCCCAACTGCCGACGATGACTACCGTGGAAATGATGGCGCAAATTTTCCACGCGCCGATGAAGTTGATGTGCGGAATATTTTTGAACAACTCCAACATGCGGAAGCGCGTCAGGTGGGTGTGATTTTCGATGAGGTTGAACACCATGCGGGTGACCACCAGCGAGGTGTAGAGGCTCAACGCGATACCGGCGGCGAGCGTGACGGCGAAACCGCGCACGGCGCCGGAGCCGAGCCAGAACAGGATGAAGGCCGAGAAAATGGTGGTCATGTGCGAGTCGAAAATCGCGCTGAACGCTTTATGATAGCCCGCGGACAGCACAGCTTTCAGGTCTTTGCCAAGATGCTGTTCCTCGCGGATACGTTCATAAATCAGCACGTTGGCGTCCACCGCCATACCGACGGTCAGCACGATGCCGGCGATGCCGGGCAGCGTCAAGGTGGGCAGGCTGATGGCGCCACCGACGGTGCTGGGATCAAGCATGCTGAGCAGTGCACCCACCACCCAGAGCGCAAATGGCAGCAGCACCACGTTCCAGATCAACGCGAAGTTCGCCACCATGCCGGGCAGGAAATAGTAGCCGGCCATGAAGACCATGACGGCGATACAGCCGATGAGCGTGGCGTTTTTGCCGCTGGCGATGGAGTCGGCACCAAGCATGGGGTCAACCACGAGGGCTTGCACGATTTTGATCGGCGCGGGCAGGGCGCCAGCTTTCAACACGATGGAAAGGTCCTGAACTTCTTTGAAGGTGAAGTTGCCGGTGATGGTTGCGCGCCCGTCCGGAATCTCGCTGAGCAAGTGGGGCGCGGAGATCAAATTACCGTCGAGCACGATGGCGAGGCGGCGCGAAATGTTGGGGTTTTCGTTCTCACTGCCGTGTTCGGCATAGCGCTTGGTCAGATTCCAGAATTTTTTCTTGGCCGAGCTATCCAATTCCAACGTCACATAGGGACGGTTCAACTGGTCATATTCGTAGCCGGCGCTCTTGAGGTTTTCACCCTTGAGTTCAGGCGTTTTGTTGACGAAAGCCGGTTCATAATAGGTCTGGCCGGCGATGATATGCTTTTCCAGCAACAACTCGTGGCCCGGCGGCGCATGGAACGTGGCAATCTGCTCGCGAACGGTAGCTTCCGTGTTCGTGGTGCCGGGCACATCTTTGGTGTAATCGCGCCGCAAGTAATCGTGACTTTGACCGGGTTGGTTGGGGTCTTCGACCACGGCAAGGCTGAAGCCCGGCGGCACTTGATCGCGTTCAAAGAGCTGCCGGATCAATTCGGAGTTCTTCGGATGCACCATGCGAAATTCAAGAAAAGCAATGCTTTGTAGAACGTCCAGCGCGCGCTCTTGATCCGAGGCCTGCAGGTTCGGCAACTCCACGATGATGCGGTCATCGCCCTCGGCTTGAATGTTCGGCTCGGTGGTGCCCATGGCGTCCACACGATTGCGGATCACTTCCATCGCGCGGGCTTGGGCGTCCTTGACGCTGTGCCCGCCGAGTTTGGTGGCGTCCACCTCAAAGACATAACGTAGCCCGCCGACGAGGTCGAGGCCCAGCGTGATGGGCTTCTTGTCGCTCGGTAGGGGCTTGCGGAATTTAAGAATGTGTTCCGGTGTGACCAAGGCGAGCGAAAGGCCCGTCAGCACCAAAAGCAGCAGCCATTTGAGTTTGTTTCTGGTCTCCATGAATGCAGTCCTCCTGAAAATTACGCACCAACCGGGTCGTTATTTTTTCGCTTCGGCGGCGGGTTCTTCATCCTTGCCGAGCACTTGCGAGACAGCGCTGCGGACAACTTCCACTTTCACATTCTCGGCGATTTTGACGACGAGCAGCTTGTCTTTGACGTTGGTCACGATACCGAGAATGCCGCCGGAGAAAATCACGCGGTCGCCGCTCTTGACGGCATCCAATAAAGCGCGCCGTTCCTTCTCGCGACGCTGTTGCGGACGGATCATCATGAAATAGAAAATACCGACCATCAATACCAGCCAGCCGATCATGAAGGCGGGCGACTGTTGCTGTCCGCCGGCGCCACCGCCTTGCGGTGCTGCCATTGCCAAGGTAACCAAGTTCATCATCTATCTCCTTTTTATATTCAATCCATGAGTTCCGCCGCCGGTACGACGCGATCCACATCACGGTGCCGTTCGCAAAACGTTGCGAATGTATTGGCGCGAATCGCCGCGCGCATCTCGCCGACGAACTCCCCAAACCGATATAAATTGTGCATGGAAAGCAACCGCACCCCCAGCACTTCGTTGGCGTTCAGCAGGTGTCGCACATACGCCCGTGAAAAATGCGTGCAGGCATAACAGCCGCAGCCTTCCTCGATCGGGCGTTGATCCTCTTTCCAAACGGCGGCTTTGATCGCCACGCGCCCCAGCCGCGTGAACGCCGTGCCATGCCGCGCCAAGCGCGTCGGCGTCACGCAGTCAAACATATCCACACCACGCGCCACCGCTGCAACCATCTGGCCGAACATACCCACACCCATCAGATAGCGCGGTCGCTCCCACGGCAGATGATCCACGCTATCGGCCACGCCTTGCGCGATCAGCTCCGGCCCTTCGCCGACGCTGACGCCGCCGATGGCATAACCATCGAAGCCCAGCTTGACCAATTCCGTGGCGCAACTCGCGCGCAAATCGCGATGCACGCCGCCTTGCACAATGCCAAAGACCCATTGCCCATCCGCACGTGGCTGACGGGCACAAAGAGCCGCCCACGATAGGGTGCGTTCCACGGCTTGGCAAGCGTATTCGCGGTCGCAAGGGTAGGGCGGGCATTCGTCCAGCACCATGGCGATATCCGAACCCAGCCGCCGCTGGATTTCCATCGCCTCCTTGGGGCCGAGAAACAACCGCGTACCGTCGAGGTGCGACTGAAAATGCACGCCCTCGTCCGTCACCTTGCGCAACTTGGCCAAACTCATCACCTGAAAGCCGCCACTATCGGTGAGGATCGCGCGCTCCCAACCCATGAAGCGGTGCAGTCCGCCACACCGCTCGATCAGTTCCACGCCGGGCCGCACGAAGAGGTGATAGGTGTTGCCGAGGATGATCTGATAGTCGAGTTCCACCAATTCGGCCGGCGTCATCGCCTTGACGGTGGCCTGTGTCCCCACGGGCATGAAAACCGGCGTCTCCACCGGGCCGTGCGTGGTGTGTAAAACGCCGCATCGTGCTTGTGTGCCGCCGTCGTGGTGCGTGATCGTGAATGTGTTCAATCGTTTCCTTCGCTTATAGAAAAAAGGTAAAGTCGTCACTTGAAAAAGAACAAGTGGCGCAGTAGTTTAACGCCGAGGGCGTTCGCATGCAACCTATGGGGTTCCTCACCCCGACCTCCTTGGCGTGCGGCGCCCTCCTTTTTTGTTTTTTCCAAGCCTTGGAAAAGCGCCATTGCTTTGCTATTTTTCAAGCATGAAGGCTGTCCTCATCGTGCTGGATTCCGTCGGTATCGGCGCCGCGCCGGACGCGGCGGACTACGGTGACGCCGGTTCCGCTACGCTGCCGCACTGCGCTGCCGCCATCGGTGGGCTGAAGTTGCCGACGTTCCAAAAACTAGGACTCGGTAACATCCCGGCGCTGCTACCCGGCGGCTTGCCGATTGCCGGTGTGCCGCCGGTCGCGCAGCCGATGGGTGGCTACGGCGCGATGCGCGAAATTTCCGACGGCAAGGACACCATCACCGGCCATTGGGAAATGGCCGGACTAAAAATTCATCCGCCGTTCCATTTGTTTCCACACGACTATCCTTCGTTTCCGCCGGAATTTATTGCGGAGTTCGAGCGTCGCACCAAGCGCAAGACCATCGGCAACAAGGCCGCCAGCGGCATCGCGATTATTGAGGAACTCGGTCCGGAGCATTTGCGTACCGGCGCGTGGATCGCCTACACTAGCGCCGATTCCGTATTTCAACTTGCGGCGCACACCGACGTGATTCCGCTGGCCGAACTCTATCGTGGTTGCGAAATTGCTCGCGAATTATGCGATCCGCTCAAGGTCGGGCGTGTGATCGCGCGTCCGTTCATTGGCCGGCCCGGCGCGTTTACGCGCACCGAGGATCGCCGCGACTATGCCTATCGCCCCGAAGAGCCAACCGTGCTGGAACGGCTGAAAGATTTTGGTGTGCCGGTCTTTGCGGTCGGAAAAATCGAAGACATCTACGCGCATCGTGGTATCACCGAAAGCGTGCACACCGGCCATACCAGCGCCGCGCAGGAGCAGGTCATCCGTTTCTGCCGCGAAAAAAGTCGCGGGTTGATTATGGCCAACTTCATTGACTTCGACATGCTTTATGGCCATCGGCGCGATGCGCGCGGTTTTGCCGCCGCGCTGGAACAAACCGACGCTTTTCTTCGCGATTTCCTGCCGCTGCTCACCCCGCAGGATTTGCTCATCATTACCGCCGATCATGGCAACGATCCGACGTTTCGCGGCACCGACCACACGCGCGAATTCGCTCCACTGTTGGTTTATCAGCCTGGCCGATCGGGACATAATCTCGGCATCCGCCAAGGATTTTTCGATGTCGCACAAACCCTCGCCAGCTTCTTCGGCTTGCCATCGCTGCCCCGCGGCACAAGTTTCCACTTGCCCTGACCTGTGCTTGCCCCGCGGCCTGCCATCGGCTACACTTTTTGCAACTTAACGGCAGGAGCCAGCCATGGAAAAAAAATGGTACTATTCAGCGGATGGGCAGGAGAAAAAAGGGCCGGTGCCGGAACACGAATTGCAACGCTTGCTCACCGGCAATCAAATCCCCACCAGCACACTCGTCTGGAGCGAAGGCCTGGCCAACTGGGTATCCGCGAGCAGCGTCGCCGCCCTGCAAGCGCCTACCGCGCTAGGCGCCACGCTAATCGGTATAGCGGCGACACCCGCATCGGCGAGCGGTAATAGCACCGCGCTTGCCGGCTTGGGTTGGATGACGTTCGTGGGCGTGGTGCACATCATCATGGGCGTCTTTGCCTGTCTCTCCTGCATTGGGTTGATCTACGGTGTCCCGATGATTATGGGTGGCGCGGCCTTGCTGGGGGCGAAGAATCTGCTGAGCGGGATCGCCACGGTGGACGCCCCTATGAATCCCTTTCTCGAAAAACTGCTGAAATCTTTCAAGCTGGTTGGCTGGGGCTACATTTTGATGTTCATCGCCACCATCCTATTCATGATTATATATTTCGCGTTCATCGTGGTCCTGATTTCCAAGTTGGGGATCAATTTGCCGCATTAAGCGCAACGCGTTTCCAAGGGTTGGAAAAAGCAGCCGGCCGGTTTTTCAAGGTTGGGAAATCGGCCTGTTGCTTTTCATTCGGCCGGCGCACAACGGGAACGTCAACCGCTTTTCCGCCGAAAGCGGCGGCATTTGACGCCGGCGGTGCGCAGCAACGCGCGGGTCTGCGCCGAAAAGTGATACTCATCCTCATAGACAACTTCGCGCAGGCCGGCATTGATGATCATTTTGGCGCAGAGCAAGCACGGGCTGATCGTGGAATAGAGTGTTCCGCCACGGACGGCAATGCCGTGGTAGGCGGCTTGTACGATGGCGTTCTCTTCGGCATGCGAGCAGAGGCACTCGCCGAGGTGTGCGCCGGAAGCGGCGTCGCCGGCGCAGCGCGGGCAACCGCCTTCCATGCAGTTCTTCACGCCGCGTGGGGTGCCGTTATAACCGGTGGAGATGATCCGCTGCTCGCTGACGATCAAGGCGGCCACTTGGCGGCGGCAGCAGTTGCTGCGCCGCGCCACGGTGTGCGCGATGTCCATGAAATAGGTGTCCCAATCCGGGCGTACTCGTTTCGCATCAGGCATGGGTCAAGAATGACGTGTGCCACGCGACCGGTCAACGCCGAAAACAAAATGGGGCGGTGGTGGCAACGTTCAGCTTGATCAGTTGTCACATGCGGGTTTGAATGGGTATGTCCAATATATCTACACCATCCCCGAACCCTCGACGATTGTGTTAGCGGGTTTGGCCGGGTTGGCGTTCTTCCAGCGTCAACGGATGCGGAAGCTAAAACGGCCTGTATAATATCGCGCGAAAAACGGCCAACGAGCGCGCAACGAATAATGTTGCGCGCTTATTGTCTTTTGGTGGGCGTGAGTTTGTTCCCTGTTGAATTATAGGCGCATCTGCTTATACTGCCGTGCGTTTTTTTGAGGTTACCGCATGACATCAGCAGAAAATAAACCGTCCGGTCGGATTGATGTGCGTTATGTGGCGCATCTGGCGCGGATGCATCTGGCCGATGACGAGATCGCCCGCCTGCAGCCGCAGCTTGAGCAGATCGTCGGCTACGTCCGCCAGCTCAACGAACTCAACGTCGAAGGCATCGAGCCCACCGCCCACGCCATCCCGGTGCAGAATGTCTTTCGCGCCGACGAGGTCCGTGAATGCCTCGACCACGACGCAGCGATGAAGAACGCCCCGCTCGCCCGCGAAGGACAGTTCATTGTGCCCAAAATTATTGAGTGAGCTATGGCGAATTTGAATCAACTGACCGTTGCGGAAGCGGCGGAAAAACTCGCAAAGCGTGCATGTAGTTCCGAGGACATTGTCCGCGCGGTGCTCTCTTCCATCGAGAAGACCGATAAGCAAGTCGGTGCTTATCTCACGGTGGATGCCGAGTCCGCCCTCGCGCAGGCGCGCGCGGCCGATACGGCGCGTACGAAGGGCGAAAACAAGCCACTGCTTGGCGTGCCGATTGGAATGAAGGATTTACTCAACGTCAAAAGACAACCCTGTACCTGCGCCTCGAAGATTCTCAACGGGTATGTTGCGCCCTACGACGCCACGGTTGTTGCGAAACTGCGCGCGGCTGGTGCAGTGCTTCTCGGACGTCTGAACATGGATGAGTTTGCGATGGGCGGCAGCACGGAGAATTCCGCTTATCAGCCCACCCGTAATCCGTGGGATTTGTCGCGCGTGCCGGGCGGCTCCAGCGGTGGCAGCGCCGCCGCCGTCGCCGCCGATGAAGCCCTTGCGACACTTGGCTCCGATACTGGCGGCTCGATCCGCCAGCCGGCGGGCTTCTGTGGTTGCGTGGGCCTCAAGCCGACCTATGGCCGCGTCTCCCGTTACGGCCTGACCGCCTTCGCCTCCTCGCTTGATCAAATCGGCCCGCTGACCAAAACCGTCCGCGACTCGGCTTTGCTGCTCGGCGCGATTTCGGGTCGCGACGAAATGGATTCCACCTCTCTCGATGTCCCGGTGCCGGATTACGTCGCACAACTCGGCGGCGATCTCAAGGGGTTGCGTCTTGGTCTGCCGAGGGAATACTTTATCGAAGGACTCGATGCGGAAGTGGAACAGTCCGTCCGCGTCGCCGTGGCCAAGTGTCGTGAACTCGGCGCGGAGATTGTCGAGATCAGCCTGCCGCACTCGAAATATGCGGTCGCGGTCTATTACATCATCGCCACGGCGGAAGCCTCCGCGAACCTTGCGCGCTTCGATGGCGTCCGCTACGGCCTGCGCGTGGACGGGGAAGACCCGCTTGACCAATACGGCAAGACCCGCGCCGCCGGCTTCGGGCAGGAAGTGAAGCGTCGCATCATCCTCGGCACCTACGTCCTCTCCAGCGGCTATCACGACGCCTATTATCTCCGCGCCCAAAAAGTGCGGACCCTGATCCGCCGTGATTTCGAGGCCGCGTTCAAACAATGTGATGCGATCCTGACGCCCGTCGCACCCACCGCCGCCTATAAGTTTGGCGAGAAGCTCGCTGATCCGCTCAAGATGTATCTCGGCGATATTTTCACGATCCCGGTCAACCTCGCCGGCATCTGCGGCGTCAGCGTACCGTGTGGCTTCACCTCCGAGAAACTACCGGTCGGCTTGCAAGTGATCGGGCCCGCGCTGGGGGAAAATGTGATTCTGAAAATCGGCCACGCCTACGAACAGGCGACGCCGTGGCATAAAGAAAAGCCAGAGATCAGCGGATAGCCTTCAGCTAACAATCATCATGAACTTTGTCGCCAACATTGGTCTGGAAGTACACGTTCAATTGAAGACACGGACGAAGATATTCTGCGGCTGCCCGACGACCTTCGGCGCGCCGCCAAACACCCGCGTCTGCCCGGTCTGCCTCGGCTATCCCGGCGCGATGCCCGCGATGAATTCGGAGGCGATCCGTCTCACCGTTTTTTCCGGCCTGATGCTCGGCTGCAAAATCAATCCGTACAGCAAAATGGACCGGAAGAACTATTATTATCCGGACATGCCCAAGAACTACCAAATCTCGCAATATGACCAGCCGCTCTGCCTCGGTGGCGGCATCGAGATCAAGCTGGCCGATGGTTCCAAGAAAATGATTGGTCTCACCCGCATCCACATCGAGGAAGACGTGGGCAAGAACATGCATTTCGCCGCCTCCAGCGGCATTGACTTCAACCGCGCCGGCACGCCGCTGATGGAGATCGTCACCGAGCCTGATATCGCCAGTGCCGATGAGGCGCTGGCGTTTCTCGAAGCGCTCAAGGAAATTCTCGCCTACGGCGGCGTTAGTGATGTGAACCTCGAAGAAGGCAACCTACGGTGCGACGTGAATTCCTCCGTCCGCCCGGTCGGACAGGACAAGCTTGGCACGAAGACCGAGCTGAAGAACATGAACACCTTCAAGGGCGTTTATCGCGCGCTTTCCTATGAAATCACCCGCCAGATTTCTGAGTTGGAAAAAGGTGGCCGCATCCGGCAGGAGACGCGCCGCTGGGACGATCTCGCCGGTGTGACGCTCGCGATGCGCAGCAAGGAAGAAGCCCACGACTACCGCTATTTTCCCGAACCCGACCTGCTCCCGATTGTGCTGACGCCGGCGCAGATTGACGACTGGGCCAGGGCTTTGCCGGAACTGCCCGAAAACCGCCGCGCTCGGATGATGCGCGACTACGGCATCCCCGAATATGATGCCAACGTCCTCGCCGTCGATCAGGCCGTGGCCAATTACTTTGAAGCCACCGCCAAACTTTCCAAGAGCGCCAAGTCCGCCTCCAACTGGATCATGACCACGGTACTCGCGAAGCTTACCGAACAGCATCTGGCCATCGGCGAACTCAAGATCACGCCCGCGCAACTTGCGAGCCTCGTCAATCTCGTCGAGGTCAAGATCATCAACATCTCCACGGCGAAAGAAGTTTTTGAAATCATGTTCGCACAGGGCGGGGAGCCGGAGGAGATCGTCAAAGCCAAGGGCCTTGCCCAAGTCAGCGACACCGGCGCAATCGAAAAGTTTGTGGACGAAGCCATCGCCGCCAACGCCAAGACCGTCGCCGACTATAAAGGCGGCAAAGAAGCCGCCCTGAAAGCCCTCATCGGCCAAGTGATGAAGCTCAGCAAGGGCAAAGCCAACCCCGGTCTTGTCAACGATCTGCTCAAACGCAAGCTATCCTGATTTTCCAAGGTTTGGGAAATTTCACGCCGTATGTTTTCAAGGATTGGAAAACTTTCTACGCAATTGCCGGGGCGGGACAGACGAATTAGCGTTTCAGCAGTTTTTCCAGGCGTGTTAGCAGGTCGGTGATGTTAAAGGGTTTGAAAATATAATCATCAGCACCGGCTCTTTCGCCTTTTACGACGTCGCTGGGTTCGCGGGCCACGCCGGAAATCATAATGATACATGCGTTTTTGGTGAGCGGATCCGCGCGCAGTTGGCGGCAGACCTCGAACCCATCAACATCCGGAAGTTTGACGTCCAGCACCACCGCCTGCGGCTGCGCTGCGCGGGCTTTTCCCAACCCCTCCGCGCCCGTCTTCGCGCCGATGATTTTCAGGTCGGGCATATATAGCTGGGCCGCCCTGCCGAGCAGCGCTTCCATGTTCTCGCCGTCATCTATGACCAATAGCGTGTTTACCATAAGTAACCTTTCGTGCGAAATTTGAGCTTCGTCTTTAATTTTAAGCAGTGAACATGCCAACAAAGCGGTGATACGACGAAAGTTTTTCAGGGGTTTCCAAGGTTTGGGAAAACGACATATTCCCGTTTCCAAGCCTTGGAAAATCCAGCGTGACGTTAGATGCGGCCGGTGCGGAGCAAGGTTTCGAGCTTGAATAAATCCTTCGGCAAGGCGGCGGTCCACGTCCTGCGTTCATGGGGTGGTGCAGGGTGCTCCAGACTCAGCATGGCGGCATGCAGGGCCTGACGCGGAAAATTAATCCGCGGAGTTTGGGGGGCGTTTTCGCGATATTTTCGGTTATAAACATGATCGCCCACCAACGGCAGGCCCGCGTAGGCGGCTTGGGCGCGAATCTGGTGCTTGCAGCCGGTTTCCAGTCGAAAGCGTAGTTTGCTGACGATGCCGGCGCCGCCGGTCAGCGGAAACTCCGTCAGCACTTCGTAGTGCGTGATCGCCTCGACCGCGGCGTCTCCGGCCAACTGGGCCTCTGTATCGGTGATGACGAACTGGCGCATTTCATCGTCGCGCAGTTTCAACCAGTTCCGCCAGGTACCCCGGGGTTGGGTGGGGCGGCCTTCCACATAGGCCACGTACTCGCGGCGCATGGCGCGGGTCTGCAGTTGGGCGATCAAGTGCTGGCGTGCGCTTGGATTCATGGCCATACAAAAGACGCCGCTGGTGTACTGGTCGAGCCGGTGTACGGGTAGCGGATGGAGTCGGCGATAGGCGGGCGGTAAAGAATATCCGCGTCCGCCCGCGCCGCGAGTATTGGCGCGCAAAGCACCGGTCAAAAAATCAGCCAGCAGGCCGAGCGCGGAGGTGTCGTCGTGCTGGGCCGGTACCGCAAGCAGGCCCGGGCCTTTGTTCACGACGGCCAGCGCGGCATCAATGTGGAGCAGCGTAACGCGCGGATGAATTTGCCAGCCGGTCGGTCCGCACTCCAACGCCGTGGCGCGCCGATCGTGTAATTCCAAGGTGCCTGCGGGATTGGATAGCAATTGATGGGGCAGGCGGATGATTTTCCCGTTCACACTCACGCGGCCCGCGGCGATCCATTGTTTGGCTCGTGTCTTTGGCGTATCAGGATACTGCGCTAGCAGCCACTCCAGTAGCGGCCGCATGGCTTTGTCGTTAGGTTGTGTGGTTGTCATGCGTCGGCGCCAGCATGAGACCGGATCGAGCGGAGGTCAACGATGGATTGCGCAAACAAAACCCCGTTGACAGAAAGCGGCTGCCTTCCCAACTTGGGCGGAATAGGTGCGGAACTCGTGCTCAAAATTGGGTGTGAAGCAATCCCGGTCCAGTTGTGCTTCAATTTCCGCGAGCGACCAAAAGCGGCCTTCATCAATTTCTTCCGCCTGCAATTGAAAAGGGCCCTCGCTGCAGGCCATAAACGTGCGAATCAATTCCGTCTCGCGCGGCGAGCGCCAGAGATATTGATAGGCAAAGCGCAACGCAGTGTTGCGCAGCCCCAATTCTTCCTCGGCTTCGCGGCGCGCGGCCTGTTCCGGCGTCTCGCCCGGCTGCAGGTGGCCGCCGACGGATGAATCCCATTTGCCCGGCTGAATATCCTTCGTCAGGGCGCGCCTCTGCAAAAATAAATCACCACGCTGGTTGAAGACCAATACGTGTACGGCTTGGTGAATCAGCGCCGGATTGCCGTGACACTCACGGCGCGGTCGGAGGCCGAGCACTTTGCCGGATTCATCCACAATCTCGAAAAGTTCGTCGTTCATCGGCGCGGTAAAATAGATTGTTTATGCTGATTTTCCAAGGCTTGGAAAAGTGGCGCAACTCACGCGTTAACGAAACGCTCAATATCCACCGGTACACAGTCGCCGCCCCAATCGCCGGCCTGCTCCTCGAACACGCCGGCAATCGGCGCGGCGCAAAATTGGCAGCGTCCGCCGGTGAGATGCCAGGCGGTGATCTCGTAGCCGTCGCGACCGATGACGAGCTTGCCGCACGCGGGGCAATAGGTCGCGGCACCGGCGGGATCGCGGACGTTGCCGGTGAAGACGTAACGCAGTCCGTTTTTCAGCGCGAGTTCGCGGGCGCGGGTCAACGTCGCTGGTGGGGTGGGGTGACGATCCAGCAACTGACCGGCGGGATGGAACGCGGTGAAGTGGAGCGGCACGTGCGGGCCGAGTTCGCGGAAAATCCATTTGGTCATGGCGTCCAACCCGGCGTCGGAATCGTTCGCGCTGGGGATCAGAAGCGTGGTGAGTTCCACCCAAACCTTGGTCTCGCGGACGAGGTAGATCAGCGTTTCGAGTACCGGCGTCAGACGCGCGCCGCAAAATTTGGCGTAGAAATCGTCGGTAAAACCTTTGAGGTCCACGTTGGCGGCGTCCATGTGAGCGAAAAAATCGCGACGCGGTTCGGCGCAGATATAGCCGGCGGTGACGGCGACGGTTTTGACGCCGACCGCGTGGCAGGCCTTGGCCACATCCACCGCGTATTCGAGGAAGACAACCGGATCGTTGTAGGTGAAGGCGACACTACGGCAACCGAGCGTTTGGGCGGCGCGCGCGATGGTTTCCGGCGTGGCGGCTTCGGCCAGCACTTCCATCTCGCGGGAATGGCTGATATGCCAGTTCTGGCAGAATTTACAGGTCAGGTTGCAGCCGGCGGTGCCGAAGGAAAGGATCGCCGTGCCGGGCAGAAAATGGTTGAGCGGTTTCTTTTCAATCGGATCAATGCAGAAACCGCTGGAGCGGCCGTAGGTGGTCAGAACGATCTGGTCGTTTTCGCAGGCGCGGACAAAACAAACACCGCGCCGGCCATTCTTGAGTTGGCAATGGCGTGGGCAGGTGTCGCACTGCACCCGCCCATCCGGCAACTTGTGCCAGTATTTTGTCGGCACGCTGGAGGAGCTGTTTTCCATGTAATAACCTACACCCGCCGAGCGAATAAATCATGACGGACAGAGGCATTTCATCGGCTCGCCGCGGCGCGGGGTGGCCATCCAGGGGGCGACGGTATCGCGCCACGCGAGATAATGGGCGGTTTGCTTGTGCGCGGCGGCATCAGCGGCGGTGGCATAGGCTTCGTAGAGAACGAAGCGGCAAGGATCGTCCGGTGCTTGCAGCACATCGAAGCGGCGGTTGCCCGGTTCACGAACAGAAGCTGCGTGGTTGCGCCGGGTGGCGGCGATGAATTCAACGGCATGTTCGGGTTTGACCTGAACATGAACCAACGTCACATGCATACAGCTCCTTTATAGAAACCCAAAATCGCCGCAAAGAAGCACAAGCAACACAAAAGAGTCAGGCAACTTGAGCTTTTTGTGCATTTTCGTGGCTAAATTCTTCAAGGGCGCCAGAGATACATCAGACGAACTTTCTCGGCCTGTAGCGGATCCAAGTTATGCAGTAGCTGTTGCGGGCCGCTCGCGGAGGCAAAGAGACCAAAGAAGTCGGACGGTTGCTCATAGCGCATCACCCGCAGATTTTTTTCGCCCAGCAGCTTGCGCGTGGCGGCGAGCGCTTGATCGAAATAGCCGAGCTCATCCACCAGTTTAAGTTTGAGCGCTTCGTCGGCCGTGAAGACGCGGCCATCGGCGAGCGGCTTGAAGGAGGCCGCGTCGAGCTTCCGACCCTTGACCACGATACCGAGGAAGCGGTTATACATATCGTCAATCAGCGCTTGCAGTAGCGCGCGCTGTTCTGGGGGTACGTCGTGGAACGGATTGAGCAGGTCCTTGTTCGCACCGGATTTGATCGTCACATCGGTGATGCCGATCTTTTCGCTCAAGCCTTTCCAGTTGAGCGACTGTGCGATCACGCCGATGGAACCGACCACGGCGGTTGGCTCGGCGATGATACGGTCCGCCGCCATGGAAACATAGTAGCCGCCGGACGCCGCGAGATCGCGGACAAATACGACGACTTTGCGCTCGTGGCCGTTCTGCTTGAAGTGTTGCAGTGCGCGATAAATTTCATCGCTCGGCGTGATTGCACCGCCGGGAGAATCCACTTCCAGAATGATCGCGCGTACGGTGTCGTCGGCTTGCGCGGCGCGAATCTGGCGCAAAATTTCCTCGACCTTGTCATAGCGCGAGGAGGAAAACAGCCCGTCCACGCGTTCGCGGAAGATCGCGCCTTCGAGTTCGATGCGGATGGCTTTGGCTCGTCCCTTGCCGTAGGACCAGCGCTCGACCAGCCGGGGATATTCGTCTTCGCCGCCGCGCGCGGCAAAATCCGGTCGGGGCACATGGCTGACCGCCATGCCGACGATGAGGCCGAGGTTCATCAACGCGCTGATGCCGAGTCCGGTGCCGAGCAAAATCAAAGCGATCCAAAAACCGGTATGGGAACATTTTGTTTTTACGTCCATGTTTTCATCTCCTGTTGCGGCATTTTACGCCAAAGCCCTTGACGGTGCAACCGCGGGTGGCGGGTTTTCCGCCTTCGCTCAAGAGTTACGGCGGACAAGTCCAAGGGTTGGAAAAGTGAAACGATGGTTTTTCCAAGCCTTGGAAACAGTGCGTTTCAAATCAGCAAATGAATGCCGTGGCGGATGATATCCAGCAGCGCGGTATATTCTTCAAGCGCCCAGCGCAACTCGCGCAGGAGCAGTCCGCCAAAGTCGGCGAGCGACGGCGAGGCGATGACGACGATCCAGACGCCGAGCGTCAGCATGTTGATGAGGTAGATCAGCGTCCACGAGAAAACGCGGCCATGCTCCAAAATGTCAGGCTGGCGCTGCCGCAGCGCGTGCAACGTGAACGTCAGGTGGAACGCCCACGTCAGGCCCATCAGGCCGAGCCAGAACGGGTGGTAGGTGCGTAGGTCGAAGAACCGTCCGCACGCCAGGTAGGCGATGACGACGAGAATCGTATAGAGCGGGAAAAAGTAGGGCGCGAGCGTGATGAGTACGTTGGATTTGGTCAGCGTGACGCTGCCGCCGGCGCTGGAAACTTTCATCCGCTTGACGCGCGCGCCCATCGCCAAGCCCCAGAGCGCGTGGGTCAGTTCGTGGGCGAGGACATAGGTGCGGATTGGCGCGGATAGCGCAAGGTAGAGGAACACCCAGAACGCGAAGCCGATGACGAAGCCCCACGCTGACGCGTTGAAGCCTTCCAGCGGCTTGAGCGCCAGCACCAGCTTGAGCGCCGCGCGTGTTGCCGCGACGCACGCCGGAATCAGCGCCAGCCCGATCAGAAATTTCAGAAACCGCAACATGGCGCCGCTCATGATTTTCCCGACAACTTGGCGGATTGCACCAGCGCGTGGTGGCAGGCATGCGTGGCGCGCCAGCAGAGGCTGACGGTCATGGAAATTGCGCCCAAATATGCTGCCATCAGCCACGGCGGCATGGCCATGCCGGGCAGTGCGACGGAGATCGGCTTCGGCAGCGGCATATCGGCGAGTACGGCGGTTTCGTAGGCCGCGAGCAGCATCGTCAGCGCCAACACCGGCAAAATCAACGTGCGGCGACCGAGGCGCGCTTCCGTCACGAGCGCGTGATCGGCGAGCATCCGGCCCGTCTCCTCGGCTTGGCGCGCAAGAGTCCACGCCAGCAACATCAGGCAGGCCGGCAGCGCCATGCTGTTGAGATAAAGTTGAATATCGTTGAGATCGTGGCGCCACCACCGCACGAACGGCGCAAAATAGATTTGCAGCGCGGCCAACGCCACGGCCAAGCGCGCGTGGCGCTGCCATGGACGTGTTTGTTCAGCGGCGCGCCACCACAACATGCCGCCGAACAGCGTGAGGGTCGCGCCAATGGCGTAAGATGGCAGTCCGGCCAGCAGGCGCGGCAGATGCCATTCCAGCAAACCGAGCAGTAGTAGAAAAGTCGCGAGTAGACCCCAGCCCATCCACGCAAAACCGCGCGCCAGCGAAATGAGTTGGTCGGGCCGTAACGGCAAATTCGGCGGGCGCTTTTCGCCCGTCGCGCCGGTTAGTTCATCCGTGGACATGGCGGCGGATTATGGCAGCGCTTTGGGCGGAGGCAAGTTTTTGCGAATTTCCAAGGCAGCCGATGCAAGGACCAAGTGCACCACGTGGGCGGTCGGGTGGGTTGTTGGTGGCCGGCGCGCGGCTGGCCCGGTCCGGCGTCACGATGGGCCGCGTCATCGCGGAAGCGCCGCCGACCCACAGCAGCAGGAGCGCGGCGAACCAACCTTGGAGCGCGCGCAGGGTGCTACTCTCACCTGATTCGCCGGGAAGTCAGGCGCCCGCCGTGCGCAGCACTTCGCCGGCGAGCACGAGCGAGCCGGCGATGCAGACGAGGCCTTGATTTTGCACAGCCCACGCGCGGGCAGCAGCGAGTGCGTTTTCCAAGGATTGGAAATCGGCTTTCAGTCCCGCTGTTTCAATGGCGGCGCGTAATTGTGCCGCCGGCATATTACGCTCGCTTGGTAGCGGTACGGCCCAACACTTCTGCACGTGTGGCGCGAGCGCCTTGAAGAAACCGCCGGCATCTTTATCGCCCAACATTCCGCAGACCAAACCGACGGGCGTTTTGCCGGCCAGTTCGCGCAACGTCGCGGCCAAGGCCGTCGCACCATTGGGATTGTGCGCGACGTCGAGCAGCGTGATCGGTTGCCGTTCAAGCACCTGACAGCGGCCCGGCCACTGCACGTCCGCCAAACCGGTACGCAACCTTTTGTCGTCCCAGCCGAACGGTGAGAGATCGTTCAGTAATTCCAGCGTGGCGGCGGCGAGCGCGATGTTCTCCAGTTGGTGCGCGCCGAGCAGCGGTACGGTAATCGGCGGATAGGAGGCGTTCGCCGTCTCAATTTTCACCTTCTGGCCATCCCAAGTCTGTGCCATCCGCCGCACGCCGACGGCTTCCTCGACGGCGATAAAGCGCGCACCGCGTTCGTGGGCGACGCGGCGGATCACCGTGCGCGCTTCTTCCGTCATCTGGCCGCAGACGACGGGCCGTCCGGGCTTGATGATGCCGGCCTTTTCGCCGGCGATTTCCGTCAGTGTTTTTCCAAGAAAAGCGGTGTGCTCAAGGTCAATCCTTGTAATCACCGCAACCAGCGGCGTGACCACGTTGGTCGCGTCGAGTCGTCCGCCCATACCGGTTTCCAAAACGCAAATCTGTGCGCCCACGCGGCGGAAATATTCAAACGCCAGCGCGGTGGTGAACTCGAAAAACGTCAGTTCGCGTCCGCCGGGCGTCGCGGCCTGTGCACGGTCGGCGGCTTCGATGTCGCGGAATACGGCGGCGAGCGCCCCGTCGTCAATCGGCTGGCCCTTGACGCGAATACGCTCGTTAAAGCGGACGAGATGCGGTGAGGTATAGAGCGCGGTGCGGTGGCCGGCGGCGCGTAGCACGCTTTCGATCAGCGCGCAGACGGAGCCTTTGCCGTTGGTGCCGGCGACGTGTACGTGCGCCAACGCCGTCTGCGGATCGCCTAGTCGGTGGAGTAGGGCAGCGGTGGGTTCGAGGCCAAACTTGATGCCGTGGCCCGTGCGGGTGAACAAGCGCTCCAGATCACTTTGTAACGGCGACATGGCGGCAAAATAGATGGAGCGCTGGGGCGAGTCAACCACGAGGGTTTTCCAAGGCTTGGAAAAAGTTGTAACCAAATGGTGGCCGGTGGCGTCTGGTGATGGTGAAAGGGACCTACAATGAACAAAAACAAACAAACGTGGTTGGCCGCGGCGGTTGTCGCGGCGCTGGGGTTGGTGGGTGTGGCGCGTGCGGCAGATGATCAGGCGGTTGGTGCAGAACCAAAGAAGCCGCAGGGCTGTCCGACGTGCCAGAAGCACGAGGGGCCGGGTGGTGGTGAAATGCGGCACGGCCCCGGCCCGCTGGGTATACGGGAAGAAATTGGGCGGAAGGTCATGGGTTATGTGTTCGAGCAACTCAACCTCTCCGACGAGCAGAAGGCCAAGGTCAAGGAGATCATGGAGTCGCATAAGGCCGAAGGGCAAGCCATGATGGAGAAGATCGGGCCGGAGCGGCAGGCGCTACAAAAGCTCATTATGGCGGATACGCTGGATGAGCAGGCCATTCGCGACCAAGTGGCCAAACTGGCAGGATTGGAAGCCGATGCCGCCGTGGCGCGGGCGAAGATTGGACAGGAAATCCGCGCGATATTGACGCCGGAACAGGCGGAGAAGGCCAAAGACCTGCAGGCGAAGCGGGAAGCCCGCATGAAAGCCGAGCACGAACACGGGCCCGTAGGCGAACGGCCTGAAAAGCAGTAAACTTGTGGCGCGATGACAGCGCCCCAACAAGAGCCAACCGATGAACGCCTCGTCTGTGCGACCCTCGCGGGCGACGACGGGGCGTTCGCGGTGTTGGTCGGGCGGCATAAGCGCCGGGTACTCGGCTTGGCTGCTCGCTTTGCACGCGACCACCACGCGCTGGACGATCTGGCACAAGAAACGTTTTTACACGCGTGGCGGTATCTGCGGCGATTTCGAAACGACGCGCCCTTTGAACATTGGTTGATACGGATTGCGGTGCGGGTTTGTTACGACTATTTGCGGCGGGTGCGCCGCGACGCGGTACTGACGCCGCTGGAAAACTTGGATATGGTGGCGAAGGAAAGTCCCGCGCCGGAGCAAGCGCGGGAAATTGTGGCGGTAGCGCTGGCGCGACTGCGGCCTGATGAGCGGTTGGTGGTTACACTGCTGGAATTGGAAGAGCGCAGCGTGAAGGATGTGGCGGACCTGACCGGTTGGAGCGAGAGCAATGTGAAAGTCCGCGCGTTTAGGGCGCGACAGGCTTTGCGGAAGATTTTGGAGAGGCAATCATGAAAAGCGAAGAACAACTGCATCAGCTGCTCGCCGCGGCGCGCGCCGCGCCGGTGGATACGGCGGCGGTTGAGTTCGGTTTCGAGACCCGCCTGTTGGCGCGATTACGGGATGAGCGGAACCGTGGCGCGGCGTGGGGCCTGTGGAGTTGGCGCTTGGCGCCGGCGCTGGCCGCGTTGGTGTTGCTATTGGCCGCGTGGACTTGGTGGGCCCCGAACAACACCGAAACTGATTTTACCCAAGGGGTGTCCATTGCTTCCACGGAGCAAACGTTGGCCGCGCATTGGACGGGGAGTGCCACGCCATGAATAAAACAAAAATCATCCTGGGTGTTCTCGTGGTCTTTCTGCTGGGGATGGCCGCGGGGTCGTTGCTGACTTTCCGCTTCGTGGCCCATCGTTTCCGTCAGGCCTTACATGGGCCGATCCAGCCGGGTGCCGAATTCATTGTGCAGCACTTGACGCATCGCCTCGATTTGGATGTGGCACAACAAAAGCTGGTGCGCGTCATTGTGGAAGATACGCGGCGACAGTTTGAGCGGTTACGCGTACAAACCATCGCGCCCGAATCCGAACGGATTTTGCGCGAATCCGATCAGCAAATGAAAAAACTTCTGCGACCGGAGCAGCAAAAGAAATACAGGCTGCTTGTCGCGGAACGCCATCCGCCCCTTGCCGCTGGCGCGCCACCGCGCGGTTTGCCGCCGGACCGACCGCCAGCGTTTCCGCCGCGCTGATTTTCCAAACCTTGGAAAATTGAAACGTGTTTTTCCAAGGCTTGGAAAAGCTCCCGACGCTGAGCTTGACGGCGGGGCTTTTTTGCTTATGCTTCCGCAGGCTTTTGCGATATAGGGTCGCAATGAAAGGAATACATGATCGTTACAACCAAACAGCTCTTCCAGCATGCCTATGGCAAATATGCGATTGGGGCTTATAACATCAACAACCTGGAGCAAACCATGGGGCTGTTTCAGGGCAACGTGGACAGCAAAGCGCCGTTCATCATCCAGCTTTCCAAGGGTGCGCGCTCCTATACGAACAAGAAAATGCTCGAGGCCATGACCAAGACGGCCAACGAGATTTTCCCGGACGCGATCTTCGCCGTGCACTTGGATCATGGTGACGAAGCGACCTGCATGGATTGCATCAACAGCGGGTTCTATAGCTCCGTGATGATTGACGCCAGCGCGGAGCCGCTGCAAAAAAACATTGAGATCACCAAGCGCGTCGTGGATGCGGCCCACGCCAAGGGTCTCGTGGTCGAGGCGGAACTCGGCAAGCTTGGCGGCGTTGAGGAGCACGTTTCAGTCAACGAGGCCGATGCGCACCTCACCGACCCGAAGGAAGCCGAAATTTTCGTCAAGCAGAGCGGCTGCGACAGCCTCGCCTGCGCGATCGGCACCAGCCACGGCGCCTTCAAGTTCAGCGGCTCGCAGGGCTTGCACTTCGACGTACTCGCCGAAATCCAGAAGCGCCTACCCGGTTTCCCGCTGGTCATGCACGGCTCCAGCAGCGTACCGCAGGACGAAGTCGCGCGCATCAACGCCGCCGGCGGCCAACTCAAGGGCGCCAAGGGCGTGAATGCCGACGAGTTCAAGCGCGCCGCCACATTGGGCGTGACCAAGATCAACATTGATACCGACGGTCGCCTGGTGTGGTGCCGCGTGCATCGCGAAGCGTTCCGCGATGATCCGGCGAACTTCGACTTGCGTCCTCCGGGAAAGGTGTTCATGAAGGAATACGCCAAGTTCATCGCCGCGAAGAACGTGAAACTTGGCAGCGCGGGGCAGCTCGACGCCGTTCGTGCCTTTATTGCAAAAAAATAAAGCACGTGTGAACGGATACGTTCAATACGACTGATGAATGGGCTGGCGAAATACGCCAGCCCATTTTTTTGATGGTCATGAAAAAACAACCCGTTGTGCTTGGTGTTGATATCGGTACCAGCAGTACCAAAACGCTGCTGGTTGCGGCCAATGGCCGGATCGTGGCGGAGGCGACAGCGGCCTATCCGCTCCACTCGCCCAAGCCTGGTTGGAATGAACAGTCACCTTCCGACTGGTGGCAGGCGACGATCAAAACCAGCCGTGCCGTCATGAGTCAGTCAGGCCTCAGGCCATCTGAAGTTGCCGGCATCGGTCTTTCCGGTCAGATGCACGGCAGCGTCTTCCTTGACGAGCGCGGCAAGGTGCTGCGCAACGCGCTGCTCTGGAACGACCAACGCACCGCCCAGCAGTGCGCGGACATTACCGCAGCGGCCGGCGGCGCCAAAGGCCTCATCGCGTTGGTTAATAACGTTGCACTGACGGGCTTCACGGCACCGAAAATTCTCTGGCTGCGCGATAACGAGCCGAAACGGTTCCCGCAACTCCGGCAGGTGCTACTGCCTAAGGATTACATCCGCTATCTGCTGACCGGTGACTATGCCTCCGAGTTCTCCGACGCCGCGGGCACGCTACTGCTCGACGTGAAAAACCGCTGCTGGAGCGCGCCACTGCTCCGCAAGCTCGACCTTGACGCGAAGCTTTTCCCAAAACTCTATGAATCTCCTGAGGTCACCGGTACGTTGAACGCAGAGGCGGCGCAAGCGTTAGGCCTTGTCACTGGTATCCCGGTGGTTGGTGGCGCGGGCGACCAGCCCGCCGGCGCGGTTGGCATGGGTGTGGTGGAGGAGGGCATCGTCTCGGCAACGCTCGGGACGAGCGGTGTCATTTTTGCGCACGCCGAAAAAATGGTGCCAAACCCTGCCGGCGTGTTGCAAAGTTTCTGTCATGCTGTACCGGGCAAGTGGTGTGTCTTCGGCTGTATGCTCTCCGCTGGTGGTTCGTTCGAGTGGGCCAAAGCTTTGCTTTATGCCGATGCGCGACCAAAATCTCGCAACGTCTTTGATTTGATGAATGCCGAACTAGCGCGTGTACCGCCCGGATGCGAAGGCTTGTTTTTTCTGCCTTATCTTGATGGCGAGCGCTGCCCACACGCTGATCCAATGGCGCGGGCCGGCTGGATCGGATTGAGCCGCCGTCACGGTCGCGCCGCCATGGCACGCGCGGTGATGGAAGGGGTCACCTTCGGCATGGCTGATCAAGTGATGTTGATGCGTGAGCTTGGCGTGAAGGTCAGTGAAGTCCGTTGTGGTGGTGGCGGGGCCAAGAGTCGTTTTTGGCGACAGCTACAGACCGACATTTATAACGCCACAACCTGTACCGTGGATTCGCCGAATGCCGCGGCCTATGGTGCCGCGTTACTCGGTGGTGTCGGTGTCGGCCTTTGGCCGAGTGTACCGGCGGCATGCCGTCAAACACTGACGGTCCGGGAGCGGCTGCGGCCAAGCGCAAAATCTGCGCGTTTCTACACTAAACGCCATGTGATCTACCGTCAGCTCTATCCAACCCTGCGCGCGATATTCCCGCAGCTTTAGCTGTCTGATCTTGCACGATAGTACCCAGGTGGACGGTCATCGTGCTGTAGAAAGGCGCGATTCATGGTGCGCAGTTCACCGAAACCGGCTTCTTCGGCGACGCGGTAGATGGGTAGGCCGGTTTCGCGGAGCAAACGCTTGGCGCGTTCCAAACGGCATCGAATAATTTCCGTGTGGACGGAATGTCCCACGTATTGGCTGAACCGGCGTTCGAGCGTTCGCCGCGCGAGACCGGTGGCTTGGATCACATCGGGTACCCCAATATTCCGGCCCGCATGGTCGCGGATAAAGCTCAAAGCCAAGGCGACCACCGGATCGTTCTGGGCCAGTACATCACTGGAACGCCGCACCACCACATGCAACGGTTTAACAGGAATAATCTGCCGCTGGCGGGGCGCGGGTGACCGCATTAACCGCCCTAACAACGCTGCGGCTTCGTAACCGGTTTTTACGAGGTCAAAGGTTACGCTGGACAGTGGCGTGGCAGCGGTCTCGCACAACAGTTCGTCGTTATCCGCACCCACAACCGCAACCTCCTCCGGCACGCGCAGACCGGCCAGACTGCAAGCCTGCAAGACCTCGCAGCCGCACACGTCATTGCACGCCATGATCCCGACCGGGTGCGGTAGCGACTTGAGCCAGGCCGAAAGCCGCGCGGGACGATGTTCCCAAACCCGCCCTGAAGCGGTCGTGGTGGCATCGAGAATTTCACAACGGAACCCGTGTTTACGAATGGTCTCGGCAAACGTTTGCTCGCGGATTCGTGACCACGGGCAGCACGGAAAGCCGCAAAACGCGAAATGTCGGAATCCGCGCTCGATCAGATGCGCCGCGGCCAATCGCGCAATGGCGACATCTTCGGTTTGTAATTCGCTAAAACCGCAATGCGCAATGGCGGCCGCCATCTCGTCCGTGGAGGCCCCTAGTGCCACAACGGGCACGCCGTTCTTTTTTAATGCCCGAGCCAGGGCTGGTGTCGAGATTCGGGCGATCACTCCAGAAAAGCCGGGTGAGCTTGGGGCGGGAAGTTGTTGATCCATACCGCCGGGCAGAATTAAAAGCGACCATGGTCCGTGCAGTTGTGAGTAGCGCGCAATCCCACGGAGCAGCCCCCGTCCATATTCGATTGAAGTCTCCAATAAAACGGCAATATGCGGCAATTGCATCATGTTTACCGACGCAGTTTGGCAGGGTCGGATTGCTGACGCAAGCGCGCAAGTTTGACCACCAGCCACTTTGGCGCAAAATGGCGCTGATCTGCCGCAAATTTGTCTCTGGGAATCACACGCAGAAGCAGGTAAAAGCATCGAAATAATTACCAGTAACAAGGAAGCATCATGAAATGGAAATTACTTGGCATAACGATCATTGCGGCTTTAGGCGGGTTGCTCTTTGGATTTGATACAGCGGTTATTTCGGGGACGACGGATTGGCTCAAAACGGGGTTTGTGGCCCAAATCACGCACGAGCTACAGTCCAGTTTTCCGACCATCGCTGAAGGGCAGCTATCGTCCTTTTTGCTGGGTTTTACGGTAGCCAGTGCCTTGATTGGCACCATCATCGGCTCGCTCGCGGTGGGGCGCCCCTCCGATGCGTTTGGTCGGCGTAGCATCCTGTTCGTTTTGGCGGCGTTTTATTTCATATCCGCCATCGGTTGTGCGTTAGCGTGGAGCTGGTGGTCCTTCCTCATCTCCCGCTTTCTCGGTGGTTTGGCCGTCGGCGGTGCATCGGTGGTTTCGCCAATGTACATTGCAGAAATTTCGCCGGCCAAATATCGCGGACGGTTGGTGGCCGTCACACAATTCAACGTAGTCTTCGGCATTCTGCTGGCCTACCTCTCCAACTATTTGATTAGCAGCTTGGCTGGCGCCATGCTCGGTGAGTTGCAGTACCGCTGGATGTACGGGGTGCAGGCGCTCCCCGCCGCGGCCTTTTTCTTCCTGCTGTTCTTCACACCGCAAAGTCCACGTTGGCTCATCGCCAAACAACGGGTGGATGAAGCGCGTGGCGTGCTGGAGCAATGCGGTGCCGACGCGGACAACTTGGAAGATGAAATCAAGGACATCCAAGCCTCGTTGGATCTCACACACCACACCATGCAGGAACCCTTCTATTGCAAGAAATACCTCAAACCGATCCTCCTCGCGGTGGCGATGGGAGCGTTCAATCAGCTTTCCGGCATCAATGCGGTGCTCTATTACACCCCCACGATTTTCAAAATGGCAGGCGCCGGGGTGGAGTCGGCCCTGTTGCAATCGGTGATTATCGGGTTCACCATGATGGTCTTCACCATGGCCGCCTTGGTGATCATTGACCACGTTGGACGGCGTCGTTTGATGCTGCTGGGTTCCATCGGTTACATCATCGGCTTGTGCGGCGCGGCCTACGCCTTCTATACGGGGGGTAACGGCAGGCTGCTTTTGGGGAGCCTGTTGGTCTTTATCGCGGCCCACGGCTTCGGGCAGGGCGCGGTAATCTGGGTGTTCATCAGCGAAATCTTTCCGAATCGCGTACGCGCCCGCGGTCAGGCGTTGGGTAGTTTTACCCATTGGGGCATGAATGCCGTTATTTCATGGACGTTCCCCATGATTGCGGCAGCCGCCGGCTGGATGGCCTTCGCCTGCTATGCGCTGTTCATGGTGGGACAACTGTTCTGGGTTATCCTCGTTATGCCGGAAACCAAAGGGATCACGCTGGAAAAAATCCAGCAAGAGCTGGGTATTGAGTAATGGACCATCAGTGGCGGTGGCCTGCAACCCGTCATCGGCCATCGTGATATTTCCCCAAGATTGGAAAAATCGCTTTCGTAGGTCCCAAGTCCAGGAACCCACTGGCCTTCAAGTGGTATAATTCCGTCCAGAAAATCAACGGCATAACCATCCGCGAGTGTCTGCGTTGTGCCGGCCTGTTCGGTAGCCTTGATGCCAACAAGGGCGACTACCAACGCCGGATTGCCGCTTCCAACCCTTGGAGATTCCACCACGTTGTTGGCTACCATCCTACTGCGGACGAAGAAAACCGACCGCGCCTAGTACCAGCCTTTTTTCTTGATCCACCACCAGATGAGTGCGGTCCAGAGGATGACCATGCCGAGAATCCAAATATAGGCATATTCCCACGAAGGCCATTCGGTATTCGGCATGTGCCTGATGTTCATGCCATAGAAACTGGTGACCGCCAGAATCGGTAGTGAAAGGGTTGCCAGTACGGTCAGCACTTTGATGATCTGGTTGATCTGCATTTGCTGTAAATTGAGATGCACCTGCAAAATCCCGGTCAACGCCTCGCGATAGTTATCAGCCACATCGTTGAGATGCGCGAGTCGGTCGAGCAGATCGCGGAAATAGGGCAACAAATGGACGCGCACAATCTTGAACTCGCCGTGGGCCACGCGGGCGATGACTTCGCGCTGCGGCAGGACGACTTGCCTTAATTTTTGTACCACGCCTTTGAGCGCAACCACATCGCCAACGATATCAGTGCTCGGCGCGGTCAACACGCGTTCCTCCAACTGCTCAAGATCCAATGCTAATGATTGCAAGCCGGGTTCATACTGCTCGAACAGGGCGTCGAGCAAATGGTAGGTCAGGCGGTCGGGCGCGCGGGCGACCAGCGGCGCGTTCTTCTGTACGCGCTCAATGGTCGCCGTGACACTGCGCATCGGTTCGCGATGGTAGGTGACCAGAAAGTTTTTTCCGATGAACATATTCAACTCGGTGGCGCAGATGTCGCGTTTGGCGGCATCATAGGCCACGCAGTGAATGACCATGAACACATAGTTCTCGTATTCATCGGCCTTGGGCCGTTCGCTCAAGGTCACGCAGTCCTCGATGGCCAGCGGATGAAAACTGAAAACGCCTTCCAGCAGGTCCTTGGTTTCCTGTTCGGTCGGGTTTTCCAAATCCACCCAGATTTGCGCATCTTCGTCGTAGAGCACCAGCCGCAACACATCCAAACCGGGGTCTTGGCTGACCAGCTTGCCTTGGCTGAAAATAAACGAACGTACCATGTGGGCATTCTGCCGGGTTAATCGCGGGTGGCAAGGCAAAAGCGGTAAGCGCCGCTAAGGTGATGAGCTTTTCAAGCGGTCGAAAGCCAGCCGCATTAGCGGAGCCAGATTGACCACGTCTTCGCGATTATAGGCCAGCAACAAGTCCAACGCAGCAGCACTGCCGGCCTGCCATTCCTGCCATAGCCGTACCGCAGCCCAACCATCCAGGCCCTGTGTTTGCAAAGCCCGCTCCAGTCCGACTATTTGCTCGATGAGTTTCAATCCGCCATGCAGTCCCAACTTGCGCAATGGAAAGCGCAGATCAACATGGATGTGGTTAAAAAGATTGTGGCGGAACCGTTCGTGAATCAGCGGCATATCGAACGCTTGACCGTTGAACGTGACCACCAACGGGTGGGCTTCGATCAACTCACGCGCTGCTTCCAGATTACGGTCGGCCACAAACATATGCGTCGCCACACCATCAAAGGCCCCGATGACGGTGATCGCCTCTGCACCAAAGCCGCCATCGGTTTCGATATCCACGTAAAGCGCGTGCTGGCCGAGTTCGCCAAACGCACGCCACTTGACGGCGGAGGGTAGGGTGGCATCGAACCACGTCCAGTCGCGGCGCTCGAAGCGCGCGATGGTTTCTTCCGCCACGCGGCAAACCGCGTCAACACGTCCGGCATGGAGTAGCCGGTGGCCTTCCGTAATCAGCGTCGGCCAATCGCGAATGCCTTCGCGCCACAGGCGACGCTCCGTCGTCGTGCCGATGCCCGGTAAATGACAAAAAGTTTGTTGCAGCACCGGAGGAATAAACCACGAATGGCGCGAAATGGCACGCGGTTTCCAAGGCTTGGAAAAAAGAAACGACCCTTTTTCAAGCCTTGGAAACCGGCGTTTATTTTTTGATTTCCGGCGTATGGATTGCGCCGGGCGCAAATTGTTCAAGCAGCGGACGGATCGTCACGTCGCGTACGAGCAGCGTGCCGCCTTCAACCCAGATGCCGAGCTTGTTGCCTTTTGGATTCCAAAAATAACCGGCCAGTGTGTGGCGTCCATCCACTTCCACATCCACGACATCGTGGCGACAAATGACGTCGAGTTGCACAGGCTTACCGAGACCGCGCAGTCCGCCGATGGATCGGCCACCGGCAAGCGGACCGCCACTGCCACTGTGCGTGCTGTGCGAATAGGAGGCGCGAGCGGTGCGGGGGTCGAGGCGGAACTCCGTGCCATCGTGTTCGCCATCGGTGGTGCGCAGCCGCAAGCCGCAGGCTTTCATCACGCCTTGCGGTTCGATCGTCAGCGTGATGCGCGCATTATTGGGGACATTGTCGAGCAGGATTTGCTGGCGGCCTGATTTTGCTTCGAGCCGGGCGTTGCGTTCCGTTTCTTTCAACGTGATTGGTGCGCCGGTGGGCGGAATCATTTCCGGCACAAATTTGGTGCCAAGCGTACCGTCCTCGAACTGCACCAAGTCACGCAAAACAAGGTTGCCACCGAAGCCGCCATCGCCCATCCAGCCCGCGTAGATGCGGCGGTTGCCGGGGAATTCAGCCGCCTTCGGCACGGCGAGCGAATCCACCTGACTGGGTGATTGCATCGTCCATGGACCATAAGGTTGTTTCGATCTCCAGATGTAACCACCACCCCCGACAAAATAATACCAGTCGTTCCACTGGAACCAATTCGGGCACATCTGTGGGTGGATGTTCGCATCGGTTTCCAAGAACGGATCGGGTAGTTCCTTCCAATCCTTGAGGTCTTCCGAAATCCAATGCGCCAGCGTTACTTTCTGACCGCTGCTCCCCAGATAGGCTTTTTCGCCGTTGAGCACCAACCGTCCGTCGCACACCACCGCGCCACCTTTAAGTTCGGCGGATGCGAGCAAACCAGCGCGGTCGCTGGTATTGCCGGCTTTGAAATCGAACCAGACCAGTGGCTTCGGGCCAGCGGCTTCATGTGGGCGCAATTTCGCAATTTGTGCATCGGTTAATGTCACGTTGTACACGCGGGCATCGGCAATCGCACCGTGGAAGTGCGCCTTGGCGTCATCCTGCATGGCGAAATGCCGCAGACCGATCAGAATTCGCGCGCCAGCATCAAAGTGCAGCGGTTGCTCAACACCATACTGTGCATAGCGTGCGCCGTTGCGATAGAGCGTAACCGTCTTGCCGGCATAAACCGCGGCAACCTGAACCCACTCGCCGGCTTTCGCCGTCTCTTCCGTATTCTTTTGCTGATCCTTCTGCGTGCGCTGTAGGTTCTCGCTGCCGGCCATCCAACGCCGTGGCACGCACTCGCCGAAGACCAACGAATCGAAAGGTCCTGCCTTGCTTTCCAAAGTCAGTATGCCCGCGCCATGCTGATCCAGATCGGCAGGCGAAACCCATGCCACCAGGGTTTTATCCTTCAATTCTGGCAATGTGTTGCCAAAGGTCTTGCCGATTTTGATCATATGGAAAAGTTTTTTGCCCGGATCGGGATCGGGGAAGATTTCGCAATCGCCGCCGGGTAGAAAGGGATGCGGATACTGCTTGGTCCACTGTTCGCCATCCGGACTGGTGACCAGTTGAATGCCGCCGTGGTCGCCGTAGTAATCCGGGGTGGGGTAGAACATCCAATACTTCCCGTCGTGATATACCGCCGCGCCGGTGCCATTCCACGTCTCCCATGGTTCGGAGATTGGTGCAACGACCGGATGATGCCGCCATGTGATCAAATCACGAGTCGAGGCATGCATGATCTCCAGTCCGCCGTGACCGCCGTCCCATTTACTGTGCATGTTGCGTCGCAAGTTCAGATAAAATAGGTGGAACGTTCCATCGTGAAACCACGGGATGCAATCGCCCGGCTTCAGATTGTGGCCACTGGGTCGGTAATACTGCATTCGTTCCGGCGGCGCGCCGAGCACGGCCAGTTCGCGCTGCTTCGATAATTTCTCACCGCCGCTCAATGCGGCGATTTCTGCGTCGGTGACGGCGCGATGCCATAGCGCCGCGTGATCCATCTGCCCGTGAAAGCCGGAGAGCAACTGGCCATCGGCCAGTTGTGCAGCGCCAAAAAATCTTGGCGTGGTCGCGGGCCGCGTGGTGCCGCGGGGAAATTCTTCATCGAGCAGTACGCCGTCTATCCAGAGTTGTAACTTCGGCCCCGTGCCTCGCACGATCACATCGTGCCAATCGCGCGGCCCCAGCGGTTCCATCGGAAACATGATGCGCATGACGGCGTTCTTCGCGTCGCTATAGAGCGGCACAGATTCCAAGTTGGGCAGGTTTTTGGGCGGCAGCATGTGCATTTTCGCGAAAGGCACCGGCCAATTCTTCGCGCCCCAAAGGAACTCCAGCACGCCACGCGAGCCATGGATCGCCCGCGGGCCTTCCGGCCAGCCGAACATCCACGCGGCGGGCGTGGTCATTTTTCCGCCGCCGTAGTTGTAGTCCTCGAACGGCAGCGTCGCGCCATCCACGCCATGCAGATACAAACTTACCGCGCCGTCACCGCCGTAGCTGCCAAAGAGCGGTGCGTTCCACTCGCCCTGCGGATCCCGCACGCGCAGCAACAACGTGAACTCTCCGCCGGGTGGATCAAAGGCTGGCCCGCCAATCTCCAGATAGCCACCGTCAAATTGCGCCACTTTGCCATCGCCACCGCGCGCCAGCGATGCCGCGCGCGCGGCGGCTGTCAAACCAACACCTAATTGTACGTTACCGTGAATGGTCAGCGGAAATTTTTGCGCCGAATCCTTTTCGTTGGTGAAATTCCAAACCACGGCAGCATCGTTAAATGGTGCCGCGGCAAAGATCGGCACCATCGCGATGAGCGCGAAAACAAGGGCGTTCCAAGCCTTGGAAAAAACACCGCATGGGGCTTCCAAGCTTTGGCAGAAACGCGGGCGCATGCTGTTTACTGTTTTCATTTCTTTTTCCTTCGCACAGGGGCAGCGCTAGGCTCCGCACCATCGCCGCTGATCTTCACGGTCATAGGTTGAGGCTTCGCGCAGTAAAGCCTCCATCATTTGCGCCTTTACCGTGCTGTAGTCTGTGTTATCCCAAAGGTTTTTCCGTTCATGGGGGTCGTTCTGTAGATCGAACAGTTGCCCGCCACCGGTATGGGTATAGACAATCAGCTTATACTGCGGACCGATCAGTGTACGCACCCGATAGAATTCGCCTGGATACCAGTCTTCGTCATATTCCAGGAACGCCGGCTTGTTTCCCAGCGGCACTCCGTTGGAGAGAAACGGCTTCAAGGAACGCCCCGGAAGTGTCAACGCATTGGACTTATAGTCACCGCGCGTGTCAAATTCCGACGTTGATAGGCCGGCATAGTCAATGATCGTCGGCACCAGATCAACCTGACTGACTACACTCTCGGAACCCTTCCCGGGCTGGATTGCTTGCGGAACCCGCCAGATCATGGGGATGCGCACCAGTTCTTCGTACATCCACTCGGCCTTGTAGAGCAGGTGATGCGAACCGAGATATTCGCCATGGTCGGCAATGAAAACCACAATGGTATTCTCCTGTAGCCTATTTTTCTCCAACGCGTCGAGGATTCTTCCGATACTGGCATCAATGTGGCTGATCATGCCATAGTACTCGGCGGCTATCTCGCGTAAGGTTTTCTCATCAAACACATACTGTTTACTGAAAAACTCGCGGCGCCGCTGCAGGGTCTCCGGCTCCGGATGCGGTTCAAAGGCCGTCGGATCAACATGAAGTTTTCCGGGGTCATACATATCCGCATAGGGCTTACTCGCGGCGAAGGGCATGTGCGGATCGGGGAAGGAGCACCAGACAAAAAATGGCTCCCGATTACATGCTTCCATAAACCCGATCGTCTTTTCCGCGATCCAAGTGTTGTAATGCAACTCCGGCGGTACATCGGTCTTCCACGTCTGACTGTTTCCTTCCGATCTCCACGGGGCACGGCTCCGGCTGTATTGTTCAAAAACACCCGGATGGGTTTTGCGAAGTTCGTTTGTATAGTCGCCGAAACAATAGCTCACATGTCCGCCCACAAAGTCGGAAGATTGGAAGCCGTAATAGTTTTTCGGCAGTGCTGTGATGGAACCACTCATCCACCCCTGTAGAGATTCGGAAGAATCTTGCGTTGACCAGGGCTGTAGATGGAGTTTGCCCACCGCATGGGTGCGGTAACCATGCCGGGCAAGCACCTGGGGCAGCGTTGGGACTGCTGGCGGTAGTTTGGTTCCGTTGGTGATGCAGCCGTGCTGCCGGGGATAAAGCCCGGTGAGCATGGTCGAGCGGGCCGGCATACAGACCGAATTATTGCAATAGGCGCGACGGAAGGTACAGCCCTCGCGGGCCAATCGGTCGATGTTTGGGGTCTTTACATCCGGGTTGCCGTTACAGGCCAGTGCATAGGACTGGAGCGCATCGCAACAGATCACCAGAAAGTTAGGCGCGGACTGGCTGCCGTTGCCCTGTACCAAGCCCTTCAACGCAAAAGGCAGGGTCATCGTTCCAGCGGTCAACCCTTTTATGAACGATCTTCTTTTCATTTTGTAACACCTTTGTTTTTCTTCGCACGGTCTTGCTTGCTTAATTCACGCAGGGTTCCCAAATACGGTTCTGCTGCGCTTCGCGGAAGCCTTGGATGGTAGGCTTGAGTTTCCAAATTTCAAGTTTCTTGATCGTCGTGGGAGCGCCGACGGTGAAGGCGCTGAGGTCGGGCTTGCCGAGGTAATCTGCATAGCTGGCGACGATGGCTTGACGGTCATTGACAAAGACTTCGACGAGATATTTGTCTATGAAGATGCGTAATTCCACATCTTCGCCTGCGGGTAGATCGTTAATCATAAATGGCGCCTCGGCGGTACCGACGCGTAGCGTGCCGGTTTCGGGGCGGAACATGATGGGTAGTCCGCCACCTTTGCCGTCCGCAAAGAGCGTGAATCCGAAGAGTTTTCGCGCGGCCTGCTCACGCGCAACGGTAATGCGAACCTCAATGGCATCGCCGTCCAGTGTGGTAATCTTTTTCCCGACGGGAGCCGTGGTCGGGATCACGGCCTTGGTGAGTTCACCAATTTTGATGTCGTTGAGGGTCACGGGATCGAAACGGAGCGCTTCAAGTTCGCGCAGGGGTTTGAGGCGTAAGTTGCCATCGGACGGCAAGCTCAACTCGCGGGGCAGCGACTGGATGGTTTGGCTGCTCATTTTTCCGTCATTCATGCCGATGGTCGCAAGCCAGGCCCACATGACGCGGCGGCCATCCGGGGTGAGCAGACTTTCCGGCGCAAAGAAATCAACCCGCCATGGTGGCCGACCGTAGATGCTTTGCCCGTCCCTGCGCCAGTTCATGCGGCCATGTTTTTCTGGAACGAACTGCTCGGCTTTTTCGTTCCACTCGCCGAGATAGTAGCGGCAGCCGAGCGCATGGCTAATGCACAGCAGCATCCATTTGTTGCCGAGCGGGAAGAAGTTGGCGCATGAAATGTCCTCTCCACAAGTCACATCCGGCATGTTGTGCCGGAGGAAATCCCCCACCAAGGTCCAATTTTTCAGGTCCTTGGATTTCATCAGCGGTGGATTTTCTTCGCCCGAAATGGCATAGTAGGTATCGCCGATACGAAAGCAATCCGGGTCCCAAAACCCGATCTTCGCCACCTTGCCGTCGGACGTCTTGACCTCGACGGGGTAAGGCGGCTCCCACGCCGCCAGTTGCCGGTCTTTCGCGAGCGCGATCTGGTTCCGGCCCGAGGCCTGCCCTTGATAGATAATGGCCGGCTTGCCTTCCTTCGTAAGAAAGCCGGTGCCGCTGAACATCCCGTGGCCCGTAAAGGCCGGTTGTAACGTCGTTTTCTGCCACGTCCAATGCAGCATGTCCGGGCTGGTCACGTGAACGAAGGAGAACGAAGTCTTGCCGTGCCACGGATGCGCGAGGATGTAGTGGAGATGATAAACGTCATCGAGATAGAAGGCGGCATTTGGATCGCCGGGGTTACTGTCGCCGCCGGGATGCATGAGGTGAAAATTGAGCACTATGTTTTCAGGTGGCACGGTGTTGCTCGTTGACACGGCAGGGGCTGGATTCGTGCCGGGTTCACGCGCCCGCAGATCCAAGTCGAAACGCGCAATCACATTGCGTTTTTTATTGTCGGCGGATGGATCTCCACACTGGATGACGCCCCATGTGATTCCGCTGCCCGACTTGGTGTCCGTGTGGGCATCGGGATCATAAGGACCAGGGCCGGCCCCGCCACGCCAAACTCCCTTGTTAACCACGACAAAATGCAATCCGTCCTTGGCCCAGAGAATTTCTCCAGGGATGTCGGCGATGGCGGCCACGCCTTCCTTGTGTGGCCAGACGCACACACAATGCCCGCTCTTGATCACCGGATTGCCTTCATATTTCACATACGGCCCTTCTATCTTGTCCGCGGTCGCGACACCCTGCTGTGTCAAAAACCACTTCCTTCCCCTTTGATGGCCTTTGAAGTAGAGCCAATATTTTCCATCACGTTTGATGACATGCGCGTCGTCGTTCATTTGGTTATCCCAGTCCTTTGGATTGCCCGACGGCGCGAGCACAGGCTTGTCGAAAACGCGCGTCCACGGACCTTCGGGTTTGTCGGCCACCGCCAGACCGATCGCGTTGACACTCCCCTTGAGAAAATTCCGGTCCGCGCCGGTGTAGAACATGTAGAACCGCCCGTTGGCTTCTGCAACGTAGGGCGTCAACACCCCCCAATCATCCCAACTGCCTTCCGGCCCCTTGCCAAGCGCGAGACCTTTCTGTTCCCATTTCTTTCCGTCTTTGGACGTGGCATAGTGGATCACCGAATTGTAAAGATGTACATCCAACGGCCGCCAGGAAACCCAGACATAGTAGGTATCGCCCACCTTGATCACGTTGCTGGGGTCTTGAAAACTGTGTTGCAGATCGTCATAACCGATCCCCTCGTTGACACTGACTTTGCGTTCCGGTTTCGGATTGGCGAACAACTTGGCGAATAACGCCTCCGCATCCGGCGTCGTATCATTCGGGATCGGCTGGGGAGGGGACGCGGGCGGCGCGGCAACAAGCGGGAACGTGGCCATCAAGGTGACCACGAGGAGTTTCCAAGCCTTGGAAACTCTACGGTGTGGTTTTTCCAAACCTTGGAAACAGCTATTTTTTGTTGATGCGTTGTTCATTTTATTTCCTTTTCTGCGTCGCTGCGTGCGCGCAAATCCATATCAAAACGTGCGACCACCGAGCGATCTTTGCTGTCCAGCGTCGGCTGGCCGAATTGCGTGACACCCCACGTGATGCCGTGACCGAATTTCGTATCGGTGTGTGCGTCGGGGTCATACGGCCCGGGGCCAGCACCGGGATAGCCGCCCTTTTTCACCACGACAAAATGCAGACCGTCCTTGGCCCAAAGCAGTTCTTTGGGGATGTCGGCGATGGCGGCGACGCCATCCGCGTGCGGCCAGACGCAACAGCAATGCCCGCTCTTGATGACCGGGTTGCCGGTATATTTCACATACGGTCCTTCGATTTTGTCGGCGATAGCCACGCCTTGTTGTGTCAAGGTCCAATGCTTGCCGCTCGGATGGCCTTTGTAATACAGCCAATACTTTCCGTCGCGCTTGATGACGTGCGCGTCATCATTGATATGGCTGTCCCATGCCTTCGGATTGGTTGGTGGCGCGAGCACCGGTTGGTCAGAAACGCGCGTCCACGGGCCTTCGGGTTTATCCGCGACGGCCAGACCGATGGCATTGCCACTGCCCTTGAAGAAATTCCGATCGGCCCCCGTATAGAACAGGTAGAACTTCCCGTTGGCTTCCGCGACGTAGGGCGTCAGCACGCCGAAATCATCCCAACGGCCCGGCGCGCCCTTACCGAGCGCGAGGCCTTGCTGCGTCCACTTTTTGCCGTCCTTGGATGTGGCGTAATGGATCACCGAGTTATAGACATGCACATCCAGCGGCCGCCACGAGAGCCAGACATAATAGGTGTCGCCGACCTTGATGACGTTGCTGGGGTCTTGGAAGCTATGTTGCGGATCGTCAAAGCCAATGCCTTCTTGAGGAGTGATCTTGAGCGCAGGTTTTGGATTGGCGAACAACCTGGCAAACAAGGCGTCAGCATCCGGTGTCGTGTCGTTCGGAATCGGTTGGGGCGTTGGCGCGGGCGGCGCGGCAACAAGCGGGAACGTGGCCATCAAGGTGACCGCGAGGCGTTTCCAAGCCTTGGAAAAAGTGGCGTGCCTAATTTCCAAGGTTTGGAAAGCGCAGAGTTGTGTTCGGAATATTTTCATGTCATTGCTCCATCGTTGTGCTGGGTGCCCACGGTCGAATTTCGATATTTTCAAAGGTGGCGTCGCCGCCCTCGGTAAAGAGGAAAAGCCGGTCAATACGCGTTACTTGGCGCCATCTGCCACGATTTGACTTGGCGGACTTTGACTGCGCCGCCGTTAGCAAAGACGGAAACACCAAGGCTATCGGGCCGACTGGGGTAAATACGCCGTACGACGGCTTGGCGTTCGTTGGCAAAGACCTCGACGACCGAGCGGTCCACGAAAACGCGGAGCTTTAGCGGCTCGCGCGATTTGAGCGCAAATGGCGCGGATTCAACATTTCGTTTGCCCTCTGTGAGACTCGATTTTGTCGCGTCCACCTTCAGCGCTTTTTCGGCTGCGTCGTAGTAGATCAGGGTTTGCTCTTCGCCGCCCGGTGAACGGCAGACTTTGACGCCAACCTGTTTAGCGTCCTGTGGTTTGATCTCCAGTTCCAGTTCAATCGTGTTGCCGGAAATTTTTCCGAGCACGACGTCCTGACCGGCAGACACAGTAATGTCCTTTAGCGTTTGTCCGTTGTAACGGAGGCATTCGAGTTCCCTGATCGGTTTTTGGCGGAGACGGTTGTCGTCGCCCAGCGAGAGTTCACGCGGCAGCGACATCTCGCCGGACCAGCCGCTGGCCAGCCGGGTTTTTCCGTCGCGCTGGTCGAAAATCCAGCCCCACAAAATCCGCCTTCCATCGGGAGCCTCAAGCGATTCCGGCGCGAAGTAGGTATTGTCCACCCAGCTCATCCGCTCGTGGATTTCGGGAACGAACTGCTCGTTCTTCCAATCGCCGACGTAATAACGGTTGCCCCGATTGTGCGCGATACAGATGAGGACGCGCTTGCCGCCGAGTTTGAAGAAATCGGGACACGAAGTGTCTTCGTTTGTGGCGACGCCCGGCATCTCGTGGTGTAGGAACGGGCCGACGTATTTCCAACCATCGAGTTCGGTGGCCTTGAACGTTGAGGCGGGTTTACCGTGGCCGGGATTGCCGCCAAAAATCGCGTAGTAGGTGTTGCCCTCCACCCAGCCGCAGGGATCCCACGAGGCATAAGGCTCCTTCCCCAACGGATTAGGGACGATCGGATTGGATGACAACTTGGTCCAGTGGTCGAGATTGTCGTCCATGCTGGTGGCGATACAGTTGCCAGCGTTAACGCCGTGGAAGAGCATCGTCGCCTCGCCCTTCTTATTGATGAAGCAGTTGCCGCTAGATATGCCACGGTCAATGCTTTTATCCGTTGGATAGAGCGGCGTCGGGTGTTGACGCCAGTGCACCAAATCCACGCTCGAAATATGTCCAAAGCAATTCATGCGATTTTCCTGATAAATGTGAAACAGGTGATATTGCCCGCGCCAAAAAATCGCGCCATTGGGATCGAATGGCCCCGCATAATCTTCCGGAATCGCGAAGTGATAGGTTGGACGATAGGGATCGGCGAGCAGGTGATTCCGAAAGCGTCGTACGATTTCGATGTCGTCGGGTAACTTCGGCTGCTCGGCGATGGAACGCGGTAACGGCGGCGGACAGATGGAATCAAGACCATGCACTGCTTGTGCGGCAGCAAAAGCGGCCTGTTTCCCGTCGAGGTGCAACTGGCCATCTTTCACATATGCGCCATCAATCAGGCGTGTATCAACGAAGCGCCCCATGCGGTCGGTACAAGCGGCGTCATCAAAAGTCCACCACGCCCAAGGTTTGATCTCCGACATGGTGTTCGGTTTTAGCGCGCGGATTTGCTCGCCGGTCAGCGCGCGATCATAAATGCGTGCATCGTCAATCGCACCCGCGAAGAAATCGCGGTTGTGAACGTGGCGCGGACCCAGGATGACCAAGCTTTTCTCATCAAACGCTTCTGGTCGTTGGATTGGATAACGTGCGTATTCTTTTCCGTCGCGATAAAGGGTGATCTCCTTGCCGCGATAGGCGATGGCCACCTGCACCATTGCATCTGGCCCGGCGATCTCGACAGGCCAAGGGGACTGCTGCCGCTCCGTGCGTTTAAGGTTGTCGCTGCCCGCCATCCAGCGGGCTGGCGCAATTTCGCCGAAGATGATGCCATCAAAATGACTGTGTTGATTGTCAATGGTCAGCACGCTACCACCGCGTTGCGTCAGATTGGCTGGCGCAACCCACACGACGAACGTTTTGTCGCCAAGCTGGGCATTGGCGATCCCGACTAAAGTCGGCAACACGGCCCAGAGCAGTCTCATTTTTCGCTTCATATTTTTCTCCGGTGCTTGTTTTCCAAGGTTTGGAAACTCTATCATTTTGAGGTCGTTGGTTCGTGAACAGAACGTAAAGTTATGTCGCTAAATTCGGTTCCGACCGTGTCCGACCACATTCCAAATGTATTGTCGCGGCGGTCATAGATGCGCGTGGCAAGGCCAACGGTATCGTTGATGCAGGCCACGGCGGCATCGCCATCGAGCGCGATTTTGACTGAAATTTTATCGCCGGGCTGAATTTTCAGCGGACGATAGGGGCGTTCTTTGGCCGGGCCTGCACCAAGAGGTAGGGTATCACGATCCCAGATGACCCGTTGTGTCCCGACATCTACAAACAGCCGAAACGCCTGCTCGCCCTTGGCGTTGCCGCCCAACCAGAAACCGGCGCGTCCCGTCGGTGGCACGACGAGTTGCGCGCTCAACAAGCACCGCGTGGGTAAACGGCCCAGATTGGCGTGGGCCTGCCCAGAAGCGACGCGGAGGCCGCTTGCGGTACGAGGCCAGCACGGATGTTCGGGAAGTCTGACCGGGGTCGAGGTGCCAAACGACTCCTCGACTTCCTGCGGGATACGTACGCCGAGTGTGCCGTCAGCGCGGCGCGACATTTCATAGATCAGCAGGCGGCCGGACCAACCGTTCGTCCCGTCGTCGCGCGGCGAATCGCGCCGTGGCAACGTGCCGCACAGGAAGCGACGCTTGCCGTCGAACAGGGATTTCGGCACGAAGAGATCCCCACAGTCGTAAGGTTCACCCGACAGGCGACCGCCGTTCTTGTAAAGTTGCAAATCCTGCGGATACGGTCCGGCGGGAGTGGGGGCGGACATATAATCGGTCGCCACCCCGATGATAAACCAGCGGCCCTGCAAGGGGAAGGTTTGAGAACAATCTGCGGAGACGCCGGTCACCAACGGGGAGTGGGGCGTCCACTTCATCAGGTCGGGAGACGTGTAGAGGCCGACGCACGGGATGTGCCCCTCGACCTTCAGGGCATGAAGCAGCATCCACCATTGTTGCGCTTGCTCGTTCCAGAAGACGTCGGGATCGCGGAAAGCCTGGTGATGATAGCCCAGACTCCCGGCCGACCCGTTGATGGACTTGCTCCAATATATTTTCCCATCGGGATAGAAGGTGCGGTCCGGCTGCTTTTCCCAATGAATCAAATCCTTGCTCGTTGCCAGCATCACCTTCTGGTCGTTTCTCGGGTCTTTCAGATTTTGACCGGTGTAAAAGAGATAGAACGTTCCGGCGTGTTCGACGACACTGCCAGTCCAGCAGACCGCATCCGGGCCGGCTGGACCGGTACTGGGTGACAGGGCGGGCGGGAGTTCTTTCCAATGGATCAAGTCGGTGCTGACATTATGCGCCCATTGTCCCGCATTATTCAGATAAAACACATGATAACCGCCTTGCCAGTAGAAGGCGATGGTGTCGCCAGCTCCGCCCTGCTGTGGGCGGAAATGGAGCGGCGAAATACGTACACTGGGACTGGGGGTTTCCGACGCAAGCGCCGATTGGCCGACTAGGCCGGTCAGTATCAAAACTAGTCCGCCGGTTTTCAGCCAGGTGGCCGGTAGAAAAGGCATAAAGCACACCGTCTTTCTCCATTACCGATCCGTAAAAACATCGCCTCAATTGCTCCGCAGGCGGAAAAAACTGAGGTAATATTTACTGGCTTCAGGTCGGCATTCCTAGCGACTAATTTACGTCAGCGTAGTGCAATTTTGCGTCAGTCTTGTTTCTTTGCAGGCAACGGCATGGAACCATGCTGCTCCCCTCCGATATCCTTGAACCCCGCAGTGCGTGACGAAGCCGCGGCGCCAACAAAATTTATCTAATAATCTGGATATTGACACTGAAGCAGTTTCGCGCGGAAACGGGTGTAGGCCTTCATTGCTTCACGGATACAACTAAACGCGTCAATGCGTCCGCGGAAATCATCCACCTGCACCTTGCCGGTCTTCTCCAGCTCTTTATAGATTTCGAAGAAATGGCGAATTTCGCGGAGCGTGTACGGCGGGAGTTGGGAGATGTCGCTATATTCGGAATAGATCGGGTCGTCGGCATGGACCGCAATGATCTTGAAGTCCTCCTGCCCAGTGTCGTGCATCGGCAGCAGGCCGATGGGCTTGGCTTTCATCACGCATCCCGGAATCACCGGCTCCTGCGTGAGCACGAGGATATCGAGCGGGTCATGGTCGCGGCAGTGCGTTTGTGGAATAAACCCGTAGTTGTTTGGATAATGGAGACCGCACTGTGCAACATGCGGCTGATGTAGAGGATACCGGTCAGCTTATCGAGTTCATATTTAATCTTCGTCTGCCGTGGCTTCAAAAAAAACAAAACGGCCGCGCAGTATCCTGCGCGGCCGTTCATACTCCGGATGAACCGGATGAGCGACTTAGGTCTTGGCCGTCGCCTTGTCTTCAGGAATCCGCATCCCGTAGAAGGAGCGGTACACGAAGACGAGGGCGATCAAGAAAATCACGCCGCCGATGGTGTATTTCATCGTACTGTTGGTCATGGCCACGGCAATTTCCGTCGCAAGCAAACCGAACAGCGTCGTGAACTTGATGATCGGGTTCATGGCGACCGAGGAGGTGTCCTTGAATGGATCGCCCACGGTGTCGCCGACGACGGTCGCGGCGTGCAGGTCGGTGCCCTTGGCGCGCAGGTCAACCTCGACGATCTTCTTGGCGTTGTCCCAAGCACCGCCGGCGTTCGCCATGAAGATGGCCTGATAGAGGCCGAAGAACGCGATGGAAATCAGGTAACCGATGAAAAAGAACGGGTTGAAGAACGCCAGCGACAGGGCGAAACAGAAGACGGCCACGAAGATGTTGAACATGCCTTTCTGGGCATAGATCGTGCAAATCTTCACGACTTCCTTGCTGTCCTCGATCGAGGCCGTCGCCGCGTTCAGGTTCATGTTCTCTTTGATGTAGACGACCGCACGATAGGAACCCGTGACGACCGCCTGCGTGGCCGCGCCGGTGAACCAGTAGATGACCGCGCCGCCCATCAGCAGGCCGAGGACGATCTCTGGGCGCACGAGGCTCAAGCTGGAGATGACGAAGTCAATGCCAGCCTTGACCTGCGCGGCAGTCAGCGGAACGTGTTCCGCGACGGAAACGCCGGCCGCTTGCGCGAGCGCGAGCGCCTTGGCCTTGCCGAGCATCAGGATGATGCCGAAGATCATCGTGGTGGCGCCGACTACGGCGGTGCCGATCAGCACGGGCTTGGCGGTGGCTTTGAAGGTATTGCCCGCGCCATCATTGCGCTCAAGGTTAAGCTTGGCGTTCTCGAAGTCGGGCTTGAAACCGAAGTCCTTCTCAATCTCCTTGGAGATGTTCGGGATGGATTCAATTCGGGAGAGTTCATAGACACTCTGTGCGTTGTCGGAGACCGGGCCAAAGCTATCCACGGCGATGGTCACCGGGCCCATGCCGAGGAAGCCGAAGGCGACGAGGCCGAACGCGAAGATTGGCGCGGCAAACTCGAGACCCGCCGGCATCAGGTTGGCTACGGAGGGATTCATGGCCAAGAGGGCGGCGACGAGCATCAGTACGAGCATCGTCAGGCCTTCCCAGAAGGCGCTGAAGTTACCGGCCACGAAACCGGAGAGAATGTTCAGCGAAGCACCGCCCTGTTTGGATGCGGTGACCACCTCCTTGACGTGTTTGGCGTTGGTGCTGGTGAAGACCTTGGTGAATTCCGGGATCAGCGCGCCCGCGAGCGTGCCGCAGGAGATGATCGTGGAGAGCACCCACCAGAGGTTCTTATCAATGCCGGGGCCGGCCGGGAGCAGGAAGTAGCTGGCGGCGTAGGTGACGATGATCGAGACGATCGAGGTCAGCCACACGAGCACGGTCAGGGGCTCTTCTGGGTCGAAGGCCTTGGCGTCTTTCAGTTTTGCGCTGAAGTAGACGTCGTTGATGAAGTAAGAAACGAGCGAGGTCAGGATCATCAGGATGCGCATGACGAAGATCCAGACGATCATCTGGGCGCAGAGCGCGCCCGCGCCGAGCACGAGCGCGAGGAAGGTGATCAGCGCGACGCCGGTCACGCCGTAAGTCTCGAAGCCGTCGGCGGTCGGGCCGACGCTGTCGCCGGCGTTGTCACCGGTGCAATCCGCGACGACACCGGGGTTCTTGGGATCATCCTCCGGGAGCTTGAAGACGATCTTCATCAGGTCGGAACCGATGTCGGCGATCTTGGTGAAGATACCGCCGCAGATACGCAGGGCCGAAGCGCCGAGCGATTCGCCGATCGCGAAGCCGATGAAGCAGGGGCCGCGCAGCTCGCTGGGGAGGAAAATCAGGATGCAGATCATGAAGAACAGTTCGACCGCGACCAGCAGGGTGCCGACGCTCATGCCCGAACGCATCGGGATGGCCAGCGCTTCCCACGGGGTGCCGCGCAACGCCGCGAAGGCGCTACGGCTGTTGGCGAAGGTGTTGATGCGCATGCCGAACCAGGCGACGCCGTAGGAGCCGAGGATACCGAGGATCGAAGCGCCAAGGATAATGGCTACGCTGGTCGTCGGCATCTTCTGCAGGAACATGAAATAGTAAACCATGCACGCGGCGATCAGCACCCAGAGAATCGCGAGGAACTTACCTTGCTGGGCGAGGTAGCTTTTGCAGGTTTCCCAGATGATGTTGGAAACATCGCGCATCGAGGCGTGCACCGGCAGGTTTTTCGTTTTGGTGTATTGCACCAACCCGAAGACCAAGCCGACCGCGCACACCAAAATGCCGATCATCATCAACGCGGTACCGGAAATCGCGCCGTTGAAGAACTTGACGCCCAAATCGGGCAGCACCAAGTCCGCTTCGCTGGCCATGACGGGTGTCGCGCACAGCGCGGCAAGTGTCAAGGCCCAGCCCATTGTTTTCGTTGTGAGGCTCATGTTTTTCTTTGCTCCATTCTTCTGTTTGCGTGGGAAAAAAACGCGCGGTTTTATACAGGATGCCCCCGAGTCTGTAAACAATAATTTCGACAGAACCGCTGGTGGCTTTTTCACGGGTTGGAAAAACTGCGTAAAATCGCCCGATTTCGTTTGACGCAGGGCGCGAAAGCATTACACTGCCGCCCCGTTGCCGCACCGTGTAACCGGTGCGCAGGAAAGGTTTATAAGCACTTTTGATGAACGACGACAAGGTTTCGGATTTGGAACGAATGCGCCATAGCGCGGCGCATGTGATGGCAGCGGCGGTCTGCCGCGTCTTTGAAAATGTCCAGCTCGACATTGGTCCCGCTACCGACGACGGCTTCTACTACGACTTCGATCTCCCGCACCGTTTGAATACGGAGGATTTTGCGCGTATCGAGGAGGAGATGGCGGCGCTTATCAAGGCCGATCTCCCGTTCGAGCGCGTCGAACTCACCCGCGCCGAAGCAGAAAAAATCCTGCGCGAACGCGGACAGAAGTTCAAACTCGAACGACTTGCAGATATCCCGGAAGGCGAAACGATCAGCTTCTATCGCTGCGGCGATTTCATGGACCTCTGCCGTGGCCCGCACGTCAAAAGCACGGCGGCGATCAAAGCTTTCAAGCTGACGAGCGTCGCCGGCAGTTACTACCGCGGCAAGGAAACCAATCCGATGTTGCAGCGACTCTATGGCACGGCGTTTCCCTCCGAGAAGGACCTGCGCATTTATCTGACGCAAATCGAGGAAGCGAAAAAGCGCGACCACCGCAAGATTGGTCGCGAACTTGACCTGTTCTCGACGGAGGAGACGATCGGTCCCGGCCTCGTGTTGTGGCATCCGAAGGGTGCGCGCGTCCGCCTGCTGATCGAAGATTTCTGGCGCCGCGAGCACCTGAAGAACGGCTACGAGCTGGTCTACTCGCCGCATATCGGACGCGCAAATCTCTGGGAAACCAGCGGACACTTGGGCTTCTACCGCGAGGGCATGTACGCGCCGATGAAAATTGACGAGGAAGAATACTTCGTCAAGCCGATGAACTGCCCGTTCCACATCAAGATTTATCAGGCGCAGAAACGCAGTTACCGTGACCTGCCACTACGGTGGGCGGAACTGGGCACGGTCTATCGCTACGAAAAAGCGGGCGTGCTGGCCGGACTGTTCCGCGTCCGCGGCTTCACGCAAGACGATGCGCACATCATTTGCACGCCGGAACAAATCGAGAGTGAAATCCTGCGCGTGATGCAGTTCGCCAAACGCATCTGGAACATCTTTGGCTTCACCGAGATCAAGGCCTACCTCGCGACGCGTCCCGCCAAGGCCGTGGGCGAGGAGTCGCGCTGGGAGCAGGCGACCCAGTCGCTGGAACACGCGCTCCAGACCGCAAGCGTGCCCTACGAGGTGGATGCCGGCGGTGGCGCGTTCTATGGCCCGAAGATTGACCTGAAGGTGCGCGACGCGATTGGTCGCGAATGGCAGGTCAGCACGTTCCAGTTCGACTTCAATTTGCCGGAACGGTTCGACCTGACCTATACCGGGGCCGACGGCCAGCCGCATCAGCCCTATATGGTGCATCGCGCGCTGTTCGGCAGCATTGAGCGCTTTTTTGGAATTCTGGTGGAACATTATGCCGGCGCGTTTCCGTTGTGGCTCGCGCCGGAACAGGTGCGCCTCCTGCCGTTGACCGAGAAGCAGCACGAACTGGCCCGCAGCCTGGCGGGGCAGTTCGACGCAGAAGACTTCCGCGTCACCGTAGACGAGCGCAATGAGAAGGTCGGTGCGAAAATCCGCGCCGCGCAGATGGAAAAGATTCCGTACATGCTGATCATCGGTCCGAAGGAGGCGGAACAGGGCTTGGTCTCTGTCCGTCACCGTACGGCTGGCGATCAGGGGGTGATGACACCGGCGGCGTTCATGGAGCGGCTACGTGCGGAAGGCCGCCCCGGCGGGCAACCCGTCGCTGGTGCGAACAAGCAACAAGAACAGGCGGCGCCTGTGCCCACGTGCGCCGCCGCAGCGGAGAAATGACCATACAAACAAACGTGCGTATCAATATGCGGATCCGGGTTCCCGAGGTCCGTCTGATCGGGGAGGACGGCCAACAGATTGGCGTCGTCCCGACCCGCGAAGCCCTCTCACGGGCCCAACAAGCCGGCTTGGATTTGGTCGAAATTTCGCCCAACGCCCAGCCGCCGGTCTGCCGCATCACCGACTACGGCAAATTCCGCTACGAGCAGGAGAAGCGCGATAAGCAGGCGCGCCAGCACTCCTCCGCCACCAAGATCAAAGAAATCCAATTCCACCCGAACGTCGGCGATCACGACTATCAAACCAAAGTGCGCCACCTGCGCGATTTTATCGGCGAAGGCCATCGCGTCAAAGTCATTCTCTTCTTCCGGGGCCGCGAAAGCGCGCATCAGGAAATCGGCTTCGAGGTGATGAACCGCGTTATCCGTGATGTACAAGATGTGGCCCAAGCCGAGCAATTACCGCGCTTGATGGGCCGCAACATTCTGATGATGCTCATTCCGCGTACCAAGAGCAAAGGCAGCCAAGCTCCGGCGCATCCCGCGCCCGCACGCCCGGCAGCCGCACCGCGTCCCGCGGCCGCGGCGACGCCTACGCCAATGGCGCAGGCGCTTTCCGCCGTCACACCGCAGCAAAGCTGAAGCAAGTGGCCGCCGGCCTCTGGACGGCGGAAAAACCCGCGCCGGGGACGTCGCGGGCCACCTTTGGAATCGAGTTTCCAAGGTTTGGGAAAATGCGTCGCTTGATTTTCCAGACCTTGGAAAAGTCAGGCACAAGCTTGGTGGAGCGCGTTCACTGAACGCGCTTGAACGCGTCGAGGGCGACGCGTTCCACCTTGCAGGCCGCAGCGCTCCCTTGGCGGATAAATCCAAACCGTGTATATTCTGCCGCGCCATGAAAAGCCCTGCGAAAAAATCAAGCTCCGGCGTCAGCCGCGCGCGGCGCGTGGAAATGAATTTTCTGGAACGGGTGCGGCGACGTTGCCCCGCCTACCGTCCGGTCAACGAGGTGCTCGGCGACCTCTATACCAAGATTGGGCGTTTTGAAGAGGGATTGGAATTGGATTTGACGCTTTCGCAGACGCATCCCGGCGATCCCTACGTTTGGTATAACCTCGCATGTAGCTACGCGCTGACCGGCAAATCCGATGACGCGTTTGACGCGCTCGACCATGCCGTCCGGCTCGGCTATGCCGACCGCGATTGGCTGCTCAAGGACGACAACCTTGAAACACTCCACACCGACCCGCGCTTTGCGCTGCTGCTCAAGAAGCTTGCCAAATGAACCCCGCCAGCGAACGCTTGCGTGTGATAGAAGGCGATATCACCACGCTCGCGGTGGATGCCCTCGTCAATGCCGCCAACTCGACGCTACTGGGCGGGGGTGGGGTGGATGGCGCGATTCATCGCGCGGCGGGAACGCGGCTCTTCCTCAAGTGCGCCAAACTCGGCGGCTGCGCCACCGGCAACGCCAAAATCACACCGGGCTTCAAACTGCGCGCCAAGTGGGTCATCCACACCGTCGGCCCGGTGTGGAGTGGCGGCGGTAAAGGCGAGGATGAACTACTGGCCTCGTGTTATCGCAGCAGTCTGAAGCTCGCGCGTGAACACAACATCCGTACCATCGCGTTTCCGGCCATCAGCACCGGCGTCTATCGCTTTCCGCTCGACCGCGCCACGCGCATCGCCGTGGAAACCTGCCGCGCGGAATTGGCTCAAAAGAAATTGCCGGAACAAGTCACCTTCGTTGCCTTCAGCCCCGAAGCCTTTGCGACCTATCAACGGGAACTTAGCGCCTCCTAACTTTGCGTGCTCCGCGTTCTCTGCGCGAAAATCCGAATGGTTCGCGCGGAGCGCGCAAAGCTCGCAGAGGGTAAGAAATCAGGGATAATCCTGCCGCGTGGGGCGGATGGTGATATCGCTGATATGCACATGGGGCGGTTGGGTGACGATATAGTGGATGGCATTCGCTACGTCGGTGGTCTCGACCAACGGCCCGAATTTTTCTTTGAAGGTGTTCACCATCGCATCGCTATAGCCGGCCACGGCTTGGAATCCGCTGATCAGAATCCCCGGCTCAACCAGCGAAACGCGTACACCTTTCGGTCCGATTTCGCGTCGTAAACCTTCGGCCAGCGCATGCACGGCGAACTTGGTGGCGCCATAGACCGCGCTGAACGGAGAGATGTTCCGTCCCACTACCGACCCGACGATGACGATGTCCGCCGCCGACTTCGGGAAGGTACGCTGTTGCCCATCCAGCATTTTCTGGGCAGCTTTTTGGAGTAAGGCGAGCGTACCGGCGACGTTGGTTTTGAGCACTTCCTCAAATTGCACCAAATCGGCGTCCTTGACCGAACCGCCCAACCCGCGCCCGGCGTTGGCCACGACGATGTCCGCCGACTTGCCGAAATGCTTGGTGGCTGCGGCAAAGAGTTGCTCCAGCACAGCACCATCGGCGGCATTGCCAGCGACGCCGCAGAAGGCACGTCCCAACTCCTTTTCGAGCGTCGCGAGTTTCGTGGCGTTACGCCCGTTGCCGACCACGCCGAATCCGGCGGCAACAAATTTCCGCGCCGTTGCTTCACCAATCCCCGACGTCGCCCCCGTCACAATTGCAATCCGTTTGAAATTCTTGCTCATGACTCAACTCCTTTGAGAACGCAGCGAGCATTACCACCACCCAACGGCAGCGTCAAAGCTTCTTTCGCTTTTCCAAGGCGTGGAAACAACGAACTGCTTTTCGATTCTCTTTGTGCACAGATGTTTTCCCGCTTGGCAAGACAAGTCGCCCGCCTTATCTTGCCACCGTGACGCGGAAAGGACGGCTGTATAAAGACAACCTTTAGTTCGCTCAATAATACTGTTGCCACACGAACAGAAGAGGAAGATCGGCTATGTGGATTCAGTCGCTGATATTGAAGAACATCCGCTCCTTTGTAGAAGCGAAGGTCGATTTCTCCAAGCGTATCAACGTCCTTGTTGGGCCAAACAACGCAGGGAAGTCCACGATCCTTCTTCCTCTGCTCGGTCTTCAGGATGGTCTTCCCTATCCAAGGCCGGAGGATGTGAGATTGGGGGAGACCGAGGCGAGAGCTGAAATCACGTTCGGAGACTGCGATCAGAAATACTTTCACAAGAAGCTCACACGAGCCCGGTATCTATACCGGAAGGATCATAACGATTTCCCCCTTTTAGAGGTTATTGAAGGAACGAACCACCATGAACACGTGCACAAGCCTCCCGGAAAGGAGCCGGGGAACTTCATCTACCCATTCGTCTCGAAACGTAAAGTAACCCAACTGGGTGAGCAAGTCAGCGACGGCGTTGTTGAAGCAGTTCCTTCGACGTTCACGAATCTGAATGCCAAGATTGACCGCCTCTCCAATCCCGAGTTTCTTCCCGCGCATGCCTTGTACATGCGTGCATGCGACGAGATATTGGGGTTCAGGGTCACAACTGCCCATACAGGTCAAGGGAAGCGGGCCGTGTACACAGTCCGCAATATGAACCAAATCCCCTTGCTCGCAATGGGAGAGGGCGTAATGAATATTCTTGGTCTTGTCGTTCACTTGGCAATCGCCGAGAACCAACTTTTCCTTATCGAGGAACCGGAGAATGATGTCCACCCAAAGGCTCTAAAGGCGTTACTCGACCTCATCGGTGAGAAGTCAGCCGAGAACCAGTTCATCCTTACGACCCATTCAAACATCGTTCTGAAACGCCTTGGGTCGTACCCGGAGTGCAAGGTTCTCCGAGTCGATTCAACCCTAGTCAAGAGGATGCCCACGTCAAGCGTGAGAGAAATAGACGCGTCCCCTGATAGTAGACGGGAGGTGCTCTCGGAGCTGGGTTACGAACTTCACGATGTAGATATGTGGGCGGCATGGCTCATCCTCGAGGAATCATCCGCAGAGAAGATGATTCGCGAATACCTCATACCGTGGTTCGTTCCGTCGCTCGGCCCAAGGCTCCGGACTTACTCTGCACATTCTCTCTCCGAAGTTGCCCCCCGGTTCCGTGACTTCAACGAACTACTTGTATTTCTTCATCTGGAGCCTGCGTACAAGAACAAGGCGTGGGTTTTGGTTGACGGGGGTGATGCCGAAAAGACCATTGTGGATCAACTAGCAGAGTTTTATGGCCGTACTGGATGGAATCGGAGACAATTCAAGCAATTGGCAAATCACAACTTTGAGGACTACTATCCCGTGCGCTTTGCGGATCGAGTGGCTCAGGTGAAGGCGCTTGCAGACAAGAAGGCCAAACGCGAGGCCAAGCGTGCTCTCCTTGAGGAAGTTGAGGGCGCAATCGGAAAGAACGAAGATACTCTTCGCGCTGAATTTGAATCATCCGCTGCCGAGGTCGTCGCCGTTCTCAGAGAGATCGAGGAGTCGCTGTCATCATGAGGAATGCCAACAACCGCGTTCATGCGACGCGGCACCCGCGCGCATGACGCGGAATGTTAAAACCACGCTTTTCCCAATCATTGGAATAGAGAGTTGGCGGGGTTCCCAATGGTTGGAAAACCTTTGCTTCACGATTTCCGGGCCTTGGAAAAGTTCGGCGGCGCAGGTTTTGTCCGATCTTGGCGTCCTTGGCGACTTGGCGGTGAAGCGTTGCCGTTGCCTTGACTTTGCGGGCGTCGCCTGCTAAACGACAGCGCGTTTTTGCGTCGCATTCAACGAAAAGGAAAATCGAAATGAACCTCACGCTCGCTGCCAATACGATCCGTGGCTTGGCCATGGACGGCGTACAAAAAGCCAACTCCGGGCATCCGGGTATGCCGATGGGTTGCGCCGAATTCGCCAGTGTTTTGTGGCTGAAGTATCTCAAGCACGATCCCGCCGACCCGCAGTGGCCCGACCGCGACCGCTTCGTCCTTTCCGCCGGTCACGGTTCGATGTTGCTCTATAGCATGTTGCATCTTTCGGGCTACGCGCTACCGATCGAGCAACTCCAGCAATTCCGGCAGTGGGACAGCAAGACGCCGGGTCACCCGGAGTTCGGTCACACGGTGGGTGTGGAAACGACGACCGGCCCGCTCGGCGCCGGCATCAGCAACGCGGTCGGTATGGCGCTGGCCGAGGCGATGCTCGCGGCCAAGTTCAACAAGGACGGCCAGAACGTCGTGGATCACTACACCTACACCATCATGGGGGATGGCTGCATGATGGAAGGCATCAGCCACGAGGCGTGCTCGCTGGCGGGGCATCTGGGGCTGAACAAGCTGATCGCGTTCTACGACTACAACGAGATTACCATCGAAGGCAAAACCAGCCTCGCTACCAGCGACGACGTCCGCAAGCGCTTCGATGCCTATGGCTGGAACGTGCTGGAGATTGATGGTCACGATGCGGCAGCGTGCGAGCAGGCGCTGGCCCAAGCGCGTACGTCGCAGGAGAAGCCGACGCTGATCATTGGTCACACGCACATCGGGCAGGGTAGCCCGAACAAACGCGACTCCCACAAGGCGCACGGCGAACCGCTCGGCACCGACGAGGTCAAGGCGACCAAGGCCGCGCTCGGTATGCCGGTGGATAAGGATTTCTTTGTGCCGGACGAAGTGCGCGCGATGTTCGTGGCCCGCGCCGCCGATCTGGCCCAGGCCAATGCCACGTGGAAGCAGAAACTGGCCGCGTGGAAGCAGGTCAATCCGGAACTGGCGCAAGAGTGGGACATCCACCAGAAGCGTAAATTGCCGGCGGACCTCGCCAAGGCGTTACCGGTGTTCGATCCGACCAAGCCGATGGCGACGCGGCAAGCATCTGGCGAAACGCTCAACGCGCTGGCCAAGGTGTTGCCGAATCTCATTGGCGGTTCCGCCGACCTCGCACCGAGCAACAACACGCACCTCAAAGGCTTCGCCGATATCGGCAAGCGCCAGTTCTTGGGCCGTAACCTGCACTTTGGTGTGCGCGAACACGGTATGCTGGGCATCATCAACGGCATGATTCTGCACGGCGGCTGGATTGTCTATGGCGCGACGTTCTTCGTCTTTACCGACTATTGCCGTCCGGCGATCCGGCTCGCGGCTCTGATGAAGATTCCGGCGCTCTATGTGCTGACGCACGACAGCATTTTCGTCGGCGAAGATGGCCCGACGCACGAGCCGATCGAGCACATCGCGGCGTTGCGCTGCATGCCGAACGTTTCGATCCTTCGTCCCGGCGATCCGACCGAAACCGCCGCCGCGTGGCAACTCGCATTGGAGCGCACCGACGGCCCGACGGCACTGCTCTTGACGCGCCAAGCATTGCCGGTGCTCGACCGCAGCAAATTCCCGGCAGCCTCCAGCATCCGCAACGGTGCTTATACGTTGTGGCAGAGCGGGCAGGGGACGCCGGACCTCATCCTGATCGGCAGCGGCTCGGAAGTGGCCATCACCCTGGCGGCGGGCGAACAACTCGCGGCAGAAGGTGCGAACGTTCGCGTGGTCAACATGGCTTCGTGGGATTTGTTTGAGCAACAGACCAAGAAATATCGCAACGATGTGCTGCCGCCGGGTTGCAAACGTCGCGTGGCGGTGGAGGCTGGTTGTGCGATGGGCTGGGAGAAGTACGTCGGCAATACCGGTAAAGTGGTCGGTATTGACCACTTCGGCGCCTCCGCACCGGGCAAGGTGCTGGCGGAGAAATTTGGCTTCACGACGGCGAACATCGTCGAAACCGCCAAGAAGCTCCTCGCGCGGAAATAATCGGGTCAAGCAGGGGAGGGTAGGGCGAGGCGTCCCGCCGAGCTGCGGTGGTTGTCGGCTCAGCCAGAGGCTTCGCCCTGCCATTTTTCTGAAGCTGAGCACTGATTGTAAAAAGATTTCGTGCCATTTCGTGGATTTCGTGGTTTCTTCTCCACGTGATTGATCTGCATACCCATTCGGTTTTTTCCGACGGCTCGATGACGCCGGAAGAACTCGTTGCCGTCGCCGCGGAAGCCCAGCTCACCGTCGTAGCGCTGACCGACCACGACACCACCGAAGGCTTGCCGCGCTTTTTCGCTGCCACCAAAACCAGCGGTGTGCGCGGCATTACCGGCGTCGAAATCAGCGCCGAACATCATCCCGGCGCGCTGCACATGCTTGGTTATTTTTTCGATCCAGCCCACGCCGGCTTGCAGGAAAAGCTCGCCCAACTACGCGCCGGGCGTACGGAGCGAAATCAAAAAATCCTGAATCATCTGCACGAACTCGGCTTGGAATTGACCTGGGACGAAGTCCATGCGCTGGCCGGCGGCGAGGTGGTCGGACGTCCGCATTTTGCGCGAGCGATGATTGCCCGCGGCCATGTGAAGGACAAGGATGAGGCCTTCGCCAAATTTCTCGCGCGCGGCAAGCCCGCCTATGCCGAACGTTTTCGGCTCTCCCCAGCGGACTCGATTCAGATGATCCGCGAAGCGGGGGGTGTGCCGGTGCTGGCGCATCCGTGCTCGCTCAAGCTGGGGCAAAAAATGTTGCGTGCGCTACTGCTGGAATTGCGCGATGCCGGACTCGAAGGCGTCGAGGTCTATCACAGCGAACATAATTCGTCGCAGGCGAAACTTTTTCATCGGCTCGCCGTGGACCTCGGCCTCGCGGTGACTGGTGGTTCGGATTTTCACGGCGCGCTGATGCCGGACATCAAACTGGGACGTGGTTTTGGCAGCTTGCGTGTTCCTGATGACCTCTTGCCGGTGCTGGAAGCGCGCCGGCCAGCGTAATTTTTCCAAGGCCTGGAAAAGCTGTTTGGTAGAGGCGCCGCTTGCGCCCCTACATGAAATCACGAAGCGAGCATGCGCCAGTTCCAAGTGAGCGCGCCGAGTGCAGCTTAAAGTCCGCCCATGACGAGGCTGTGCGCCAGTCGCGGTGCCACGGCGGGAAATACTGGATGACGCCGCCCGCGCCATCGGGATCAAGCGCCATCGTGGGACCATCGAAGATATTGATCTTGGTCGCGGCGTCGTAGGTCATGCAGACGGGGCCGGTTCAGTGGCGGGCATGGGGACTTGGCCGGTGGAAACGATTGGGCCGATGTGGACACGCAATAACTTTTCCGCGATATCGAACGTCACGCTGTATTGCCGCCACGACGCCGGTGCTGAAATGCGCGATGCCTCTTGTCGGGGCAACATAGCCGGTTGGCCCGCTGCGCTCAAGCCTTTCGGTGGCCGTGGGTCGGCAACCACGGCTACAGCGTTGACGAATCCGCCGACAAGGAATAGAGTGCGCCGCGCTCTTTTTGAAAGGAATATCACGTGTCACCGCTCATCGAAAAAATGCTGACGCTCCAGGACCGCGACCGGAAAATGCTACAGTTGCTGCGCGAGCAGAAGGATGTCCCCGCCCGCAAGCAATTGATCGAGTCGCGCCTGCAAGCGCACCACGAATCGCTCAAGGCCTCGCAGGAAGAAATCAAAAAACATACCGCCACGCTCAAGAACCTCGAAGTCGAGATTGAGGGCAAAAAAGAGCAGATCAAGAAGTACCGCGATCAGCAGTTGCAGGCCAAGAAAAACGAGGAGTATAAAGCCCTCGAACACGAAATCGCCAATGTACAGAAGGTGATCCGCGGGCTGGAAGACCAGGAAATCGTGGCGATGGAGCGGATGGAAGCGTTGCAAAAAACGCAAGGCGAACACCAGCAGGATTTCCAAGCCGAGGAAAAACAGGTGCTGGCCGAGTTCCAAACCCTGGAAACGCGGGTCAAAAATATTCAGCAGGAACTTGATCAGTTGCGCGCCGAGCGCACCGCATTGACCGCGGGTGTGGACGCGACGTGGCTCGCGCGTTATGAGCGTATTTTGCAGAAGACCGGCAACTTTGCGATGGTGCCGGTGGAAAAAAGTTGCTGTGGCGGTTGCCACATGACCCTGCCGCCCAGCGTGATTCATGACGCGCGCCGTGGGCAAACCATCACGACCTGCAATTATTGCGGGCGCATGTTGTACGCCATCGTGTGAGCGGCTATACTCCCCGCGCCGTGGTTGCGGGCGGACGGTCGCTGTCCCCGACGTGAGTCGGGGAGGGAGGAAAGTCCGGACTCCGCAGGGCGGGATGTCTCGGGGATAACCCGGGAGGCCCTTTGCCAGATCGAAGGGTACGGATAGCGCCACAGAAAATATACCGTCCCACGCCGCGCGAGCGGTTGTGGGATAAGGGTGAAAAGGTGGTGTAAGAGACCACCGCTCCGCCGGCAACGGCGGGGGCAGGGCAAGCCCCATCCGGAGCAAGATCAAATAGGAAGCGAGCGGCGGCCCGCCGCGTTTCCGCGCAAGCGGAGTAAGCTTCGGGTTGATCGCGTAGATAAATGACCGTCGAAACAGAATCCGGCTTACGGCCCGCAGCCACGGCCTTTTGCAACGCGTGATTTTGTGATGAGGAATGGAATGCCGTGATGATGCCCGAAGTTCAAGAGCGGTGGGTGCGTGGTTTGGCGGGAGCAGCTGGGCTGGGCGCGGCACTTCTGGCGTTGGCGTGGGTGTTGTTCGCACTACGCAGCCCGACGCTTGGTTCGCAACCTATCAAGTCTGCTACGGCTCTCCGAACCATGGCTTGGCCCAAGCCTGTTCTGCCGCCAGTAGCGGACTTGGAGGTGGTGCGGCGGGTGCAGGGCAAAGGTGGCATCACGGTACTCAATGGCATCGCCCAACGGTTTCGGCTGGCGGGAACTTTTTCCGTGTTCGATGGCACCGCCGCGCAGAGCGCAGGTGAGCGCCGGGCTGTCATTGATGACCTACAAAAGCAAAGCGAATATCTGCTACGCGAAGGCGAGGCGGTCGCAGGCCTGACGTTGCTGAAAATTTTTCATGACCGTGTGACGGCGCAAATCAATGGCAAGGAAGAAGAACTCCGACTGAGCTTTACCGATAGCGTGGCCAGTGGTGCCGCACCCGCGGGGACGGTGGCTACGAACGAAGTCGTGCTTTCCACCAGCCGCTTCGGCAAACGCATCGCCGAGAACCGCTGGGTGATCAGTCGCGAGGCGCTGATGCAGTATTACGACGACCTCCGCAAAGACCCGGAGCGGGTGTTGCAGTTGTTCGACTCGCTGAAACCTTCCTACAATCAACAGCAACAGATCACCGGCTATCATCTGGGGATGGAAGGTGAAAAGGAATTTTTCCAAGCCATGGGCATGCAGGATGGCGACGTCGTGCGGCAGGTCAATTCGATCAACATGACCAGTCAGAAGCGCGCGGAATACCTGATCGGTGAATTTCTCCAGAACCGCCTGAGCGCCCTGGTGTTCGATATCGAGCGCGGGAATAAACCACAGAAACTGATTTACTTCGTCCGCTGAGTGCCCGGCGTTCAGGGCAGCGCAAAATCCATCCAGCGGTTGGCCGTATCCACGCGGGTGAGCACGACCTCCAGCGGCTGGCCGATTTTCCAGCCGCCGCCACGGCGCTTGCCTTTGACGTGTGTGCGCGCGGCATTCATCTCGTAGTAATCGTTTTTGAGCGCGGCGAACGGCAGCAGGCCGCGTTGCAATGAGTCGCGGAGTTCCACCATCAAACCTTTACCGAGCAGGCCGGTCACGACGCCGGCGAACGGACCGATATCGCCACGCCGCAGCTTCTCTTCGTAGTAAGCGACGCGTTTGACCTCAACACTCTCATTTTCGGCCTCATCAGCAGCCTTTTCGGCGGTGGAACAATGCGTGGCCAGACGGGCGAGTGCGGATTTGGTGTAGGGTGGGGGAGCGCTTTGCTCCACGGCTTTGAGCAAGCGATGCACCACGAGATCGGGATAGCGGCGGATCGGCGAGGTGAAGTGCGTGTAGCGCGGAAACGCCAACCCGAAGTGTGGACGCAACTCGGCGGAATACATGGCCCGCTTGAGACAGCGCACGACGATCAGGTTCAATGTTGCCGCGAGCGGCGTGCCCGCGACGCGATGTAATAATTTATTCAGATCATCGGGTGTCGCGGGAATCATGGGCGCGCCGAGGGCGCGTAACGCTTCGCGCATTTCGTCCCATTGCTCGGCGTCCGGCTCGTCATGAATGCGATAGAGTGCCGGGCCACCACCCGCGCGCAGCCGTTCGGCGACCGCGACGTTGGCGAGCAACATACATTCTTCGATCATTTGATAGGCTTCGGCGTCGCCGCGTTGCTTGATCGCGGTGATGTATCCGTGCGCATCCATGATGCACTTGACCTCCGGCACCGCCAGATCGAGCGCGCCATGTTGCAGTCGTCGTTTCCGCCATTCACGTGCCAAGGGGCGCAGTTGCAACAGTGGCTCCCGAACCACCGACGGAATTTTGTCAATGTGATGTCCCTCAAACAACAGCTCCACCTGCCCGTAGGTCAGACGGGCGGCAGAATGAATCACCGCGGGAAAAGTCTCCACGGACTCGACGCGGTGATGGCGGTCAAAGGTCAACATCGCACTATGCGTCAACCGATCCTGCTGTGGCAAAAGGCTGCATATGTCGGCGGTCAGATTGGGCGGCAACATGGTGATGGCGCGATCCACGAGATAGATGGTGTTGCCGCGTTCGCGCGCCTCGCGGTCAATCGGCGAATCCGGCGTCACATAGTGCGAGACATCGGCGATGTGTACGCCCAGTTGCCAGCGGCCATCCGGCAGCGCGGTCAGCGACAGCGCGTCATCAAAATCCTTGGCGTCATCGGGATCAATCGTGAACGTCGTCCAGTCGCGCAAATCACGCCGGCCATCGGCGCGCAGGGCCGGGGCAGGGGGCACGGTGGTGTGCGCCGCCTGGCTACGCGCGGCCAGCGGAAAGTCCGTGGCAAACTCGCGCCGGCGGATGATGCGGAGCATATCCACGCCCGGTGTTTCGGCGCGTCCAAGGTCTTCGATGACCACACCGACAGGCTGCTCCTCGGCGTGCGGCGCTTCGTCGAGTCGCAATACGACGATGTGTCCATCCACCGGCTTGATCGTGGCGGCGAATTCGCGGACGCGGACATTGTGCGCCCTGCGCCGCGCTTGGTCGGGCATCACGTACCAGTAATACGGATTTCGCATGAGCCGTCCGACGATGATCGCACTGCGCGGAGCCTCGGCGGCGGCACCACGGAGTTTCTCCTTGGCGGGTGGCGGCAGCGCGTAACGGTTTTTACGAAGGCAGACGATCCGACCCGCGCGTTCCAACGCGTAGAGTGTGCGGCGGAAAATCACACGCTCGGTGACGCCGAGCGCGCGCGCCAATTCGTGCTGCTTGAGCGGGCGATAACCCGGTCGCGCCAGCCACGCCAGAATTTGCTGCTCAAAAGTCTTTGCCTTCATGCGTTTCAAGGATTATAAATCAAAGCCGATGGTTTGACGAATAGGAATCGCGGCGGGTTTTCCAAGGCTTGGAAAAAGTGCGCCCGCCGATTTCCAAGGATTGGAAAACACTATGAAAATCGTGTACGCGGCCAGTGAAATCAATCCCTTCGCCTCCACCGGCGGCCTGGCCGATGTGGCCGGGTCGCTGCCGCGGGCGCTGGCCCACGAGCCGGGCGTGGAAGTCTGGCGCGTCATGCCGCTGTACCATTTGGTGGCCGAGCGCGGTTTTCATCCGCGCGACACCGGCGTGCGCATCGAAGTGCCGGTGGGCTTTCGGACTTACGCGGCGGAAATCTGGGTCGCCGATGATCCGGCGCCCACGACGTACTTCATCCGCCGCGACGAATTTTTTGACCGCTCACATCTGTATGGCGCACCGGAAAAGGATTACGACGACAATTTTGAGCGCTTCGTGTTTTTTCAGAAAGCCGTCGTGGCGTTGATTGATGCGCTGGAGTTGAAGGCGGACGTGGTGCATTGTAATGACTGGCAGACCGGTTTGCTGCCGCTGTTTCTACGTCACGGCGTGCGTGGCATGGGGCGCGAGGCCCGTGAACGGACGGTGTTCACGATTCATAATCTGGCCTTTCAGGGCATTTTCCCAGGCTCTGCCTATAGCATCACCAATCTGCCGTTTCTTTATTTTCATATGGACGGTTTTGAGTTCTACGGCAACGTGAGTTGCATGAAGGCCGGGATCACGTCGGCGGATTGCGTGACGACCGTCAGCCGCGCATACGCGCGCGAAATCCAAACCGAGGCTTTTGGCTGCGGCTTGCATGGGTTGCTCTCCCGGCTCGGCCCGAAGTTGGTCGGCATCCAAAATGGCGTGGACTATGCCGATTGGGATCCTGGTACCGACCAGCAGATCACGGCGCGCTTCGAGCCGAGCAAACTCGAAGGTAAACAGGCTTGCCGTCTGAACCTCGCACACCTGATGGGGCTGCCGCTGAAGGCGGAACGACCGATCCTCGGCATGATTACACGGCTGACCGACCAAAAAGGCATGGATTTGCTGGCGGAAGCCATGCCGGAGATCATGAAACGCGATGTGTCGCTGGTTATTTTGGGCTTGGGGATGCAGAAGTATCACGATCTATGCCGACAATGGGCGCAGAAATGGCCCGATCGGTTTGCCGTTAAACTGGACTACGACACGCCGTTGGCCCGGAAGATCATCGCGGGCTCCGACATGCTCCTGATGCCGTCCAAGTTCGAGCCGTCCGGGTTGAGCCAGCTCTATGCGATGCGCTACGGCACTATACCGCTTGTGACGGCGGTTGGGGGGCTGGATGACACCATCGAACAGGTCAGTTCGGACGGCACCAAGGGGACAGGGTTCAAATTCAGCGTCTATAAACCCGCCGCTATGTTGGCCAGTCTCGATCAAGCCTTAGGTTGGTTTTGTAAGGCGGGGATGTGGCAGAGCCTTATGCTTCGGGCCATGCAGCAAGATGTCTCGTGGACCAAGTCGGCACGCGAATATCTCAACATCTATAATCAGATCGCGCCCAAGAAGGCCTTACCGCAGACTTAGTCGCAGAATTACGAACAGGCCCGCGCTAGTAGCCAAGCAACCCAGAAACCACCCAAAGTCGAATTACTTGCGGTTCGACCTATCATATGCTAGACATAAGATATATTATGCGACGTTATATAGATGAAACTGTGGCAGGTCACCTTTAGAGCGTTTCCATAAATGATGTGGCCGGCTGAAGCCCCGGCGTAGATGCGGACTCCGTCCGCATCAGGAAAAGCGACCGGAGGTCGCTTCTACGTGGCGCGTGGCCAACATCACGTATGGTTTTAGTGCGTGAGGATGCGCGCTCTCCGGTAGATTGCTCTTCCAAGGCAAGCTGGAGAATGAACTAGCGAACCAAGCCCCAGCGTCCCGTGAATGGCCAGAAGACCATAAAGGCTGGACCGAGTAAGTCGTTCCGGGTCACAGGCCCGAAGTAGCGACCGTCAAGGCTCGATCGCGTATTGTCGCCAAACGGCAGAAATTCGTTGGAGCCGACCTTAATCGAATCTGCGGGCGTGTCGAGCATTGAACCGACTGGCAAGGTATACCCAACATAGCGCGGATCGGTCAGCAGTCGGTGGAAAGGAAACGGTTGTTCAACTTTCTTGTCGTTGACGACCAGATATGGCGGATCAATCCGGATGGTTTCACCCGGCAAGCCGACCAGACGCTTGATATAATGATCGGTCGTACGCACACCTGCATGATGGACATTCTTCGTTCGAAACACAATCACATCGCCACGTTTTGGCGGCAGGAAATTGTACCGGACACGATCCACCATGATCATGTCCCCGGTGCGCACGCGCCCGGCGGCCAGCAGTTGCCCTTTCTCGACCACGTCGCTTCCAAAATAACGGAAAAAGACACAGGTACTGCGGTTGCTTTCATCGAAAAACGCTTTCGGAATTTGGACGGTGCGTCCTTGGTTGGCAAACGTATAAAATTCCTCGCCGCCCTGCACGTAGTTGATTTCTCCGGACTCCGGTGCGCGCACTTCAACATAGCGTTCGCCGAACAGCAGAAAACTGGCGATGTTGAGCGGAAAGTAATCCATCAAGCCGCGCTCTGTTTGCGCCACAGCGGTGATGCCGTTGAGCGTCGGCTGCATCGAGCCGGTGGGAATCTTGAACGGCGAGATGAAATAGGCGCGGATGCCCGTGGCGACGGCCAGCACGACGATAAACATCTCGATATTCTCGCGCCAACCCGGATATTTGCGCGGCGGCGCAATCTTCATGCGCATCTGGCCAAGCTCTTCGGCGCAGGCGTCTACACCTTTGGCGTCCCGGGCCTTCAAGGCGTCGCGTAATTTCTGTTCGAGGCCTTCCATCCGGTCGAGGTCGGCGGGATCGGCGACGTCTTCGCGCATCCCGCGCGTGTGTTGCGCGTCGTGCAAAAGCGCTTCAACCAGTTTCTTGTATTTTCGACGTTCCCAGAAGTTCATATTTTCCAAGCCTTGGAAAAGTCGGGTGTCGGTTTTTCCAAGGCTTGGAAAAAACTCCAAACCTTGGGGCCGCCCCACCCTACTCGCCCGTCTTCAAGACGGCGATGAACGCTTCCTGCGGCAGGCTGACGCTGCCGATCTGCTTCATCTTCTTCTTGCCTTCTTTTTGCTTTTCCAAAAGTTTCCGTTTGCGCGTGATGTCGCCGCCGTAGCACTTGGCGGTCACGTCCTTGCGCGCGCCTTTGATCGTCTCGCGCGCAATGATCTTGCCGCCGATCGCCGCCTGCAACGCGACGTTGAACATCTGCGCGGGCACGATGTCCTTGAGCTTCGCGCAAATCTGGCGACCGCGGATCGGCGCCTTGTCGCGGTGCAGGACGCACGAGAACGCCTCGACCACTTCGCCGTGCACGAGGATGTCCATCTTCACCAAGTCGGCCGTGCGGTAGCCGGCCGGCTCATAGTCCATCGAGGCATAGCCGCGGCTGACGCTCTTGAGGCGGTCGTGAAAGTCGAGCAGGATTTCGTTCAGCGGCAGCGTGCACGTGAGCATGACGCGCTTGCTGTCGAGGCTTTCGGTCTTGGTGATCTCGCCGCGGCGATCCATCACGATGTGTAACATGTCGCCGATGATCTCGTTTTGGCACAGAACGAACGCCGTGATCATCGGCTCTTCCATGTGGTCAATCTGCGTCGGGTCGGGCAGCTTGATCGGGTTATCCACCTCGATCATCGTGCCGTCGCGCTGGAAGATGCGATAGATGACGCTCGGATAAGTGCTGATGATGTCGAGGTCGTATTCGCGCCGCAGGCGCTCCTGGATGATCTCCATGTGCAGCAGGCCGAGGAAGCCGCAGCGGAAACCGAAACCGAGCGCGGCGGAGCTTTCCGGCTGATGGATGAACGAGCTATCGTTGAGCGCCAGCTTTTCGATACTCGCCTTGAGGTGCTCATAGTCGTTTCCATCCACCGGATAGAGCCCGGCAAACACCATCGGACGGAATTCCTTGAAACCCGGCAACGCCTGCGTCGCCGGGCGTTCGGTGCTGGTGATGGTCTCGCCGATGCGGATGTCGGAAGCCTGCTTGATGTTGGCCAGCAGATAGCCCGTCTCGCCGGCGCTGAGCAGATCAACCTTCACGGGCCGCGGATTGAAGCAGCCGACTTCCTTGACCTCGTAGTCGCGCTCCGTGCTCATCAGGTGGATGCGGTCGCCCGCCTTCAGGCTGCCATCGAAAATGCGGACATAAACCATGCCGCCGCGGAACGTGTCATATTCCGAGTCGAACACCAGCGCACGCATCGGCGCATCCGGATCGGAGACGGGCGGCGGGATCTGCTCGACGATCGCCTCCAGCACCGCCTCCACGCCCTGCCCGGTCTTCGCGCTGATTTGCAACGCGTCGGCGGCGGGGATGGCGAGGATGTCCTCAATCTGCTTTTTCACGGTCTCCACATCCGCGGCGGGCATATCAATCTTGTTGAGCACCGGCACAATCTTGATGTTGTGATCCGCCGCGAGAAACGTATGCGCCACCGTCTGCGCCTCGACGCCCTGCGTCGCATCCACCACCAAGATCGCGCCCTCGCACGCCGAGAGACTGCGCGAGACTTCGTAGGAAAAATCCACGTGACCCGGCGTATCAATCAAATTGAACTGATAGTCCTCACCATTCTTGGCCTTGTAATGCATCGTCACCGGATGCGCCTTGATGGTGATGCCGCGCTCGCGCTCGAGATCCATGTCGTCGAGCACCTGCGCGCGCTGGTCGCGCTTCGCCATCGCACCCGTCAAATCGAGGATGCGGTCGGCCAGCGTGGACTTGCCGTGGTCAATGTGAGCGATGATGCAGAAATTGCGGATATGAGCGAGGTCGGTCATGGTGTGGTGATCAAACTTTCTTGCCGTAGGCGTTTTGAATGGCGGCGCGCATGTGGGCGATCTCGGCTTGCATATCCGCCGCGCCGAAAAGATACGTGCCGGCCACAAAGAGATTCGCGCCGTGTTCCGCTGCTTGGATGGTCGTCGCGCGGTTGATCCCGCCATCAATCGAGATATCCAGTTCCGGCGCGCGTCGCCGCAGTTCGGCCACCTTCGGCAGCACCTGCGGAATGAACGCCTGCCCGCCATAGCCCGGATGCACCGACATGAACAGCACCTCATCCACGTCCGCAAGATACGGGAACAGCGCCTCAACCGGCGTCTCTGGGTTCAACGTCAGCCCCGCGCGGAGTTTATGCTTCCGAATGTCGTGCAACACCGCGCGCACATCGCACTGTGCTTCCACATGAATCAGCAACGGATTTGCACCGGCCTTGATGAACGCCGCGGTCATATTTTGCGGATGCGTCACCATCAGGTGCGTATCGAGCGGAATCTTCACTGCCGCGCGCGCCATCTTCACCACATCCGGCCCCATGCTCAAATTCGGCACAAAATGGCCATCCATGATGTCCAGGTGCAAGGCATCCGCGCCCGCCGCTTCCGCGCGCTGACACTCCTCCGCCAACCGGCCCATGTCGGCGGCGAGAATTGACGGCATGATGACAATTTTTGGCATTGAGCGTCTTCCGAAAAAGCGCGCAGACCCTAGCCGATGCCGGCCCCCGGCGTCAAGGCCCGGCGCAGTTTTCCAAGGCGGCAGATGCAAGGACCAAGTGCACCGCGCGGGCGGTCGGGTGGGTTGTTGGCCACACGATTTCATTTTACGATATTGTCCGTCATTTTTTCCGCCGGCGTGCGTCAACCGAGTTGCTTACGCGGGCGGTCGTTGAGGACCTGCATGATTTGATGGAGACGGACATCGCTTACGATCCCGATATCCGTGCCCTTCGGGAGTCACCAGCGCAGCCCCTATATAAAACGTACGCTTTGGTCAACCGGGCCACGTGAGTTCGACGGCCTCGACAGCAACCCGCCGACCCTGATTGTCGTCGGAGATTTTCTGCACTGTTTTCGTCCGCTGGTAGATTATCCCGCTCAACAGCTTGAACTGCGCTGGTGAAACCTCTCCGCCGCGCCTTGCTTTTGGTGGCAGGCTGGCCTAAAAATACGCCTAGCTAAAAGGAATCACCATGTTGGACATCAAAACGATTCGGGAACGGGAAGCGGATGTGCGGGCGACGCTGCAGTTCAAGCGTAGCGATGTGAATCTGGATGCGATCATCGCGCTCGACAAGGAACGCCGCGGCCTGCTGACCGAGGTCGAGACGCTCAAAAACCAGCGTAACGTAGAATCCAAAAAGCTTGGCGAGATCAAGAAGGCCGGCGGCGATATCAGCGCGCAGCAGGTCACGATGCGCGAACTCGGCGACCGTATCACCGAGATGGATAAACGTGGCGGCGAAATTGATGCGCAGTTACAAGACCTCCTGCTCCGCATTCCGAACATCCCCCACTCTTCCGCGCCCGATGGCACCGATGCCAGCGGCAACGTCGTGGCGCGCCAGCACGGCACGCCAAAGACGTTCGCCTTCAAACCCAAGACGCACGTCGAGTTGAGCGAGAGTCTCGGCATCCTCGATTTCGAGCGCGCGACGCGTCTGACCGGCGCGGGCTTCCCGCTCTATGTGGGCCTTGGCGCGCGGTTGGAACGCGCGCTGATCCAGTTCATGCTCGATCTGCACACGCGCGAACACGGCTATACCGAGGTCTCCACGCCGTTCGTCGTCAACCGCGCTTCGATGACCGGCACGGGCCAGCTCCCGAAGATGGCCGAGGACATGTATCACGTCACCGCCGACGATCTCTGGCTGATCCCGACCGCGGAGGTGCCGATCACGAACATCTACCGCGAAGAGATCATCGCCAAGCCGCTGCCGGTTTACCTGACCGCCTACTCACCGTGCTTCCGTCGCGAGGCCGGGGCCGCCGGGGCGGGCACGCGCGGCCTGATCCGCGTACATCAGTTCGACAAGGTGGAGATGGTCAAGTTCGTCACGCCAGAAACTTCCTATGACGAACTGGAGAAGCTTGTGGTCAATGCCGAGACCGTGTTGCAGCGCCTCGGCCTCTGCTATCGCGTGCTGCTGCTGTGCAAAGGCGACATGAGCTTTGCCGCCGCCAAGTGCTACGACATAGAACTTTGGGCGCCGGGCCAGAACGGCTGGCTGGAAGTTTCGTCGTGCAGCAATTTTGAGGATTTTCAAGCGCGCCGTGCCGGCATCCGTTATCGCGACGCCAAAGGCAAGACCCGCCTGGTCCATACGCTCAACGGCTCCGGCGTCGCACTCGCGCGCCTCGTCGTGGCGATCATCGAAAACGGCCAGCAACCCGACGGCTCCATCGTGCTACCGGAAGCGATTGTTCCCTACATGGGCGGCGTGCAGAAGATCGAGTTACCCCGCAAGGCGTAATTGATTGACCAAGATGTGCGCTTGGCGGGTCGGCTCCGGGATGCGCCAACGCGGTGCACAGCGCAAAGCCAAATCCACCGCGCTGGGCAGATCAATCCGGTGACCGATACTCACGTAAACCGGCTGCACACCGGCTCGTGTCCGTAACGCCACGCCAATGGTTTCTTGGTTATGCACTAGCGGTGCCGTGGCTCCGCGCCGTGATGCCAGTGGGCCGTAGCTGCCGCACAAAATACTTTTGGCGCAACCGAACGTCGGTAATTCCAGCAGCCAGCCGAGATGACAGGCGAGACCGAACCGGCGCGGATGCGCCAATCCTTGCCCATCCACCATCACCACATCTGGCACACAGGCAAGCTTACGAAAGCAGCGCAGCAATGCTGGCGCTTCGCGGAACGAGAGCAAGCCCGGCACATAGGGAAACCGTGCGCGATCAATCGTCGTGGCCTGCGCGACGATTTTCAATTCAGGAAGTTGCAGTACCACGACGGCGGCAAACAACTGGTCACTACCTTGGTCATAGGAAACATCTGTGCCCGCCACCAATGGATTTGACGGTAAAGGCTGCGGCAAGCGCGGAATCACTTTCTTGCGCAGCCGTTGTTGCTGCGCGATGGCGGCGCGTGGCGTCAAGTTCCAGCGTTGTTGATGCGCGATACGCATAGTTTCCAAGGGTTGGAAAAGAGTTCTGCCGCGTTTTCCAAGGCTTGGAAAACCGCGCGAACTAAATTCCCCAACCGGCCCAATACGGGCGTTTCAGATACTGATTGAGTTCCGGAATGTTCGTGTACCGCATGTTCGGGCCGTCCCATTCCACTTTGCGGCCCGCGCCCGCACGCATGGCCAAATTGCCGAACGATGCCCGGCACGGCTGCGGCGGCCCATTTCTGCTTCCTTCTCACGTGGTGCGCGGGAAATGATGGAGCCAACGGTCGGATTCGAACCGACGACCATCGCATTACGAATGCGATGCTCTGCCAGCTGAGCTACGTTGGCAAAAAAGCGAGGCGCATGATAGCGGCCCGCCGCTTCAAGTCAAGCCGGCGACAGTGTCACATTTTCGGCAATGTTCAATGCTCACCGCCAGCATTGAACATCAAAGCGATTATGCTTACTCTGCGCGCACCCCTAGGGGCGAAGGTGAAAGCACTGATATAACGATACGTTCAAATACTTGAACGTTTTGGCGTGTGGCATAGTCCAATCACCTACAGTTTGCAAAGGAGCGGAATTATGAGCAATGGAATTGGGATCATTAATGAACAGGTGAAGGCGGAGAGTGCGTGGGTGGCGGCACTGCGCGCCGAAATGGGCAAGGTCATTATTGGCCAGAAATATTTGATTGATCGCTTGCTGGTGGGGTTGCTCAGCAACGGCCATATTCTGCTGGAGGGCGTACCGGGTCTGGCCAAGACGCTCTCGGTCAAAACATTGGCGGCGGCGGTTCACACAGGCTTCCGGCGCATTCAATTTACACCTGACCTGCTCCCTGCTGATTTGCTCGGCACGCAGATTTATAGTCCCAAGGACGGTACCTTTTCGACCAAGCGCGGCCCGATTTTCACCAATGTGCTGCTGGCCGACGAAATCAACCGTGCGCCCGCCAAGGTGCAGAGCGCCTTGCTGGAGGCGATGCAGGAACGGCAAGTGACGATTGGCGGCGAGACCCATAAATTGCCGCAACCCTTTCTCGTGCTCGCCACGGAAAATCCGATTGAGCAGGAAGGCACCTATCCCCTACCCGAGGCGCAGGTGGATCGCTTCATGCTCAAACTCCGCATTACCTATCCGGTCTTGGAGGAAGAGAAACAAATTCTCGATGCGATGGCGGTCACCGGGAAAGTCCTCACCGTCCAACCCGTGGTCGAACCGGACGCGATCTTCCGTGCCCAGAAAGTCGTGGACGAAATCTACATGGACGACAAGATCAAGGACTACATTCTTAGCATCGTGTTCGCCACACGCGAGCCGGAGAAATACAAACTGGCGCTCAAAGATTACCTGCGCTATGGCGCCTCGCCACGTGCCACGATTTATCTCGCGGTGGCCGCGCGTGCCCAAGCGTTTCTGCAAGGGCGCGGTTATGTTACACCACAGGATGTGAAAACCATCGCGCCTGATGTGCTGCGTCATCGCATTATCACCTCCTACGAAGCGGAGGCTGAAGAGCTGACCTCCGACGATTTGATCACTCGAATCCTTAGCGAACTGCCCGTCCCCTAAACACCCCATGTTGGCGAAAGAGATCATCAAGAAGGTCCGGCAGATCGAAATCCGGACACGGCATCTCGTCAACGACGTGTTCGCGGGCGAGTATCACAGTGTCTTCAAAGGCCGCGGCATGGAGTTTCAGGAGGTGCGCGAATATGAGCCGGGTGACGACATTCGCTCGATTGATTGGAACGTCACCGCGCGCATGGGCCATCCGTTTATCAAAAAATTCAGTGAAGAACGTGAATTGACGGTGATGTTGGTGGTGGACATCAGTGCTTCGCATTTGTTCGGGTCACAGGCGCAGTTGAAAAAAGACCTCGCCGCCGAAATCGCCGCCGTGCTGGCGTTTGCGGCAATTCGCAACAACGACCGCGTCGGCTTGATTCTGTTCAGCGACGAAGTGGAACATTTTCTGCCGCCGAAGAAAGGCAGCAGCCATGTATTGCGCGTCGTGCGGGATGTGCTGGGGTTTCGCGCCCGCCGCCGCGGCACCGCCCTGATGCCGGCGCTTGATTTTTTGAACCACATCACCGCGCGCAAGACGGTGACCTTCCTTATCAGCGATTTTCTGACGCGTGAAGATTTGAAGGCTACGCTTCGCGTGAGTGCGACACGCCACGATCTCGTCGCCGTTATTGCCGCTGATCGGCGCGAACGTGACTGGCCCGCCGCCGGACTGGTGGAATGGCGTGACCCCGAAACCGGCGCGCGACAGGTTGTGGATACTTCCGATGCCCGTGTGCGGCGCATGCTCACCAGCCTACAGACACAGCAGCGCGCCGACTTAAAACAACGACTGGCGCGCACGGGTCTTGATATGATCGAAGTCTGGGCCGGTGAAGCCTATGACCGGGAACTGGTACGTTTTTTCAAGGCACGGGAACGGCGGCTCAGGACATGAAGCGTCATGCCCTCCAGGTAATTTGCTGGCTGTTGCTGGCCTCGGTCATCGGGTGCCATCGGCAGCCGCCGATCACGCCCGCCAAGTCACCACTCAGCGTGGCCATCAGCACGAACAATATCCGTATCGGCGATTTGATCCATTTGCAACTGACCTCGGTGCATCCGACCAACCTGCACCTGAATCCGCCTGATTTGTCGCACGGCAAGGAAATCATTGTTCGCAATCGGCAGGAGTTCGGCGAAAAAATGCCCGATGGCCGGGTTCGCGAGACGGTGAACTACACCATCACCTCGCTCGTGACCGGCAACCACGTCATCGTCACCAGTCCCGGTATCGTCTGGACGCGGCCGGATGGCACAACGACACAGGCCCCTTTCCCGTTTGTTGCTTTCAAGGTGCAAAGTATGCTTACGAGCACCAACGCCGACCTACGGCAATTGCACGACATCCACGATCTGGTGCGCTGGCCCGACCGCATCCCGCGCTGGCTACTCGCCTTGGCCTTCTCCGCCATCATCATCGGCCTGGGCGCTTGGTTGCTGCGCCGTTATTTGGCGCGCGCCCGCGCCTTGGCCGAACAAACACTGCCGCCACCACCGCATGAAGTCGCGCTGGCCGCCTTGCGGGCGTTGCTGGCTCGCGGTTGGATCGAACAGCATCAGGTTGAAGTTTTTTTTATTGAACTTTCGACCATTGCCCGACGGTATCTGGAAGCGCGTTTTGCGTTGCACGCACCCGAGGAAACGACGGAGGAGTTTTTGCGTGAGGCCGCCAACTCCGGCGCGCTTTCGCCGGATCACCAGCGCTTGGTGGCCCGGTTTCTGGAGCAAAGCGATCTGGTAAAATTCGCGCGACACCAACCCGGCGCGAATGACATGCGTGCCGCCCATGCCGCCGCCGAGCGACTGGTACGGGAGACGATCCCTGCTTTACTAACCGCCAAGACATCCGCATGACCTTCGCCTATCCATGGTTGCTGTTGCTCGCGCTGCTGATTCCGGCGGCGCTCTGGTTGCGCCATGCCCGGCCGCGCATGCCCACCCTGAATTTCAGCGACGGTGCCGCATTGGCCAAATTACCGCGCAGTTGGGCGGTGCGCTTGCAACCGGCGCTCCCGACGTTGTTCGGGATCGGGCTGCTCTGCCTGGTGGTGGCCTTGGCCCGTCCGCAGAAAGGCCTCGAAGAAAGCCGCGTGCGCACCGAAGTCGTGGACATCGTATTGCTGGTGGACGTCTCGCCCTCGATGATGACGCCGGACTTTTCCACGCCGACCCGCACGCTCAACCGACTCGACGCCGTCAAATTGGTGCTGGATAAATTCATCCAAAATCGCCCGCACGACCGGTTGGGCATGATCGGCTTCTCGGCCTTTCCGTACACGCTCTGCCCGCTGACGCTCGACCACGGCTGGCTGCTGGAACGCATGCGCAATCTCCGGCCCGGTATGCTGGGCGACAGCACCGCAATCGGCGACGGCATGGCTTCCGCCATCAACCGCCTGCGCGATAGTCAGGCCAAGAGCAAGGTGGTCGTGCTGCTGACCGACGGTATGAACAACTTTGGCACGCTCGCGCCGGAAAATGCCGCACAGGCCGCCAAGGCCCTGGGCATCAAAATTTATACGGTCGGCGCGAGCGGTCGCGAAGCCCAGTATGCCTCTGCCGGCGAAGGCGTGGATGAAGCCGCGCTCAAACGCATCGCCGAAAGCACCGGCGCCACCTATTTCTGTGCCGCCAGTCTGAGCGGTCTGCAGCGCGTCTATGAACAAATTGACCGCATGGAAAAAACCGACATTCAAGTCGAACATTTCACGCGCTACCGCGAACTTTCCAAGCCTTGGATAATTTGGGCGCTGATTTTCCTGGGCTTGGAAAAGTGGCTGGCGCTGACGCGCCTCGGGAGGCTCCCGTAGCCATGCAATTCGGACATCCAGAATGGCTGCACGCACTTTGGGGTGTTCCCCTGCTGGCTTGGTTACTCTTGGCGTTGCTGCGCCGCCGCGAACGCCAACTGACCCGACTCGTGGCACAAAATCTTTGGCCGGTCATGACGCCGGAGCGTAGCCCGCAACGCCAGCGCTGGCGACTGGTTTTGTGGCTGGCCGCCACCGCACTGCTGATGGTCGCGCTGGCACGACCGCAATGGGGCTTCCGCTGGGAAGACGTCAAGCGGCGCGGCTTGGATATCCTCGTCGTGTTGGACACCTCGCGCAGCATGTCGGCACAGGATCTCAAGCCGAACCGGTTGCAGCGTGCGAAGTGGGGCGTGCGCGATCTCGTCGGCAAATTACACGGTGACCGCATCGGGCTGATCGCTTTCGCCGGCAGCAGTTATGCGGCGTGTCCGCTGACGATTGACTATCCGGCCTTCGCCGCGATGCTGGAAGATGTGTACGTTGGATTTGTGCCGCGCGGTGGCACTGCGATTGCGCAAGCGCTCGAAACTGCTGTACGGAGTTTCGAGGCCGGCGGCAGCGCTGACCGCGCCATTGTGTTGGTCACCGATGGTGATGATCTGGAGGGCGATCCGCTGGCGCTCATTCCGGAACTGAAAGAAAAAAACATCCGCGTCTATGCCGTAGGGATCGGCAGTCCCGAAGGCGAGCTGATCCCGGACGAAGCCGAGGGCCGCGCAGGCTTTTTCAAAGACCGGCAAGGCAACGTGGTCAAGACCGCACTACACGAGGATGTTTTGCGACGACTCGCGGTGGACACCGGCGGCGCATATGTGCGCGCCACGCCGGGTGATTTTGGTTTGGAGCGTATTTATGATTTAGGCATCGCGCAGCTCAAACGCGCCGAACAAGCCGGACGACTTTCAAAAATTTTCGAGGAGCGTTACCCTTGGTTTGTCGGTGGGGCCTTGCTGCTGTTGCTGGGTGAAGCTTTGATCGCGCCACGCAAGCGCACCCGGGAGGTGGCAACATGAAGCGGCGGCTCCTATTGCTGACGCCCACTCTGCTGGCGTTGTGCGCACAGGCGACCGACCCGCGCCAAGCGCTCGAGGTTGGCGCGCGCGCGTATGGGGCCAAACAATATGATCTGGCGCGGCAGGCGTTTGCGGATGCCGCGACGAATGCGCCCGCCAAAAAGCTCGATCCCGCTGTCGCACGCTACAACGAGGCGGCCACCGATTACCGGCTGGGGCACATGGAAATCGCGGCGGATCATTGGGCCCAAGCCTTGCGTAGCGGTGACCTGCACCTTCAAGAAAAAGCCTGGTATAACCGCGGCAACGCGTTGTTGGGAAAAGGGGCGGCGCAACGACAGCAGGGCAAGCTTGATGATGCCCAAAAAACACTTGGCGAAGCCGCCACACATTTTGAGCAGGCCATCATGCTGGATCCTGCCGATGCGGATGCCAAGGTGAACTATGAATTGAGCCTGCGGCTCCAGCAAGAATTGGAAAAACAGAAACAAGCGCAACAGAAAGACCAAAAGCAGGATCAGCAAAAGCAAGAGCAGCAGCCGGATAAGCCGCAGGATAAAAAGTCCGATCAACAAAACCAGGACTCCAAGCAAGATCAAAAGCAACAACAGCAATCTGCGCAACAGCCGCCATCCACGTCGGATCAGCAACAGACGCAAAAGGCCGCACAAGGCAAGGAGCAGAAAGACGAGATGACGCCGGAAGAAGCCGCGATGTTGTTGAACGCGATGCGTCAAGAGGAGCAGGCGAACCGCGAAAAATTACGGGTGAACATCGGCCAGCCAGAACCAGTCGAAAAAGATTGGTGACGTTGCTATCATCAAACCACGATGACCATGTTGAAACAATTTTCCAAACTTTGGACGGGGTTACTGCTGGTTGCAGCGCTGCTGCTCGTTCGGCAAACGTTTGCCGCCGCCGTTTCCGTGGATTTGGATGTGCAACCACGCGTCTTGCAGCTTGGCGAAGCAGCGCAAGCCACCGTCACCGTACACGGCGAGCGCAATCCGCCGCCGCCGCCGCTGGGCGGTTTACCGGACTGCGATGTCTCCGGTCCGTCCGTGAATTCCCAAGTCAGCATCATCAATGGCCGCATGGATCAGTCGGTGACGTTCGTCTATCAACTCGTCCCGCGTCGCACCGGCGCCCTTAAAATTGGTCCGATCAATTACAAAATTGGCAACCAGACTTTGCAATTACGGGCGCTGGAACTGACCGTGGGCGCACCCACGGCCACCGGCACCAGCGGCGAGAAAAAGGATACGGCATTATCCGATTTGTTTTTTGCACGGTTGGATATCATGCCCACCAATCTTTTTCAAAATCAGTTGTTCGAATTGCAACTTTCCATTTTCCATCGGGAAATCCGGCTGGATAGCAGCTTTTCGTTGCTCAACTGGCAACCGGCGGGCTTGAGCATTTCCGCGTTCCGCGAATTACCGGCCCAACGCGTCATGCTCAACGGCCAGGTTTTTGAGGCCCGTCAATTCCGTTGCCAGGCACGCGCGCTATCTGCCGGTCCTGTGCATTTGGCCCCGACGGTCCGTGGCGCGCTGGTGGTACAACGCGAACGGCAACAGCGTGGCGGGCCATTCAACGATCCTTTTTTCGACCGTTTTTTTCAGGATTCGCTTTTCAATCGGGCAGAGACGCGTCCGGTTGATATCCCCACCCAACCGTTGGAATTCAGCGTACGTGCGCTGCCTGAAAACGGTCGGCCCAAGGACTTTAATGGCGCCGTCGGGCAGTTCGCGCTGACGGCGCAGGTCAAGCCGGACAGCGCCGCTGTTGGCGATCCAGTCACGTTGGCGGCGCGGATTTCCGGACATGGGAACTTTGATTCGATCGCTTTTCCAATGCTTGGAAACAGCGAGCTGCTGAAAACCTACGACGCCAAGTTGACCGCCAAAGAACTCGACGAGACCCAGACGCGCGGCAGCAAAACCTACGAACAAGTGCTTATTCCGCGAAGTCTTGACGCCCAACAAATCCCTGCCGTTGGGTTCAATTACTTTGACCCCGAAAAAGAACAGTATGTGGTGCTCAGCGCCGGCCCGTTCGACGTGAAATTACGCCCCGCCGCAGCCGGCGCCGCGCCGCTGACGGCTCCCACCCAGGCCGCCGCCACACCCACCGGCCGCGATATTGCCTATTTGAAATCGGCCCCAACCCATTGGCGCATTCATGACGAGGCCGAATGGTCTGCTCCCCGGTTCTGGTCGCTACAAGCCATCCCACCGCTGGCTGTTGTGGTTGCGTTTATTTTGGCCCGCCGACGGCAGTTGCGCAGCGGCGATGTCCGCTGGGCACGGCGCGAGCAGGCCCCGCGTAGCGCGCGCCGCGCCTTGCGCACCGCTGAACAAGCGCTAGCGATGTCCCAATGGGAGGAATTTTACGAGGCGCTGGCCAATGCGCTCCGCAGTTACTTCGGTAATCGTCTCAACCTGCCGCCGGGCGACGTCACACCGGATGGTCTGCTCCACGTTCTGCAAACCGCGCAGGTCGCGGCGGCCCTCACGGAACGCGTACGCGCTTTGCTGGAACTCTGCGACCACGCGCGTTTTGGCCAAATGGGTTCTGCCGCCTTGGATCGTGAAGCTGGCCGCCGCACGCTGCAAGAGATCGCCAACCTGCTGCGAAATTTCGAGAAGGTGCGCCTATGAAAAACTGGAGACACCTCTTGCTCTCGGTGACGCTGGCAACTGGCTCCGCTTGGGGCACTCTAACTCCGAGCGAGCTGTTTCAAAAGGCTGGACGAGCTTATGATGCCGGCCAATTTGCAGAAGCCGCCACGAACTATCTTGCGCTCGTCGCCCAAGGCCAGCGCACGCCAGAAGTTTATTTCAACCTGGGCAACGCAGAATTTCGAGCGGGACGCGGCGGCGCGGCAGTACTGGCCTATCGCCGGGCGTGGCACCTCGCGCCGCGCGATGCGGACATCATTGCCAACTTGCAATTTGCTCAAGAGCAAACCGGCGCCACGCCACCCACGCCCGCATCGTGGGAACATTTTTTCCAATCTTTGAACGCGGCTGAGTGGCGGCTGGCGGCGCTCGTTGATTTTTGGATCTTGGCCGGCGCGGCGTGTCTGGCTTTGCTGTGGTCGGCCCGCCGCGCACTATTTCGCGTTGTCGTAATCTTTCTATTGGTTGTGTTGCTGCTAGCGCTGGGGGGCGTCGGATATTGGTTTGATCTACAAATTCGTCAGCCGGAAGCCGTGGTCATTCAACCCGCCAGCGCGCTATCGGCGCCACTCGTCAACACCATCAAACTCTTTGCGCTGCCCGCCGGTTCCATCGTCCATATCGAATCACGCGACGGCGCGTGGTGGCACATCCAGCAAGGCGCGCGGGCCGGTTGGCTGCCGCAAAGCAATTGCGTCGCAGTTTGTAGCGCACCCAATTGAAGGTTTCCAAGGCTTGGAAAAGTAAAAGGCGCGATTTTCCACTTCTTGGAAATCAGGCTTCGAAATCCAGCGAAAGATCGGCGGCCTGCGCGGAATGGGTCAGACTACCCACGGAAACCGCCTGGATGCCGGTGACCGCGTAGGCGGAAACGTTGCCGAGCGTGATGCCGCCCGACGCTTCCAACTTGCAACGGTTGGCATTGATCTCGACGCACCGGCGGATGGTCGCCGGCGGCATGTTGTCGAGCATGATCCAGTCAGGTTTGGCTTCGAGCACCTGCCGCAGTTCGTCCTCGTTCTCAACCTCGATCTCGACTTCGAGACCGGGGAATTTTTGGCGCGCGATGCGGACGGCGTCGGCGGGATTGCCGGTGCCGTGCCGCCGCCAGAACGCGAGGTGATTGTCCTTGATCAAAATCCGGTCGTAGAGCGCAAGGCGGTGGTTGATGCCGCCGCCACACGCGACCGCATATTTCTGTAAGCGCCGTAATGTTGGCACGGTCTTGCGTGTGTCGAGAATTTGCACGCCATATTGCTGCACGCGCTCGACGAATTGATGGGTCAGCGTCGCGACACCGGTCATTTGTTGGATGAAGTTGAGCGCGGTGCGTTCGGCGGTCAGTAGATCACGCGCCCGGCCTTCGATCTGCAAGATCGTCTCGCCGGGGCCCACCGCCTGCCCATCAGGGATCAACAGGCGTGTTCTGACGTGCGGATCCACGATTTGAAAAACTAACTCCGCGACCGGCCCACCGGCGACGATATAGTGGCCGCGCGAAACGATGGCAGCATGCGCCAGATCGTCCTCGCCGACGAGCGCCTCGCTCGTATGATCGCCCGGCCCAAGATCTTCGATCAGTGCACGCGAAATCAGTTCGCGGACCTCTTGTTGTTCCAAAAATTGGGGCAGATTCATTTACGTTTCCCGGCGGTCGGTTTACGTCCGCGCTTGACAGGTTTTTCTACCGCAGTTTTCGTCTGTGCGCCAGTAGATTCCACCGCCGCGTTTTCGATTCCGGCAACACGTGGTTTGCGTCCACGCTGGCCCTTCTCTTTTTTCGCACCCGCCCCACCCTTCTCGTTCTCGGACTTCTGCGCCGCCTGGAGTTCGTGAATTTGGTCGCGCAGCAAGGCCGCGCGCTCGAATTCCAACGCTTCCGCCGCTTCGATCATTTCCTTTTCCAACTCGGCAATCAACTCGACGGCGTTATAGTCCGCACCTGTTCCGGTAATAACGCCTTCTTCGATCTCCTGCGCTTCCTTCTTCTGTTGCTGGATGCTTTCCAAAATATTTTTTTGAATCGTGCGCGGTGTGATGCCGTGTTCCTTGTTATAAGCCGCCTGTTTTTCGCGGCGCGCCCGGCACTTCTCCATCATCCCGCGCATCGAGTCGGTGATTTTATCAGCGTACAGGATGACCAAGCCGTTGACGTTACGTGCGGCGCGCCCCGCGGTCTGGATCAGCGCGGTCTCGGAGCGCAGGAAGCCTTCCTTGTCGGCATCGAGCACGGCGACGAGCGTGACCTCCGGCAGGTCGAGACCCTCGCGCAGCAGGTTGATGCCGATCAGGCAATCGAACTCTGCGGCGCGCAGGCCGCGCAAAATCTGGACGCGCTCCATGGTATCGATGTCGGAGTGCAGATACTTCACGCGCAGCCCAAGGTTCAACAAGTACGTCGAAAGGTCCTCGGCCGTTTTTTTCGTCAGCGTAGTGACCAGCGTACGCTCATTCTTCTCGGCGCGCGTGCGGATTTCCTCGGTCAGGTCGTCCACTTGCGTGCCCAGCGGGCGTACCTCGACCGGCGGATCGAGCAGGCCGGTGGGACGGATGACCTGCGGCACCGGTGTACCGCCGACCTGATACTCAAATGGGCCGGGCGTCGCCGAGGTGAAAAGGATCGGGCCGCTGACGGCCAGAAACTCGTCGAAATTCATCGGGCGGTTGTCGAGCGCCGAGGGCAACCGAAAGCCGTGCTCCACCAGCACGGTTTTACGCGCCTTGTCGCCGTTGAACATCGCCCGCAGTTGTGGCACCGTCACATGGCTTTCGTCGAGTACGGTCAGAAATTTTTCCGGAAAGAAATCGAAGAGTGTCGCCGGTCGCGCACCCGCGGGGCGACCAGTCAAGTGTCGCGAGTAATTCTCAATCCCGCCGCAATAGCCCATCTCCTTGAGCATCTCAAGGTCATAGGTCGTGCGCATTTTCAAACGCTGCGCTTCCAGTAGTTTGTTCTGCTCGGTGAACTCCTTGACGCGCGCCTCCATCTCGGCGCGGATCGCGCCGAGTGACCGTTCGATTTTGTCCGCCGGCATCACGAAATGCGACGCCGGCGAGATCACCACGCGCTCCAAGTTGCCGGTGTTTTTGGCCGTCGTGGCGTCAATCGTGTGGATGCCTTCGACCTGCGGCCCGAAAAAATCAATCCGCAGCCCATCCTTACGATAGGCCGGGAAAATATCGAGCGTGTCGCCGCGTACGCGGAACGTGCCGGGCACCGGCTCATAGTCGTTGCGCGCATACTGGATTTCCACCAGCTTCATCATCACACTGTCGCGGTCAATGGACTGCCCGCGCTCCACCCGCACGAGCATGTCGCGGTAGTCCTCTGGCGATCCCAAACCATAGATACAGGAGACCGAGGCCACGATGATGACGTCCTCCCGGTTCATCAGCGCATCGGTCGCCGCGAGCCGCAAGCGCTCGATTTCGTCGTTGATCGCGGAATCTTTCTCGATGAACGTGTCGGTCGCCGGGATGTAGGCTTCCGGCTGGTAGTAGTCATAGTAGCTGACAAAATATTCGACCGCGTTGTGCGGGAAGAAACCCTTCAGTTCTGCATAGAGCTGCGCCGCGAGCGTCTTGTTATGTGAGACCACCAGCGTTGGCCGGCCCCAGCGCTGGATGACGTTCGCCACCGCGAACGTCTTGCCGGAGCCAGTGACGCCTTCCAAGGTCTGGAAACGCCGGTCGTGTTCCAACCCATAAACGAGTGACTCAATCGCCTCCGGCTGATCGCCGGTCGGCTGATAGTCCGCAACCAATTGAAAATTTGCCGCCATAATCTGTAGTGCCTTGTCCGCCGCACACCATAGCAGACTGGCCGCGAAAGAAAAGTCCGCCGGTTTCCAAGGCTTGGAAAAAATTGCCCCGATGCGCATAACCATCTAACGACAGCACTCCCCCTGTTGGGTAGGGCGAACCGTCCCGGTGAGCCGTCCTTCGCGGCTCCGCCAGAGGCGTCGCCCTACCACGCGAATTCAACGCAACAACACGGCTATGATGGCCAGCAGAAAGTAGCCGATGCCGCGCAGGTCGGGAAACGAGAGGAGCATGGCCAGTAGGCCAGTCGCCAACAGCGCGTAATTAAAGGCATCTCTTTTTCTCATGCATGCTTCCCGCCCGGTCGGGGACCGGGCCTACATCTGTTGTAGGCCGCATGCCCTCGCGTGGCGTGGCTATGGCGGTGGAACCGCTCGCCGCTGTTTCTCGGGACTTTATTTTCCTTGGCATGATGGAAGCATAGGCAAGGCCCCAGCAGAGGTCGAGATTTCCAAGCCTTGGAAAAATCATTAATAATCGTGGATCACTTTATCGCGCATACCGGCGATTTGTTTCCACGGCAGATCGGCGGTGTGCGCCTTGAACGCTGGTGACACCCGCTTGGCGGCTGCACCGATGATTTCGATGTTACGCAAGACGGCATCCTGTGTTTTGCGGTCGCCCAGAAACACGACCTTGCCATCTTGCGTATAACTATGGATTTGTTGGATCGCGTCCAAGATATGCCGCAAATAAACTACATCGGTTTTCATACGGTAACGGCCTCGGCTTGGATTTGATCTTTTAAATAGGGGCTCAAGCCTTCATCGGTCAGCACATCCACTTCGCGATGCAAAGCCGCGCCCAAGTCCTGTTCCAACGCCACCAAGTCCAGGAGATCACGCCCGTGTTCCATACTAACCAGCAAATCAACATCGCTGTCGGGCCGTTCCTCGCCACGCGCGACGGAACCGACCACCCGAATACAGCACGCACCGTGACGCGCCGCGATTTGTGTGATTTCACCACGCCGAATTTTGATGGAATCCAAAAGCGTCATATTTCACTCACCGTATATTCATAGCGCCTGCCAGAGCTTTCGCAAGGCAAAACCGCGCGCGGCTTAATCTTCCTGGCCGCGGCGCATCTTGAGATAGGCCTCAATAAAGGCGTCAAGATCGCCATCGAGCACGGCTTGCGTCTGGCTGGTTTCGACATCGGTGCGCAAATCTTTGACCATTTGATAGGGCTGCAAAACGTAGGAGCGAATCTGATGGCCCCACGCGATATCGCCTTTTTCGCTGTAGTGCTTTTCTTGTTCCTTACGCTTTTTATCCATCTCGATTTCGTAGAGTTTGGCCTTGAGCAGCTTCATCGCCTTGTTACGGTTGGCGTGCTGCGAGCGCTCGGCCTGACACGCCACGACGACACCGCTCGGGATGTGCGTCAAGCGGACGGCGGAGTCGGTTTTGTTGACCTTCTGTCCGCCCGCGCCGCCGGCGCGATAGGTATCCACGCGCAAATCTTTGTCGAGCACTTCGATTTCAATGTTGTCATCCACTTCGGCCACGATATCAAGCGCGGCGAAGGACGTATGCCGACGCTTGTTGGAATCGAACGGGCTGATGCGCACGAGCCGGTGGACGCCGCGCTCGGCCTTGAAATAACCGAAGGCGAACGGGCCGCTGATGAGCAAGGTACAACTTTTGACGCCCGCTTCCTCGCCAGCGGTGTATTCCATGAAGTCCACCCGAAAGCCGTGACTTTCGGCGTAACGGACATACATGCGGAGCAACATGGAGGCCCAGTCGCACGCTTCGGTGCCGCCGGCGCCGGCGTTCAAACTCACGTAGGCGTTGTTGCGGTCGAGCTTCCCGCCCAGCAGTGCTTGCAACTCGAATTGACGGAAAGATTTTTCGGCGCGCTCCAACTCAGCGGCCACTTCTTGCAAAAATTGAGCGCGTTGGGTGGCGTCCTGCTCACCCTCGGCCATTTCGATCAGGACGCCAAGATCATCGGCCTGCCTGGCGAGGTTTAGAAACGGCTCGACGACGGCGCGCAAGGCGTTCGTCTGGTCAATCGTTTCGCGTGCCTTGGTTTGGTCGTTCCAGAATTCTGGAGCCGCCGCCCGCGCTTCCAATTCGGCCATTTGTGCTTGGCGTTTTTCGACGTCAAAGATACCCGCGCATTTCTGCGAGGGCACCTTTCAGCTTGAGCAAACGTTCTTTGATATCGTCCAACATGATTTAGTTGTTTCCTTCTTTGCGCCGCCGCCAGAGCGCGCCGAGTGTCAATAATCCGGCGACGCTCGCCGCACCGGGACCGAACCAATCACCATGCTGCGCAAAAAACGTCAACGGCGCGGTGCGATCGGGGACGGCGACCACGGTATTCTGAAAACCCGACACGGCCTGTGCCGCGGCGACCGCGTCATATACACGACCGAACCGGTCTATGCAACAGGAGACACCGGTATTGCAACAGCGTACGACCGGCACGCGGTTTTCCACTGCACGCAAAACGCTGTGCAACATGTGTTGATGCGACGCTGCCGAAGGATCGAACCACGCGTCGTTGCTCATGTTCACGAGTAGTCGCGCGCCCGCCAGCACGAAACCGCGGGCGACCTCCGCCACCGTGTCTTCAAAACAGATCAACGTGGAAAAGTCCACCGCGGGCCGCGCCAGCCGAAAGACAAAACTCGTTGTGCCCGGAGTGAAGCTATCCTCAATCGGCGTCAGCCAGCCCAGCAGCGGCGGAATGTATTCGCCAAACGCCACGAGATGCTGTTTGTCATAGGTGCCCGCAATCACGCCGTTGGTGCTGAACAAAAACGTGCTGTTGAAGTAGCGCGCCTTGCCGCTGTCGAGATAGAGCGTGTCGGTGGAACCCAGTAAAATCGGCGTGCCGTTGGTGACGAGACCAAAGACCACGTCGTAGCTCGCCTGACTACTGCGAATATCATCGGGCACGGCGGTCTCCGGCCAGATGACCAAGTCGGATTTGCTTTCGACGCGCGCGCGCTTCGTCAGCTCACGGAGCCGATTGTAAATCGTCTCCACCATTTCCGGCGTCCACTTATCCATTTGTGGGATGGCCGGCTGAACGAGCGCCACCTTGAGTAGCGTGCTGTTGTCCTGCGGCGTACGCAACACGCGCCAGCCATAGGCCAACGCCACGGCCAGCACCACCAAGGCGAACAGTAACTCGGTGTGCACGGCTCGGCGGGACGCCTCGCCCCACCGAAAAGTCCGATGCGTTGCAAGGTCGGGCGACGCCTCCGGCGGAGCCACGCTGTACGCACACACCGTTACCGCCAACGCAACGTTCAGCCAGACGATCAGCGCAGAAACAAGATAGGCGCCGCCCCACCCGGCCAGTTGCAACAGCGGCAGATTCAGGTGCTGACTCGCCGCCAACGGCAACCAGGCAAAGCCGGTGCCGAACGTACCGCGAATCCATTCCAGCCCCGCCCACGCCACCGCCAGCACCGGCGGCAGAAAAAAACGGCCCAGCCGATTTTCGCCGCACCCACGCCACAATGCGGCGGCGATCAGCGCGAAGAAACCGGGATAGAGCGCGCAATAAAACGCCAAGCCGACCCAGCCACCCCACGAAACGTGGTGCAACCAGAAGACCGTCACCAGCCACTGCGTTGCGCCAGCGAGCCAGCCGAGCCGGAACGCGCCGCCCGCCGATTCGCCACGCAACACCAACAACAGCGGTACGAGCGCAAAGAACACCACGCCGCTCCAGTCCAGCGGCGGAAAAGCTGTCGCCAATAGCGCGCCGGACAAAATCGCAGCGCCGCGGCGCGACCAAATTTGAAAACGCGTGAGCATGTGGGGCATTACCCTACACAAACCGCCGCCGCGCGCCAACAGTTTCCAAGGCTTGGAAAACACAACGCGCGGTTTTTCCAAGCCTTGGAAAAATCCCACGCCGGCTTCAATGCGGCTTGCACGCCGCCGAAAAGTTTGTAGCATGACGCTGGCCGCTGCGCTAAACCGCGCGCGGTGGAGACGCTGATGAAAGTTGAGACGCTGACGCGGTGGACCATAAATGATGCAGCCGACCTCTATGGTATCCGTAATTGGGGTTTGGGCTATTTCGATATCAACGAAAAAGGCGAAGTCATTGTTCGTCCGCAGGGCAAGTGCGGCGAGGCCAGCGCAAGTCTCAAAGACATCATCACTGATTTACAGGCGCGGGGGGTCGCCATGCCGGTGCTGTTGCGCTTTAGCGACGTGCTCGCGGCACGCGTAGCGCAGATCAACCAGGCGTTTGCCAAGGCCATTGCCGAAGCCAACTATCAAGGAAGTTATCGCGGCGTTTATCCGATCAAAGTCAACCAGCAGCAGCAGGTGATCGAGGACATGGTTGCCTATGGCCGTCCGTTCCACCACGGGCTGGAGGCGGGCAGCAAAGCGGAGTTGATCGCCGCGCTGGCTTATATGCAGGATTCAGAAGCCTACATCGTTTGCAACGGCTACAAGGATGAAGAGTTCGTGGACTTGGCGCTGCAAGCGATGAAGATGGGTTTGCAGACCTTCATCGTGATCGAACGCGCGTCGGAATTGCAGCTCGTGCTGGAGCGTGCGGAGCGGATCAAGGTCAAGCCGCTGCTCGGTGTCCGCGCCAAACTCGCGGCGCGCGCCGGCGGGCACTGGTCGGAAAGCGGCGGCGACCGCAGTATGTTTGGCCTGAACGCGGCCCAGATCATTGATGTGATTGACCAGTTGCGCGCCCGCGGTACGCTCGACTGTCTGCGGATGTTGCACTATCACGTCGGCTCGCAAATCCCGAACATCCGCAGCGTACGTGCGGCGGTGCAGGAAGTATGCCGCTTCTATGTGGACCTCGTCAAAGAAGGCGCGACGATGGGCATCCTCAATCTCGGTGGCGGCTTGGCGGTGGACTACGACGGCTCGCACACGAATTTCCCGAGCAGCAGCAATTACACGATGGATGAATACGCCGCCGACATCGTCGAAACCGTGATGAAGATGTGCAACGAAGCCGGCGTCCAGCATCCGATCATCGTGAGCGAGTCGGGGCGCGCGACGGTGGCGCACCATTCGGTGCTGCTCTTCAACGTGCTTGACGCCCAGCGCTTCGAAAGCCACGGCCTGCCGGAGAAATTGCCCGAAGACGCACCGGAAGCGTTGCGGCGCTTGATGGACGTAAGTTCGGACATCAATGCGAAGAACGCGCAGGAAGCTTACCACGACGCCGTTTTCTACCGCGATGAAGCACGCAAGATGTTTGAAGTTGGTGAAATCAATCTGCGCCAGCGGGCACTCGCCGAACGTATCTTCTGGTACATCGTCTGCCGCGTGGCGCAGGAAATCCGCGAACGCAAATATATTCCTGACGAACTCGCCACCCTGCCGGCGGCGTTGGCCGATGTGTATTATGGCAACTTCAGCGTATTTCAGTCGCTACCGGACGTCTGGGCCATCGAGCAATTGTTCCCCGTCATGCCGGTGCACCGCCTCAACGAGCCGCCAACCCGCCAGGCAACCATTTCCGACATCACGTGCGACTCCGACGGTAAAATTGACAAGTTCACCGACCTGCACGATGTAAAGGAAATGCTGCCGGTCCATGAACTCAATGGTGAGGAATATTACATGGGCGTTTTCCTCGTCGGCGCCTATCAAGAGACGCTCGGTGATTTACACAACCTTTTCGGCGACACCAATGTCGTCACTTTGCGCCTCGGTGAGCACGGCGTGCTCGAGTTCGCGCAGGAAATTGATGGCGACACCGTGGCCGACGTGCTCAGTTATGTTGAGCACAAGCCGCAAAACATGCTCGATCGCGTACGCCAGATGGCTGAGCAGGCGGTGCGCGCCGGTCGCATCACGCCGGAAGAACGCCGCCAGATCGTGGATGCCTACGAAAATGGCCTGCGCGGCTACACCTACTTTGAACGCTGAAAGCTGACTGCTGACAGCCCAAAGCTTCCCCCATGCAAATTCTGGATACAGATTTTCTCGTCATTGGCGGTGGCCTCGCCGGCTTGACGGCGGCGCTCAAACTCAGCACCCGTGGACGGGTGCTGGTCGCCATGAAGAAGGAAATGACCGAGAGCAATACCAGTTACGCGCAAGGCGGTATTGCCTGCGTCATGGATCCGGAAGACACTTTTGCGCGTCACATCCAAGACACCCTCGTAGCCGGCGCGGGCTTGTGTCATCGTGATGTGGTCGCAGCCATCGTTACGGCCGGGCCGCCCCTCATTCGTGAACTCGAAAAACTTGGCCTGGCTTTTGAGCGGCGTGAAGGCCAGTGGGACGAATATGACCTCGGCCAGGAAGGCGGCCACACTCATCGCCGCGTGTTGCATGCCGGCGACTTCACCGGACAGGAAGTGATTCGCGTCCTGCTGCAGCGCTGTGCCGAACAACCCCGGATCGCGCTGCGGTCTGATCTCATGGCCGTGGATTTGGCCGTCATCGGTACAGGTGCCGATCGTCGTTGTCCCGGCGCATGGTTTCTCGATCGCGCCACCGGCGAATTGCTCGGCGTGCGCGCCAAGGCCACCGTGCTCGCCACCGGCGGCGCGGGCAAGGTCTATCTCTACACGAGCAACCCGGATATCGCCACCGGTGATGGCGTCGCCATGGCCTGGCGCGCCGGACTGCCGATCCTGAACATGGAGTTTGTTCAGTTCCATCCGACCTGTCTCTATCATCCGGCGGCCAAAAGTTTTCTCATCAGCGAGGCCGTACGCGGCGAAGGTGGTGTGCTCAAAACCCGCGACGGCGCGTCGTTCATGGAACGCTATGATCCGCGCGGCTCGCTCGCACCGCGTGATATTGTCGCGCGCGCCATTGACCGCGAAATGAAAACGCGTGGCGATGATTGTGTGCTGCTGGATATTACCCAGCGCTCCGCGAAGTTTCTGCGTCAACGCTTTCCTAATATTTATCAACGCTGTCTCGAATTCGGGTTCAACATGGCACGCGAGCCCTTGCCCGTCGTACCCGCCGTTCATTTTTTCTGTGGTGGTGTCGCCGCCGGCGTGGATGGCCGCACCGATCTGTCCGGCCTTTACGCGTGCGGCGAAGTCGCCTGCACCGGTTTGCACGGCGCTAACCGGCTGGCCAGCAATTCGCTGCTCGAGGCGCTGGTCTGCGGCCATGCCACTGGCGAGGCAATTTTAGCCCAGGATGCATTGGCGGACAACAACGCGCGTCCGGCCCTGCCGACATGGCGCGCGGGCGGCACGGCCACCAGTGATGAAGGCGTCGTGGTCTCGCACAATTGGGACGATATTCGCGCCACGATGTGGGATTATGTCGGCATTGTTCGCACAACCTCGCGCCTCGAACGTGCCTTGGCGCGCGTCGAGTTGATGCGCAAAGAGGTCGAGCAATATTTCCGCAGTTACCGAATCTATAGCGATTTGCTGGAATTGCGCAATATCGCCGACGTCGCCGCGCTTGTCATCCGCTCCGCCTTGCAACGGCAGGAAAGCCGCGGCCTGCACTACACACGGGATTACCCGCTGGCTGACGAGGCCCACCCGCCCCGCGACACACGCCTACAACTCAAAACCTGATGGCAGCTTGACACGCCCGCGATAAAGCAGTTTCATCTCTTCCTACGGAGTCACCTATGAGCAAAAAATTGACCTTTGCGTTGGTTCTCATTGGTTTGTGTGCCTTGGTGCTGGTCTACAACACCCGCGATACCATCATTGACCGCAACATTTCCATTGAGCTGCTGGTGACCACAGTCAAGATGCTCAAATCGCTGGCCTTTTTGCTGTTTCTCTCCATCGGCGTCGTCATCGGCGTGCTGCTGCATAAATGATTTTCCAGGGTTTGGAAAAACAGACGCCCCGTTTTCCAAGCCTTGGAAAAAGTCCCCCCGCCGGCGGCTGTAGCTATTTCGGGCGTGAATTTTTCTCCAGCTTCTGGCAGCATCACGGCGTCGCGGAGAAATGCTATGGACACCAAACAAGTTCACGCGTTGCTGGAACGGGGCGTGGTGATCCCACGACCGGAAACCGTCGAGATCGCCGCCGAGGTACGGCCTGAGCGCATCGCGCCGGGTGTGATCGTGCATACCGGCTGCCAAGTGCTCGGCGCGAGCACCTCCATCGGGCCGGGGTGCGTCCTGGGCGCGGAGGCGCCGGTGACGGTGGAGAACTGCCAGCTCGGTCACAACGTGGCGCTCAAAGGCGGTTGTTTTTCCGGGGCGACTTTTTTGGATGGCGCGAACATGGGCAGCGGCGCGCATATTCGGCCCGGTACGCTGCTGGAGGAAGAAGCGAACGGCGCCCACGCGGTTGGCCTCAAGCAAACCATTTTGCTCCCATTCGTCACGCTGGGCAGTTTAATCAATTTTTGCGATGTGCTGATGGCGGGCGGCACGGATCGCAAGAACCACAGCGAAGTCGGTTCGTCATACATTCACTTCAACTACACACCGCATCAGGACAAGGCGACGGCCTCGCTGCTCGGCGATGTGCCGCGCGGCGTGATGCTGGATCAGCCGGCGATTTTTCTCGGCGGGCAAGGCGGTTTGGTCGGGCCGTGTCACATCGGCTTCGGCTGCGTCGTACCGGCAGGTTTGATCTGGCGCGAAGATGCGCCGGGCGATGGCTTGTTGCTGCAACCCACCCCGCGTCCGACCGGTACTTCCAAGCCGTTTACGGCGGGTGCGTTTCGGAGCGTGGAACGGATCGTACGGAACAACCTGCAATATCTCGGCAATCTCCGGGCCTTGCATCAATGGTATCAATATGTACGGCAGCCGGTCATGAGCGAAGATACCTGGGACGCGGCGTGCTATGCCGGCGCGCAAGAACAATTGCGGATGGCGCTGGAAGAGCGGATCAAGCGGCTCAAGGAGTTGGCCGGACGAATGCCGCGTTCAATCGAACTGGCGCGGCAGAATGAATCGGCCGACGCACCGTGGCTTGCCGAACAGGAAAAACTACGGCACGCCTGGCCAACGATGGAAGCCGTGCTCAAACAGGCGGTGCCGGAAAATTTAGGCGCGGTCGAGCGCGATGTGCTCTTGATGGATGTGGGCGCGATCAACGCCGGTTCCTACCTTGAAACCGTGCGCGCGCTGAGTCCGGCGGCAAAAAAGGCCGGGACCGCGTGGCTGCAAAAAATCGTACAGGCAACCATGAACCTGTGGTGACGGAAGAAAGGGCCAAGCATGGCGAGATTATTTGGAACCGATGGCGTACGTGGCGTAGCGAACATCGAACCGATGACTGCGGAGATGGCCCTGCAAATCGGGCGTGCGACGGCCTATGTCTGCAAGCGACATGACCGCGGGAAATACAAGCACCGCATCGTCATCGGCAAAGACACGCGCCTGAGCGGCTACATGATTGAGAGCGCACTGACCGCCGGTATCTGTTCGATGGGCGTCAACGTCTTCCTCGTCGGTCCGATGCCGACGCCGGGTATCGCGTTCATCACTCACTCCATGCGCGCCGACGCCGGGCTGGTCATCAGCGCTTCGCACAATCCTTATCAGGACAACGGCATCAAAATTTTTTCGCGCACGGGCTACAAACTGCCGGATGCCGAAGAAGACGAAATCGAAGAACTGATCACCTCCGGCCACATCCGCGATATTCGGCCCACCGCCCATGAAATTGGCAAGGCGATGCGCATTGATGATGCGCTCGGCCGTTACATCGTTTTTTGCAAAAACACCTTCCCGGAAGAGTTGACGCTCAACGGCCTGAAGATCGTCCTCGACTGCGCCAACGGCGCCACCTACAAGGTCGCGCCGATCATCTTGTCGGAGCTGGGCGCGGATATTATCCCCATCCACAACGAACCCAACGGCATGAACATCAATGACCACTGTGGTTCCCAGCATACCGAGGATTTGCGTGCTCGCGTCTTGGCCGAAAAAGCCGACTTGGGCCTCGCGTTTGATGGCGATGGTGATCGGTTGATTGCTTTGGATGAGAAGGGCCAGGAGCTTAGCGGCGATCATATTCTGGCCATCTGCGCGCAGGAACTAAAGCAGCGCGGACTGCTGAAAAACAATCTCGTGATCGGCACGGTGATGAGCAATTTCGGTTTCCATAAAGCGATGCGCGAGCGTCAGATCGGGGTCGGCGTAGCGCCGGTCGGCGACCGCTATGTCCTGGAAATGATGAAAGCGCGCGGCGCGGTGCTCGGCGGCGAGGCGTCCGGCCATATGATCTTCCTCGACCACCACACCACGGGCGATGGCATCATTTCCGCCTTGCAATTACTTGCCGCGAAATGCGCCGCACAAAAGCCGCTTTCGGAACTGGCCGGAATCATGGCGCTCGCGCCGCAAAAAATTATCAACGTCACGGTGAAGCAAAAACCGCCGCTGGAAGAATTGCCGGCCTTGCAAAAGGCGATTCAAGCCGCCGAGGCCGAGTTGGGCGAAAACGGTCGCGTCCTGATCCGCTATTCCGGCACGCAAGCCATGTGCCGCGTAATGGTCGAAGGCCCGACCGCGGAAATGACCAACCGTCTGACGCAAATGCTGGCTGATGTGGTGAAAAAATGCATCGCCTGATCTTTCGTTTTCCAAGGCCTGGAAAAAGCAGCGCAGCGCTTTTCCAAGACTTGGAAAAGTCTGTGCGCCCCACCCTGGCGCTGGCTTTTTTGACGCTTTTTGCCGGCTGCGCCACGCCGATCAAAACAGATTTCGATTGGGGTCCGGTCGCCAGTCGGTTGCGCGATCCGGCGGGTAGTACGCACCTCAAGGTGCTGGGGCCGATTTATGAACACGCCGCCGATACGAACAAGCTCAACCTCTGGGCGGTGCGCCCGTTTTACAGCACCGCCGCCGAGACCGATGAAAAAAGCGCCAGCGAATTGCTCTGGCCCATCGAATTTTCATGGGACTTCCAAAACAATCATGGCCGGCGCGTCCTGACCTCCTTCTATACCGATTTTGACAAGACAAATTCCAACTCGCGCTGGCACTGGTGGTGTTTCCCGTTTTGGTTCCAAGGCCGTGACGCCCACGGCACAAACTACGCGGCCTTTTTCCCGCTGGGCGGTTCGCTTCACGAATTTCTGTTTCAGGACGAAGCCAATTTTGTGCTCTGGCCGCTGTACATCCACAGTCGCCTGAATGATGAAAACAGCTATCACGTGCTCTGGCCGGTTTTCTGTCGTGAGAACAACGCGAAGAATGACCGGTTCCGCGTCTGGCCGCTCTACGGTTGGAATATCCGGCACGACCAATTCGACAAGCGTTTCTGCTTGTGGCCCTTCGTCACCTGGGCCAGCTATCAACATCCCGGCTCCAGCGGCTATGGTTATCTCGTGCTGCCCCTGTGGGGTCACATGAAACTTGAGAATCAGGAATCGTGGATGCTGTTGCCGCCGTTTTTCAAATACGGCACGAGTGCCAAGAAAAAGATGGGTTACACGCCGTGGCCGGTCATCCAATGGGCGTCCGGCGATATCGAGAAGTTCTATGTCTGGCCGCTCTGGGGCTATAAAAATTACGGTCACATTCACGGCGGCTTTTATCTCTGGCCGCTGGGTTGGTGGCGGCATCTCGACCGCACCGGCGAAACCGTGGATCGCTACACCTTCGCACCGCTATGGTTCAGCGAGAGCGCCTGGCGGAAGGCCGCGCAACCGCCGACGCAGCAACCCACCGCCAGTACGGCGCCCGCCACCAACTGCGTCGCCCGCTACTGGCACCTCTGGCCGCTCTGCGCCTACGAACGCTTCGGCGACCAATCGCGTTTCCGCACGCTGATGCTCTGGCCGATGCGCCACTCCGCACCGATCGAACGCGAATACGCGCCGTTCTGGACGCTTTACACGCACACCACCGCCGGCACGAACAGCGACGATGAACTGCTCTGGGGGCTCGTGCGGCGTCAGCGCCGTGGCACGGAAAGCAGTCGTTTCTCCCTTTTCCCGCTGGTGGACTGGAGCCACGATCATCATGGTGCGAGCGAATGGAATCTGCTCAAAGGCGTGCTGGGCTACGAGCGCTCCGGCACTAATGCCAGCGTACGACTGCTCTGGTTCGGACACATCGGTCTCTGATCGTCTTGTTTTCCAAGCCTTGGAAACTCTACCCCTGCAGCAGCTCCATCAAATGCGCCAGTTTGGTGCGTTTTTCAGTCAACTCAGCCAGTAGTTTGCGCTGGGTCTCGACCACCGCCGCCGGCGCGCGGCCGACGAAGTTCTCGTTGCTGAGCTTGGCCTGTACGCCGGCGAGGTTGCGATCCACCTCGGCGAGTTGCTTGGTCAATTTCTCATGTTCTGCCGCCACATCCACTACACCAAGCGACATATAAAGCGTCCCCAGCGGCGTGAGCGTGCTCGGCATCGCCTGTGTGGGCGCAAAGGCCGCATCCACCGTCAGGTTGCCCGCCTTGAGCAGCGTCATCACATTGACACGGTCGGCTTCGAGTCGCGGCACCACAGCTGCGCTGACCGGTTTGATGACAAAGTCCACCTTCTGGCCCGGCGCGATGCCGTTATCGGCACGCAGCGTGCGGCCGAGACCGATCAACTCGTGCCGCGCCTCGACGTGCGCGACGACCGCCGCATCCCACAACGCCGTCGTTGCCGCCTTGGGCCACGGCGCGGTGAGAATGGTTTCGCTCGCGGTGTTGTAGCCCATGCCACGCCAGAGTTCCTCGGTCAGGAACGGCATCAGCGGATGGAGCAGCCTCAACGCGCTGGAAAGGCAGTGGTGCATCACGCCGAGCACGGTCGCCTTGCGCGCTGCATCGTCGCTGTAGAAAACCTGCTTGGAATATTCCACGTACCAGTCGCAGAACTGGTGCCACATGAATTCGTAGATGGTCTTCGCGTAGTCGTTGAAGCGGAACTTCGCAAGGTTGTCGTCGCACGCGGCAATGCACTCGTTGAGCTTGGCGAGAATGTGCTGGTCGTCGGAGCTCAGCGGCGCAGCACTCGCTGGCGTCCAGAGTTCGCCGGTGCTGCCGGCTGCCTGCATCTGCATGAAGCGCGCGGCGTTCCAGATTTTCGTGCCGAAGTTGCGGCCAATCTCGAATTTCTCTTCGTTGACATAGACGTCCTGACCCGTCGCCGTGAGCATGATCAGGCTGAAGCGGAGCGCATCGGCGCTGTACTTTTCGATGATCTGCACCGGGTCAATCGAGTTCCCGAGGCTCTTGGACATTTTGCGCCCCACATCGTCGCGGACGGTGCCGTGGATATAGACCTCGCGGAACGGGATACCGCCCATGAACTCGCAGCCGGCCATGACCATGCGTGCGACCCAGAAGAACAAAATCTCCGACGCGGTGACGAGTGTGTGCGTCGGGTAATAGAATTTCAGGTCGGCATTTTGCTGTGGCCAGCCGAAGACGCTAAACGGCCAGAGCCACGATGAGAACCAGGTGTCGAGCACGTCCTCGTCCTGCCGGATGTTCGCTGCGTCACACTTGGCGCACGTTTTCGGTTGCCCCTTCGCCGCCCACTGATGACCGCAGGCGTCGCAATAAAAAACCGGGATGCGATGGCCCCACCATATCTGGCGCGAGATACACCAGTCGCGGATGTTCTCCATCCACTCGGTATAAACTTTCGTCCAGCGGTCGGGTGTGAACTTGATGCGGCCTTCCACGACCGCAGTGAGCGCGGGCGCGGCGAGCGGCTTCATCCGCACGAACCACTGCGGCGAAAGACGCGGCTCGACCACCGTGTGGCAACGATAGCAGTGGCCCACCGCGTGCTGGTGATCTTCGATCTTCTCGATCAACCCTGCCGCCGCCAAGTCCGCGAGAATCTTTTTGCGGCAGGCGAAACGATCCATCCCGGCATAGGGCCCGGCCTCTGACCCCATCTGCCCGTCGTCGGTCATCACGTCAATCGAAGGCAGGCTGTGCCGCTGACCCATCGCGAAGTCGTTCGGATCGTGCGCGGGCGTGACTTTGACAACGCCGGTACCGAATTTCGGATCCACGTAATCGTCGGCGATCACCTTCAGTTCGCGGTTCAAGAGCGGCAGCGTCACTTTGCCGCCGGCGCGCAAATCGCGATAGCGGTCGTCGTTGGGATGCACCGCCACCGCCGTATCGCCCAGCATCGTCTCCGGCCGCGTCGTCGCCACGACCACGTGCGTGCGGCCCGGCACACCGCTGACCGGATAGCGCAGGTGATAGAGCTTGCCGGCGGTGTCCTTGTGCTCGCTCTCCTCGTCGGAAAGCGCGGTCTGGCAGCGCGGGCACCAGTTGATGATGTACTTGCCGCGATAGATCAGCCCTTTGTTATAGAGCCGGACGAACACCTCGGCCACGGCGTCGCTTAAGTCCGCATCCATCGTGAAATGTTCGCGCTGCCAGTCGCACGACGAACCGAGCTTCTTGAGCTGACGGATGATCGTACCGCCATATTCCTGCCGCCACTGCCACACGCGCTCGACAAATTTTTCGCGTCCGAGATCGCGCCGGCCTTGGCCCTCTTTTTTCAGCGCGCGCTCGACCACGTTTTGCGTCGCGATGCCCGCGTGATCCGTGCCCGGCACCCAGACCGCGTTGCGCCCGCACATCCGCTGCCAGCGCGTCAGCACATCCTGAATTGTGTTGTTGAGCGCATGGCCCATGTGCAAAATGCCGGTGACGTTCGGCGGCGGGATGACGATGCAATAGGGCGCGCCGCCGCGGCTCGCGTCGCTGTGGAACGAGTTGTGTTCCAGCCACCAGGTGTACCACTTCTCTTCGATCGCCTTCGGGTCGTAATGTTTGGGCAATTCCGCCATGACAGTGCTCGCTTTCAAAAATGCCGGGGAAGTGTAGAAATTGCCGGCGGAAAAGCAAGCAGCGATGCGACACTTCCAAGCTTTGGAAACTCACCCGCACGATTTTTCCAATGTACGAAACTCGCATCCGCGCATAAAAAAACGAGCGCCCCCTTGCGGGAACGCTCGTCTTTAATACGATCTGGACCAGCCGGCTTAGTACCGGCCGCCGCGATCGCCACCACCGAAGTTGCCACGAGGGTGTTCTTCGCGGGGCTTGGCTTCGTTGACCGTCAAGGCGCGACCATCAAGGTCCTTGCCGTTGAAGTCAGCAATCGCCTTGGCCGCTTCTTCGTTTGTGGACATTTCCACAAACCCGAAACCACGGGACTTGCTGGTGAACTTGTCGAGGATCACGTCACAGCTAACCACTGTGCCGGCCTGTGCGAACAGGTTTTTGATGTCGGTGTCCGACGTGTTGAACGACAGGTTGCCGACGTATAGTTTCGTACCCATTTGTTTTACTTTCCGCTAGAGGGAGGACTACCCAGTGGCCGTTCCCGACTCGTTCAGGTTTCGGATCGTCACCGAGCACTAGGATCGTCGACAATCTACCATACCAACTGCGCTGATCTTCTTGGCTAGCGCGCGGACTCTACGCCATCGGGCCCCGATAGCAAACTTTATTATCAACTTTCTTTGGGAGCCGCGGATGGTGCAGTGTGAACGGGCGGCATGGTGGGCAGTGGCGGCGGCGCGCGAAACCAGTCACTCAAGGGATGCGCGACACCGCACTCCGGGCAACGGGTGGTGTCGAACGCGGCCTGACACTTCGGGCAAACCGCTTGCGTGGCAAAGGTATCGAACGGCGTTTGGCAGTGGTTGCATAGCCAATAATTGCCGATGAACGGTGCGGCTCCGCAGTTGGCACAGGTAAAACCGGGCCGCCGCGGAATTTTGTCGAGGCGCGCCAACGCCAACGCTTGGCGCAGACCACGCCAACAGCTCAGCAGAATGAAAACAGCCAGCACTCCAAACCAAATCGAGTGTGCGAGTACCGCCAGCAGTACAATCGCCCCCACCCCGACGAAGCCGATAATCGAGGCGACGAGCAGGCTAGTGGCCCGGCCAAACACAAACCACAGCAGCGACCGGACAATCTGGCCACCGTCGAGTGGATAGATGGGTAGCAGATTAAAAACCAGCAGGACAATGTTGATGATCGCAAGATCATGGATCAATCTAAGCACGTTGGTTCCAGCACCTACCGTGTGCAAAGCCAGACCCAGCGCCAAGAATACCGGCACCAAAATCACGTTCACCAGCGGGCCGGCGGCGATACTCCAGAGCATCGCGCCCGGACGCTGCGGCGGACTGACGAAGGCCACGCCACCCAACGGCCATAGCAAAATACGTTCGGCTTGTCCGCCCACCTGCCGACAGGCCAGCGCATGACCGAATTCGTGCAGCAGCACGAGGCCAAAAAGCGCGAGATATTCCAGCGCATTCCATAGCGGCGAGGTGTAACGCTGGGCGCGCTGCTGGAATTCGATGATCGCCACCACGAACCACGACCAGTGCAGAAACACCGTGATGCCGGCGACGCGGAAGAGCCGAAAAGCGCCTTGCATGGTGGGTTGCTCATTCATTGGGTTGCGCCGCCGTTTGTAACAATTCTTCGCGGCGGAGGGAATCCTCTTCCCACGCGTGCATCACCTGCCCCAGTTCAAACTCAACGTTTTTGAGCCGACGCCCCGCAGCAGCGCGGTCATCCGCCGAAGTTTCCGTGGCGGCAAGTTTGGCAAAGAGCGCGGCGCGTTCGATTTCCATTTCGGCGATTTTTTTCTCGGCCTTGTTGATTTTTCGGTCGAGTTCCTTGGTCAGTTCGCGCCGCGCCTGGCGCTGTTGGGCGCGCTCACGACGCGCGGCCTTGGAATCGCTGACTGATTTTACGTCCTCCGTCGGCGACGACGAAAACTGCGCGGCCTTGGTTTGTTGCGCGATTTTCTCTTTGTAATAATCATAGCCACCCACATAGCGGGTGACGTCCTGCGGCGTCATGGCGATCACGCCGCCGGCGACGGCCCGGACGAACTCGACATCGTGACTTACCAACAGCACGGTACCGGGATATTCACGTAACGCGTCCTGCAAGGCCTCGCGCGATTCGATGTCCAGATGTGTCGTCGGTTCGTCGAGCAGCAGTAGATTCGGCGGACGAATGAGCAGGCGCGCGAACGCCAAGCGAATTTTTTCGCCACCGCTGAGTACCCTGACCATTTTTTCGGCGGCCTCACCCGAAAAACCGAATCCGCCCAGCAAAGTGCGGATTTCCCGCTCGCCCGCATCCGGCGCAACCGAGCGGAGCGTTTCGATGGCGGTGAGATCCAATTCCATCGTTTCGGCAAATTCTTGCGATTGATAGCCCGCGACGACCTTGTAGCCGACCACGCGTTTGCCTGCGACCGGTTGGAGTTGTCCGGCCAACAGGCGCAAAAGCGTGGTTTTGCCCATACCGTTCGAGCCGACAATCGCCAGCTTCTCGCCTTGATTGATCGTCAAATCCAAATCACGCAAAACCCACGGTGCGTTATCGTCATACCGAAAACTTATGCGCTCCAGCCGCAAGACTTCCGCGCCGCAGGGCGGTGGCTGGGCCAGCCGGATTTGGCCCATGCCGCGCGCAATTTCCGGCAATTTGACGGCCTTTTCTTCCATGCGCTCGAGCATTTTGACGCGACTCTGCACCTGCGTGGCCTTGGTGTTCTTGGCATGGAAACGTTCGATGAAGCGCTCGATTTTTTCACGTTTCACCTGCTGGTTCCGTTGGATCGCCTGCACCTGATCGCGACGGCGCACGCGCTCCTGCTGATACCACGCGAAGTTGCCCGCGTACCGCGTCACCGCGCCGCCGGCGACTTCATAGATGACCTCGGTGAGCGCGTTGAGCAAATAGCGGTCGTGCGAAATCAACGCCAACGTGCCGCGGTATTCCGCGAGAAAACCGCGCAACCATTCGACCGCGGGCAGATCGAGATAGTTTGAAGGTTCGTCGAGCAGGAGCAAATCAGGATCGGCGACCAACGCACGCGCCAGTTCCGCGCGCATTTGCCAGCCACCGCTAAATTCGCCCATCGGACGATCAAGGCCGTCGGCAGGAAAACCCAGCCCACACAACGCCGCCGCAGCGCGCGCGTGAATATCATAGCCGCCGCGATGCTCGAAAATCGTCTGCAACTCGCCGACCCGGCGAAGGGTCCGTTCTCGCGCCGCCGAGTCCGGTTCCTGCCGCAACTCTTCTTCCAGCAGATGAATTTCCGCATGGATTGTTTGCAAATCCGGCGCGGCGCGTTCAACGTAGGCGCGGAGCGGCGTCGCCGAATCATCATTCAGGATTTGCTGCCGCAAATAGCCCAAGCGGATGTCCTTGGCCAACTCGACCTTGCCGCCATCGGCCTCCATCTCGCCGGCGACCAAGGCAAAGACCGTACTCTTGCCCGCCCCGTTCGGGCCGACAAACCCCGCGCGCTCACCTGCATTGACGCGAAAGTTCACGGCATCCAGCACAATCTGGCCGCCATACCGCTTGCTGACTTGACGAAATTCAATCATGGAGCCGCGGACTGTAGCGCAGCGCCCGCAAAAACACAGAGAAAAATTCAGCGGATGCAGATATTTTCCAGAGCTTTGGTTGGGGAGCACACGCGCCCTCGCGTGCGACGTGAGGCGCCTCGCCTCACGCTTCGGGGGTAATCCGGTTCCTCGTGCAAACCGCGTGGGCGCGGTCTGTCGCACGCGAGGGCGCGTGCGCTCCCCGGACAGAAATGCTATCCAAACTGCGACAGGCTTGACTTTGGGCGGCCAGCGGGTATTGTTTCACGCCTCAAGCAGCCCGGTGGCTGCATCGCCGCGACAGTCGCGGCTCCTTCTTTTCCACGCGTCCGGCGGGCAGAGATGTGTAATGCCGGACGGAGATCCCGAAATGCAGAACAAGCACCCTCATGGGCTGCATGCGCACCCTGTGCAGCATGTCACCCACACGAAACCGGCAGCAACCACTGCCGCCCACACACCTCACCACCATGGCGTGACACCACCGCCGTTACCTCACCCGGCCTCGATCAACGGCCTGCTGGAAACGCCGCGACCCGTCCATCCTGTATTCGCCTCGCTACTGCCGCAAATCCAGCGCGCAGTCAGCGAAGAAGGGTACGTCACGCCGACGCCCATCCAAATGCAATCCATCCCGCACCTGCTCGCGGGCCGCGACATCCTCGGCTGCGCACAGACCGGCACCGGCAAGACCGCCGCCTTTGTCCTGCCGATTTTGCAACACCTGACCTTGCACAAGCGGCAGCCAATCCGCAACCGCCCGCGTGTACTGATTTTGGCGCCAACGCGCGAACTCGCGGCGCAAATCGGCGACAGCATCCACGCCTACGGACGGCACCTGCACATTTCGCATACGGTGATCTTTGGCGGCGTCGGTCAGCGGCCACAAGAAGCCGCGTTGAGCCGCGGCATGGATATCGTCGTCGCCACGCCCGGCCGCTTGCTGGACTTGATGGGACAAGGTTTTTGCAAACTTGATGGCATCGAAATTTTCGTACTCGACGAAGCCGACCGGATGCTCGACATGGGTTTCATCCGCGACATCCGTAAAGTCATCGCCGCGCTGCCGCCCAAACGCCAGTCGCTCTTTTTCTCGGCGACGCTACAGCCGGAAGTGGTCTCGCTGGCGAGAACGCTGGTGCATAACCCGGTACACGTCACCATCACCCCCGAACAGCCGACGGTCGAAAAGATCGCGCAGAAGGTGCTGTTCGTGGATCGGCAGCACAAGGATGCGCTGCTGGTGCAACTCTTGAACGACACCGGCATGGACCGTGTGATCGTCTTCGCGCAGATGAAACACGCCGCAAACAAGGTGTGCGAAAAACTCGCCAAGGCCGGCATCACGGCGGCGGCGATTCACGGCAACAAGAGCCAAAGCGCGCGTACGGCGGCGCTGGCGGGCTTCAAAACGGGCCGCGTCCGCGTACTCGTTGCCACCGACATCGCCGCGCGCGGCATTGATGTGGACAACATCACACACGTCATCAACTACCACTTGCCCATCGAACCGGAGACCTACGTCCATCGCATCGGCCGCACCGCGCGGGCCGGGGCGGAGGGTGACGCGATTTCCTTCTGCTCATCTGAAGAACGCGATTTTCTACGCGCCATTGAGCGTCTGATTCGCAAGCCGATCCCGGTGGAGCAGCATCAATTCCACTCCGAAGCTGCGCGCCACGCGACTGGCGCCGCCGCTCGTCCCCCGCCACGCGGCGGTGGTGGCGGACGCCAAGGCGGCCAGCGGCATTTTGGACAACGTCATCGCTGCTGATTTTTGGTGGAGCGACGCCTTCGGCGGAGCCGTTATAACGCGGCTCGCTGGGATGCCTCGCCCTACCCCGCATAGCGTTTTTTTCCAAGGCTTGGAACTTTAGTCGGCAGACGGCAGGCCGGCGGGATGTTCGCGCTGATCGTGGAGTTTACCCTGATAAAGCAATTCAACACGATAACCGTAATAGCGCCACGCACCGCCTGATTGGCGTTCCTCTTGTTGACGAAGCCCGCGCGGCACTTGATAGCTGGCGGTGAATTCCACCGGTGCGCCCATCAGTGCCGTAGCCGCGGCGCGCAAGGCCGCGCCGGGTACGATGGCGCGCGAAAGCGCTACGCGGCCAGATTTCTCATCGCGGTCAAAAAAGTTCACCACCACTTCCACCTCGGATGGATTGAACAACGCTACGCCCGTCACCGGTGCGATGGTGATGCGCAGCAACCGCAGTTCGTCATATTTCTCGGTCGCCATCAGCTTTTGTCGCTCGACCTGTGCCAGGCACACCACCGGACGAGTCGCTGAAACGCGTGGCGCGGGCTTGGGCGTGACCGGAGGAACGACCACCAGTTCTGGGGTGCGCGGCGTGCTTGGGCGTGTTTCAAGCCGTGCGATTTCTTCCTCCGCGCGCAACCGTAGATCGCTGTTTTTCGCCAGCTTCTGTACCCGCTGCCATTGCGTCAAAGCGTCCTTGCTCAAACCGCGCCGTTCCAGAGCTTGGGCGCGCTCGACATAAGGTGGCAGAAAATCCGGGGCCATGTTCTCAATGGTCTCCAACTCGCTATCGAGGGTTTCCGCTTCCAGTTGTGCCGCATGGCTCATCGTTTTCTTGAACATGCGCTGGGCTTGTGCCAGCACCAAGTCGTCGGTCTCGTCGGTCGCATTGACCACGTTTGTCGTCGGAAGGGCCGGCAAGGCCACCACCGGCGTAGGCGCGGGCAAGGCGGCGACGTCCTGGTGCAGCTGGACGATCTCTTTTTGCATCTGCTGAATTTCATTCGATAACGCGGCGGATTCCACGGGCGCGTTCGAGACCCGCGCCACCGGCGGCGGCAACTGCGTTTTGATGGGCGGCGACGGAAGCTTGGTCGGCGCAGCGGCGATACGCGTGATGTTCGTGGTCACACCGCTGCTATTGGTCGCCGCGGGTGGTTGGCCTCGTCGCCAAATCGAAATGGTGAATAGAAAAGCCATTTGCCCCAGCAATAACACGCCCACCGCCATCAGCGTTAGTTGCTGTAGCAGGCCCAACCGGCGCTTCGTCGGTCCTGCGATGGTCGTGACGCTGCCGTGCTGGAATTCAAAGTGATGCGGGCCGATTTCAATCGCGTCGCCATGTTGCAACTCGGCTTCCGTCACGTCGCGTTGGTTCACCCGCAACACGACGTCGGTCGCCAGCCGCCGCAAACGCACGCCGCCGTTGGGCTGATCCTCCAGCATCGCATGCTGCAACGCCACGCCGGGGTCGGGCAGCCGAATCGTGCAATCGGGATGCCGTCCGAGCAGCACCGGCCCCTGCCGGATGGCTACGCGGCGACCCTGGTGCTCACCGCTTTGGAAAAATAAACGATACATAATGAATCGGGCGAGAGTTTCGTCGAGCCGCCACTTTCCGGCAACGATAAAATTCACGATAGACAAGCTGGCGGAAGAACGCGATACTGTGCGGTGGAGGAAAAACCATATGAAAACACTACAAGGTCTGATCATCCTAGCGCTGACAACCGTGCTGCTCGCGTTGCCCGCGGCACTGACCGGCTGCGGCGGTGGCAGTGACGATACCACGTCCGCACCGCTCACCACTAACGCAACACCGACCGCCGCCACCATGACGGGTGTCTGGCATGGCTCGTTCAGCACCGGTCAAACTTTTTCTTTGAGCCTGACGCAGGCCGATAACGTCTTGAGCGGCACCTATTCCCGCGACGATGGCTCCGGCTCCGGTTCGGCCACCGGCCAGCTTAGCGGCAATACGCTCAGCCTCACCACGGTACGCGAGCCGGGCCATGTGGTTTCCCAGTGGAGCGGCACCGTGAATGGCGACCGCAACGGCGCCAGTGGCACTTGGACGAATATCACCGACGCCAGCTCCGGCACATTCTCCATGAACAAGTGAGCGGCGTCCAGCCCCGGCGTGATTGACACGGCCTGCGGCCCTGCCTAATCTCCCCCGCAGCGGAGATGATGCATGAGCCAAACCTTATTCGAGATCAACACGCCGGGCGTGGACGCGGAAAAACTCGTCGCGGAAATTCGCGCCGCGGTGGAAAAGAAAACCGGCGAAGGCGTCTATGCCGACGCGCGTATCGCGCATGCCGAGAGGATGAACCTCGCTCATCTGCGCGACGCCGACGAATTTCTGAACTTCTATCTCAAGTGCCTCCGCGATGCCGTTTTTGTTGATATTTCCGATTTCCCGATCCGTGAACGCCGCCGTTTTTGGGGCCCGGCGCTGGTCGCGCTCAAAAAAGTGATCTGGGGCCTGCTCAAGTTTTACACCTACCGCCTCTGGTCGCAACAGAATCAGGTCAACGGTCTACTCGTCACCGCGATTGAGGGCGTGGATCAAAAATACGCCGCGAAAATTCAGGAACTCGAACGCCGCGTCCAAACCTTGGAAAAACAGACCGGCACGGTTTCCAAGGTTTACCCGCCTCCGGCGGCGCCAGAGGCGACCAAGGATTGGAAAGGTGCCTGATGTCGTGCGCCGACCGCATCGCCTTCATCGCGCCGCGCTTTGCCGAACACGGCACCGTCGGTGGCGCTGAGACGTTGCTCAAGAAGCTCGCGGAACACGCTGCCGCTGCCGGTCACCACGTCACCTTCTTGACCACCTGCGCGCAAAACCATTTCTCGTGGGAAAACACCCTGCCGCCCGGTCAGCGCAAAATGGGCAACCTCGATGTGCATTTTTTTCCGGTGGATGCCGAACGCGACGTCGGCGCATTTTTGCGCGTGCAAGGACAGATTGATCGCGGCGCACCGGTCACCGCGCACGAAGAAGAAATCTGGATACAGAACAGCGTCAACAGCCGCGCACTTTGCGACTTTCTGCGCGCGCACGGCGATGAATTCGACCGCATCCTCGCCGGGCCTTATCTGTTCGGTGTCACCTATAACGCCAGCCGGATTTGGCCAAAGAAAACATTTCTCGTGCCGTGCCTGCACGATGAAGCCTTCGCCTACCTCGGCCTGATGCGCGGCATGTTCGACCGCGCCGCCGGCTGTCTCTTCAACTCCGCGCCGGAACGCGAACTGGCGCGACGCCTCTATGATTTTCCTGACGCCAAAAGTGCGGTGGTTGGCATGGGCTTGGATTCCTTTGAGGTTGCTGCCACCGCGTTCGCCAAACGGCGCGGACTGACCGCGTCCTATGTGATTTATTCCGGACGCCGCGAGACACTCAAGGGCACGCCGTTGCTCTGCGACTATCTCAATGCCTTCCGCGAACGCACCGGACGCGACGTGAAGCTGGTCTGCACCGGCAGCGGCCCCATCGAAGCGCCGCCCGCTTTGCAAGAGCACATTCTCGACCTCGGTTTTGTCAGTGAGCATGAAAAACACGAGGCGATGGCCGGCGCGGTTGCCTTCGTGCATCCCTCGGTCAACGAAAGTTTTGGCATCGTGCTGCTGGAGGCGTGGCTCGCGCGTACGCCGGGCCTCGTCCATGCGAAAAGCGCGGTGCTCCGGTGGCAGTGTGCGCAGTCGAACGGTGGCCTTTGGTTCCGTCACTATCCCGATTTCGAGGAGGCGCTGCTGCGCTTGCTCGACGATCCACCGTTGCGTCGCGCGCTCGGCGAAAATGGCCGCAACTACGTGCTGCGCGCCTACGCCTGGCCCGCCGTCGAACAGCGCCTTTTTCAAGCCTTGGAAAACCTCGGGTGAATAAGCACGGGTCATGGGTAGGGCGCTCGCGCCGCGAGCGCCGCGGCGCGCACGGCGTGCGCGCCCTACCTTTTAGTCAAACACCACGTTGTCACGCGACACGGGTTAGAATATGAGCGCCATCCACCAGCTTGTGGCCGGGTTTGCCAATGGCGATGCCATTAGCAACGAAGCACGCGTGTTGCGAAAAATTTTTCGCGGTTGGGGTTTTGCGTCGGAGATATTCTGCGAAACGAAGCGGATTCTGCCCGAGTTGCGGCGCGACGCGCGCGACCTCGCCACATTGCCCGCGGCTCTCCGGCCCGATGACATCGCGCTGCTGCATCTTTCCATCGGCTCCACGGCCAACGAGTTGTTCCGGCAGTTGCGTTGCCGCAAAGCGTTGCTGTATCACAACATCACACCGCCGGAGTATTTTCGTGGTGTACAGGAACAGATCGCACAGCAGCTCGCGCTGGGCCGCGAACAGACGCGTGCGCTCGCCGGCGTGGCGGAGGTCAACCTTGCCGATAGCGCCTTTAACGCAGCCGAGCTTGAGCAGGCGGGCTATCCAAAAGTTGCTCTCTTTCCGCTGGTGCTGGATTTCGCGCGCTTGCGCGGCGAGATCAGCCGCACACACCTGAACAAGTTTGCCGATGGACTGACCAATGTACTCTTCGTTGGTCGCGGCGCGCCCAACAAGTGCCTTGATGATGTGCTGGCCGCATTCCATTATTTTCAGCGCTATATCGTGCCGGATTCGCGTTTGATCCACGTTGGCGCCTATACCGGCTTGGAAACCTACGCAGGCATCATCCGCACCCGCATCCACGAATTGGCCTTGGTGAATGTTGAACTGACCGGAAACCTGCCACAAGCCCAACTCAACGCCTGCTATCGAAGCGCGCATGTATTCCTGAGCATGAGCGAGCACGAGGGCTTCTGCATTCCGCTGATCGAAGCGCTGGTCAACGATGTGCCGGTGCTCGCCTACGCCGCCGGCGCCGTGCCGGAGACGCTCGCCGGCGCGGGTGTGCTATTCCGTGAGAAGCGCTTCGACCTCGTCGCCGAAATGCTGGGCCGACTCGTTCACGATGCTCCGCTGCGTGCCGCCGTACTTGCCCGCCAGCGCGAGCGGCTCGCCAGTTATGAAAACCGCGATCTCGCAGCCGAGCTGCGCGCGCACCTCGCCCCGCTCTTGCATGCCGAAGGCTAAAACGTGGCTGCCATTCACCAACTTGTGGCCGGTTTCAGCCAAGGCGACGCCATCAGCAACGAGGCCCGCAAGTTACGCCGCCTTTTTCAAAGTTGGGGTTTTGCCTCGGAGATTTTCTGCGAACGTCAGCGTATCCTGCCGGAGCTACGCCGCGAGGCGCGCGATGTCACAACGGCGGCGCAGGTCGTTCAACCCGGCGATATCGCCCTGCTCCACCTATCCATCGGTTCGCCAATCAACGAAATCTTCCGCCAACTGAACTGCCGCAAGGCGCTCCGTTACCACAACATCACTCCGCCGGAATTCTTTGAGGATTTTTTCGAGCCGGTCGCCCGACAATTACGCACGGGCCGCGAGCAACTCCGAACGCTCGCCGGCGCGGCGGAAGTCAACTTGGCCGTCAGCGAATTCAACGCTGCCGAATTGCGCGCCGCCGGCTATGGCGCGGTCGGCGTGTTGCCGCTGATGCTGGACTTCGCGCAGTTGCGCGGCGCGGCCAGCGCCGCAACGCTGGCAAAATATGACGATGGCCGCGTCAACATCCTCTTTGTCGGACGCGGCGTACCGAACAAGCGCATCGAAGATTTGCTCGCCACGTTCTATTACTTCCAACGCTATGTGGAACCAAACTCGCGCCTGATCCACGTCGGTTCCTACGCCGGACTGGAGCGCTACGAGGCGCTGGTTTTTACGCGTACCCGGGAACTGCAACTGGCGCACGTCGAACTGACCGGTTCCCTGCCCCAGGCGGAACTCAACGGTTGCTACCGGAGCGCGCACGCCTTCCTCTGCATGAGCGAGCACGAAGGCTTCTGCATCCCGCTGATCGAAGCGCTGGTCAACGACGTCCCGGTGCTCGCCTACGCCGCCGGTGCCGTGCCGGAGACGCTCGCCGGGGCGGGCGTGCTGGTCAAAGAGAAGCGCTTCGACCTCATCGCCGAGATGCTCGGACGCTTGGTGCACGACGAACGCTTGCGCATCGCCGTCCGCGCCCGTCAGCGCGAGCGACTCGCCAGTTACGAAAACCGCAATCTTGAATCCGAACTGCGCACGCACCTCGCATTGTTGCTGAAAAAGTAGCCACAAAGAAACACAAGATCAGACTTCATCTTGTGCTGTTTGTGCTTTTTTTGCTGAAAAAACTGCCATTTTCCAAACCTTGGAAAATTGATCGTAACGATTTTCCAAGAATGAAGCGCCGGGTTCCCCGTGGCTTGCCACGGGGAGGAAGGCGCTCCTTAGCGGAGGAGTTCAGGGGAGGCGGCAGCCTCCCTTGATGAAAGGCCCTTGCGGGCTGTG
>SCQF01000052.1 GCA_004321905.1 Verrucomicrobiota bacterium | reverse complement strand
GCTGAAGCCCCGGCGTAGATGCGGACTCCGTCCGCATCAGGAAAAGCGACCGGAGGTCGCTTCTACGTGGCGCGTGGCCAACATCACGTTTGGTTCGCAGCAGCTGCGCTACATGATTGCCAGAAAGGCTCTAGTTTGTGGTTCGCGACGCCGGATGCCCCGCGGGTCTTCTCCGCACGCCCTGAACGAAGCCCAAACAGGGTTGTAGATCACGTGCCATATTATACATGAAAAAGTTGTTCGTTCCATTCCACCCTGGCAGAGTTTCCTGTCCAATGGGGAAAAATCATGGCGCTGTGCCGTGTCAACGCCGCTGAATATTGCCGGGCGCTTTTCTCGGCGCGCGGGCCCGATGTTGGGCGTCGCCATGGTGCACGCGCAGCAAGCATAAGGAGCAAGACCATGCGGAACAATAAGGTCGTAGGCCGGCGGCGTAACAGGAAAACGGAATTCATGGGTGCGGTGCTTCTGGCGCTCGGAATCACGGGCGTGTTTGCCGCGCCCCAAGAGGGGAACCTCGTCAAAAGCGGTCAGTCAGGCATCTATCTCATCAAAGACGGCAAGCGTTGCGTCGTTCCCAGCGCGAAAACTTTCCTGGCCAGCGGGTTCAAATGGGAAAATGTCACTACGATTTCTGATGAAGCTTTGAACGCCATTCCGGTCGGCGCAGTTCTGTTGGCCCCCTATAAAACACCGCAAGACGGCGATTTGGTGCAGGGCTGCAAGTCAGGCATCTATCTCATCAAAGACGGCAAGCGTTGCGTCGTTCCCAGCGCAGCAGCCTTCCTGGCCAATGGGTTCAAACAAGAAAACGTCATCAAAATCTCCGACGAAGACTTGAACGCCATTCCCGTCGGCCCTGTCCTGCCAACGCCCTATAAGACGCCCAAAGACGGCGACTTGATAAAAGGCAGCGGAGCGGGCGTATATGTCATCAAAGACGGTAAACGCTCCGGCATCGAAAGCGCGGAACAATTCAAGGCGCTGGGCTACAAGTGGGAAAAGGTCCTGCAAATTTCGGACGAAGATTTGGCAGCAATCCCCGAGGGCTAGAGCGTTTCTGGTAATCATGCAGCACAGCTGCTGCGAAACAAACGTGATGTTGGCCACGCGCCGCGTAGAAGCGACCTCCGGTCGCTTTTCTTGGTGCGGACGGAGTCCGCATCTACGCCGGGGCTTCAGCCGGCCACATCATTTATGGAAACGCTCTAACAGCGTCTTGGCGCGCGTCTCCAACGCGTGCCATTCCTTGCCAGGTTCGGGCTACGCCGGGACAAGCACGCGCCCTCCGGTCGTGAGGTCGAGCGTTGGCTTGGTTGGGAGGGCGAGCGGGCCGGTTCTGGCCGGTGGGGATCCGGCTTCGCCCAAACTTCAGGATGCCTTAAACGCGGAGGGTGGCTTGCCCCAATAAAGTCGAAATGTTTTGGAGAAGTGGAAGGCGTCATAGAAGCCCAATCGCTCGGCGACCTGCTGCACCTGCAAGCCCTCCTCCAGCAGTTGCCGGGCTTTCTCCATTTTCCGCTCCAGCAGGTACTGTTTGGACGTCTTGCCAAATTCGGCGGCAAAGTGGTGCGCCACGAACGAAGCCGAATGGCCGATGGTCGCCGCCAGTTGGTCGGTGGTAATTTTTTCCTGCAAATGGGTCGCGATATAATTCTCCAGCGTCTCTGCCCACGGTTTGTTGCGATAGCGGATCAACTCGCGATCAATGATGGATTCGCTGACGTATTTGAGCACGTGACCGATATCAAGGGCCTTTTCGACGGTATGGATTGGCAGCTGGCGATAGAATTTTTGCAGCGTACGGCTCCATGCGGTGCCTGGGCGGTGGGTGGGATCGCGTAGCTGGCCAAACACGATCGCGCCGAGGTAGATGCCGCGCCGGTCATAGAGCGGCACCATGCCTTCGATGAGTCCGCTGTGGCAGTGATAGATGTGGACGTCGCGCAGGCGCTTGGCTTCTGCGAGGTGTGTTTTGTCGCAGAGGGCACAGTTGGCGGCTTGTGTTTTTTTTCGGCGGAGCGCCAAACAAAACGCGGACATCGGTTTGACGTGGAAGTATTTCAGCTCATGGCCCTGCATGTCGAAAAAGGTGATGCGGATATCAAAGAGCCGATGCAGTCGGCTCATCATTTGGTCCATCTCTCGTGCAACTATGGCATATGGCAGCATGTTCCCTCTTGCAAAGCCTGCATTTCAGTTGTATAGATTATACATGAAAAAGTTTCTCTGTCTATTCCTGTCGCGCGAACGTTTTGCCAGATTGCTGCCGAAAGATACAGCGATGCTTTATATCACGCCCATGCAGGGGGTTGTCGCCGGGCTGCCGCCCGACACGCGCTTCGGAAAATACATGGGGCCGGCGTGGGTATGTGAGTGCGTTAAGGAGTAAAGCCATGCAAAGTGGGAAAATCATAGGTTGGTTGCGCAAAGTGAGCGGTTTGTTATGCACCGCGCTGGCGGCGGTGTGCCTGTGGCCGCAGGGGGCGGGTGCGGGCAATGTGACGTTGATGACCAATGTGGCCGATAACAGCCTGTGGAGCGGCGGGGCCAACTGGCAGGGTGGTGTTGCGCCGGTGGCGGGCGATGCGCTCTTTTTCGCCACCAACGTCAACAGCTTGTTCCGCACCGTCACCAACGATCTTGCTGCCGGCACCACGTTCAATGGTATCACCTTCAGTAACAATGCCATTGCCTATACGCTGGCAGGCAACGGCATTACACTGGGTGGCGACATCGCCAATAATTCCACTTCTACGCAAACCATTAATTTGGCGCTATCGAGCACCGCTACCCGAACGATAAATGGTGGGGTGATTCGGCTCAATGGCGATGTCACCATCACCAATGCCTCGACTCAAGCCTATTTGAACCACTCCAGCGGCAAGCTTATTCTGGGTGGCAATCTGTTGCTGGGGGCTGCCAGCGGCTCTACAGGTGGTGCGGCTTTGGGGCCAAGTGGTGGCGAAACGATCTTGGCCAGCGGCAGTAGCCTGACCATGCTTGCTCCCTCGTTTGATTATGTCACGTTGAGTGGCGCTGCAGTGAATAATCCGATACTGACTATTCAGCAGGGTGCCACGGTGGGACCCATGAGTGTCATGTTCATAGGAGCCAACGGTACCACAGGGACGCTGAACATTGACACGAACGCAACGGTCCGTATCTCCGGGGGTAACCTTTATGTTGGCGGCTCTGGCAGCACCCCCAGTGGTGGTACCGGTACGCTGAATATTCGGTCGGGTGCCTCGTTGTTCACCGACAGCAACAAGCTCTTTAATGTGGGGTATGAAACGAACGCCGTCGGCACGGTGAACATGGAGTCGGGTGCCACGCTCACAGCATCGAACACGCTTACGTTGGCGGCTTTTGGAAGGAGCAGTACGGGCATTATCAACATGGCTGGTGCCACGCTCAATGTCGTTACCACCAACGGTGGAACCGCGATCACCACAGGAACTGGCTCCAATTCTCTTGCCACCATAAACATATTGGCCAACACCACGAACACCATTACGGGTGGCGGTGCTATTCTTTTGGGAAGTGCGGCTAACGTCAGTGGCGCGCTGAATCTGCAATCAGGCTCCATGCTCAACGTGAGTAATTCGACTGTGTACGTGGGGACTGTTGGCACCGGAGCGCTAAACATGACGAATGCTTCGCTCGTGATCACCGGTGGCTTATATGTGGGGCGCGCGGCGGGCGTCGGCACGGCGAATATGACCAACTCTACACTGACGGTCGGAGGGGATATAAACGTGGGGTTTAACTCAACCTCGACGGGGAGCATGAACATTCAAGCGGGATCAGCCACGGTCACCGGTAACTTATATTTGGGGCGCGTAGGGGGTGTCGGCACCGTGACCATGACGAATTCCACGCTGACGGTTGGTGGCGGAACAATGGCTGTTGGGTTTGGTGGCACGGGAACCATGAACATTCAGGCGGGATCAACGTTGAACCGGTCTGTGCTCTATGTCGCCCGCCTCGTCAACACCACTGGCACGGTCAATCAAAGCGGCGGTACGGTCACGGCGACTAGCGCTCTGGAGATGGGGCAGGATGATGTGATGTCGTTAAACAGTGGCATCTATGCGCGTTATAACTTGTCGGGTGGAACCTTGTCGGCAGGGACCATTAATTCTGTCAGCCTCAAGAATTCCACCGCCGAGTTTGTCATGTCTGGTGGCCAGATGAACGCGGCGAACGGCCTCTATTTGGGCGAGTCGGGACCAGTGGCGGCGGCCACCAACTCCACCTTCCGGTTTGTGCAATCGGGCGGTACGGCCACGGTGAACAGTCTGTATATCGCCGGCCAAAGCTCGGCCTCCTACGGCAACACCGCCTATCTCACGATCAGTAACGGGGTTTTCTCGTCCACCAATTTCAGTGGTTTGGCGCTGGGCAACAGCAGCACGGGCCTCGTGTACTTTGGGCAGGGTAGTGTGGTGACGCTGCCCGCGTTTCCAACGACGAAGGGCGCTGGTTCCTACACGGAGCTGACCTTTGACGGCGGTACGTTGAGCAACCGCGCGGCTTCCACCAGCTATCTCCAGGGTTTGGATCACGCCTACCTGACGACCAACGGCGCGATCTTCAATGTGGGTGCGAATATCAC
>SCQF01000051.1 GCA_004321905.1 Verrucomicrobiota bacterium | reverse complement strand
AAACGTGATGTTGGCCACGCGCCACGTAGAAGCGACCTCCGGTCGCTTTTCCTGATGCGGACGGAGTCCGCATCTACGCCGGGGCTTCAGCCGGCCTCATCATTTATGGAAACGCTCTAGTGCAATCGGAAACGATGCAAGCAGGCGCGGAAATCCTGCGGCAGATGTGCAATGCACCGCACCGTGGCACCCGTCAGCGGATGCGTGAACGCCAACACCGCCGAATGTAACATCTGACGCGGAATTTCGGCTTGCATACCCGCCGGCTGAAAACGGCCGCCGTACTGCTTATCGCCCAACACCGGATGACGGATCGCCAGCAGGTGCTTGCGAATCTGATGTGTACGGCCGGTTTCAATATTCAACTTCAGATGGCTGGCCTGCGGGCTGGCATCGAGCAACTCAAGACGCGTCAACGCCGGCTCGCCATCCACTGGCGCGCGGATTTCGCGGATATCCTCCCGCACCCGTCCGGCGGCGATGGCATGATAGACCTTGGTCACCTCGCGTTGGCCAAAGAGCGCCACCAAGGCTTCACGCGCGCTCGGATTTTTGGCCAAGAGCAGACAGCCGGACGTTTCGCGGTCGAGCCGATGCACCGCTTCCAAGGCTGGCAGGCGTTGCCGCGTACGTAGACGCTCTTCCAAACTATCCTTGCCGTTGGTCAACATTCCGGCGGGTTTATCAACCACAATCAACGACGCGTCTTCAAATAAAATTCGTGGCTCAAATTTTGTCGGCGCCGGCGGCATGATTTTCTGAACGGCAACTTCGTCACCCGACCGCAGCTCGTGCCGTGCCATCCAGATGCGACGACCATTGACGAACACGATACGCTGATCGAGCAACTCCTTGGCCTTGCCCTTGGAAAGGCGCAGGTGCGCGGCCAGAAATTCCTGCAACGTGATACCGGCCTCGCCGGACGTTGCCACAAACTGCTGCAGTTGCTGACTCATGATGGGCTCCCGGCGACAGGCCACGCGACATCGAACGCGAATTCCAGCTTTTCGTCAGGCCGGATCGTGCCGCCATAAAATTCCGGGTCGTGATCGAACAGCAACACCGCCCGCTCTTGCGCGAGCCGCGGCAGCCACGCGCGCTTCCACCGGCGCGTATCCAATGGATAGGTGTCGTACGAAAGCTGAAAAACCATGCGCAGGTGATGCCGCGTCGGGCATACATCCGAAGCCAGCACCGCTTCACGCGCCGCCGGTCCACATCCGCCGGCCTCGTCCACCAATTCAAGCCGCTCGCTCCGCAGCACCACGACGGAATGGCCGCGCGTATGTCCACTGGAGCGTACGAGTTGAATCCCCGGCAAAATATCCGGCGCAGCATCATCCACCAGCCGCAGCAATTCGGGATGCGCGCGCAGTGGCTCCAAAATAGCCTGTGGATAGGCCTTGTAGAACAGTGGATCGCCCGACGTGGCGTCTTCCCACTCCATTCGCGAGACGAAATGCTGCGCACGCGGAAACGCCGGCACGCGCCCGCCACCGGGCAGGAACCGGCTCGCGCCGCCGACATGATCCCAGTGCAGATGCGACAACACAACGAACTCGATTTGTTCCGGCGCGATGCCGAGGCGCGCCAATGCTTCCATCAACGGCCAACCCGGCCCTAAACCGTGTAAGGCGCGTTCCTTTTCCGAAAAGAAGTCCGCCGGGCCGCAACCGGTATCAAGCAGCCCGCGCCGACCGTCATCGAGTTCAACCAGCCAGCTACGCGCATGATGCCGGATGCGGTTATACTCGTCCGGCGGCGTAACCTTCTGCCAAAGCGGTTTGGGCACGACGGCATAGGTCGTGCCGCCGTCGGAAAGCATCGTCGAGGCAATGATGGGTGTGATGCGCATAACGTCGCGCGGACTGTAGCGCAGAACCCGCGCCGCGGGCAAGCGCGGCAAAGTTTTCCAAGCCTTGGAAAAGTTCGTCAGCGGGCGAGCTGGGCGAGCGCGAAGGCGTAAGCGCCGATGGCAACCGCTTCGCTGGTGCCGAGGCGCGACATGCCGACCGCCGTGCGCGGCATCGGATCATACGCAATCTTGCGGTTACTGCCGGGCACCACAATCTCGCGCTTGTCGCCCTTGAGGAAGGCGGCACGCTGCGCGGCGTCCTCGAAGTTAAACGCCTGTTGCACGAGCCGGCGCAAATCACCGCCGGGCTTGTGATAGAAGTCGTTCATCGCATCCACCAGCGGCTGTAAAAAGAGCGGGCTGGCGCCGGAGACACCGCCACCGACGACGACAAGCGAATCCACCAGCGTCACCGCCTGCGCGATCGCATCGCCCGCGACTTCGCCGAGCTGATGGAACGCTTCGATGGCGGCAGTTTTGTTACCGGCGACTTTGCCCATGCCAATCTCGAAAATCACTTTGGGCTTCGGCGCCTGGTCGAAGGCGATACCGGTCTTGGCGGCATAGACGCGGCGAACGGCACGGATGCTACAGCCTTCCTCGGCATTGGCATTCGCGTCGAGCTTGTTGCGCAGCAGCCACGCCTCGCCAGCACAAATATTGTCACCCATGAATAACTCGCCGTCGCGAACAATGCCGCCGCCGAAGCCCGTGCCGAGCGTCACACCGAAAAGATTTTTGTAGCGCTTCGGACTGCCAGCCTTTTCCAACGCGGCATTGACGGCGGGCAGGAAGCCGGAAATTGCTTCACCATAGACGAAGAGGTCGCCGTCGTTATTGATGAACACCGGGATTTTGAATTTGTCCTCCAGCATTGGACCGAGCGCGATGCCGCCGCGAAAGGCGGGCAGATTCGGCAGGTCACCAATGATGCCGGCGGAGTAATCCGCCGGGCCGGGAAACGCGAAGCTGATCGCGACCGGCGACGCCGGCAGCTTGACCTTGACCTGCTCAAAACCCTTGACGACATTGCCGAGGCAACGTTCGAGATTATCGGCTTCGGTCGGAACGTAGATGTACTCCATCAACAATTTGTCGCCGCGGATAGCGGAAAATTTGAGGTTCGTGCCACCCGCGTCGAGCGTCATCACAATGCGTTGGTCAGTTGCCATATTGAGTTTCATGCTCGCGCTCCGATCAAGCCGCCGCCGGTTTCTTGCCACCCTTGAGTGAGATCAGCAGCAGATAGGCGAAGCAGACAACGGGGATCACGAACGCCAGCGCACCAAACTTCATGTCCACCATTTGCCCCATCAGCAACGGGACGAGCGCGCCGCCGGAAATCGCCATACACATCAAGCCGCTCAACTCGCTCGCGCGTTCGGGCTTTTCTTCGACGGTGATGGAAAACAGCATTGGCCAGATGTTCGCGAAACCGAGACCGGCGAGCGTCACACCAACCAACGTCCACGATTTCGTACCGAGCATCAACGCCACGCCACCGAACAGACCGAGCAGCGCGGAAAGGCGGAAGAAGTTACGTGGACTCATCACGGTCAATACCGCACCACCAACGAGTCGCCCGATGGTGAGCAACAGGAAGAACGCCGTCGGGCCGAACAGCGCCGCTTTGTCGTCCGGCAAACCGAAGCCGGCCAACGTGGGTTTCAGGAACCGGCCCATGCAAACCTCGGCGCCCACGTAGAGAAAAATACCGAGCACGGCCAGTGCGAATACCGGCTCCTTCAGCAGCAACAAACTACTGCCCATGCTCGGCGGCACATCGGCCTTGGCCTCCTCGATCTTCAGCGTCGCCACGAGCACGAAGGCAATGGCCATCAAAATACAAAAAATCGGGAATGCGCCGCGCCAGCCCATGCTGACAAACAAACCGAGCGCCGTGACCGCACTCACCAGATAGGTCGAGGACGCGCTGCCGACGCCCTTGATGCCCTGTGCAAACGAGAGATTGCGGCTGTAGGCACCCGGCACACTGACGTCGCGCATGATCGGATTGCCCGCAACTTGCAGGAACGTCGTGCCCGCGCCGAGGACGAAGATGCAGGCGAGCAGCATGGCAAAGCCCGGCGCCACCAAACTCGGCACCAGCATCGCCACGACATTCAACCCCAAACCGAGCAACAACAGTTTTTTCTTGCCGATGCGTGCGGCCAACACACCACCGGGTACACTAAAAATGGCAAAGGCGATCAACGTGAAAAAGGGCAGGAGCGTCGCCATGACGTTGCTAAGCTGATACTGATTTTTCACTGCATCGGACAGCGGCCCCATGGCATCGGCCACGCCCATTACGAGGAAGGCCAAAAAGATCGCTAACGTTTTCATCCACTTCCTTTGGTTAGTTGACCAGCGCGCGCTTTCTTAGGCAACGGCACGGCTCAAAGCAAGCCGATAGCGCGAGTTTTCCAAGGCTTGGAAAACGGGAACGCTGACTTTCCCAAACCTTGGAAAACACATCGGCCCGATGGCTAGGATTGACCTTCGTTCCGGCGGATCGTCTTGGCGGCTTCCACCATCGCCAGAAAACCATCCACCGGAATATAGCCCGGGATGGAGTTACCGGAGCCTAGGCCATAGCCTTTGGCCGTCTGGCGATAGCGCATAGCCTTCTCCAAAACTTCACGGTAAACATCGTCGGGTTTATTGAGGCAAAGCGTGTTCACGTCAATGCCGCCAAACAAACCGATGCGGCCGCCGTAAAGTTCGATCCATTTTTCAAACGGCGCGATTTGATCTTCATTGGAATGCTTGGCGTCAATCCCCAGCGCAATGATGTCTTCCATCACGTCGAAGATGCAGCCGCAACTGTGCAGGAGAAATTTTTTGCCCGCCTGATGCACGATCTCGATGACGCGCCGGTATTGCGGCAGAATATGTTGCCGAATCACGTCGGGCGGCAACGTCGTGGAGGTTTTCCAGCCCAAATCATCGCCCATGCGGAAGAACACGAAAATATCGCCATAGTCCCGCACCATCCGTGACCACAAGGTGACGTAGAGATCGCCAATTTTCTTGAACAAGTCGGCAAATAAATCGGGATCGTCATATTGGAGCATACACAACGATTCCATGCCCACCAAATCCTGACTGGATTCAAAGATGCCATAGCCGCAGCCGCCATAGGCTTTCATGCCGGACGGCAACGCCGCGCGAATCGCTTCCAATCGCGGACTGTAGGTGTCCCAAAAAATCTTCGGCAGATCGTCAAACGGATATTTTTCAAAATCGGCGCGCGTTTGAATCGGCCCCATGCCACCCAAGATGGCGCCGTGCCCGGGGAAAATATCGCAAATCGCCGCTTCATAATCGAAGGCGTCATAGGTCATATCGCGCCAAAAGCCGATGACCTCGCGATAATAAGCCACATAATCTTCTTTCCGTTGACCTTGCAGCACAAGCTCCCGGCCGAGCGCCTTGGTGATGAACGGTTGATCAATGTGATGCTCATAGAGCGGCAATCGCCGCGGTCGCTCGTTGTGCAACACCTGCAACACATTCCGATAATCCGGCTGAAAAGCCTGCTTACTGATAACCTTCATTTGATCCGGCCCCCTGTTCCTGACCCGTTTCTCCAAACACCAAATTTTTATGCACTTTCCAGGTAAGCGCCCTTCACAAAGCAAGCCGATGGCGCGTTTTTCCAAGGCTTGGAAAACTGTGTAGATCAGTCGTACCGACCGGCGCGGCTTGATCCGGCGGCGCGAGATGCCCGTCGCGTCATAGGATGTGGTTTTTCAATCTCGTCCGCCACCTGGCGGGTGAGCAAGTCTTCCAACGCGGTACGGCCACTGGCGTCTGGATCAAATGCTGAGGAAACCCGGCGATCCGTTGCGGCACACGCACCACCAACAGGCTCAGGTTGTTCTCCGCCGGTTCTTCGCTGCGCGAAATTTTGAGGACGTAGCGGGAGAAATCGTAATCGCCCACCAGTTGCTGCAAGTCAGCCGCTTATTTCTGGCTGACTTGTTCGATTTCCCCGTAGAGTTCTTCTTTATTTTTCATGTGGCCCCTTTGTCACCCGTCCCGATCAATGTTTGCGCTCGGCTGGGCGGGTGACCAAGGTGAGCTGTCCGTCCGCCAACGCCAGACCACTGAGTTGCTCCAGCAGCCCGCGCTCATCCGGCCAACGCTGCGCCAACCCGGTCGCATGGGCGGCCAACCATGCCGCCACCGCACGCGGGAGCTTCAAATGCCCCAGCCAACCATCTTGTACCTCCCAAACGAAATGCCGCTCTACCATTTTAGGCACACCCTTGATCGCCCAGGTAAAATCAAGCGGGCCCCAATGAGTCAAGACCATCACCGTCATATGCTTGGGCTGCACCGCCAAATTCAAGGCGTCCAACTTCATCTTCCAATCGGCCATCGTCTCCGACGCGTTAGTAGGCGCCAATTTGAGCGTCGCGGCCCAATAGGCGTTGAAGGCGGCCTCAGAAACCACCACCTGTGCACCCGTCTTCAAGGCGCTACGTTTGACCAACCACTCGCGCGCGTCCGCATCGCCACCTACGCGCCCCGCCGGAGCGCGCGGCCAGAGCACCAAGCCCACCACGGTGGCAACCACCAGAAAACCCAACAAACGCAACGTGAACACGAAAATATAACCCCAGTCAAAGGCCACCGTGGTTTTTCTAAAATCAAGCTTCGTCCCGCACCGGATACAAAAAATACGCCCGACCTCGTTGGGGTGCCTGCACTCGGGGCATTTGCATACCTTCCTCATGATGTTTTGGCTTTATCGGCTTTGGCCGTCTTTTTCTCCGCCGGCTTGCCGGGCGCGGTCTGGGCGGCTGCCGGCTTGGTGTCGGCCTTGGCCCCCTGCTTGTAATTTTCGCTCCGATAATCCGTGCTATAGAACCCGCTGCCCCTGAACAGCAACCCCGCCCCGGTGCCGATCAACCGCCGCACCCGCCCGCCGCATTGCGGACACTTCTTGAGCGGCGCAGCCTTGATGCTTTGAAACTTTTCAAAGTGATCAGCGCATTGGGCGCATTCATATTCGTAGGTCGGCATAAGAGCATTTATCCTAAAGTTTTTTCAAGAAATAAGCGGAATCCCCTCGCTTGTCAAACTTTCGCCGCATTTTTTCCAAGCCTTGGAAAACGGTCTCAGCTTTCGCGCGTCCGCAGCCGCGGATCGAGCGCATCGCGCAACGCATCGCCGAGCAGATTGAACGCGAGCACGATCACGAAGATCGCCAGCGTCGTGAACGTCATCTCCCACCACACGCCATACCAAAGGCGCAAGCGCGCATTACTGATCATCACGCCCCACGACGGCTCGCCCTGCACGCCAATACCCAAAAAGCTCATGAAGACTTCCGTGCCGATGGCGAAGGAAAAGCGCAGCGTGAAGGTGACGATGACGATGTGAAAAACATTCGGCAAAATATGCCGGAAGATAATGCGCCCGTGACTCAGCCCCAGCGCGCGCGCCGCGAGCACGTAGGGCCGCGACTTGTGCTTGATCACTTCGCCGCGAATCAGCCGGCACAGGTTGACCCACGTCGTCAAGCCGATGCCGAGATAGATGCCGAGCAACCCCTTGCCCACCACCATCGCGATGGCAAGGATGAACAGCAAGCCGGGGATCGAAGCAAACGTCGAATAGAGCCACACGATCACATCATCCGTGCGTCCGCCAAAATAACCGGCCAGGCAGCCGAGGACCACGCCGATCGGAATCGCGATCAGCGAGGTGACGATGCCCACCTGAAACGCAATCCGCACGCCTTGGATCAACCGCGCACCGACATCGCGCCCCAGCCCATCCGTGCCCAGCGGATGGTGTGCCGTGCCCGGCGGCTGATATTGCAAATCCAAATGGGTTTCGTTGTACGGCGCTTGCCGATCCTGCCAGTGATAAAAAAGATATTGCCCCTCGCCATAGAGCGCGAGCGCGGCATAAACGCCGATGATCCACAGACACAGCACGGCCAAACGGCTGTTCCGCAACTGCCGCCACGCGTCCGCCCACAGCGAACACCCCGCCGCTGACTTTACTTCATTATTTGGATTTCCGTCTTTCACTTTCAGATTTCAGGTTTCTCTGCTCATTCCAATCGCACCCGCGGATCGAGCCACGCATAGAGCAAATCCGTGACGAGGTTGGCGACGACGAACAGCACCGCGCCCATGAACACCAACGCCCGCATCACATCCACATCCGAGGAGTTGATCGCGTTGATGCCCAGATAGCCCAGCCCCGGAATGCCGAAAAAACTCTCCAGCAGAAAATTGCCGGTATAGAGGAACGGCAGCGCGACCACGACGTTGGTCGCCACCGGAATCATGGCGTTCTTCAGGACGTGCTTGAACAAAACCCCGGTCTTGCTCACGCCCTTGGCAACCGCCGTACGGATATAATCCTTGTACATCTCGTCGAGCATGATCGCCCGATAGAACCGCAGGTTGGCCCCCAACCCGCTGATGACGCCGATGAGGATTGGCAGCAGCAAATAGGACCACGACTCGAACCCCCACATCGGGAACCACCCGCGTCGGTAGCCCAGCACATATTGGCCGCCGACAATCCACACGAGATAGTTGACGCTCATCAGTGCGACGGCGAGGATCACCAGTGAGCGATCCAACCACGAATTCCGGTAGAAGGCGCAACCCAACGCCAGCACGATGGCAAACAGTTCCTCACCAATCAAAATCGGGAGCATCAGCATCACCGACGGCCCGACGCCTTGCCGGAGCACGGCGGCCACCGGCTGATTCAGACTGCTCGACGTACCAAAATCCAATCGCAAAAGCTGCTTCAGGTAGAATACCAGTTGCGCATCGAACGGTTGGGCCACGCCACGCTGCAATTTCGCCGCACGGATTTCCAGCGCGCCACCGGTGACGCGGAAGACTAGGTCGGTCGTGGCCGGCTTGACGCCGGTGCGGAAGTCGAGTGCGACGGTTTTCCAAGCCTTGGAAATTTCGATGTTTTCTTTTTCCGAGCCTTGGAAAAAAGCCGCGCCCGCTGCCAAGCGATAGGTGATCGTCAGCCGATAGTCATGGGTCGCTTGCAACGGGAAGGCGAGCGGCACCGTTGCATCACGCGTCAACCGCAGGCCGGTATTTTCGACGAACTCCGCACCGACGACTTTCCGCCATGCGCCGATATTGCGCTCATAGGACTGATCGTCCAACGCGCGGGTCTTGGCCCACCAGCCAAAAAATAGCGGCTTATTGAAACCGCGCTGCTCATCGAATTCTTCGAGCGCGCGCGGGCTGACGTGCTTGCCCAGCGTCATCGTGGCCGGACTGCCACCAACGACGTTGAACAACACAAAGGTGATCAGGATGACGCCGAACACCGTCGGAATCATCTGCAAAATGCGGCGTGTGATGTAGCGAGCCATGCGCGGCGCGCAGTGTAGCGAACGGAGCGCGACGCCGAAAGAGATTTCCCCGCATCGCTTGACATCGGCGACCCGGCAGCTAACTTCCTCCGGCAGGAATCAGGAGAACAACATGAAACGGCGTGAATTTTTGACGGCTTCGACGGGTTGCGCGTGCCTGATGATGGAGCGCGCCGGCTGGGCCGCGCCCGCAAGTCCCGGCCCGGTGACGGTGGGGGCCTTGAAATCCTTCATGAAGGAAGGCCTGGACACCCGTTGGGTCAGCACCCACGGATTTTTTCTCGTACGCAACCAAGATCATCTTTTTGCGGTGTCGGCCACGTGTACGCACGACCACCGCACCCACGTCATGGGCCGCCCCGGTGGCGATAAGCTCGTATGCCCCAATCACGGCTCGCAATACGCACAGGACGGCACCCTGATTCGCGGCCCGGCCCGGCATAACTTGGGACATTTCTCCATTCACGTGGATGACAAAGGCCAGGTGGTGGTGGATACGTCGCGCCTGCTGGATCAAGCGGAATGGGGCGACTCCACTGCGTATGTGAAGGTCGAGTGAGCTTAGCCCGATTGGCTCAGCCGCTGCACCGGTTTATCGAAGAGCGCTTCATGAGCCGCTGCCAAAAGATCGGGGATCTGCACCGCAAACGGACTATTTTTTAACGCCGTGCTCAAATCCAACTCGCGCACACAAGCAGCGGTTTCGCCGGGGAACCAGTGATCCGCCTGACCGAGCAGGTTGTAACGCATTTTGGCGAACGCCAGCATGTCCAGTCCGCGCGCGAAATTCCACAACCGCAAAATCTCGTGCAGATTGATCTGACCGGGCGTTTCTTCCCACGCCGGCAGGCCCTCGTGCCAGCGCTGCATCCAGTCCGCGCCGCAGACGCGCGCGAGTTCGGCATCCAGCCGGGCCGCAATGCGACAAGGTAACTCGACGTCGTCCAAGTGCGCCAGAGCGCGGACATGCTCGTCATAATTATCAGGCCGGGCCGCACCAATGCTCAAGGTGTGCACCTCCGGGCGCGCCAGACAAAACAAAGCATTGAACGCCATCGGCGAGAGCGGTCGGCACAAGTCCACCAACTTCGGCGGCGGCTCATAGAGTTTGCCGCCCTTGTCGTTGGGGCTGATAATCAACACGCCCATCTCGCGGCGCGCGGCAGCGGCTACCGCCGGCCACGTGAATGGATTGACGTAGTACCAATGCACGTTGACGTAATCGAATTCGCCGGACTCGATGGCGCGCACGATCAACTCCGGCGCACCATGCGTGGAAAAGCCGATGAACCGACAGCGACCTTCGCGCTGCAACTGCCGCGCCGCGTCCAGACAACCGCCCTTGCGCAGCGTCCAGTCCAGTCGTTCCTGCGTGTTGATCCCGTGTACGCCGAGCAGGTCAACATAGTCCTGATTCAACCGCTTCAGCGATGCGGTAAAATCGTCACAAAACTTGGCCGGGTCTGCCGCCGGCTGAATCTTGGTCTGGAGGATATAGCTCGTGCGCGGCAGTCGTGGCAATAAACGACCGAGCTGCGCTTCCGAGGTGCCGTAACCGCGCGCGGTCTCGATGTGGTTGATGCCCAGTTCCAGCGCGCGCTGCACGCAAGCTTCGAGATTTGCCTGATTCTCCGGCGAGACCGGCGCGGCATCGTCCCACGCCTGCTGATAACGCATCCCGCCGCAGGTCAGCACCGGCATCGCCAGCCCTGTGCGCCCGAAACGGCGCGTCGGCACTTGCTGAAAAGTTTGCATGTGCGTACCGATAACCCATCCGGCGGCGCGAGTAAAGCGGTGAGGCGGCTGCCGGCTTGACGCTGCCGGGATTTTGCGGATACTGATTCCGCATCTGGAGCCACCATGAAACCAAACCGATGGATTTGGATCGTATGCTTGCTGCTGACGAGCGCCGCGTGGGCGACGGCGGTCGAAAACAACCAATTCAGCGACCTATTCGTCAAAAACAACGCCGGCGTGACCAACGCCGCGACCTATCTGGTGGTGAAAGAGCAACCGGAGTTTGACCGCATCTTTGGCCACGCCGCGGTCATGTGGCAGAAACACAAATCCGCGCCGCCGGATTTTTCCAAGCAAGTGGTCGCCCTCGCCGTCCACCAAGGTAACCGCTACACCACCTACCAAGTGCAGGCGCTCGAAACCAGCAACAGCGTCGTGACCATCCGCTACACCACCAAGGTTAGGCTCACGCCCGACACCGCCTACGCCTGCCCGATGATCCTCACCCTGCCGCGCGCCGGACTCACCGCCGTAACGTTCACCGAAAACGGCAAAACCGTCGCTACCGTAAAGTTGTAGTCGGCCTTTTTCCAAGGCTTGGAAGCAAGTTTTGACGAATGATTATGATGACAACGTTTTCATCGCGCGTGCTGGTGGCCACGCAGCTCGGATTGCTGGTGGCGCTGGCGATCCCCGGTGCGGATTTACATTTTTCGCCGCTGGGCGCGGGATTTTTGTTGCCGGGCGTGGCGCTGGGATTTTGGGCGGCGGCGATGATCGGCATACGGCGGGTACGCATCATGCCGGAACCCGGCGCAAATCTGCCACTGGTGCGGCGTGGGCCTTATCGCTGGATTCGGCATCCGATGTATACCGCGGTGACCCTCGCCACGCTGGGCTGGCTGCTCTGTAATTTTTCCTGGCCCCGGCTCGCGTGCTGGCTGGCGCTTTTGCCGGTTTTGATTCTAAAGGCCGCGCGCGAGGAACGGCTCCTTGCCGCGCAGCATCCCGACTACCGCGCCTATCAGGCGACCAGTTGGCGCTTCATTCCGTGGGTGTGGTGAAAAAAGCGCCGCGTCGGAGACTCGGCCTACAACGCGGCCATGAAAATATGATTGCTGTAGGCCGGGTCTCCGACCCGGCGGAAATTATCTCGCTTCTTTAACGTCCACCGAATAGGGCTTCGGGCAGCGGCCAAACAGGCGGCAGAAACGATAGGTGATGCCTTCACGGAAGCAGGCGACCATGAGGGCGAAACCGTCGCGGATCGCATGGCTCTTCATCTTGCCGCCGGCGCGCTTGTTTTCGTGGGTGGGGATTTCGACGATACGATAGCCTTTGCGAATCGCGCGGGCGACCAGCTCAATCTCGATGTCGAAGCCGGCGGCACGCGGACGGTAGCCAGTGACCACGTCCTTCACGAAGCCCTTGTAGCCGTCGAGCGTGTCCATCAGCGAAACGCCGAACATGATGGAAACCGTCACAGTGAACAGCGCGTTAGCGAAGAGCCGGATAACGTTATGGTCGCTGCTGCCACCGAGGACGCGCGAGCCGATCACCATGCCAAACCCCTGATCGAGCGCGGCGACAAAATGAGTCAGGTCTTCGCCGTTATGCGAGCCATCGGAATCAATGATGACGATCGCGTCGCCGGTGCAGTTGCGGAAACCGTGATAGAGCGCGTTGCCCTTGCCGCGACCTTTGTCGTTGATCAGGCAGCGCGCACCCTGCGCTTCGGCGACGGGGATGGTGAGGTCCTTGGGATCATCCACAACCACAACGATCTCGAAGGCGTGCCGACCGCCATCGCGCTGGATCGCGCCGCTGAGCGCTTGCAACACAGGCACGATGGTGTCTTGCTCGTTACGCGCCGGAATGACCACGCTGACTTTTTTGACCATGGCGGTTCCTCATTGCTCCATAAATGCTGGCGACATGATAGCGAGCCGGTCGGGACGGCGCAAGTTTTCCAAGGCTTGGAAAACCCGTGCGCGACGTGACTAAAGCGTTTCCATAAATGATGAGGCCGGCTGAAGCCCCGGCGTAGATGCGGACTCCGTCCGCATCAGGAAAAGCGACCGGAGGTCGCTTCTACGTGGCGCGTGGCCAACATCACGTTTGTTTCGCAGCAGC
>SCQF01000074.1 GCA_004321905.1 Verrucomicrobiota bacterium | reverse complement strand
GCCCAGTAACGCCGTCCCGGTTTCCGTTTTCAGGCCCAGTAAATAATGCGCCAATTGGTTGGCTTTATCGTTGAGTTGGCGATAACTTAAGGACTGATCTTCAAAGACCACGGCAATGTTGTCAGGCGTTTTTTCGACTTGTTGTTCAAACAAATCAACCAGGGTTTTATCTTGTTGATAAGCCGTTGCCGTATCATTCCAGGCTTGCAATTGCTGAGTTTCCTGTTCCGTCAACATCGACACGCAAGCTATGGCTTGCTTCGGGTTATCGGCGATAGCAATGAGTAATGTATTGAGATGCCCCCACAAGCTGTCAATACTTTCACTACGGATACGATGTTGGTCGTAGCTTATTTTGAAGACCAGCGTTTCTCCGGGCTCAACCACTATCGTCAAAGGATAATGGCTATATTCAATACCCTGGCTGTTTTCAATCCGATAGCCCGCATCAATCCGCTCCAAGGCGTCGCCCAAGGGATAATTTTCGAACACCAGCAAGCTATCGAACAATGCCGTGCCGTTGGCTACATCGCTGTTCGCCTGAATCTCGAATAAGGGACTGTGTGCGTAGCGGTTATCATCCTGATGCTCGGCCTGTATTTGCTGTAAAAAATCGTCGATCCGCTGTGTCGGATCGGCCTGGATGCGTAACGGCAAGGTATTGATAAACAAACCTATCATCTGCTCAATACCCGGCAAGGGGGCATTTCGGCCCGAGACGGTGATGCCAAAACAAATGTCCGTCTCGCCGCTGTAGCGACTCAGTAACAAACCCCAGGCCGCCTGAACAATAGTATTCAGCGTTACCCGCTGCTTCCGGCTAAAGCCTTGCAGCCGCCCGCTTGCCGCCGCATCCAGCACGCAACGGCGTTCGCGGTAATCCGGGGTTCCGGTTTTATGGCCGAGTATCGGGATAGCTGTCGGGGCGGTAAATCCCGACAATCGCCGTTGCCAGTAATCCAGCGCGGCTTTATTGTCCAGGCTTTGCAACCAGGCAATGTAATCCCTGAAAGGACGAACCGTAGATACAGTTGGTGTTCGCCCTTGTTGAATCGCCAAATAGCTGTCCCTAACCTCGGCCATCATAATGGGCAAGCACCAGCCATCCATCAAAATATGATGGGAATGCTGGATAAATTCATAACGCCGCTCATCCAAACGAATCAAATCGAAGCGGATTAAGGGAGCTTGGCTCAAATTAAAACCCCGGCTTCTTTCCCGCTCCAATAAGGTATTGAGTTGGGATTGCCGGGTTGCTTCGGATAAATCACGCCAATCGTGTTCCTGCCAATGCAACGGAACCTGTGCCGAAACCACTTGCAACACCGGACTGTGTTCGGTCAAAAAAGCGCTGCGTAAAACCGGGTGACGCTCCAGTTGCTGTTGCCAGGCTTGTTTAAACGCGTCTGGCTTGAGATTGCTCAAGGTCAGCCGCAGCTGCTCAAAATACACGCCGGATTCGGGTTCATAGAGTGTTTGGAACAACATGCCTTGCTGTATCGGACTGAGCGGATACAGGTCTTGCAAATCGGGATAATGTCGATAAAGTTTGTCCAGGGTGGTTTGGCTCACAGCCGCCAACGGAAAGTCTGACGGTGTCGCGCCTTGCCTTCCTTGTCGGCAATGCCGGATTAACTGTCTCAGGTGATTTTTATAGCTAAGCGCCAAGCGCTCGATGGTCTCCGTTCGGTAGCAATCGGCGCTATAACTCCAGTTTAAACTGAGCTGGTCTTGACTCACCGCGCCATTGATGTCAATCAGGTGTTCCCGTCGGCCTTTGAGGTTTATATCGCTGCCGGTTGTTTCATTGGCCATGCGGAATAAACCCGCGTCCATGTCTTGCTCAAACCGGCCCAGATAGTTGAACAGAATATCGCCTTTGGCGAGCTTATGTCCTCCCAACTCGCTCAACAAGCCATAACCTATGCCCTCATTAGGGATAGTACGCAGTTGTTCCTTAACGGCCTTAAGGCTCGCGCCCAAATCAGACGAGTGCTTGTCGGGCAAGCTTAAGACAATGGGATGAAGGCTTGTAAACCAGCCCACGGTGCGTGATAAATCAATGTCATCGAATAAGGCCGCACGACCATGACCTTCCAAATCGACCAGCTGTTCAAGGTTTCCTGTCCACTCCGTTAAAGTCAAGGCCAAAGCCGTCAGCAATACATCGTTGATACGGGTGTTGTAGGCGCTGGGAACTTCTCGCAACAGGGCATGAGTTTCTTCCGTATCAAAGCTGATCGTAACATTTTGCTGAGAATCCAGAAGGTTGGCCCCGGCCGGATTATCTACGGGCAGCGATAAATCGGGCAAAGCTTCCCAGACCTTTAATTCTGCGACTGGCCCGTCACTGTGCGCATAGCTTGTCAAGCGTTCGGACCACGCCTTGAAGCTGCTGGTTTTAGCGGGTAAACGGATAGTTTGCCCGGCCAGATATTGCCGATAGGCCGTGTGCAAGTCTTCCTGCAAAATCCGCCAAGAAACTCCGTCCACCGCCAGATGGTGAATACACCAAAACAAGCGTGCAGTGTTGGGCAGTTTAATGAAAACCAAACGTGTGATTGGCCCCTCTTGCAAATTCAGGCTTTTTTGGTAATTCAGGGTTAATTCCGGCAAGTCATTACTATCGCCAAGTTCTTCAATAGTGAACGGAATTGCCGTCTCTTCCGGCGCAAGCGACTGTTGCCAGCCGCCATCCTGCCGCCGAAAACGCAAACGTAAGGCATCGTGATGGGAAAGCACGCTGGCAAAAGCCAGGCGTAACGCTTCGGCATTTAAATCAACAGGTGCATTTAACAAAATGGATTGGTTGAAATGCTGGTATTCGGGCAACTCCTGAGCGAAAAACCAATGCTGTATCGGTGTCAGCGGAACATTCCCGGTGATTAAGTCTTGCTCGGCATCGCTCGCAACGCCAAAGCCCACCGCTGCGGCTAACTCGGCAATGGTCTGATGTTCAAACAGGTCTTTCGGGGTCAGTTGCAAACCATGCTGCCGGGCGCGGGCAACAACTTGAATGCTGAGAATGGAATCGCCGCCCAGTTCGAAAAAGTTCTGATGGATACCGATGCCATCCTGTTTTAACAAGCCGCTCCAGATGCGGGCGAGTTGTTGTTCAATGTCGCTGCGCGGGGCTTCGTAAGTATCACCCAGATTCAATTCAGGGGCAGGCAGCGCTTTACGGTCAATTTTGCCGTTAGGCGTTAACGGCAGCGAGTCCAATAACATAAAAATTGCCGGAATCATGTAATCCGGCAGACGGGTTTTGAGCCGGCTACGCAGTTCGCTTATCAGGTCATCCTCAGCCTTCCCGTTGTCCGCTGTAATGTAAGCGACCAGGCGTTTATTACCATCCGCTTCGTGCAGATTGACCACGGCCTCCTTAATGTTTGGATATTGGCTGAGCACGGCTTCAATTTCACCCAATTCAATGCGAAAACCGCGCAATTTGATTTGCCGGTCGATACGGCCCAGAAATTCGAGATTGCCGTCGGGCAGCCACCTTGCCAAATCGCCGGTTTTGTAAATGCGTTCGGTTTTGCCGAACAGTTCGACTTCGATGAATTTTTCGGCAGTGAGTTCTGGACGGTTAAGGTAGCCGGACGCCAAACCGGCGCCCGCTATGCAAAGTTCGCCTGCAATACCGGGTGCTTGGGGTTGATGCAAGGCATCCAGGATGTAGATACGGGTGTTGGCGATAGGTTTGCCGATAATGTTGCTGGCGTCGTCGCTGGTTTGATAGCGGAAAACGCTAGTCCAGATAGTGGCTTCCGTTGGACCGTATTCGTTAAACAAGGCCGTTTGAGGTTTTTTTGTAAAATGTTGTTGCAACAAGGCATGAGATGCAACCTCCCCTCCAAGAATTACACTGTGCAAACTATCGAGCAATTCGCCCTTTTGCTGCAGAATTTCCTGATAGTGTGAGGGTGTGCAAATTAAATGACTGATTTTATGGTCAGTTATTATTGCCGCCAGTTTGTCAATATCGCTGGTATGCTGGCTTAAATGGAGGCTTCCACCATGGCTTAGGATTAAGAAAGCCCCCGCAGCAAAGGCATCGAATGCAAATGAAGGCAGTAATAACAGCCGGGTTTCGGCATCGCTTTGGTAATAGGCCTGCCTTGCCTGTGTTGAATTAAACAGGTTGCACTGTTTAACCATCACACCCTTGGGTTGGCCTGTCGATCCCGAGGTATAAATCACATAAGCCAACTCTTCCGCGCTGCATGTTACCGGTAAATTTTCAACAGGCTGGCCGGTCACATCCGTTTCATCGAAACACAGCAGCACGCAATCATGCGCCAATCCCTCTAATGCCGACTGTGCTGGTGAGCGGTTTTGGGCCAATAACAACACTGCCCGACTGTCATCCAGCATCTGACGAATACGGGCCGGTGGATAAGCCGGGTCTATCGGCAGGTAGGCCCCGCCTGCTTTGAGGATGGCCAACAAGCCGATCATCATGTCCAGCGAGCGCTCAACGGCAATGGCTATTAACGGGTTACCGGTTAATAACGCCGTCCCCTCCCCTGTTTTTAAATCCAGTAGATGGTGCGCCAGTTGGTTGGCCTTATCGTTAAGCTGCCGATAACTTAAGGACTGATCTTCAATGACTACGGCGATATTATCCGGCCTTGTTGCCGCTTGGCTCTCAAACAAATCGACAAGGGTTTGGTTTTTCGGGTAATCCGTTGCGGTGTTGTTCCAGGCCTGTAAGTGCAGAATGTCCTGTTCGGTCAGCATCTGTAGCTCGCCGACAGCCTGTTGTGGATTGCGGGTGATGGCGCTGAGCAAGACTTCAAAATGCTTTGCCATGCGCTCAATGGTTGCGCCTTTAAACAAGTCGGTGGCGTATTCCCACGAGCAATGCAGCCGCCCATTCTGTTCCGCAACGCTTAAGGTCAGGTCGAATTTGGCGATCGGGTACTCCGTTCCCAAAAAGCTGATATCCATATCGGGTAAAGCCAATTCGGCCATTTCGTTATTCTGTAATACAAACATTACCTGGAATAACGGGCTATGACTCAGGCTACGGCTGGGTTGCAGTTTATCGACCAGCATTTCAAACGGAACATCCTGATGGGCGTAAGCCTCCAGACAGGTTTGTCGGGTGGCCTGTAGCAAGTTGACGAAACTTTGTTGCGGCTCAACTTGGCTGCGCAGTACCAGGGTATTGACAAAAAAACCGATCACATCTTCGGTATTGGCATGGGTGCGGTTGGCAATCGGGCTGCCGATGCAAATATCCTCTTGGCGGCTGTAGCGGGACAACAACACATTAAACGCGGCAATCAAGGTCATGAACACGGTCGCGCCCTGTTCTCGGCTTAACCCGGTTACAGCCTGGCTGAGTGTTGCAGGCAAGCTATATGAGTAATGCGCGCCTTGATAACTCTGCTGCTGCGGGCGTGATTTATCGGCGGGCAGTTCCAGCAATTCGGGCAGGCCTTTAAGTTGCCTGGTCCAATAATCGATTTGCCGTTCCAATACTTCGCCCTGGAACCATTGCCGTTGCCAAGCCGCATAGTCGCTGTATTGGATAGACAGCTCCGGCAAACTGGGTGTTTGGCCTTTGGCAAAAGCGCTATAAGCGTGTTGCCAATCACGCATAAATACGCCTATTGACCAACCATCGCTGATGATATGGTGCATGTTCAGCAACAGCACCGCGTTGTTGTCATCAAGCAGTAATACATCGGCTTTAAATAAAGGCCCCAGCCCTAAATCAAAAGGCGCAATGGCATGACTCAAAGCTAAACTTTGAACTTCGTGAGTTTGCTCATCGCTTGCCAGCCGACATAAATCGTGAATTTGCAAGATTGTGTCAAGATCCCGGCTTTGTACTTGCGCCTGACCGGAAAGATTCGGGAAATAGCTGCGCAAACTGCTATGACGCTCCACCAGCCATTGCAAGCTAAGTTGTAAAGCCGCTACATTCAACCGGCCTGATAAACGCAGTGCGGCCGGCATGTTATAAGTTGCACTGTTATTGCCTTCAAACTGGTTTAAAAACCACAGCCGTTGCTGAGCGAATGATAATACTTTGGCTGCATCGGCTGCTTGCGGCTCGATGGCAGGCAGACGGATACTGCCCGCAGCCGCTTCAATAGCTGTCGCCAAACTCGATAATTCAGGATGTTCAAACACGGCCCGTATCGGTAATTCAACCTGGAAACTCTCCCGAATGCGGGCGATCAGCTGTGTCGCCAGTAAGGAATGTCCGCCCAGATCAAAGAAGTTGTCATATCGGCTAATAGCCTCGCGTTTGAGGATGCCCGCCCATAAAGCCGCCAACAAGTCTTCGCTGGGCGTGGCAAGACCGTTAAATCCTGTTGTTTGTTTAAATTCAGGCGCCGGTAAGGCTTTACGATCGATTTTGCCGTTAGGCGTTAACGGCAAACTGTCAAGCACAACAAAATGGCTGGGGACCATGTAGTCAGGCAGTCTGGCTTTTAACCAAGTGCGC
>SCQF01000084.1 GCA_004321905.1 Verrucomicrobiota bacterium | reverse complement strand
AGATCCAGCAGTTGGGAGAACGGCAGCAATTGGTGGACCGCTTGAGCCTGGACCAGAAACATCTTGAAGAACTCGAGAAGAAGATGCCCTCGGGCAATGTGGGCCAGCTCCAATGGGAGCTCAGCAAGATCCTCTACGAGAAGGCCAGGGAGAACGGCGTGCGCCTGCAGACCGTCAAGTACGGCCTGCCAAGCCGCGAAGGGGCCAAGGGCACCGACCTGGAATCCCTTGACGTGGAGTTCACGGTGCTGGGCGTCTACAACGCCATGAAGCCCTTCATGCTGGCCATCGAAGGCAGCGGCCTGCCCTTCGCCGTGGGTTCCGCGCGGCTGGAGGAAAGCCCCGAGGGCGCCCGCTTGAGCGTGAGCCTGCGGGCCTTCAGGCATTCCGGGGTCGCTCCCAAATCCGAAGCCGGACAGGAGGAAGCATGAGCAACGGCTCCCCCTCCAAGAGCCTGGATGTGAAGGCCCTGCTCCAGGAGCTGAAGACCAATCGCCGCACCCAGGGCATGCTGGTGCTCTTCGTGATCGTCCTGGTCTGGCTCTGGCCCAGCGCGCCGAAAAAGAAGGCGGGGCCGGGCCGCGTGGGCTCCATGCAAGCCGCGGGGCTGGATGACCGGCAGATAGCGGCGCTGCAAAAACTCCCTGACCTCGCCAAGCTGGACATGGCCGGCGAACTGCCCAACGAAACCAAAATGCACCGGGACCTTTTTCTTTTTGAAGGACTACCACCAAAATTCGAGCCCCTACCTAAACCAAAGGAGCCTGACCCTCCCACACCTGCAGAGTTGGAAGCCCTAGCCAAGAAAGCCGCCTGGGAATCCATGTTCGCCACGCGGCCCCAGGCCCTGCGCTACATCGGCTTCCTGGAGTCGAAATCAGCCGGCATCATCGGCGCCTTCTTCAAAGGCGAGGAGCCCTTTACCTTCCAGATCGGCCACATGGAAAACACCAACTGGAAGCTCGTGAAGCTGGGGGAAGCCCAGGCCGAATTCCAGAACACCAAGTACCCGGACATGAAGATGGTCCTGCAAGTGCGCGACTATGCCGGATCCTCGAGCGCAGGTTCCCAGGTGACCAACGAATTTTAATGCTCACTCAACTTGAATTCATTCACAGACCTCAACGACTAATCTGGATGGCCCCATGCTGCTGAACCGATACCTCCGATTCCCATCGCCGAAGATGGCTCAAACGCTGCTGGTGGCCTCTCTGCTGGTGGCCGGCCTGGGGTGCAGCCTGCACCGCGCCAATCATGCGTTCTCCGAGGGGCGCTACGAGGACGCCACCCGCGAATACCAGTCCATCCTCCGCAAGGATCCGGGCAACGTCCAGGCCCGGAAC